>WNDY01000071.1 GCA_009914555.1 Xylophilus sp.
CAGGAAGCCGTGCCAGCGAAGCCGCGCCGCGTCGTCGCGCAGCGACCAGCGCCACAGCGCGAAAGCGGCGCCCAGCACCAGCGCCGTGAGCCATCCCCATTCGCGCACGTAGCCGCTCGCGCCCAGCATCACGCGCGTCAGCAGCGGCAGCTCCTGCCGCGCCTGCGAGAACGCGCTGACCACCTGCGGCACCACGTAGCCGAGCAGGAAGATCACGATGCACACCGAGACGAAGGCCACCACGCCGGGATAGATGAAGGCGGTGAGCATCTTGCTGCGCAGGTTGTCGCGGCCCTCGAGGTAGTCGGCCAGCCGCTCCATTACGCGCGCCAGCTCGCCCGAGTCCTCGCCGGCGCCGATCAGCGCGCGGTAGATCGCGGGAAAGTCGCGCGGCCGCTCGCCCAGCGCATCGGCCAGCCGCATGCCGCCGCGCACGTGGTTGCACACCGCGCTCAGCGCCTCGGCCACCACCTTCTGCTCGGCCTGCTCGATGGTGGCCATCAGGGCCGACTCCAGCGGCAGCCGCGCGCCCAGCAGGCTCGCGAGTTCGCGTGTGGCCCACAGCAGGTCGGTGGCGCTCAATCGCGGCCCGAACCACGAGCCTCCGCCGCCCGCCACCTCGTGCACGCCCAGCGCGGTCAGCCCGCGCTCGCGCAATTGCAGCCGCACGGCCCGCTGCGACTCGGCCTCCATCGTGCCGGCCTGGATCTGTCCGCCCGCGTTGGCGGCCTCGAAGTGAAAGCGTGGCATGGAAGTGCTGCGCTAGGTGTCGTCGCGCGTCACGCGCAGGATCTCCTCGGGCGTGCTGATGCCCGCGGCGACCCAGCGCTGGCCGTCCTCGCGCATGGTGCGCATGCCGCGGCGGCGCGCCACCTCGCGCATGGCGTGCTCGTTGCCGCCGTCGTGGATGATGCGGCGGATCTCGTCGTCGATGACGAACAGCTCGTGGATGCCGGTGCGGCCCTTGAAGCCGGTGTGGTTGCAATGGCCGCAGCCCACCGGCACCCAGCGGGTGCTGCCGTCGGCCTGCGTCTCGGCGCGCTTGCAGCGCACGCACAGGCAGCGCACCAGCCGCTGCGCGAGCACGCCCAGCAGCGACGAGGACAGCAGGAAGGGCTCGATGCCCATGTCGGTCAGCCGCGTGACCGCCGAGATCGAATCGTTGGTGTGCAGCGAGGCGAGCACGCCGTGGCCCGTGAGCGAGGACTGCACCGCGATCTGCGCGGTCTCCAGGTCGCGGATCTCGCCGATCATGATGTTGTCGGGGTCCTGGCGCAGCGCGGCCCGCAGCGCGGCGCCGAAGCTCATGCCGATCTTGGCATGCACCGGGATCTGGTTGACGCCCGGCAGGTCGTACTCGACCGGGTCCTCCACCGAGAGGATGTTGCTCACGCTCTTGTCGAGCTGGCCCAGCGCGGCGTAGAGCGTGGTGGTCTTGCCGCTGCCGGTCGGCCCGGTCACGAGCACGATGCCGTGCGGCTGGCGGATCAGCCGCGTCAGCGCTTCCAGCGTGTCGCCCGCCAGCCCCAGCCGCTCGAGCTGCAGCCGACCCGCGTCCTTCTCGAGCAGGCGCAGCACGGCGCGCTCGCCATGCACGGTCGGCACGGTCGACACGCGCACGTCGATCGGCCGCCCGCCCACGCGCAGGGTGATGCGCCCGTCCTGCGGCACGCGCTTCTCGGCGATGTCGAGCTGCGACATGATCTTGATGCGCGAGATCAGCGCGGCATGCAGTTCCTTGCGCGGCGAGACCACGTCGCGCAGCGTGCCGTCGACGCGGTAGCGCACCACCGAGTGGGTCTCGAAGGCCTCGAAATGCACGTCGCTGGCGCCGTCGCGCGCGGCCTGCGCCAGCAGCGCGTTGATCATGCGAATGACGGGCGCGTCGTCCTGCGCGTCGAGCAGATCGGTCACGGCCGGGATGTCCTGCATCAGCCGCTCCAGGTCGACCTCGGACTCGGCAGCGCCGACCACGGCCGCGGCGCTGCCGGCCTCGGCATAGCGCGTCGACAGCAGCAGGTCCATCTCCGCCTCGGACACCTCGTGCCAGGCCTGCAGGCCGGTCTGGCGCTGCGCCTCGGCCAGCGCCCAGCTCGGCGTGCTCGGGCTCAGGACCAGCGCCATGGCCTCGCTGTCGCCCTGCACCACGAGGCGCTGCGCACGCGCCCAGCCGTGCGGCAAGGTCGGCTGTGCCGCGGCATTCATGGCGCCACCACGATCTCGGGCCGGTAGCCCAGCTCGCGCAGCACGCCCGCCGCGGTGTCGACCGCGCGCGCATCGCGCGGCAGGTCCACGCGCACCGCATAGCCGATGCCGCCCGGGCCGGCCACGATGTACGCGGGCAGGCCGCTGATGCGCACGCGCTTGGCGATGCGCACCGCGTCGGGCTCCTGCGCGAGGTCCGCCACCTGCAGCACGCTGCGGTTGTTCTCGGGCGTGGCGTACAGCACGGCCGGATCGCCGGTCACGCCCACGTTGGCGGGCAGCTGCGAGCGCATCTCGGGCTCGCGCGGCGCGTTCGGCGCGAGCGGCTGGTGCACCTCGCGCTCGCTCCGGGTGGGCGGCGGGCCCTGCTCGCGCGTGCTGCTCCACTGCTCGGGCCGCAGGTCCAGCTTGGGGGCCGCGCCGGCCACCGGCAGGTCGGGCGGCGGCAGGATCGGCGCCGGCATGTCGGGCAGCACGAGGTGCCGCCCCGGCTGCACGCGGCTTTGCTGTGTGCGCATGAAGTTGTAGCGGTCCTGGGTCAGGCCGCGGCCGGCATTGGCATCGCGGATCACGTAGGGCCGCAGGAAGATCATCAGGTTCGTCTTCGCGCGCTGCCGCCTGTCGTAGCGGAACAGGTTGCCGAGCACCGGGATCGTGCCCAGGCCCGGCACCGTCTCGGTGGTGCTGGTGACGCTGTCCTCGAGCAGGCCGCCCAGCACCATGATCTGGCCGTCGTCGAGCAGCACGCTGGTGTCGAGCGCGCGCTTGTTGGTCACGATGCCCGCGATGCCGGAGTTCTGGTCGTCGATGCTCGAGACCTCCTGGTAGATGTCGAGCTTGACCGTGCCGCCCTCGGAGATCTGCGGCCGGATCTTGAGCTGCAGCCCGATGTCCTCGCGCGTCACGGTCTGGAACGGGTTGTCCGAGCCGCCGCCGCCGGGCGTGATGTACTGGCCGCTGACGAAGGGCACGGTCTTGCCCACGATGATCGAGGCCGCCTCGTTGTCGAGCGTCATGATGTTCGGCGTCGAGAGGATGTTGACGCCGCCCTTGGTCTGCAGCGCGCGCGCCAGCAGGTTGAGGTTGGCGATCTCGCCCACGCCGGGCAGCTTCACCGTGCCGTCGAGCACGCCGAGGTTCAGGCCCTTGGGCAGCAGGTCGATGGTGTTGGTGGCGCTGGTGTTCAGGCCCGCGCCGCCGCCGAGGTTGGTGCCGCCGATGAAGCGGCCGTTGTTGCGCATCCACTGGATGCCCAGTTGCGCCGCGTCCTGCTCGGTGACCTCCACGATCAGGCTCTCGACCAGCACCTGCGCGCGCCGCTGGTCGAGCAGGTCGATCACGCGCCGCACGCTGCGGTACATCGGCTCGGGCGCCGCGATGATCAGCGTGTTGGTGGGGGCATCGGCCTGCACCGTCACGCCGTTGGCCGAGAAGGCCGTGCCCGTGCTGCCGCTGCCCGAGCCGCCCTGCTGCGCGCCGCCGCCGAAGCGGCTGCCGCCGGTGCTGCCGCGCGTGCCGCCGCCCTGCGCGGACGAGGAGGACGACGAAGAAGACGAGGAGGTGGAAGAAGTGCCCGTCGTCGTGCGGCCCGCGCCGCCCGGCGCCCCGGCACCGCCCGACATGCCGCCGGCGCCGAGCGTGGCGCGCGCGGCATCGCCGCTGCCAAGCGCCGTGCTGCCCGAGTCGCCGGTCAGCAGCCCGCGCAGCACGCCCGACAGGTAGGTCGCCTGCGCATTGCGCAGGTACACCACGTGCAGGTTGCCGGGATCGTCCTGCGAGTTGTCGAGCTTGACGATGAGGTCGCGCGCCAGCGCCGTGCGCGCCGGGCTGCTCGAGCGCACGATCACGCTGTTGGAGCGCGGATCGGCCAGCACCACGATGTCGCGCCGGGTCTCGTTGCCCGCGCCCTGCAGCAGCTCGTTGGCGAGCGCCGCGATGTCCACCGCCACGCCGTTGTGCACCTTGACCACGTCGGTGTCGAGCGAGGTCGGCGTGTCGATGCTCTCGACGATGCGCGCGATGCGCTCGAGGTTGTCGATGTAGTCGGTGATGACCAGCGTGTTGTTGGCCGCGTAGGCCGCGATGTTGCTCTCGGCCGCGATCATCGGCTTGAGCACCGGCACCAGCGCCTCGGCGTTCTCGTAGGCCAGCCTGAAGGTGCGCGTGGCGATACCGCCGCCCGGCGCGCGCGCATTGACCGCGCCGCCCTGCAGCTTGGCGTCGGCCACCGGCACCACGCGGCTGACGTTGCCGACGTCGACGATCGTGAAGCCGCGCATGCGCAGGGCCGAGCCCAGCATGTCGTAGGCGGTCTTCGAAGGCACCTCGCCGTCGGAGACCAGCGTGATCTGGCCCTTGACGCGCGGGTCCATCACGAAGTTGCGGCCCAGGAAGCGCGACAGCGCGGAGACCACAGACTGGATGTCGGCATCGACGAAGTTCAGCACCGAGCGGTCGTCGCTGCCGGTGGCGCCCGCCACCGTCGTCGCGGTGGCAGCCGTGCGTGCCGGCGTGGCCGCGGCGGCACGCCGGTCCTGCCCGGTCGGGCGCACCACGCGCGCGGGCGGCGCGGCCGAAGTGGCCGGCGACGCCACGGGCTGCGCCTGCGCCGCGCCCTCGGCCCCGGCGCCCGAGCTCGGGACGTAGTTCCCCTCGCGGAACAGCGGCGCCTCGGTGGAGGCGGTCGAAGCGCACCCCGCCAGGGCCAGGCACGCCAGTGCCCAGCATCTTCCCGTTCTTCCCGCCACCGCTCGCATCATCATCGATTCCCTGATTGAGGCCGCGCCGTCAGCGCGACCGTGGCCCGGACGTCGTTCCGGCCATCGGGGCCGGCGTCCTCGGACCGTTGCAACATGGCCTTGTTCACCGTCATGCCCAGCGCGCCGGGCGCGGCGAGCAGCCAGGCCGCGAGGCGCGACGCATCCGCGGCGCGCTCGATCTCGATCTGCAGCTCGGCGCCCGCCTCGCTCAAGCGGTAGGCGCCGGCCAGGCCCGCCGCATCGAGGCTGGCGCGCACGCGGCCGGCCGGGTCGCGCGCGGCATCGCCCGCCACCACGGCGGGGCCGCCCACGTCGGCCAGCACGTCCTTGAGCGCCGCGGCCTGCGAGCGCAGGCGCGGCAGCTCGCCGTCCCAGTAGCGCAGCGTGTCCAGCGCCGGCTTGATGCCCAGCAGCCAGACGGCCGCCACCGTCACCACGCAGAGCATCGCGAGGACCTGCCCGCGCTCGCGCCGCGTCAGGGCCCGCCAGCGGCCCTGCAGCTGGGCCCGCAGCGGCTGCAGGCGCGCGTGCAGCGGCGATGTCCAGCGCTGCCAAGATGCGGTGGCCAGGCGCTTCATGGCGCGGCTCCGTTCTGCGCGGCGGTCTTCGAAGCGGCGGCCGGTGCCACGCCGCCTTCGCCGCCCTGCTTCGTCTCGGCGAGCGCCACGCGCAGGCCGCCCTCTTCGGGCAGGAGCTGCAGGCCGCGCTGCTGCGCGCTCGCCTGCAACGCCTTCAGCTCGTCGGCGCCGAGCACCACGCCCGCGCGCCAGCGCACGCGCAACTGGCCGTCGCGGAAGTCCAACCCCTGCACCTGCCCCTCGGCCTGCGCGAGCACCGCCGTGGAGGCGCGCACGAGCGCGGCGAAGTCCGCCGATTCGATGCTGCCCATGGTCGTGCCCGCGCGCCGCGCATCGCGCAACTGCCGCGCCTGCTGCAGCGGGTTGAGCACCACCGGCAGCTCGGGAAACGCGGCCTTGACCTGCGCCGCCATCTGGCGCGTCAGGGCCTGGCCTTCGGCGGCGACGCGCGCGGCCTGGAGCTGCAGGCCCAGCAGGCACACGGCGGCGGTCGCCACGCTCCAGCCGATGGCGGGGCGCAGCCAGCGCCGGTCCGCGCCCTCGCCGCCGCTCGCGGCCATCGGCAGCGTCCACGCCCATCCGCTGCCGGCGAACGACGACGCCTCGGATTCGGCCAGCCAGTGCAGCGGCAGCGTGCCTGGCAGCAACGGCCGCAGCCGGGCGTCGAGCTGCACCGGGTCGGCGTGCGCCACGGCCAGCGGATGCACGATGCCGCTGCCGGCACCGGTGCGCACGATCGCCCAGCCATCGACGCGCAGCGCGGCG
Organism: Xylophilus sp.; assembly: GCA_009914555.1. Lineage (GTDB taxonomy): Bacteria > Pseudomonadota > Gammaproteobacteria > Burkholderiales > Burkholderiaceae_C > WNDY01. The sequence goes on from WNDY01000071.1 coordinate 6,308, forward strand.
AGCCCCTCTCCGGGTGCCGGCAGAAAGGCCGGCGGCGCCAGCACCGCCTGCACCGCGAGGCCGTGCTGGCGCAGCGCCCGCAGGCAGGCCGACAGCGCCTCGGCGCTCATCCAGGCCACCGGGACGCGGCCCGTGCCATCGCGCGCACCGATGCCCACCGCCAGGTCGGCCGGCGCGGCCAGCGCTAGCAGCTCGATCGCGCCGAGCACCGCGACGCGCAGGCGCGCGGCGGGCAGCGGCGGCAGTTCGAGCGTGGTCATCGACACGTCGCCCGGATGCGGACAGACCTCGACGCGCCGCGGCCGGGAAGGGGTGGACAGCGCGGCGAGCGCCGCCAGGCTCTCCAGCGTCGCGCCCTACCAGCCCTGCGCCGTGCGCCATGCGCAGCGCACGGGCGCGGTATCGACGGCGCGCGCGGGCGGCAGCATCAGGCGCAGCAGGTCCACGCGTTCCATCAAGCCCCCTCCCGCAGCCACATCACCTGGGGCAGCACTTCCTTGTCGTCGTACAGCAGGGCCTGCATCAGCAGCGTGGTGCGCGAGGTCTGCAGCGCGCTCGAGAGGCGGAACCAGCGGCTGGTGATGCCGATGAGGACCGCGCTCTCGTCGAGCCCGGGCATCTGCAGCCGGTTCACGAAATCGCCGCGGTTGATGAACCACTGGCCGTTGTCGCGCGCCTGCAGCACGGCACGCGCGCGGTCGAGCGACAGGCCCGGCACCCACGCGGCCAGCACCTCGGCGCGCGCCGTGTTGGCATTGAGCCAGGTGCGCTGCGGCAGCACCGTGAGATAGGGCCGCAGGCGCGCCACGCTGCCGGCATCGACGCCGGGCACCGCGAGCAGGTCGTCGACCGTGCGCAGCCGCGGCGCCTGTTCGCGCGCGGGCAGGCTCTCGAGGCCGAGCTGCCGGGCGGTCTCCTCCGCGGCTTCGCCCTCCGCCACCGGCGCGGCGCCGGCCGGCCGCCGTTCCGCCTCCACCAGGCTCTCGGCCACGCGGCGCGCGATGCGGCCGGCCTGGTCCGGCGGCACGCCGACCATCGCGCACAGCCGCAGGAAGACGCCGCCCTCCACCGGATCGAACTGCCCGGCGTTCACGAGGTTGCGCAGGTTGAACTTGGACTGCTCGTCGACGATCTCGGTGAACGCCAGCGCCGGCTCGCCCTCGATCCGGCCGAGGACCTGGCCGTCGACCGGCTGGCTCCAGGTGCCGTCGAGGCGGGTATAGGGCGCGCGCTGCGCCGCGGCGCGCAGCACGGTCTGCGCGCGGCCGACCTCGCCGCGCAGCAGCCACTGCGCCTGTGCCCGCGTCTGCGCCGACTGGGCCGCGCGGATGGCCGCGGTCTGCCGCTCGAGCAGCGCGCCCGCCAGCACCGCGATCACCGCGACGACGAGCAGCGCGGCAACGACGGCCATGCCGCGCTGCCCATGCGCCGGCCGGGCGCACGCTTGTCTTTCGCGAGCCTGCCTTCGCAGGCCCGCGGGCCGCTCCCGGACGCCATCCATGTCCGGGCCCTAGAGTTGCCAGGAACCGATGTCGGCGTTGGCCTTCTCTCCACCCGGCTCACCGTCGGCGCCGAGCGAGAACACGTCGATCTCGCCGTTGGTGCCGGGGTTCAGGTACTGGTAGGGCTTGCCCCAGGGATCGCTGGGAAGGCGCTCCAGGTAGTTGCGCCAGTTGGCCGGGATCTTGCCCGAGCTCGGCTTCTCCACCAGCGCGCGGATGCCCTGGGAGGCACCGGGGTACTCGCCGTTGTCGAGCCGGTACAGCTTGAGCGCCTGCATGATCGCGCCCACGTCGTGGCGTGCCGCGATGGCGCGCGCCTGGTCCGGTCGGTTCATGAGGTTCGGCACGATCAGCGCCGCGAGCACGCCCATGATCACCAGCACCACCATCAGCTCGATGAGCGTGAATCCCTGCTGCGGCGCCTGGCGCAGATGCTTCCGTCCGAGAATCCCTGCGGCCATGTCGTTCGCTCCAGTCGCTACCGTTTGCAGCAGGAAATCATGGCGGGGCCGCGTGTCAGGCTGATGGAAAGAACTCGGGAGGATTCGCGCGCCCTGGCGCACCGCATGAGTCGTTTTGCTCTACCCCGGAGCCCTTTCATCTCGAACATGTCGAGCGAAGACGTCACATTCGCCGCTCAGGCGCGGCAGTGCCGCGCGGCCGGCTGCGCCGCGGCGGAATTCGGGCCGGCCTGCCGGCGTGTTTTTCGCGGCGCCGGCGCGGTGGTCGCGCGCAGTTCGATCCCCGCATGCACCGTCTGGCCCGTGGCCTGCGCGCAGTGCGCGAGCGCCTGGCGCAGCGCCGTGTCGACGCTGCGCAGCGAGATCTGGTGCCGGTCCGCGACTTCCTGGCGCGTCTTCTCCTCGAGCCGCAGCGCGACCAGCACGGCGCGATGGCGGCGCGGCAGGTGCTGCATGGCGCGATCGACCGCGTGCACGTCCGAGCGCGCCTCGGCGATCGACTCCGGGCCCGGCGACCGATCGACCAGGAACTCGAACAGCGCCTCGCCATCCTCCACATGCGGCTGCGGACGGTTGCGGCGCAGGCAGTCCACCGCCACGTTGCAGGCCGTGCGGTAGACGTAGGCCTCGGGGTTCTGCACCGCCGGCACGGCCATGTCGCCGAGCCGCAGCCAGGCGTCGTGCAGGCTGTCGCTGGCCAGGTCGGCATCGCCGAGATGGCGCAGCAGGCGCCGGTGCAGCCGGCCGTAGTTCGCGACCAGGAACTCGCGCAGCGCGCTGCCCGCGTCCTCGTGCGCCTCGCGGTCCGTATGGCCGCCGGCCTCCGGCGACTCCAGGCACAGCCAGGGACTCATGTCCAACATGGGAACCTCCGCATCCAGGGTCTCGTGGGATCGCTCACGCCGTGCCGCGCACGGGGTGCGCGGCACGGCATGGGCGACCGACTGCTACTTGCCTCTGCGCAGCTCGCGCTGCTCGGCCTCGGTCAGCTTCGACATCACGGCCGGGTCGAAGGCATCGCCGTGCGCCGCGATCTGCACGAAGCTGCGCGGGTCGTAGGGGATCGGTGCCTTGCCCTGCAGGCCGGCGCGCGGTGGCGGCGGTGCCTGCTTGCCCTCTTCGGCCGGCTCGTTGCCGAAGCCCAGCACGCGCACCGTGAACACCGATGGCAGGTTCTGCCGCGCCACGGCGCGCTCGCGCTGCATCGCGTCCTGCGCGGCCGCGACCGCGGTGGAGGCCGCAGCGCTGGCATTGGTCAGCGCGGCGACGTTAACCGCCGCGACCACCGGGATGCCGGTCGACTTGCCCTGGCTCACGATGTTGTCGGCGTTCACCACGTGCAGCGCCGCGATGTTGACGTCGCCCGAAACCCGGATGCCGGCTTCGCCCGCGTCGATGGTGCCCAGCGGCGCGATCAGGTCGATGTCGCCGGCCGGCACTTCCGCGATCGGCGCCAGCGTCGCGATGCCCGCGCCCGTGCTCGGCACGTCCGAGGACAGCGTCACGTTGCCCCACGTGTCGTACTCGCGCTTGGGCGGCGTGTAGACCACCGTGGTCTTCGAGCCGCGGCCCGCGTTGATGTCGCCCTCGGCCGACCAGGCGAGGATGCTGCCGCCGAAGGTGGTCATGATCCGGCTCTGGCCGAGCAGGATGTCGTCGAGCGCGTAGAGATGGATGTTGCCCGCGCCCTGCGTCACGAGCCCCGGCACGACGCCCGGCAGTGCCACCGGCGCCTGGCCCTCGACACCGAAGATCTGGCTGCCGCCCGGCGTCAGCGTCTCGATGTCGCCGCCGAACAGGGTGTTGACCCCGGCCGCGCCGTACATCGTGATGCCGCCCTGGTAGACGATGGGCCGCGCCTGCGCATCGGCCGTGGGGAAGAGCGCGGCGATCGCGTTGCGCCCGCGCAGGTAGCTGCCCTCGCGGGCGTTGCCGGCCTCGTTGTATTCGCGGCCACCGGCCTTGAGCTCGGCGAAGTACACGCCACGCGCATAGACGCGCTGCTGCTCGGGCGAGAGGCGGTTGAAGACCGTCAGCGCGTCTTCCGAGCCGTCGTAGCCGTAGCGGTCTTCCAGCCAGTTCACCAGGTGCAGCTGGCTCGCCGCGCGGTAGTCGTTGCGCAGGATGCGCTTGGGCAGGCTGCTGTCGGCGTCGCGGCGGGCCTGCAGCTGGTCGAGGAAGGCCGGCGCGTCCTTGTCCTCGCCCGTGAAGCCATGCACCTCGCGCAGCCAGTCGGCCAGGGTCAGCCTGCCGCTGTAGACGTAGGGCACCTTGCCCGGCTGGCTGGCCAGCGAGGCGCCGCTGTCCGCGAGGTTCGCGGGGTCGAGGTAGCGCCGCAGGAAGCCGGCGTAGTCGGCGCCCTGGCTGCCCAGGCCGGCCTGCATCACGATGCCCGCGCCGGGCCGCGCGTCGCCGGGCACCACCGGGCCGATGCTGCGCACGGCGGTCTCGCCGTACACGGGCACCCCTTGCAGGGTCTGTCCGACCTGCCCCGCCATCAGGATGTTGCGGCCCGCGCTGATCTCGAGCGTGCCGGGGCCGGCGACTTCGAAGCTGCTGTAGAGGATGTCGCGGCCGGCCTGGACGATGGAGACGTCGGTGGGGTCGTTGTGGACGAAGAGGTTGCCGGTTCGGGTGCCGGAGCCGGAACCCGAAGAGGTCAACGACAAGTCGCCCGGAAGAAACGGCGGTGCTTGCCCGAGCACGGACCCGGAGCGGACGATGTCGCGTCCGGCACGCATCCAGACAGGACCTGAACCTTCGTACCACGTCTGTCCGGTCCGTCCCCCGCCCGTGAACGCCAGGGTTCCGCCACTCTCGAGGCCGAGGATGTCGCCGTCTCGTGCATACAGTCGCGCCGGTGCGATCGTTGTGCGAATGGCAGTTGCTGCCGTGTCGGGGCCGAAGACGAACAACGGATATCTCCCCCCCCCCGTCAAGTGCCGGGAACACGCCATCCTCTGACAGGTTGTCTGTTTGCAGGGTCGGCGTCGGATTTCCATTCGCCGGTTGGAAGGCGATAAAGGCAGGCCTCAACGGTGTCGGCAATGCATCCGTGCCGGCCCCGGACAGACTCACGACATAGCCGCCGGCATAGATGGAGTCTCCCGCCAGAAGGCGGAGCTCAGCGTTCGTCGAGGGCGCGAGCAGGAGCGATTGGCCCAGCGTCGAATCGCCTCGCAGGAACAAGCTGCCCGAGGCAGCCACTGCATTGAGCTGCGATGGGTAAACCAGCCGGCCGTCCGTCGCGTCGAAGTCGCGCCGCGGCGTGCCTTCGGCAGCCTTCACCACTGGCGTCACGGGCGTGAGATCCCCCCCGCCGGACATCAGGTTGATGGCGGTGTTGTTGGTCCACAGCGAGAACCAGCCTTGGCCGCCCGATTCGTAGCGTGTGCCATCGAAGGTATAGGGCAACAGGTACGGCAGCGGCGCGCGTCCCGGATCGCCGCTGCCCGCCACGACCAGGTCGCCGCGGGTGTCCAGCGTCGCGGTGGCGTCGCCCAGCTTCAACACAAGCCCGCCCGTCGCGGTGCCGAGCGTGGCCGTGTAGGGATCGTAGGCGCGAACCTCGCGGGCATCGGCATCGGGAGGGCCGCTGCGGTAGTACGTCAGCGCGATGCCTCCCAGCTCGCCGGCCTGCATCTGCACGGCACCGCGCAGGTTGGCCAGCACGCCATTGAGGCTCAGGTCCTGTATGCGGTAGAGATCGGGAGATGCGTTGGGATCGCCAGCGGGGTTCGAGGCACGTGCCTGCAATCCGGCATTCAGGTTGCCGCCGATGCGCAGTTGCAGATCGCCCCCTCCCGTGAGCATCAGACGGCCGTCGGCGGTCACCCGTCCGGTGCTCCCCACGGCCAGTGCCAGGCCTTCGCTGCGCGGCCTCGCACCGGCATCGCCGCCGCGACGCGAGGTCAGGCCGGCATTGCCGCCCACCTCGATGTTCAGGTTGCCGCCTCCCAGGGTACCGATGCCGGTGAAGCCGACCAGCTCCGGGATTGCGATCACCTCCGGAACATCCGTGAAGTGCAACCCGGCGTCCGTGTTCATCGCAGCGGATCCAGGCACATAGGTCCCGAAATTGATCCACCAGGCCGTGGCGATCGGGTCCACGCCGGCCGTGCCGCCGCTGGCCTGGCGCCACAGCCAATTGCCGATGTCGGCGCTGCTGCGTTGGGGGCGCAACTCCTGACCGGCAGAACGCGGTTCATAGCTCGCGAGCAGGTCGCCCCTCAGATCGCCTCCCGCGCGCAGCAGCAGGTTGCCGCCGCCATCGGGATACCAGGCCGCATAGGTACTGTTCGTCTCGCCGTCGACCAGCGATTCGTAGATCGAACCCGCCGAAGGCAGGCCCTCGGGCGGCACGGCCGAGTTCTTGGTGCCGAGGTAGGTGCCGTCGGCCGCCTTGCCGCGCGCCCGGTCGAAGGCACCGGCCTCGCCTCCGGCGCGAGAGGCCGTGGACGTGCCCGCCGTGTAGATGCCGTAGAGCGAGTGCGTGGAGACATCGCCGCCAGCGATCAGGTCCAGGTCGCCGGTCCCAGTGCGAAGCACGCTGAAGTTCTGTGCCAGCTGATGAACCTTGATCACCCCGCCGGGAACCCATTTGTCCGGTGTGCCGGGAATCTCGGGCGTCGCCTCGCCGAGCGAGATGCAGATGCCCGGATCCATGCAGGCCGACTGCAGATCGTCCGAAACGGGCGTGCCAGGCTTGAAGCCGTAGACCTCCGCGCCCAATGCGTCCCATATGTAGCGGACTCGCACGCAGATGCCGGCGTCCATGCAGGCCGACTCCAGATCGGCAGGAACCGGCGTGTTGGGTTCGAAGCCATACACCTCCGCACCCAGCGCGTCCCAGTACCACTTTCCCCCCGGCTGCGCCGGCGTGCCCGGCTGACCCGGAACCAGCGTCTTCTGGCGCTGCTCGTACAGGCTGTAATGCGTATCGGCCAGCACCAGGCTGGCCTCGGTCCACGGCTGCACGGTCCGGGTATCGGCCGCGGCGGTGTCGGCACCGGCCACGAGGCGCAGCGACCACGACAGCGAGCCTTCGGGCAGCATGGCCCCCACCGCCCAGTTGCGTCCCATGCGGCCATCGGTCACCGTGCGCAACGGCACAGACAGTGCATCGCCCGGCAGCTTCACGTCGGTCATCGACGGAATCAGTGCCCCCGTCGGCAAGGCCAGGTTGCCGGCCAGCAGCACCGCCCAACCCGGCAGCGGCACGCCGCGCGGCCAGATCATCGCCTTCAACGCGGCCTGCGCCGGCAGCACGCTGCCGGCATCCAGGCGCGCGCCGGCGGGCAGGGTCACGCCCTGCCGCAACACCGTGCCGGCGGGGTACAGCACATTGCCCGCGGCGTCGCGCACCGTGGCGCGCAGCACGGTGCCGGCCGGCAATGCCAGGGCCTCGTTGAGCGTCGCCTGCACCGGCACGACGGTGCCAGCCGGAAGCGTCAGGCCCTGGATCGGCAGGTCGTAGTTGAGTACCTTGCCGCCCAGGAAGCGCGTTCCCTCCGCGAGCGTGACGCCCGGCCCCGGCACCACCACGTCGCCACCGAAGGCCTGGACGCCCGGCGTCAGCACCCAGCCCTTGTCGTCGGGCGTATCGGGCGGCGGCGCGAAGCCGTCGTTGATGCTGCCGTAGATGGAGAGATTGCCGCCCGCGCGGATCGCGAGTGCGCCCGGCTCGCCCGAGCCATAGACACCGGTCTTTTGCACGTGCGGGTTGAGGCTCGCATAGCGGTAGCCCGACAGGTCGATGTCGCCGCTGACGACCATCGCGCCGTCGGGCGTGGCACTCACGATCTCCACGGCCGGCCGCAGATGGAAGGCGTCGCGGTAGCTCGCGTTGTTCAATCCCGCGAGCTTGCGGTTCAGCAGGTCGGCATTGGCCAGGGCCTTGTCGATGAATGCCGTGCTGTCGCCGTGCTTGCGGTTCAGGTAGTCCTGGTCGATCACCTGGTAGGGCCGGCCATCGGCGGACAGGTCGAGCACGGGCCTGCCGTTGGCATCGAGCACGGGCTGGCCGTTCGGGCCCTTGACTTGGCCGTACTCGGCGTCGGCATAGCGCTGCACCGCATTGACCGCGATCGACCGCGCGCCCCGAATGTCGAGCCGGCCGCTCGCGTCGATCGCGATATCGCCATAGGTGGCCGCTGCGCTCGTCCCCGCGCCGCCCGCGCCATCGATGCGCGGCGCATACAGGTCCAGCGTGCCGCGCTCGCGGCCGTCGTACAGCGCGGGACGCGCCTTCACCCGCGCATCGTCGGTGCCGTGGCGCAGGTCGATGCGCGCGCCTTCGGCCAAGGTCAGCAAACCGTCGCCCGAATTGAGCTCCACCATGGCCCGGTTCGGGCTGTCGATGATCTGGCCATGGCTGTCCAGCCGCAGCTGCGTGCCGTGCGCGTCGAGCACGGCGCTGCCCGCCAATGTCAGGCCCTGCTTCGCGGCCAGGCGGATGCTGCCGACGCGCTCGCCGCTGGCATCGACCGTGCCCGCCACCGTGAGATGGCCGTTGTCCACCGAGACCTCGACCTGGCTGGCCTTGAGCTCGTTGCCGATGGTCAGGCTGCCCTGCTTGAGCTGAAAGCTGCGCAGTCCGAACACCTCGCCGAGGTTCAGGCGCTGGTTCAGCGCCGCGAACTGCTGGTCCAGGCTGCCGGCGCCGCCCAGGCGCTGGGCCCGCAGCTCGATGCCGCCGGCCAGGTAGGGCACCAGGGTGCCGCCCGCGTTGTAGCGGCCGTTCGCGCCGCCGAGGATGCGGCCCTGCAGGTCGACCAGGCCCGCGGCCTCGTCCAGTGCGATGGCGGTCAGGCGGCCTGCCTGGTTGTTGCGGGCCGAGAGATCGATGACCGACTCCGCGGCCTGGCGGATGTTGCCGCGACGGCTTTCCAGCGTGGCATCGCCGCCCCAGCTGTACTGGGTGGCGCCCGGGTCGTCGAAGAAGGTGATGCTGCGTCCCGCCAGGTCGAGGCGCGCCCGCGGGCCCAGCACGAGGTCGGTCTCGGCGGTGAGCGTGAGCTTGCCGCTGGGCAGCGCCACGGTGGTGTCGAGGTTCAACGCGCCGCCGGCTATCAGCGACAGCTCGGCGCCCAGCGCCTGGATCGGTGCCGCGTCGGCGGCGCCCGAGGCCGGCGCGGTGACGGAGATCGCTCCGCCCGCGTTGATGCGGTTGACCGAGCCCGCCTCGCCGGTGAACAGCGGCGTGACGATGTTCAGGTTGCCGCCGCTGTACTGGTAGCCCTTGCCGGCCACGTACTCGCCCTGCCGCTGGTAGACCGTCAGCGTGCCCTTGTTGTTGGCGGTGATGCGCTCGCTGGCCGCGAGATTGACGTTGGCGAAGCCCAGCACCTGGCGGTCGAGCGCGCTGATGCCATCGGGCTGGCCATAGGGGCCGTAGCCGAAGCTGATGCGCTCGGCCTGCAGGTCCAGGCTGCCGCTTCCCGTGCCTGCGCCATCGGCCACCACCGCGCCGGGCTGTCCGGCCGCGCCGTTCCAGATCAGGTGGCCGGTCTGGACCCGGGCCGTGTCGCCGGCGCCGCCGTAGCCGTAGATGGCCGGCGTGGTCAGCATCAGGTTGTCCAGCCGCGACTTGCCGTTCGCGTCCAGCGTGGACAGGCTCACGGAGCCGAGGAAGTTCAACGAACCGCCCGCGATCAGTTCCAGCGTCTCCAGCGCCGGCGCGCCGGCCTCGGTGTCGCCCTGCAGCAGGCGGTCCATCACCTGCTGATTGAGTGCGAGACCCGGGGCCAGCGCACCGCGGGCGCTCGCTGCGGCCAGCGATTCGGGACTGCCGACATTGAAGGCACCGACCGCGAGGCTCAGGTGGCGCGTGCCGTAGCGCACCGCGCTGTCGAGTTCGAATTCGTTGTCGGTGGCAAAGGCGATGCTGCCTTCCGAATACAGGCGGGTCGTTCCCGTGCAGTCGCCGACGGTGCAGGTGCCGACGCGGATGGGACCAGGCGATCCGGTATCGGTTTTTCCCGGTGCCAGCCACTGCAGGCGACCGTTGGAGACCGTCACCACGCTGGCCGTGCCCGGCTGGTAGACGAAGCCGTTGCCCGAGTCATAGGCTGCCGCACCCTGGCCCAGCGTGCTGATGACCGCGCCGCGCTCGATCTCGATCGGCGCGCTCACTTCCGCATTGCCCTGGGTGATCAGCATCACTTCGGGCGCGGCGAGTACAGCGCCGCTGCGCACGACGATGCCGCGGGAGGGCGCAGCACCGACGTTGAAGCGCACGAAGTTGCCGCCCTGGCCATACACCGCCAGCGGCATGCCGCCGATGGCGATCCGGTTCACGTCGATCTTGCCGAGGTCCACGGCTCGCAACGCGGCGCCGTGCGCCATGTCCGGGGCACCATCACCCAGGATCTCGATCGTGCTGCCGAGCACGGCCAGCGTGCTGCCGTACCCGTCCTTCGCCGGATTGCCGAGCACCGTGCCGTCGAACCGGAAGCTGAGTTCCTGCCGGTTCGCCGTGCGGTCGGCCAGTTCGAGCAGCAGGGCCTTGGCATCCGCCTCGAACTGGGCGCGCGGCACGCCGAGCCGCGCGGCATCGGCGCGCACGAAGTCGGCGTAGGAGGTTTCGTTGTACTGCGAGTGGGTGCGCAGCACGTCGGCCGGCGTCAGGATCACCTGGCTGGCCAGGCTGTCGCCGATGGCGGTGCCAGCCACCGACAGGCGGCCCGCGGTGGACCACGAGCGATTGCGCATCGCCATAGGCACCGTCGGCACGCCCTGTTCCCGTGCTGCGCCCGCGCCATTGATCTCCACGCGGAAGGCACCCGGCAGCAGCGCATAGGTCGAGGGCATCAGCGTGTAGGTGCCCGCGGGCAGGCCGGGCACGCCCGCGCCGATGGTGATCTGCTGGCCCACGAGCGGGTCCACCGCGCCTGCTTCTCCACCTAGCGGTGCCTGGCTCGCCTGCTTGCCCGGCACGATCGCGTAGACCGGATTGCTGCCGAGTCCAGGCAGCGTGAAGCCACCCTTTGCGTTGATCTGCACCAGCGGATTGAAACGCGCATCGGTGGAGCCGCCGCGTCCCGACACGAAGCCCGCGCCCGCGAGCGTGCCGCCGCCCGACAGATCGATCGTGGCGCCTTCGCGCACGTCCACGTGCTCGCCCAGCAGGCGCACGCTGCCCACGGCGGCTGTGCCCACGCCCTGCAGCTTGACCTGCTCGCCGGCGTACTGCCAGGCCACGCCGTCGTTCGTGCCGCCATAGGGCATGACCAGGCCCGCCGCGCTGGCGGAGGTCTCGCTGCCCGCGAGCAGGTTCACGGCGCGCGTGATGCTGCCCACGTCGCCGCCCTTGTTCACGCCGAGATTCAGCGCGCCCAGCGGCGCGCGCAGCACGCCGCCCTGATCGATCACGGCCGCGCCCAGCGTGAGGCTGCCGAACACCGAATACGGCAGCTCGGGCAGTTCGTCGGTGGTGCGCACCAGCGTCAGGATGCGCTCGGGATCGAAGCCGGCGGTCTTTCCGCGCCAACCGGCATAGACCGCCGCCTCGACGCCGGTGACCGGATAGATCTGCGCCGCGGCCAGGGTCAGATCCCCCGGCGCGTAGAGCGTGCCCGAATCGAAGCGCAGATCCCCGCCGCTGCGCAGTGCGATCTGATCTTGCCCCTGATTTACGGACACCTATCTAAGCGACATTGGCCAGCTCGTACTGCTCTGGGCTGAGGTAGCCCAGGGTCGAGTGCAGCCGGATCCGATTGTAGTCAACCTCAATGTAGTCAAACACATGAGCCTTGGCCTGCTCCCGTGTGGCGAGGTGTTCACCATGGATGGCCTCGACCTTCAGACTGTGGTTCCAACTCTCCATTGCTGCGTTGTCGTAGCAGTTGCCTCTGGCACTCATGCTGGCGATCAAAGCGTATTGCTCCAACAGGGCGCGGTGCTCGCGC
>WNDY01000072.1 GCA_009914555.1 Xylophilus sp.
TGGGGATCGTGGGCAACGCCGCCGTTCGGGCGGCTATCGCTGCGTTCTTCGTTTTCGTCTTGCTCGTCGGCATACATGCTCCTCATTGACATGCTATGCCTCACACACAAAATTTCGGACAGGCTCTGCCCAGCGCCATCGGCGGCTATGGCTACAACACCTACGAGCACTGGTTCGCCCGGAACGGCCTGGACGAACGGGTGGACTGGGTCGGCGAGTTCGGTGAAATGTTCCCCAAGATCAAGGCCGCCGCCGTCGACGGCGTGCTTCCGAACTACCGGGGCCGGATGCTGCGCCAGTGGGACGTCCAGTACGTGATGGTCTACAACAGGAACCTAGTCAAGCCCGAAGCCGTGCCGCGCAGCATCGAGGAACTGACCCGGCCCGCATGGCGCGGCCGCTTCGCGATGGCCAACAACACCCCGCCTCCGCTGGACATCCTGGCCGTCAGCCACGGCGTGGATGCGGCCGTCGATCTCACCCGGCGCCTGGTGGACAACGCGCCGCGCTTCAAGCCGGGACCGCCGGCAGTGGTAGGCGCCATCTCCAACGGCGAAGTGGCCGTGGGCGTCTCCGGCTACACCGCACTGGCCGAGGCCCAGAAGCGCAAGGGCGCCCCCATCGAATGGATGCCGCTGGACGAGGTGCCGGTGGGGCCGCTGTTCGGCTTCATGCTCAAGGGCGCGCCGCAGCCCAACCTGGGCAAGCTGTTCCTGGCCTGGCTGGTGACCGAAGGCGCGCAGTTGCAGGAAGAGCTGGAATACATGTCGCAGTACTCGAACGCGGAATCCGCCACGACGCAGCGGATCAAGACCCTGCGCCCCGACGCGAAAGTCGTGGAAGCCTGCACCGACGATGAACTGAAGCTGACCGAGCAGGCCAGCCGGGCGATCATGAACATGATCGCCGGCGTCTCGGGCAGGTGAGCCGCACCAGGAGAATCGCCATGCTCACGAAGGAAAACAACGAACTGCTGTGCAGAGTAGGCCCAGGCACGCCGGGCAATGCGTTGTTCCGGTCGCTGTGGCTGCCTGCCCTGCTGTCCCGGCAGCTGACCGCGCAGCAGCCGGCGCCGGTCCGCCTGAAGCTGCTGGGAGAGGAGTTGATCGCCTTTCGCGACGGAGCGGGAAAAGTCGGCATTGTGCGGGCGCAGTGCCTGCATCGCGGAGCGCCGCTGTTCTTCGGCAAGGTCGAACACGACGGCATCCGCTGCGCCTACCACGGCTGGCTTTACGGGCCCGACGGGCAGTGCCGGGAGATGCCCAGCGAAAGCGCTCCCCATCTGTGTCAGAAGATGCAGCTGAAGGCCTACCGGGTCGCGGAGCAGGCGGACGTCATCTGGGTCTACATGGGCGAGGGCCAGCCTCCCGCACTGCCCCGCTTCCCCTGGATCGACCTGCCCGCCTCGCAGCGCTTGGCGTCGGTATGGCTGCAGGAAACCAACTGGGTGCAAGGCGTCGAAGGCGAGATCGACAGTTCGCACGTCTCCACGCTGCACAAGTCCGAGCAGGGCGTGAAGCAGGACCGCGTGCACCGCACCTACACCTTCTCCGACCCCAATCCGCAACTCGACATCAAGGAAACCGGCATCGGCTTCATGTCGATCGCGCGCCGGCGTGCCGAGGAACGCTACTACTGGCGCGTGACGCAGTGGATGGCACCGATGTTCTCGGTGATCCCCAGCGCGGCCTGGCCCATCGGCGGGCGGGCGTGGGTGCCCATCGACGACGAGAACACCTACTGCTGGGACTTCAACTATGTGATGGAGGGCGAATTGCCGCCCGCCTTCCTGGATTTCGTCGCCCGGGGCGTCTCGTTCCCGCCCGAGTGCATCTACCAGTCCATCCACCTGAACACGGGCTCCATCATCGACACCTGGCTGCCCGTGCGCAACCGCCGCAACGACTATCTAGTCGACCGCGCGGCGCAACAGGGCGTGCCGACCACGGGCATCCACGGGGTCAACGACCAGGACCGGGCCATGCAGGCAGGCATGGGCCGCATCGTCGACCGCACCCGGGAGAAACTGGTGAGCGCAGACCTGGCCATCGTCATGGCGCGGCGCAAGATCCTCGACATCCTCGCCGGTCCGCAGGCCCTGCAGGACTTCCGCGACCTCGTCCGGGACGGCTCGGCGTTCTCCATGCGGCCGGTCGATGCGGTCGTCGAGATCGGCGAGCTCAGGCAGTTCCTGGCGTCCCTGCCCCAGGAAGGCGCCGGCCGGCGCACCCTTGCGCAGCATGCGACGCCATGAGCGATACGCTAGACGTCGCAGTCGCCCGCAGGCAGGAGGAGGCGGTGGGCATCTGCTCGTTCGACCTGGCCGATCCACGGGGCCGTGCGCTGCCGCCGTTCGCAGCCGGCGCACACATCGACGTGCACCTGGGCGACGGCCTGTGCCGCCAGTATTCGCTGTGCAATCCGCCCGGCGAAACCCACCGCTACCAGATCGCGGTGCTGCGCGAGCCGCAGTCGCGCGGCGGATCGGCGGCCATGCACGAGCGCGTCCGCACGGGTACGCGACTGACCGTCGGCCGGCCGCGCAACCTCTTTGCGCTGCGACCGGGCACCCACCCCACCCTGCTGCTGGCAGGCGGCATCGGTATCACGCCGCTGCTCGCCATGGCCGAGCAACTGTCGCGCGATCAGGCCGTTTTCACCCTGCACTACCACGGCCGCCAGCGCGGGCGCATGGCCTTCCTGGACCGCATCGGCGCCAGCGCCTTTGCCCGGCAGGTCCACATCCACGTGGACGACGAACCCGCCACCCACGCAGACCCGGCGGCCGCCCTGGCCGCCCATGGGCCTGCTGCCCATGTGTACATCTGCGGACCGGCGGGTTTCATCGATGCCATGACCTCCCACGCCGCGCGGGCGGGTTTCGATGCGGAGCACGTCCACGTCGAGCATTTCGCGGCTGCGCCCATCGACCACGCCGCCGACGGCGCCTTCGAGCTGGTGCTGGCCCGCTCAGGGCTGACGGTCATGGTGGGACGCAGCGAATCCGCGGTGGAGGCGCTTGCCCGCCACGGCATCGCCGTGGAGACCTCCTGCGAGCAAGGCATCTGCGGAACCTGCATGACCACGGTACTCGAAGGCGAGCCCGATCACCGCGACAGGGTCCTGAGCCCGTCGGAACGCCAGTCGGGCAAGGTGTTCCTGCCCTGCTGCTCGCGCGCCCGGAGTCCGCGTCTGGTCATCGACCTGTAGCGGCGCCGTACCCATGAATGCCAGTCGACCGTCCGCTCCGATGCACTCGTTGCCGGCCTCCGGGGCGACGGGTCATTCCATCGTCCATCCCACCTCCAAGGAAGGAACCGAGATGCATGCACCAACCGACGCGGTCCGCGACGCCACGCAGCCGGACAACCGCTATTTCCGTCCACGCCGCCTGGGACACGTCAATCTCGTCATCGACAACCTGGACACGTCCATGCGCTTCTACCGCGAGATCGTCGGCTTCGAGGAAGCCTACCGGGTGCTCGCCATCCAGGGCGGCTTTCTGAGCAATGGCAACACCCACCACGACATCGGCATGGTCGCCCGTGCCGGCCCTTCCGGCCGCGGGCGCGCGCCCGGCCTGAACCACCTGGCCTTCGAGCTGGAAACCGAGGTCGATCTGGTGGCCGGCTACGAGCGCGCGATCCGCGATCAGGTCGTGTTTCAGCGCACGCTGGACCACGACATCGCGCACTCGGCCTACTGCGCGGACCCCGACGGGAATTCCTGCGAGCTCTACGCCGACGTCGTCCGCGACTGGCGCAATGCGCGCACCGGGAGCGTCACCAAGCCCAAGCCGGCCTGGAGCCCGGGCATGACGCAGCCGTGCACCGAGTGCAACTACGATCCCCCCCCCCCCGAGATCCGCCGCGTCGAACACGCCGTCTTCCATCCGGTGCGCACCAAGCACGCCACGCTGGCGATGGCGAGGATCGAGGATTCCATCCGCTTCTACACGCAGACCATCGGCCTGGACCTGCTCGTGTACCCCGGACATCGGGCCTATGCCTTGCTGGGCGGTACCTGCGGCGAACGCAACATCGCGCTGATCCAGGCCCCGAAGGACACGCCGGCGTCCATGCACCATTTCGGCGTCGAAATGTTCAGCGAAGCCGAACTGGACGCCTCCGTCGCCCGGTTGCAGGCAGACGGCCTGATTGCCGAGAAGGCGGTGGACCATCCGCTGCGCCGCGCCGTGTTCCTGCGCGACCCCGATGGCCTGCGCCTGCAGTTGTTCGTCGATCGCATCGCCGAACCCCCGCTCTGGGCGGACGTGGACCCGCAGCAGGCCGCGTGGGTGCTGTGAGAACCGCGCCATGACGATCGGCATACCGGCCCCGCGCCGGAGCATCCGCATCCTCGGCATCGAGACCGCCTACTACCGGATCCAGCCCGCTACACCGCCGCCCCGCCCGCGGCCTGCCGTCGTGCTGCTGCATGGGGGCGCGCCCGGCGCCAGCAGCGACCTCAACTGGTTCCGCAACACCGAGGCCCTGACCGGGGCCGGCTACGAACTCATTGCCTACGACCAACCCGGTTTCGGCCACAGCGGCATACCGGCGGACCACGGCATCGAATTCCGCTACCGCCATGCCGTGGCCTTTCTGCAGGCGATGGCGCCGGAGGCCGTCCATCTGGTGGGCAACTCCATCGGCGGCCTGCTCTGCTGCCTGATCGCCCTGCGCAGCGCGCCCGGGCCGGCAGTGCGCTCGCTGGCGCTGGCGGCGCCCTATCCGTTCTTCGATATACCCGTCGACGCGGCGGCCCGGCTGGCCGCCCATCGTTCGCGCCTGGCCGGCATCGAGCCCACCTTCGACAGCATCCGTCGCCTCTGCCTGAACACCTTCCACGAGGCGCGACAGGTCACCGACGACATCGTCGCCCTGCGGCTGGCCTCGCTGCAGGGCGAGCGCTGGGACGCCTGCCAGGCACGCGCCGCCGTCTCGCGGCAGTTCGACCAGGATGCGGTACGCCACGCCGTCGTGCACCTTCCCAGCTTGCTGGTGTGGGGTCTGGACGACAACAGCCTGCCGCACGAGATCGGCCTGGCGGCCAGACGCCATTTTTCGGACGCACGCATCCTGCTTCTGCCCCGTTGCGGCCACTGGCCGCAGACAGAGCAATGGGAGATCTTCAACCACAACCTGTTGGGTTTCCTGGAGATGAACCCTCCGGCTCCCGAAGGCGGGCCGGAGGCAGGACGGGACGGTGCCCCGCAAGCCGGGACGGGCGCGCACCGCTGACGGGAAACGGAGCCTTACCGGCGCCTCTGCGGCACCGGCCGTCCAGCGCGGCTACCCGCGGGCCGCCGGGTGGTCCGGCAGCAGGCAGCCCTCGGCGACCTGCAGGTCGTTGTCGCGGGCGAAGTTCAGTACGAAGTCCCAGGCCATCGGCTCGTGGGCCTGCAGCTCGCGGTTGACGATCACGCACTTGATGCCGTTCATTGTCGTCGGGATGCACCACGGCGAATAGCTGAGGTGGCTGCCCGGGCGGGCGCCCCCGGGACGAAACGAACTCATGACGCCGGCCAGCCGCTCGGCCCAGTCGCTGGGGCGGAAGGTCCTCCCATCGCGGGTGATGCCCTGGATGAAGACTTCTTTGGCGGATTGGGAGACCATCGTGTAGGGGAGGTGAGAGGCAGGCCGGCCGAGGCGGGCCCCGATCTCGGCGAGCCGGCCATTTTAACTCTTATAGAAGACTGGGCTCGTACGAACCCGCACACCCGGCTGCGGCCGGCTCCGCGTTCCACCATCCGCCGGCAGCATCGCAGTGATGCCGAATCGTCAAAAACCCCTGCAGTGTACGCACCTAGAATCGTGCAACGCCCGCAGACAGCCTCGACGACTGCGGTTTTCCAACACCTCCGGCCCGGCCGGAGGGCTGCCAGGAGCACCTTTGCAATGACCGCCACCGCTGCGTCCCCGCATGTCATGAACACCTACGGCCGCCTGCCGATCGCCCTGTCGCACGGCGACGGCGTCTGGGTCTGGGACGTGGACGGCCGCAGGTACCTCGACGGCCTGGGCGGCATCGCGGTCAACACCGTCGGCCACAACCACCCGCGCCTGGTGGCGGCGCTGCAGGACCAGGTGGCCAGACTCATCCATACGTCCAACTACTACCACGTGCCCGGCCAGGAGATCCTGGCCAGGAAGCTGGTGGAACTGTCGGGTCTGACCAATGCCTTCTTCTGCTCGAGCGGCCTGGAAGCCAACGAGGCTGCACTGAAGCTCGCACGCAAGTTCGGCCATGACAAGGGTATCGCGCGGCCCGAGATCGTGGTCTACGAGCATGCCTTCCACGGCCGCTCCATCGCCACGCTGTCGGCCACCGGCAACCCGAAGATCCAGGCCGGCTTCGGCCCGCTGGTCGAAGGCTTCATCCGCGTGCCGCTGAACGACATCGCCGCCCTCGAAGACGCCACGGCCGGCAATCCGAACGTGGTTGCCGTCTTCCTCGAAGTGATCCAGGGCGAGGGCGGCATCCACCCGCTGTTCGCCGACTACCTCAGGCAGGTGCGCCGGCTGGCCGACGAGCGCGGCTGGCTGCTGATGATCGACGAGGTGCAGACCGGCATCGGCCGCACCGGCAAGTGGTTCGGCCACCAGTGGGCCGGCATCGCGCCCGACGTGGTCACGCTGGCCAAGGGCCTGGGCTCGGGCGTGCCTGTGGGCGCGGTGCTTGCAGGACCGCGCGCGGCCGGCATCTTCGGCCCGGGCAACCACGGCTCGACCTTCGGCGGCAACCCGCTGGCGATGCGCGCGGGCATCGAGACGCTCGCGATCATCGAGGACGAGAAGCTCATCGAGAACGCCGCCGCCGTCGGCGCCCATCTGAAGGCCGCGCTGGAGCGCGAACTCGGCGCCCTGCCCGGCGTGAAGGAAGTGCGCGGCCAGGGCCTGATGATCGGCATCGAACTCGACCGTCCGGCCGGCGCGCTGCTTGGCCGCGCGGCCGAGGCCGGGCTGCTGCTTTCGGTCACGGCCGACACGGTGATCCGCTTGGTGCCGCCGCTGATCCTGACGGCCGAGCAGGCCGACCGGATCGTGGCCCTGCTGGCACCGCTGGTGCGCGACCTGCTGGCCTAGGCGGACGACCAGCCGGTAATATCCGTCCTTCCGCTCCGACGAACCCGCCCGCGGCGCATGCACCACGCCGCGGGCTTGCCGTTTTGCTGCCATGAGTCCACCGATCCGCCACTACCTCCAGTTCAACGACTTCACGGCCGACGAGTACGCTTATCTGTTCGAACGCGCGGCCGTCATCAAGCGCAAGTTCAAGGCCTACGAGAAGTACCACCCGCTGGCCGACCGCACGCTGGCGCTGATCTTCGAGAAGGCCAGCACCCGCACCCGCGTGAGCTTCGAGGCCGGCATGTACCAGCTCGGCGGCAGCGTGGTCCACCTGACCACCGGCGACAGCCAGCTCGGCCGCGCTGAGCCGATCGAGGACAGCGCCAAGGTCATCAGCCGCATGGTCGACGCGGTGATGATCCGCACCTTCGGCCAGGACAAGATCGAGACCTTCGCCGCGCATTCGCGCGTGCCGGTCATCAACGGCCTGACCAATGAATTCCATCCCTGCCAGATCCTGGCGGACATCTTCACCTACATCGAGCACCGCGGCTCGATCGCCGGCAGGACGGTGGCCTGGGTCGGCGACGGCAACAACATGGCCAACACCTGGCTGCAGGCCGCCGAGATCCTCGGCTTCACCGTGCACGTGAGCACCCCCAGCGGCTACGGCATCGACGAGGCCGTGGCCAACGTGCGCTCCGGCGCCGGCTACAAGGTCTTCAAGAACCCCGAGGATGCCTGCCGCGGCGCCGACCTGGTGACTACCGACGTGTGGACCAGCATGGGCTACGAGGCCGAGAACGAGGAGCGCCGCAAGGCCTTCGCGGACTGGCGCGTGGACGCCGACCTGATGAAGGTCGCCCGGCCCGACGCGCTCTTCATGCACTGCCTGCCGGCGCACCGCGGCGAGGAAGTGGACGCCGACGTGATCGACGGCCCGCAGTCGGTGGTCTGGGACGAGGCCGAGAACCGCATGCACGTGCAGAAGGCGCTGCTGGAATTCCTGCTGCGCGGCCGGGTCGACTGACGCCGGATACTCCCAGCACATACGTCGTGACGTCGGTATGGACTGGGGGCATCAGGCGTATACCCCCCTGGAATCTTATGGCGGATTGGCCAGCCAGTCCGCTTCCCAGCCGCCGCCCAGCGCCTGGATCAGCGCGATGGCCGCGGTCTGGCGCGCCAGCTGCACCTGGGCCAGGCTGCGGCGGGCGGTGAGCGCGGCGACCTGCGCGGTCACCACGTCGGTGTAGCTGATCTGGGCGGCGCGGTAGCGGTTGAGCTGCTGTTGCTCGGTGCGGTCGGCCACCTCGGAGTCTTCGCGGCGCAGGCCTTCCTGTGCGGCCAGTGCGGCCACGGCGCTGAGCTGGTCCTCCACTGCCTGGAAGGCGGACAGCACCGTCTGCCGGTAGCTGGCCACCTGCGCCGTATGGGCGGCGCGCGCCGCGTCCACGCTCGCGTCGATGGCGCCACCGTCGAACACCGTCTGCGCCACCGACACGCCCAGCGCCCACAGCAGGCTCGACGCGCTGAACAGGTCGCCCACGCGGCTGGAGCTGCCGCCGATCGAGGCGGTCAGGTCGATGGTCGGGAAGTACGCCGCGCGCGCGATGCCGATCTGCGCATTGGCCTCGGCCACGCTGCGCTCGGCAGAAGCGATGTCCGGCCGGCGCTGCAGCAGCAGCGACGGCAGGGCCAGCGGCACCGAAGGCACCGACGCCACCCAGGGCGCGGCAGGCAGGCGGAAGCCGGCCGGCGCCTCGCCCACCAGCACCGCGATCGCATGCTCCAGCGTGTCGCGCGTGCGCTGCACGCCCACCCGGTCGGCCTGCGTCGACAGCAGCTGCGAGCGGGCCTGCAGCACGTCGGTCTGGGCGGCGATGCCGGCGTTGTAGCGGTTTTGGGTGATGGCGAGCGAGCGCTCGTAACCCTCGATGGCCTGGGTCAGCAGCGCGATCTCGGCATCGGCCTCGCGCAGCGAGAAGTAGTCGGTGGCCAGCGACCCGATGGCCGCCAGCCGCGCCGAGGCCAAGTCGGCCTGCGAGGCCTGGGCGCTGGCCTGGGCGCTGTCCACGGTATTGCGCAGCCGGCCCCAGAGATCGGGCGTCCAGCTCGCGCCGAGCGTGGCGCTGTAGGCGCCGCTGGCCGGCGTGCCATCGCTGCCTACGCCGCCGCTGCGCCGGCCGCTGCCGCTGGCCGACAGGCTGGGCAGCAGGGCCGCGCGCTGCTGGCGCACCAGGGCTTCGGCCTGCGCGTAGTTGGCCACGGCCGCGGCGATGTTCTGGTTGGACACCTGCACCCGCTGGGCCAGCGCGTCGAGCGCCGGGTCGCCGAAGCGGCTCCACCACGGGCCGCGGTCGAGCGTGTCGCCGGGCGTGGCGGGCACCCAGCCAGCGGCTGCGGACTGTTCCTTCCAGGCAGCGGCGGGCGGTGCGTCGGGGCGATGGTAGGCGGGGCCGATGCCGGCGCAGCCGGCCAGGGACAACGCGACGACAAGGGGAAGAAGGCGGGCGGCGTGGTTCATGGAACGGTGGGGGCGGTGCGCGCCAGGCGGCGTTCGTCGGCCGAAGGGCGGCGCAGGCTGTCGAGCAGCACGTAGACCACCGGCACGGTCAGGAGGGTGAGGACCTGGCTGGCGATCAGGCCGCCGACGATGGTCACGCCCAGCGGCTGGCGCAGCTCCGAGCCCTGGCCGAAGCCGATGGCCAGAGGCAGCGCGCCGAGCGCGGCGGCCAGCGAGGTCATGAGGATGGGCCGCAGCCGCAGGAGGCTGGCCTCGCGCACCGCCTCGGTGGCGGTGAGGCCGCGCGAGCGCTGCGCCTCCAGCGCGAAGTCGATGATCATGATGGCGTTCTTCTTGACGATGCCGATCAGCAGGAACAGCCCGATCAGCGCGATCAGCGACAGGTCCATGCGCATCAGCAGCAGCGCCAGCACCGCGCCCACGCCGGCCGAGGGCAGCGTGGAGAGCACGGTGACCGGATGGATCAGGCTTTCGTACAGCACGCCGAGCACGATGTAGATCACGACGACGGCCGCGACGATCAGCAGCACCTGCTGGCCGTTCGATTCCTGCGCGCTGCGCACCGCGCCGGCGAAGGTGCCACGCACGTTGACCGGCATGGCGATGTCGGCCTCGGCCTGCTTGACCAGGCGCTGCGCCTCGGCCAGCGTCGTGCCTTCGGCCAGGTCGAACGAGATCGTCGTCGACAGTTCGCCGTTGTCGTGCTCGATCGCGCTGGGCACGGCCCGCTCGGCCACCTCGGAGAAGGCCGCGAGCGGCACCAGCGGCGTGGTCGTGGAAGCCAGGGCCTGGCCGGCCGACGAGTTGCGCGCGCCCGGGTTGGCCGAGGTGACCGTGGTGGTGCCGGTGCTGGTGTCGGTCTTCAGGTCGACCGTGCTGGTCACCGTGGCGCCGCTGGCCGTGGTGCTGGTGTTGACCGTGGACTGCACGTAGACGTCGCGCAGCGCCAGCGGCGACTGCTGGAAGTCCGGCGCCCATTCCATGATGACCGAGTACTGGTTCAGGTCGTTGTAGATGGTCGCGACCGAACGCTGGCCGAAGGCGTTGTAGAGCGCCGCGTTGATCGCCGTGGTGTTCACGCCCAGGCGCGCGGCGGCGTCGCGGTCCACGTCGACATAGGTCTCCACGCCGTTGTCGCTGGTGTTGGAATCCACATCCGTCAGCTGCGGCAACTCGGCCATGCGGTCGCCGAGCTTGGCCGTCCAGGTGCGCAGGTCGGCCAGCGAATCGCTCTTGAGCGTGTACTGGTAGGTCGAGTTGCTCTGCCGCCCGCCGGAGCGCAGGTCCTGCACCAGGCCGAGGAACACGCGCAGGCCGGTGATCTGGTTGAGCTGGGGCCGCAGCCGGTCGATCACGGCCTGGCTCGGCACGCCGCGCTCGGCCAGCGGCTTGAGGTTGACGAACATGAAGCCGCCGCCCGCGCGCTGCCCGCCCGAGAAGCCGACCACCGTATCGACCGCCGGATCGGCACGGATGATATCCACCGCCTGCTTCATCTTGGCCTGCAGCGCGCCCGACGAAATGCTCTGGTCGGCCCGCAGGCCGCCGTTGAGCTGGCCGTTGTCGACCTGCAGGTAGTACCCCTTGGGAATGGCCGTGTAGAGCCAGCCGCTGATAGCTACTACCGCCAGTAACGACGCGAGCACGACGAACCTGGAGGTCAGCGCCCAGTCCAGGCAGCGGGCATAGCCGCGCAGCGCGCGCTGCCAGCCGGCCTCGGCCCAGCGTGCCAAGCGGCCCGGGCGGTACCCGCCCGCAGGGTCCTCGGGACGCAGCAGCAGCGCGCACATCATCGGCGTGGTGGTCAGCGAGACGACCAGCGAGATCAGCACCGCCGCCGACAGCGTGACCGAGAACTCGCGGAACAGCCGCCCGACCTGCCCGCCCATGAACAGCAGCGGGATGAACACCGCCACCAGCGACAGGCTGATCAACAGCACCGTGAAGCCGACCTCGCGCGCGCCCAGCAGCGCCGCCTCGACGCGGCCCATGCCGGCCTCGATGTGGCGCTGGGTGTTCTCCAGCACGACGATGGCGTCGTCCACCACGAAGCCGGTGGCCACCGTCAGCGCCATCAGGCTCAGGTTGTTGAGCGAGAAGCCCAGCAGGTACATCACGCCGAAGGTGCCGAGCAGCGACACCACCGTGGCCACCGCCGGGATGACGGTGGGCCGCAGCCGGCGCAGGAACACGCCGACCACGAACACCACCAGACCCACGGCGATGACCAGCGTGGCCTCGATCTCGCGCAGCGAGGAGCGGATGGAGTTGGTGCGGTCCGACGCGACCTGCACCTTGATGTCCTGCGGCAGCTGGGCCGAGAGTTCCGGCAGCAGCCGGCGCACGCTGTCGACCGTCTCGATGATGTTGGCGCCCGGCTGCAGCGTGACCAGCACGATCACGGCCGGCTGGCCGTTGAAGAGGCCCAGCGTGCGCGTGTTCTCCACGCTGTCCGTCACCTCGGCCACGTCGGACAGACGCACCGCAGCGTTGTTGCGCCAGGCGATCACCAGGTCGCGGTAGTCGGCCGCGCGCAGGCCCGGCGCGGGGGTGTAGATCTGCATGCGCCGGCCCACGCCCTCGATCGCGCCCTTGGGCCGGTTGGCGTTGTTGGCCTGAATGGCGGCGCGCACGTCCTCGGTGCTGATGCCCAGGCGGCTCAGCTGGTAGGGCCGCAGTTCCACCCGCACGGCGGGCAGCGAGCCGCCGCCGATCTCCACGTCGCCCACGCCCTCGACCTGCGACAGGCGCTGGCTCACGATGTTGGAGACGGTATCGTAGATCTGGCCCGGCGTGCGGCTCTCGGACGTGAGCGCCAGGATGATGGCCGGCGCCGCCGTCGGGTTGGCCTTGCGGTAGGTCGGATTGCTGCGCAGCGTGCTGGGCAGGTCGGCCCGCGCGGCGACGATGGCGGCCTGCACCTCGCGTGCGGCGGCGTCGATGTTGCGGTGGAGGTCGAACTGCAGCGTGACGCGGGTGGAGCCGGTCGAGCTGGTCGACGTCATCTCGTTGACGCCGGGGATCACGCCCAGGCGCCGCTCCAGCGGCGTGGCCACGCTCTGCGCCATGGTCTGCGGGCTGGCGCCGGCCAGCGATGCCGACACCGAAATGACGGGGAAATCGACCTGCGGCAGCGGCGACACGGCCAGCACGAAGAAGGCCAGGATGCCGGCCAGTGCGACGCCGATGGTCAGCAGCACTGTGGCCACCGGCCGCAAGACGAAGGGGCGCGAGAGGTTCACGCGCCGCCCTCCGCCGCATCGCCCGCGCGGCCGCGCAGCCGCCGGCCGAGCCGGTCGAAGCCCAGATAGATCACCGGCGTGGTGAACAGCGTGAGCAACTGGCTCACCACCAGCCCGCCGAAGATCGCCAGGCCCAGCGGGCGGCGCAGTTCGGCGCCCTCGCCCCAGCCGAACATCAGCGGCACGGCGGCGAACAGCGCGGCCAGCGTGGTCATCAGGATCGGGCGAAAGCGCAGCAGCGCGGCCTGGCGGATGGCGTCGCGCGGCGGCTTTCCTTCGCTGCGCTCGGCATCGATGGCGAAGTCGATCATCATGATCGCGTTCTTCTTGACGATGCCGATCAGGAGGATGATGCCGATGATGCCGATCACGCCCAGGTCGTGGCCGGTGACCATGAGCGCCAGCAGCGCGCCCACGCCGGCCGAGGGCAGCGTCGACAGGATGGTCAGCGGATGCACGTAGCTCTCGTAGAGCACGCCGAGCACGATGTAGACGCAGACCACGGCCGCCAGGATCAGCCAGAGCTGGTTGGCGAGCGACTTTTCGTACGCGCCGGCTGCACCCAGGAAGGTCATCGAAATGCCCGCGGGCAGGCCGATCGCCTGCGCCGCCGCGCGGATCGCCGCGACCGACCGGCCAAGCGCCACGCCGGGCGCGGTGTCGAAGCCCACCGTCGCCGCCGGGTACTGCGCCACGCGCGTGACCTGCAGCGGCGCCGGCTGCTCGCGCACCGTGGCGAACGAGGCCAGCGGCGCCGGCGAGCCGCCGCCCGAGCGCAGCTGCAGGTTGCCCAGGCCCTGCGGCGAATCGAGCCCTTCGCGCTGCGCCTCCAGGATCACGCGGTACTGGTTGGTCTCGGTGAAGATGGTGGAGACGATGCGCTGGCCGAAGGCGCTGTAGAGCGCGTCGTCCACGCTGCTGGCGGTGACCGACAGGCGCGATGCGGTGCTGCGGTCGATGTCCACATAGGCCGCCAGGCCCTGGGCGCCGGCGTCGGTCGTGGCGTTGCGCACCAGCGGCTCGTCGGCGAGCCGCGCCACCAGCCTGCGGGCCCAGCCGTTGACCTCGTCGGTGCTCACGCCTTCGAGCGACACGCGGAACTCGGTCGGGCCGCTCTCGGCGTCGATGGTCAGATCCTGGGTCGGCTGCAGGTAGAGGCGCACGCCGGCCACCTCGCGGGCCACCCGGTCGCGCAGGCGGTCCATCACCGCCTGCTGGTCGCCGTGGCCGCCGCGCAGGTTGACCAGCATGCTGCCGGTGTTGAGCATCATGTTGTTGGCGGCATCCACACCGACCACGGAACTCAGGCTCTTCACGTCCGGGTCGGCCAGGATGGCGTTGGCCGCCGCCTGCTGCAGACCAGCCATGCGCTGGTACGACACGTCCTGCGCCGCCTCCACACGCACCTTGAGCTGGCCGGTGTCCTGCGTCGGGAACAGACCCTTGGGAATCACCACGTAGAGCAGCGCCGTGAGCGCGAAGGTGGCGACGGCCACGACCAGCGTCAGCGCCTCGTGCCGCAGCACCCAGGCCAGCCAGACGTCGTAGCGCGCGATGACCTTGTCGAAGAATCTTTGAACGCTGCGGCCCAGCCGGCCGCCCTCCTGCTCGGCCGGCCGCAGCCAGCGCGCCGACATCATCGGCACCAGCGTGAGCGAAACCACGGCCGAGATCAGGATGGTGAGCGCCAGCGTGACCGCGAACTCGCGGAACAGCCGGCCCACCACGTCGCCCATGAACAGCAGCGGGATTAGCACCGCCACCAGCGAGACGGTCAGCGAGATGATGGTGAATCCGATCTGCGAGGCCCCCTTGAGCGCCGCAGCGAAGGGCTTCTCGCCCTCCTCGATGTAGCGCGCGATGTTCTCGATCATCACGATCGCGTCGTCCACCACGAAGCCGGTGGCGATGGTCAGCGCCATCAGGCTCAGGTTGTTGAGCGAATAGCCCAGCAGGTACATGAGGCCGGCCGTGCCGACCAGCGAGATCGGCACCGCGATGCTGGCGATGACGGTGGCCCGCAGGCTGTGCAGGAAGAAGAGGATCACCAGCACCACGAGCAGCACGGCCAGGCCCAGTTCGAGCTGCACGTGGTGCACCGAGGCCCGGATGCCGGTGGTGCGGTCCGACAGCAGTTCCACCCGCATGCCGATGGGCAGCTGCGACTGCAGCTCCGGCAGCTGCGCCATGACGGCGTCGACGGTGGAGATCACGTTGGCGCCGGGCTGGCGCTGCACGTTGAGGATGATGGCCGGGCGCAGCGCCGGGGCGGCGGCATCCGCGGCGGCAGTGTCGCTGCGCAGGGCGGCCCAGGCGCCCAGCTCGGCGTTCTCGGTGCCGTCGACCACGCGGGCCACATCGGCCATGCGCACCGGCGCGCCGTTCTTCCAGGCGACGATCAGGCTGCGGTACTCGGCCGCGGTCATCAGCTGGTCGTTGGCGTTGATGGTGTAGGCGCGCTGCGGGCCGTCGAAGCTGCCCTTGGCGCCGCTGGCGTTGGCTGCGGAGATGGCATTGCGCAGCGTGTCGATGCCGATGCCGGCGACCGCGAGCTTGGCCGTATCGGCCTGGATGCGCACGGCGGGCCGCTGGCCGCCCGCGAGCGTGACCAGGCCCACGCCCGCGACCTGGCTGATCTTCTGCGCCAGCCGGGTGTTGACGATGTTCTGCACCTCGGTCAGCGGCATGCTCTCGGAGCTGACCGCCAGCGACAGGACCGGCGCGTCGGCCGGGTTGACCTTGGCATAGACCGGCGGCGCCGGCAGGTCGGCCGGCAGGAACGAGCCGCCGGCGTTGATCGCGGCCTGCACCTGCTGCTCGGCCACGTCGAGCGTCTGGTCGAGCCCGAACTGCAGCGTGACGATGGAGACGCCGGCGGCGCTGGTCGAACTCATGCGGTTCAGGCCCGCCATCTGGCCGAACTGGCGCTCCAGCGGCGCGCTGACGGTGCGGCTCATCACCTCGGGGCTCGCTCCCGGGTAGAGCGTCTGCACCTGGATGGTCGGGTAGTCCACCTGCGGCAGCGCCGCGAGCGGCAGAAAGCGCAGGCCCACGAGGCCGGCCAGCACAATGGCCAGCATGAGCAGCGCGGTGGCGACCGGCCGCTCGATGAAGGGGCGCGACGGGCTCATCGCGGCGCCCCGGCGCGAGGCGCCTGCGTCATCACGACGGCGCCCCGGAGCGGCCGGCGCCGCCGCCCTCGGACGGCGGGCCGCGGCGGCCGCCTTCGCTGCCCTGGCCGCCCTCGCCGCCCGGTCCACGGTGGCGGCGGTTCCCCCCCTGCGGGCGTGCCGGCGTGGCCGCGGGCTTGTCGCCCTGCAGCTGCACGCGCGAGCCGTCGCTCAGGCGGTCGCCGCCCTCGGTCACCACGCGCTCGCCTTCCTTCAGGCCGCGGGTGATGGCGATCACGTCCACCGTCGCCTCGCCGCGCTGCACGGGCCGCATCTCGACCGTGCGGTCCTCCTTGACCACATAGACGTAGTTGCCCTTGGGGCCGGTGCGCACCGCCGTCACCGGCACCACGAGGGCATCGAGGCTGCGCAGCGTGAAACGCACGTTGACGAACTGGTTGGGGAACAGCGCGTTCTTCGCGTTGGAGAAGCGCGCCTTGGCCTTGACGGTGCCGGTGGTGGTGTCGACCTGGTTGTCCAGCGTGAGGAAGCTGCCGGTGTCGAGCGTGCCGCTGCGGTTGCGGTCCAGTGCGACGACGGCCAGGGGCTGGCCCGCGCCCGACGCAGTCAGGATGTCGGCGATGCGGTCCTGCGGCACCGAGAAGGCCACGTCGATCGGATAGATCTGGGTGATGACGGCGATGCCGGTCGTGGCGTTGGCCGCCACCGTGTTGCCGGCATCGACCGTGCGCAGGCCGATGCGGCCCGCGACCGGCGCGGTGATGCGGGTGTAGTCGAGGTTGACCTGGGCATTGGCCACGGCGGCACGGTCGCTGACGACCGTGCCTTCGAGCTGCCGCACCAGCGCGGCCTGGGTGTCCACATCCTGCCGTGCGATCGAGTCCTGGTCCAGCAGCGTGCGGTAGCGCGCCAGCGTGACGCGGGCGGCCTCCAGCTGGGCCTCGTCGTGCGCCAGCGTGCCCTGCGCCTGGCGCAGCGACTGCTCGTAGGGACGCGGGTCGATGCGCGCGAGCAGCTGGTCCTTCCTGACCATCTGGCCTTCGGTGAACAGCACCTCGGACAGTACGCCGCCGACCTGCGTCTTCAGCGTGATGGTGGCCAGCGGCGTGACCGTGCCGAGTGCGTCGAGCGTGACCGGCAGCTCGGCGCGCCGGGCGACGGCGCTCTGCACCGTGACCAGGAAGCCGCCCGGCCCCATCGGCCCGCCGGCGTGCTGCGCCGGCGGGCGCTTGAGCAGGTACCAGCCGCCGCCGGCCAGCCCCGCCACGACCAGCAGCACCAGCACCGCGCCCAGCCAGCGGCTGCGCCGCGACGGCGGGCGCGGCGGCGGTGTGCCGGGCGGGGCGTGCGGAGCGGAGGGATGGTCGGTAGCGCCGGGGTCGCGGGAGGGCTGCAGAGTGGGCGGAGCGTGGTCGGTGGCCATGTTCGAGCAGGTCTTTTGGGCGGCGCGTAGTAGACCGCGCACGCGTGTAGCCGTTGGCTGCGTTTGGGTAAATGTCGCATCCCGGATGATTGCATAAGCGAGAATCGCTATGGGGCTGTCAGTATTTCTGTGTGTGAGGCGGTTGGTGAACTGGTTTCTGGCTGTTGATCTATCAGGCCCCTGCCAGGCCGCCGGAGGCCCCCCCGGTTGGCCCATGGACCCATGGCTCAGCCCCTCA
>WNDY01000073.1 GCA_009914555.1 Xylophilus sp.
TGCAGGGCGATCAGCATGCTTGGACCTCCGGAGGTGATTGCAGTGACTCTATCAATCCTCGCATCACCGCTCGGGCCATGAAGAGTGGATAGCGATTCTCGCTTATGCAATCATCCGGGATGCGACAGATAGTCATTAGTCAATGACAGTGGTGCGCGGTTGCCCACGCTGCGACAATGGCACCCATGGAACGCTCAACCCGCCAACGCCACTCGATCCGCTCGGTCATGGAAACGGCCGGGCGCCCGCTGCTTCCCTCGGAAATTTTGATCGAGGCCCAGCGCGACGTGCCGGCGCTCGGTCTCGCCACCGTCTACCGCAATCTCAAGCAGCTCACGGACGCGGGCGAGATCCAGCTCGTTGAGTGGCCAGGCGAGCTGCCGCGCTACGAGCTCGCGGATCACAAGCACCATCACCATTTCCGGTGCCACGGCTGTAGTCGGGTCTTCGATGTGCACGCCTGCCCCGGCGACATGCAAAAGCTTGCGCCCCGGGGCTTCACCGTGGATGGGCACGAACTGACCCTGTACGGGCTGTGCAGCGACTGCAAGCGGCCGGCGGCCAGGAAGCCGGCCGCAGCCAAGCGCGCGGCGCGCCCGGCTGCTGCGCCTTCGCACAGAAAGCACCGCGCCACCGCTAACGCGTAGCCGGGGTGCTGGCGTCCTCTTCCGGCACGTAGACGATCTCGCCGCTCTCCAGCCGGTACGCGGTGCCGACGCGCTGGCCCTGGCGGCTGCCCGAGCGCACATCCCCCGCCATATAGCGCGAGACCTTGCCGCTCTCGCGCGTGATGATCTCCATGTCCGCCTTGCCCGGGTTCTTCACGACCGTGAAGTCCTTGGAAGTCAGCAGATCGGCCATCTTGAGGTTGGAGACGAGCGCAATCATCAGTGCCAGCGCGAACACGAGCGCGACGTCGAAGAGGTTGATCAGGAAGCCGAGCGGGTCCATTTCGTCGCCGTCGCCGCCGAGCCCTCTGCGCAGCAGAGACCGCCGCCGGCTCATGGCTGCACCCGGAGCTTGGCGCTGAGGTAGTCCAGCAGCGACAGATCGTCCATGGCCCAGCGCTGCGCCGCTTGGTGCAGAAGGAATCCGATGGCGCCGATCACGAGTCCCACAACGGTGGTCGCGAACGCCACCTCCATCTTGCGCGCCAGCAGGCTGATGTCGCCCGCCGCCCGCCCCACCAGCGCCGGCCCGAGCGAGATCAGCGTGCCCATCAGACCCAGCAGGGGCCCGATCCGCGTCATCGTGCGGTACAGCGCGAGCTGGCGGTCCGTCTGCAGTTCGAAGCCGGCGATCACGCGCTCATGCCAGGCCGTATCGTGCGGGGCCTGCTGCAGCGCCGCGGCGGCCTGCTGCAGCGGCGCAGGCCGGCGGGCGGTCGACGCGGCCAGCGCCTCGATCATGCGTGTCGCGTCAGGCACACCCGCACCTTCAGGTCCATCGGTACGGCGCTTCCAGCGGATCCGGTCGGTCCAACGTCCATAGAAGCCGCCCACCGCGATCAGTCCGCGCAGCAGCAGGTAGAGGATGGCGACCACCACCGGCACTTGCAGGGCAGCGGCGATCCACGAGAGTGTCTGTATCAGTTGTTCCATGTCTTCATTCCAGAATCGATCGGCGCTGCAGAAGCCATCCCAAGCCCATGACGGTTGCGATCTCGGCCGCGAGCGCGAGGCCCTGCACGCCGATCGCCGATGGCAGCGGGTCGGCGGCGGCCAATGCCGCGGGCCGGGCCAGCCAGATGCCGGCGCCGACCTGCACCGCGTGCAGCGCCAGGCGCAGGCCCGAGCGCATCAGCACGTCCGGCAGCGCCCGGCGCAGCCCCCACGAGCCCGCCACGAATGCCAGCGGAAACAGCACGGCGCAGCCGGCGGACAGCAACCTGAAATCCACTCCATCGACCGAGAGCATCACGACCACCTGCGCGAAGAACAGCGTCAGGAGCAGGGACGGCGACGGCAGCGCGCCGAGCCAGCGCCACCAGCGGCTCGCCTCGGCGAGGGTCTGCGCCTGCGCAGTCATGATGGCTTGCGCGCCGAAGAGCAGCGCCTCGGCCAGCAGCAGCGCCGAAAGGTCCAGCCTCCGCTCGGCATCCGCTGCCCAGGCGCTCACGGCCGCTATGCTGGTGCGGCTCGCCGCGTCGCCCGACAGCCACAGGGCCAGCGCCAGCACCGCAGCGAACCCAGCCCACCCCCCCATGCGCCACTCCGCGGCTTGGGCCATGGACAGCACCAGCCAGCATGAGGCCAGCAGGGCCAGGCCTGCGCTGGTGGCGCTCACGCGCCTACTCCATCGTCGGCATGCCGGCGCCGCAGCCACCACAGCAAGGCCCCGAGCGCCACCAGTACGGCCAGTACGGCCAGCACGCCGGCGGCAGGCAGCGTGGATCCGCTCCAGCGTGCGGAAGACGCATTCCGCCCCGCGGACCGGCCCGCATCGCCCGCCTGTGCGCCCGCTTCGGCCGGGGCCTCCGGCTTGGCGTCCTTGCGCAGCACCACGCCCCTGCCGCTGTCGATGGTCCCGCCTTCGTTAGAGCGCTGCAACGCATCCTCGTAGGGCTGGCGGTCCGGCGCATCCAGCTGCTGGGCGATGTACGCGCGCAGCGCACGGTTGTCGTTGACGAATTCGGTGCCACTCGCTCCGAAGCGCCTCACGAGCCGCGCGTGCAACTGCGCCACCTCGCGCAGGCGGGCCGCATCGGGCTTCCAGTAGCCCTTGCGCGCCGTCTCCAGCATCACGGCGGTCATCTCCTGCAGCGCATAGGGATTGGCACGCTCGAAGAAGCCATGCACGCCCAGCCCTTGCGCGTCGCGCACATAGGTTTCGTGCAGGGCATCCCACAGCGCCGGCGCGATCACGGAGGGCTTGGTCACGTTCCAGCCGTAGACGTTGCGGAAGGTCTCGGCGAAGACCTCGGCCGAGGACGCTCCGCCCTTCGACATCGCCTCGATATAGGCGGGGTTGAGCAGGGTCGCCCAGGCCTCGACGGCCATGGCCGCGCCGGCCTCGCGCACCACTGGGTTGGCAGGGTTGCGGAAGTCGCTGAAGTAGGCGGCCGGTTCCTTGCCGGTGACCTGGCGCACCGCCAGGTTCAAGCCGCCCATGAACTCGTAGACGTGGTCCAGCGAGATCGGCCCCCAGGTGTTGGACTCCAGCGGCTGCACGACCATGTCCGTGTTCGCGAGCGCGGCCTCGAAGGCACCCGGCTGGAAGGCGCCCCACAGGTCGCCTTCGCCGAAGGCGGCGCCCATGTTGCCCAGGTAGGTCCGCGCCACCTCGGCCTCGCTTTGCCAGCGGTCGCCCGCCTCCACCAGGCCCATGATGCCGGTGCCGTAATTGCCGTTGACGCCCCCGAAGACGCGCAGCGCCGCGAAGCGCTGCGCATCGGCGGGCGCGGCGCCCTGCTCCTTCAACCGGCGCTCGGTGGCGCGCGTGCCTTGCGCGACCACGTTGTCCTCCTCGCGCGCTTCGGCGGCCAGGGCGACGGCTTGGTTGATCAGGTACAGGCGCGAAGCGGCCAGGTCGCGCAGTTGACCCGAGGTCTGCACCACCACGTCCACGCGCGGCCGTGCGAGCCGCTCGCGCGGGATCAGCCGCAGGCTGGCCACCCGCCCGAAAGCGTCGCGCACCGGCTCCACGCCCAGCAGGTACAGGATCTGTGCGATCGCCACGCCCTCGGTGTGGATGAAGTCGCCTGCCCACAGCGTGAACGCGACCTTGGTCGGCCAGGCGCCGGCGTGGGCGGCACGGTGCTGCGCCAGCAGCTGGTCCGCTAGCCGCACGCCGACGGCCCAGGCTTGCTCTGAAGGCGTCTTCTCGGCGTCGATCGAGAACAGATTGCGCCCGGTCGGCAGTGCCGCCGGGTTGACGATCGGATCGCCGCCGGCGGACGGCTGCGTGAAGCCGCCCGCCAGGGCGTTGGCCAGCGCCGCCAGTTTCACGCGGGGGCTTTGCGCCAGCTGCGCCTGGTAGGCCGGCAGCGCGGCGAGCCGGTCGCGCAGGGTAAGCACCGCCTGGGCGAAGCGCCGCTCGCGCCCGCCGCGCTGCGCCTGCTCGCGGTCGACGGCCGCCTGCAGCCGCGACAGCGCGGGCGCCGCGGCGGTCCGGCGCGCCTGCAGTTCGCCGGGCAGCGGAGGGGCATCACGCCAGAAACGCAAGGACTCGTGCAGGGCGCGCAGTTGCGCCGCGTCGAGCGCCCCGACCCGCTGCACCGCATCTGCGGTCTCGGCCAAGGTCAGTGCAGGTACATGCGCGAGCGCCGCGGTGGCCATTGCCTCGCGTGCCTTCGCGGCCTCGGCCTCGGCCCGCTGCAGCAGCTCGGGCTCGTCCAACCAGCCGATCACCTTGGCACGCACCGGCGGCGCCTGCATGGCCAGCAGCAGCGCACGCACATCCGGATCGGTGGCGATTGCCAGGCCGCGCGCCATCGCGGGGACGGCGCGTGCGATGGTGCGCGCCTTCTCGAGGGCTTCGGGATCGAGGGTGCGGGTCGCGTGCTGGAATTTCTGGTCCGAGCGCAGCTCCGCGAGGAACGTGCGCTTTTCGGGATCGGCGAGCGCGCGCGCGAGGTGCTGTCGAAGCGCGGTCTCGTCGGGAGCGGCCCGGCCCCCGCGCGGGCCCGGCGCCGATGCGCGTGCGTCCGCGAGCCCGATGAAGCCATGGATGAGGTCGTCATCGCTGGGCTTGCGCTGCGCCCTTTCCCATTCGGCCGCACGGCGCAGCTCGTCGGGCGCGACCACGCCGGCCAGCACGTCAGCGGCAGGCGTGCCGCGGTCGAGCTGCGCGATCAGCGCGTCCGCACGCGGGCGATAGCGCGCGGCGAGCCATGCGCTGCGGTCGAGTCGCTCGCGGCGCACGCTGCCACGCGCCACGTCCAGCTCGGCCAGCGCCTGCACCAGCGCACCCAGGCCCATGAGCCGGGCGGTGCTGCGCTGGTCGGCCGTCGCATAGGGCGTTCCCAGCGTGTACAGGCCGGCGGTGATCCGGGCGTTCTCCAGCGTCTCCATGTGGTCGGCCAGTTGCTGGAGCTGCGCCTCGGTCCAGCCCGGCTGCTCGGGCAGGTGCAGGTCCTGGTGCAGCTTCAGCGCAACCGCCTCGTGCTGCACGTCCTGCGCATACTGCGCCTTCAGCGCCGGGCTGGCGGCCGAGTCCCAGGACTGGAGCAGGTCGGCTAGGCGCTTGTAGGCCGACTGTGCCCCGCCCTCGCGCAGCGGCGGCGTCAGGTGCGAGACGATGGTCGCGTAGCTACGGCGCTTGGCGATGATCGCTTCGCCGACGTTGCCCATGGTGTAGAGGTAGGCGTGCGGCACTTCGCCGATCAGCGCGTCCGGCCAGTCGCGGTCGGACAGCGCCACCTGCTTCCAGGGCGTGAACTCCAGGCTGCCGTGGGTGCCGAAGTGCATGACGGCGTCGGCGCCGAAGACGTTGCGGGTCCACAGGTACGAGGCCACATAGGGCCAGGGCGGCGCGAGCCTGGTGCCGTGCACGAGCTTGAAGGTTTCGTCGCCGATGCCCGGCAGCGGCTGGGGCAGCAGCACCACGTTGCCCAGCGGCACCCGCGCGACTGCGACCGCGTCGCCCAGCCGCAGATAGCTGCCGGGCGCCGGGCCGAACTGCCGGGTGACCTGCTCGCACAGCACCTGCGCCAGGCTCTTGCCGCACCAGGAACGTAGTTCTCCAGCAGACACGGCGGCCGGTCCGGCGTCGCGGGCGAAGGACGCGAAATCGCCCTTGGCGTAGGGACCGATGTTCGGGCCGCGCCGCTGCAGCAGCTGCGCGAAGTCCTGTTCGGTAGTGGGCAAGCCATCGACCGTGTAGCCCTGGGCCTTCAGGTGCCTGAGCAGCGCATACAGTGACGGCACCACCTCTAGGTCGCCGGCGGTCAGCGCGCTCTGGCCCGGCCCTTTGTAGTAGTAGATCGCCAGCTTCTTCTGGGCGTTCGGCTTGGCCTTCAGGGCGACGGTGCGCTGCACCAGCGTGGCGAAGCGCTCCAGCCGCTGCGGCATCGCGCGGAAAACCTTGAAGCCGTCCGCGTCGCGCTCCTGCGCGGCGATCGCCATGGGCGCCACCGCGCCGTCGAGTTCCGGCAGCGTGACGGACATCGTCAGCAAGCCGCCGCCGTAGCTGCGCTGGTCGGCCAGCCAGTCCTGCTGCTCGGAGAACACGGTCACCGGTGCGAACAGCGGGCTGTTGCGCTCCGCCAGCCACTGCCGTGCCTCGTCGGCCTGGCCCAGTGTCAGGCGGCCATGCGGCATGAAGACCACGGCAGCGGGATCAGCCTTGCGCAGGAAGTCGAGCCGTTTGCGGATCGCGGCGATCGGCACCACGTCGAAGCCCTTGGCCTCGAAGGCGCGAATCACGGCGTCCACGTGGTCGCGGTTGGCATTGAAGGGGCCCGGCACACTGGTCAGCAGCGCAAGCCGCGGCCGCCCCGGCGTCCATCCGGGGCGCTGTCGCAGCCAGCGTTCGAACGCCGCGAAGTCCTCGAACACGGCGTTCTCGTCCAGATGGAAGAAGACATCCTGCGCAATGGCCTGCGGCGGTTCGACCTCCACGGAAAACAGGCGCTTGCCATCGAACACCCGGCGTGCGTAGTTCAGCATCCGCGCGTAGTTGACGCTGCCGCCGTTGCGCAGGTAACCCGCGACCGCGTCGAGATCGGCGCCCTTCAGGCTGGTGACGTCGCGCTGCGGGTTGGTCGCACCGTCCACGTAGACCGGCGTGCCGGCAAAGCCCGCGGCACGCAGCGCCTCGAGCTGCTCGTCGCTCAGCTTGAGCCCGCGGCCGAACACGAGCACCAAGTCGTAGTCGCGCGCGCCGCAGCCGGCCGACTTCGAGGGCTTCCACGCGCACGAAGGCGCCAGGACGTGCCTTGAGGATCCGCGCCGCCTGGAAATCCGGATAGTTCACCAACGCGACGCGCGTCGGCGCGATCCACGTCCGCCACGCCGCTCACACAGTCGATCCGGCCGCCAGCGCCGCCAGACTCAGGGTAGCCCACAGCAGCAGCACTCGCCAGCGCCCGCTTCTTCCACCACCACGCACCACATCGGCTCCAAATCAGATCAAGAAGGTCTATGGTAACGATAATGACTTATCATTATTTTTTTCATGTAATTGCAGCCAAATTGCATCTATCAGCAACCCGCTTCCTCGCTGGATGATTCAGACTACGGTGGGCATGGCCGGCGTCGCCTCCGCTGCCTGCCTGGCCCAGTCTGCCGATGCGCCGGCATCGCCCGAGACATCCACGGCCGCCCTCGCTCCCGTGGTGGTCACGGCGACGCGGCGGCCGACACCGGCCGTCAGCACGCCTGCGACGGTCTCCGTGATCGACGAAGCCCAGATGCAGGAAAACCTCGTCACGGACTTCCAGGATCTGTTCCGCTACGAACCCGGCATCGCCGTCAAGCGCGAGCCGCGCGGCCGGGGCGGCGAGGCCGGGCTCGAGGTGCGGGGCATCGGCGGCCAGCGGCTGGGCATGCTGGTCGATGGCGTGCGGCTGCCCGGCGGCTATGTGGCCTCGGGGGCCAACCTTGGCCAGTTGAAGCTCGATCCCCTCTCCCTGGCGCGCGTGGAGGTGCTGCGCGGACCGGCCTCCAGCCTCTACGGCAGCGATGCGCTGGCGGGGGTCGTGCTTTTCAAGACACTGTCGCCGACGGATTTCCTCACGGGCGACCGGACGTTCGCGGGCAGCGCCTCCGCCGGCTATGACGGCGCGGATCGCAGCCATTATGCGAACACGAACCTCGCCTTCCACGCCGGCGCGACACGCAACCTGATCTCGCTGACGGCCCGCGATGGCCATGCACTGAGGAACCATGGCGACAGCGCCTTGCAGCCCACCCCCCAGGACGGGCGGGGCCACAACCTGCTGCTCAAGTCCATCCTCGACCTCGATGCCGAGCAGAGCCTCACGTTCACCGGAGAGCACTACGAACAGAAGATCCGCACGAACCAGCTTTCGCTCCTCGGCCCGCTGACGGGGGGCACACGCCTCAACGGCAGTTCCGCTGACGACAGCAGCACCCGAGCGCGTGTGGGCCTGGCCTATCGCTACGCCCCCGCCAGCGCCTGGTTCGACAACCTCAAAGCCCAGCTCGACTACCAGCGCAGCACCAGCCAGGAGCGGACCGCGGAGAACCGCCAGCCGCCGGGCGCCACGCCTGCCCTCCTGCGCGATACCCTGCTTTTCTACCGCGAACCGCAGTGGTCCGGCAGCGTGCAACTGGACGGCCAGCGCCAGACGGGCTCCGTGACGCATCGCTGGGTCGCCGGCATGGACCTGCTGTCGAAGTCGGTCAGCCTGTACAACGACGCGCTCCAGCGGACGGTCACGGGCGCCGGCGCAACCAATGTCGTCGACGGCGACGTATACCCGCGCAAGATCGCGCCGGACACGGACATCCGCAACGTCGGCGTCTTCGTGCAGGACGAGATGGCCTTCGGCGACGGGAGGCTGCGCCTGACCCCGAGCCTGCGCTACGACCGCTACGAACTCTCGCCCAAGCCCGATGCGCTGTTCGCAAATGCCAATGTGGCGGGCAGTACGCCGGTGGGCCTCTCCAGGAACGCACTGACGCCACGCCTGGGCCTGAGCTATGAATGGCAGCCCGAACAGGTGGTATACGCGAACTATGTGACGGGCTTCCGCATGCCCACGTACGACCAGCTCAACCGCATCGGCCAGGTGCCGGTGGCGACCTTCATCCATGACTTCATCCCCTCACCCGACCTCAAGCCCGAGAAGAGCAGGGGCATCGAGCTGGGGCTGAAAGGCGAGTCACAGGCCGGCTCATATGAGGTGGCAGCGTTCTACAACCGCTACCGGGACTTCATCGACACGCAGATGATCGCCTACATCCCGGCCGGGCCCACGGTCGGGTCGCGTCCCATCCGCCGCTTCCAGTCGCGCAACATCGACGAGGTCGAGATCTACGGCGTGGAAGCACGCGGCCGTCTCTCCCTGAACCGGTGGATCCAGGCGTCCTCCCGGTGGAACCTCATCGGCGCGCTGCAGTGGTCCGTGGGCAATGACAAGACCAGCGATCAGCCCATCAACGGCATCCAGCCCGCGCGACTGGTCGGCGGTCTGAAGTGGGACCAGCGCGGCGGCCAGTACGGCGGCCAGCTCATCGGAAACTTTGTCGCGGCCAAGAAGCGGGTCAACACGGCGCTGACCCAGACGGGATCCACCGTGCCGGTGCCGCTGACCACTGCGGGCTATGCCACGGTCGACGTCACGGCCTATGTCCGGCTCGGCAGGCGGACGACGCTCCACCTCGGGGTGTTCAATCTCTTCGACCGCCAGTACTACGACTGGTCCATGGTCAGCGCCCTCTCGGGCAACGACGCGCGGCTCGCGGCCTACACGGCCCCAGGCCGTACGGTGTCGGCCAGCCTCAAGGTAGACTTCTGATCATGATTCCCCGCACCTATGACCAATGGCGACACTGCATCACCGTCGAGTGCGGGATCGCTTTGACGCCTGAGTATGCAGCTGGACGGCTTGCTGTCTGGAACGATCCGGAATGCGATGAAACACAGAGGTTTCGAAAGCTCTATGGCGATGCCCACTGGAATCGCGTGCGCGCCTGGTTCCAACAGGCGGCCGATAAAAGGGGCGCACCCATCGCGTGATCCGCGGTCTGGGCACGGCATATCTCGAAGCGGGTATGGGGCCGTTTCGATCCTGCGGGCGGCAAGGAGGCTCAGGCGGATCATGCGGCGTCCCCTTGCGGTGCTTGCGGCTCGGACGCAGGCGCGTGCAGGCGGGCGAACTCGCCTCCCTCGTAAGCGATGAAGGCGTCGATCATGGCGCGGTAGGCAGCCTCGACCACCGCCTCGGGCGCGCCCAGGCCGCGGGCCTGGGCCTTCACACGGTCGACGATGTATT
This sequence comes from Xylophilus sp., assembly GCA_009914555.1. GTDB lineage: Bacteria > Pseudomonadota > Gammaproteobacteria > Burkholderiales > Burkholderiaceae_C > WNDY01. The sequence continues at coordinate 9,902 of WNDY01000073.1, forward strand.
CGATGCGCGGGCCGTCGTAGACCTGGTCGGCGCTCTGCTTGATGCGCGCGGCCTGGGCCACGTAGCCGCCACGCTCGGCGATCAGTGCGACGATGCGGTCGTCGAGCGCGTCGATGTGGCGCCGCACATCGGCCATGGTGCCGCAGTGTTCGACGGGGATGGTGAGCCTTTGGGACATCTGGGTCTTCCTTCTCGTTGCAATGATCCTCGCAACCGGCGCGCTCCGGGCGAGTGGGCGCCGCGCAAGGGCCGCCCCGCCGCGCCCGGCGGCGCCCTCCTTCCCGCGCAGCGAGAGAAGGGGGGAGGCAGCGAAGCTGCTCGGGGGTCGTTGTGCGCTATTCACTCCAGGCCTTCTTCGACGAGTTCGGCGGCGCGCAGCAGCGCGCGGGCCTTGGCTTCGGTTTCCTTCCATTCCAGTTCGGGCACCGAATCGGCCACGACGCCGGCGGCGGCCTGCACGTAGAGCGTGCCGTCCTTGACCACGCCGGTGCGGATGGCGATGGCCAGGTCCATGTCGCCGGCGTAGCTGATGTAGCCGCAGGCGCCACCGTAGAGGCCACGGCGCGTGGGTTCGAGCCGGTCGATCAGTTCCATCGCATGCACCTTGGGCGCGCCCGACAGCGTGCCGGCCGGGAACGTGGCCTTGAACACGTCCATCGCGCTCAACCCATCCTGCAGGATGCCCTCGACGTTGCTCACGATGTGCATCACGTGGCTGTAGCGCTCCACCGCGAAGGCTTCCGTGACCTTGACGGTGCCGGTCTTGGCGATGCGGCCGATGTCGTTGCGCGCCAGGTCGATCAGCATGACGTGCTCGGCGCGCTCCTTCGGGTCGGCGACGAGTTCCTGCTCGACGGCCTTATCCTCCTCGAGCGTCGCCGCGCGCGGGCGGGTGCCGGCCAGCGGGCGGATGGTGACCTTGCGGCCTTCGGGCACCGTCTCCTGACGCACCAGGATCTCCGGCGAGGCGCCGACGACGTGGAAGTCGCCGCCGTCCGGCAGCGATCCCGACAGGTCGTAGTAGTACATGTACGGGCTCGGGTTGAGCGAGCGCAGCGCGCGGTACAGCGACAGCGGCGAGGCGTCGAAGCGCTTCTCGATGCGCTGGCCGACCTGCACCTGCATGAAGTCGCCGGCGGCGAGCAGTTCCTTGGCGCGTTCCACGGCCGCGAGGTAGTCGGCCTTGGCGAACGGGCGCTCGGCCGGCTGCGCAGCCGTTGGCGCAACGACGGGCGCGGCCACCGGGCGGCGCAGCGCCGCCTTCAGGCCGTCGAGCCGCTCGCGCGCCGCGGCATAGGCGCCGGGCCTGCCCGGGTCGGCATAGACGATGAGGTAGAGCTTGCCCGACAGGTTGTCGATCACGGCCAGTTCCTCGCACTGCAGCAGCACGATGTCCGGCAGGCCCAGCGTGTCGGGCGGCGCGCTGTGGACCAGCTTGCGCTCGACGTGGCGCACCGCGTCGTAGCCGAAGTAGCCGGCCAGGCCGCCGCAGAAGCGCGGCAGGCCGGGGCGCAGCGCAACCCGAAAGCGCTGCTGGTAGGCGGCGATGAAGTCCAGCGGGTTGCCGCGCGCAGTCTCGACCACGGCGCCGCCGGTCACGACGTCGGTGGCGGCCTCGTCGCCGTAGCCACGGGCGCGCAGCAGCGTGCGCGCCGGCAGGCCGATGAAGCTGTAGCGACCGAAGCGTTCGCCGCCGACGACGGATTCGAGCAGGAAGCTGTTGGTGCCGGACCGGGGGCCCTCGGCGCCGTGGACCAGCTTGAGGTAGAGCGACAGCGGCGTCTCGAGGTCGGCGAAGGCCTCGGCGACGAGCGGCACGCGGTTGTAGCCCTCGGCGCTCAGGCGGGTGAATTCGGATTCGGTGATCACGGGATGGGGGCTCCGGCTCGGCGCGGCACCGCTCTGGGAGAGTCCGATGCAAGCAAGGATGCCGCGCAGTGGTTCATGCGGGACGGCCCCGGCGGTGGGGCCACGGTGCACGCGGCGCGCATGGCGTGCGCCCGGTGCGGTCAGCGTTGAGCGTGCGCTGGCTCAGCGCCAGGGCCAGGCTCCCCGGTCGCTTCGACCTGTGCCGATCACACGGTGGATGAACATCCGCGCGAGTGTAGCAAAGGCCCTCCGCGCGAAAACCCTGTTGCCGCGCTCCGCCGGGCCTGCCAAGAATCGCCGCACGGTTTTTGCTTGCCTCCACCACCGCCCGACGGGTGCCGGCGGCCTTGTTCCACGTCAAGGCGCATGCGCACCGGCCCCTGCATCCTGTCCACCGCACCGCATCCTTTTTTCTGCCCCGTCCGTCCGCTCCCCGACCACCATGAAGTACAGCGACCTCTCCATCGGCACCCGACTCGGCATCGCGTTCGGCGCCATCCTGCTCCTCACCGCGGCCGTGGCCGGCATCGGCGCGACGCGCATGTCCGCGCTGCACGAGGCCGGCGACCGCGTGGCCACGCGCGAGATCGAGCTGCAGGTGCTGGTGCACGACTGGTCGTCCGACATTCGCATCAACTGGGTGCGCACCGAAGCCGCGCTGAAGACCGCCGACCGCGGATTCGGCGAGAAGCTCAAGGCCGAGATGGACGCGACCTCGTCCACCACCACCCGCAAGCAGAAGCGGGTCGAAGCCCTGGTCGACGATGCCGAAGGCGGCACGCTCATCGCCGCCATCTCGCGCACCCGCGAGGCCTACCGCAGCCGGCGCGCCGCCATCCAGCAGGTCTACGGCGGCGGCGCCACCGACGTCACCGCGCGCGTGGACGGCGAACTCCAGCCGCTGGCTGCGGCCTACCTGGACAGCATCGACGCATTGCGCAAGCACGTCGAGCAGCGGCTGGCGCACAGCCAGGACGCCAATGCCACGCTCGCGCGGCATGGCCAGTGGCTGCTCGGCCTGGTGACCGCCGCCGCCGTGCTGCTGGGCGCCTTCCTGTCGTGGATCACCACCCGCTCGGTCGTGCGGCCGATGCGCGAGGCCCTGGCCGCGGCCGAGGCGATCGCCGGCGGCGACCTGTCGCGCCCCGTGGCCGCGCACAGCCGCGACGAGTCCGGCCAGCTGCTGCATGCGCTGGCCGGCATGCAACAGCGCCTGGCGGCCGCCGTAGCCGGCGTGCGCCGCAATGCCGACAGCGTGGCCACGGCCAGCGCCGAGATCGCCCAGGGCAACAGCGACCTCTCCGGGCGCACCGAGCAGCAGGCCTCCGCATTCGAAGAAACGGCCGCCTCCATGGAGCAGCTCGCCTCCACCGTGCGCCAGAACGCCGACAACGCCCGCCAGGCCAACCAGCTCGCCCAGGGCGCCTCCACCGTCGCCACCCAGGGCGGCCAGGTCGTCGCCGAAGTGGTCGACACCATGAAGGGCATCAACGACTCCAGCCGCCGCATCGCCGACATTATCGGCGTGATCGACGGCATCGCCTCCCAGACCAACATCCTGGCGCTCAACGCTGCGGTCGAAGCCGCCCGCGCCGGCGAACAGGGCCGCGGCTTCGCCGTCGTCGCCGCAGAGGTGCGCAGCCTGGCGCAGAGGAGCGCCGAGGCGGCCAAGGAGATCAAGGGGCTGATCGGCGCCAGCGTGGAGCGGGTGCAGCAAGGCAGCGCCCTGGTCGACAAGGCCGGCGCCACCATGGGCGAAGTCGTCTCGGCCATCCGCCGGGTGACCGACATCGTCGGCGAGATCAGCGCGGCCAGCGCCGAGCAGAGCAGCGGCGTGGCGCAGGTGGGCGAGGCGGTCACGCAGATGGACCAGGCCACGCAGCAGAACGCGGCGCTGGTGGAGCAGTCGGCCGCCGCGGCCGCAAGCCTGCGGGAGCAGGCCGAGCAGCTGGTGCAGGCGGTGTCGGTGTTCCGGCTGGCGGGCGACCAGCGCGCGGTCGCGGCACACGGGGTGGCGAGCGCCGCAGCCCCGGCGCACGCGCCTGCGCGCGCCGTTCCGGTCCGCAAGCCGGCGGCCGTGGCCCATGCGGCGCCGAAGCCCGTCGCGGCACCCGCGCCGCGCGTGGCCATGGCCCCGGGCAGCGAGGATGACTGGACCTCGTTCTAAACCTATACTCCCCCATCCAACAGCCATCAGCCTACGTTTCTCGCCCGCCAGCGGCGTATACCCCCTCAACCGCCGATTTCGCCGATGCGATCCACGAACCCGTCCGCATCGACGCCGCGCACCGGCTCGCCGTGGTTGTAGCCGTAGGTGACCAGCACCACCGGGCAGCCGGCCGCGCGGGCGGCGCGGGCGTCGTTGCTGGAATCGCCGACGACCAGCGTGCGCGCCGGCACGCTGCCGAGCGCTTCGCAGGTCCGCAGGATCGGCAGCGGGTCCGGTTTCTTGCGCTCGCAGCTGTCGCCGCCGAACACGGCGGCGAAGTGGCCGGCGATGCCCTTGGCCTGCAGCAGCGCCACGGCGAAGTCGCGCGGCTTGTTGGTCAGGCAGGCGAGCCGCAGGCCGGCGGCCTGCAGCGCGGCCAGCCCTTCGGCCGCACCGGGATAGAGCACCGAGAACCGGCCGTTCACATCCGGATAGTGCCGGTGGTAGCGGGCCCAGGCCGGCTCGTAGAGCGCAGCGGCCTCGCCGGCACGGTCCGGCCCCAGCACGTGGGCCAGCACGCTGCGCAGCAGGTGCTCGGTGCCCTTGCCGACCCGGTGCTCCACCGCCTGCGGCGCAATGGCGGGCAGGCCCAGGTCAGCCAGCGTGCGGGCCAGGGTTTCGGTGAAATCGCCGAGCGTGTCGACCAGGGTGCCGTCGAGGTCGACGATGGCGGCGTCGAAGGCCGAGAGGGGCGGAAGAGATGAGGTGTTCACAGCCCGGAAATGTACCCGGCCGCAGCCGCAGGCCATAGTCCAGCCGAGCGTGCCGTGGCCGGTGTCGAGAAACTGGTTGGCATAGCGGATGGTCCCGACGATCGGCGTGCCACCGCCGAGCTACTTCAGCGGTCTGTTGGGCCACTTCTTACTATTACCGGGCATCCTCGTAGGCTTCGGCAGGACGGTCATTCGGCGCAGCGAATGCGGCTCGCAAGGAATCGCTCAGGGGGATGTTGATGACCGCACCGCGTGGAGGAATCGACGACAGGAACCACTTGGCGTAGAGCTTTTCCAGAGCCCCCGAGGCATACGATTCGGCGATATAGCCGTCGATGGCCTTCTTGAAAGCCACGTCGTCTTTGCGCAGCATGATCGCGATGGGCTCGATGCCTAGCGGCTTGCCGACGATGCGGAAATCCGACGGGGTCTTCGCATTCGAAATAACGCCGGCCAGCATGTTGTCGTCCATTGCGAACGCGTCCACCCGGCCGGTTTCCAGCAGCAAGAAGCTCTCGGCATGGTCCTTTGCCGTCACCAGCGACAGGTTCACTCCACCATCCTTCTGCAACTTGCGCAGACGCTGCACGAGGGTCGTCCCCGTGGGGGTCGCAACATTACGGCCCCGAAGGTCTTCCGCACTGGTAATGCCGCTCGACGTCCTCACGGCGAAGCGCGCTTCAGTGATATAGGTCGTATTGGCAAACGACACCGATTGCTGGCGCGCCAGATTGTTCGTCGTCGAGCCGCATTCGATATCGATCGTACCGTTTTGCAGCAGCGGCAGCCGGTTGGACGGTGTGACGGCCATAGCCTTGATGGCCACACCCGGTAGCAGCTTTTTCAGCGCTCCCTCGCACAACTCCACGTGGTATCCGACAAAACCGCTCCCTATGGCGTACGAGAGGGGAACAGACGCATCGCGCACGCCCATGACGATGCTGCCGTTCGCCTTCGCTTTGGCCAGGGTGCCGGATTCTTGGGCCATGGCGCTGGCCATGGCGAGCCCGGCCAGTGCGACGCCGGTGATCGCGGCCTTCATGCAGCCGCCTGCGTGGTCAGCACGGGCGCAGGTGCCGCGATCTCGTCCAGGCTTTCCTTGAGCGCACGATCCAAGATGGCAATCGCGCGGTCGATCTCCTGGTGCGACACGGTCAGCGGCGGCGCGATGCGCCAGACGGACCCACGCTCGGGGCGCCGCCGGATGTTCATGCTCAGGCCGAGTTCGAAGCACTTTTTGGTGGTGCGCGCGCCCAACTCGTGGTGCGGCAGGCGTGTCTCGCGGTCGCTCACCAGTTCCACGCCGAGCAGCAGGCCTTCTCCGCGCACATCGCCGATGGACTCGTAGCGCTGCTGCAACCCCAGCAACTGCTCGCGCAGGTAGGCGCCGGTGGAGCGCGCACGCTCGATGAGGCCCTCGCTCCTGATGGTCTCCAACACTGCCAAGCCCACAGTGGCGGGCAATGGGTCCGACACATGGCTGGTATAGAAGGTAAATCCTTTCTCGAAGCAGTCCTGTTCAATGGCCTGGCTCGTGACTGTGGCGGCCAGCGGCAGGCCGCCGCCCATGGTCTTGGAGACAGACATGATGTCCGGCACGACCCCGTAGAAGTCCGAAGCCGTCCGATGACCGATGCGGCCGAACGCTGTCTGCGCCTCATCGAAGATCAGCAGCATTCCTCGGTCGTCGGCGGCCTTTCGCAGGGCCTGCATGTAAGACTTCGGCGGTACCAGTACGCCTCCGGCGCTGATGATGGGCTCGATGATGATGGCCGCGCGCCGACCGGTGGACGCCATGTCGTACATCTTTAGCCCAAGTTCCAGGCAGACCAGGGCGGACTCCTCGCCCGACAGGCCCTTGATGTAGGGGCGGTACGCGTTGGGCTCCGGCATGACGAAAACGCCGGGCACGTGCACGCCATAGCCCTTACGGTCGCTAGCGAACGAGACAGCGCTGGTGCCGCCGGTCACGCCGTGCCAGGAACCGCCGACAGCCAGGATCTCGAAGCCACCGGTATACATCTTGACCAGGCGGAGTGCGACCTCATTGCTCTCGGAGCCGGTGTTGACGAAGATCGACTTGGTCAGCGGCTTGGGCATCCAGTCTTGCGCCATCTTCTGCGCCAGCTCGGCGACGACCTCGGGGATCATGCCGCTGAACAGGTGGAAGGCCTTCTCGCCTGCCTCGTGTACCGCACGCACGATCGCCGGGTGGTTGTGGCCGATCGTGGCGCACATCTGGCCCGAGGTGAAGTCCAGGATCTCCCGGCCGGTGTCATCGATCACGACGGTGCCGCGCGCGCTTCGAAAGAGGTTCGGGAAGGTGTCGCCGCCGTAGCGGACCATGAATTCTTTGGCTGCTGCTCTCAGTTGCTCGATCATGCCGGGACTGAGGTTGCCCCTGAAAACCGGAGTGCATAGCCCGGTCATCAAGCGGCAGATTTGCGCTGCGTCGCCAACCAGCGTTGTTCGAACTGCATGGGGCTGAGGTAGCCCAACGCCGAATGTAGCCGCGAATGGTTGTAGAAGGCGATCCAGTCCATGACCGCCTGGCGTGCCTGCTCGCGTGTGGCAAACCGTTGACCATGGACGCAGGCCGTCTTCA
>WNDY01000074.1 GCA_009914555.1 Xylophilus sp.
GCGCGAGCACCGCGCCCTGTTGGAGCAATACGCTTTGATCGCCAGCATGAGTGCCAGAGGCAACTGCTACGACAACGCAGCAATGGAGAGTTGGAACCACAGTCTGAAGGTCGAGGCCATCCATGGTGAACACCTCGCCACACGGGAGCAGGCCAAGGCTCATGTGTTTGACTACATTGAGGTTGACTACAATCGGATCCGGCTGCACTCGACCCTGGGCTACCTCAGCCCAGAGCAGTACGAGCTGGCCAATGTCGCTTAGATAGGTGTCCGTAAATCAGGGGCAAGATCAGGATGATCGCCGCAACCACCAGGATGACCGCAATGGCGACTATTCCAGGACGGATGTGGTTCCTCGGGTTCGGGGCAGGTTTTGACATTTCCATTGGCGCGAATGTTCTGCCGCGTTGCTGACGACTGTGGCGATGTCCGACCAAGGTGTTGCCCCGGGGGATCACGTTGGCGGCCAAGGTGCAGGGCATTGCTGAGATGGGAAGATCGTAAGCGCTCTTGATGATGTTTTAAAATCATTATTTTTATAAATAAATATGCAAATTGCGCATTGTTTAATGTGGCATGCAGTGGAGCCGTCGCCGGATCGGATGGCCGGAGCGATCCCGACCGTGGAAAGTGGCTCGGGCCCTGGCTAGTGTGAAGGGGCGTCGGCATGGCCGCCCAGCCCTGCGCAGTGTGCTGATGGCGGCAGGCAAGTCGAGGCCGGGAGGCGGCTCGCGGTTTTGGTCATCGGCGTGGGTGCCAGGGTAGGTGGCGGCGGCCTCACGACGATCACCGGCCTCGTTGCCGGCAGATGCTGGCCGGCTGGTTCAGATGCCGTCGAGGGCAGCCTTCGATGCTGCAGTGAGACTGTCGCGCAAGGTCGGGTGCTCGTAGTCGGTGTGGAATAGGCCCCGAGCTTGCAGTTCGGGTACGAGCGCGCTGGTGATCCAGTCGAAGCCCTCCGGCTGATACGGGGCGGACAGTGTGTAGCCGTCGGCGCCGAGGTCCTCGAAACGGTCCTGCAGTGCATCTGCGACCTGCTCCACGCTACCGACGACACTCCAGCCACCGCCACCGCGTACATTGACGAGGATCAGCTGGCGGATGGTGAGTCGCTGGTCCACCGCCAGCGGCCGAAAGTTGTCGATGTGCGACTGCACCCGGTTGGTGCTCGTAGCGGTCGGGTAGTAGTCCGTCGGTATCGGCTCATCGAGGTCGAACCCGGATAGGTCGAGATCGCCGAGCATCCACTGCAGTGAGCGGCGGCCGGCCTCGAAATCGATCAGGTCGTTTAGGTCTGCCTCCATCGCCCTCGCCTCGGACTCGGTCGCACCGATGATCGGCGAAACGCTCGGCACGATCTTGACCGCGCTCGGCTGGCGGCCCGCAGCAGCGGCACGATCGCGAATGTCGGCCCGGAATGCCTGCGCGCGTGCGAGCGACGACGCACCGGTGTAGATCAGGTCCGCATACCGGGCTCCGAGCGAACGGCCGATGTCGGAGGAGCCGGCCTGTGCGATCACCGGTCTGCCCTGTGGTCCGGCGGGTAGGTTGAGTGGCCCCCTGATCTTGAAGAAACGTCCGTCGAACGACTCGGCGGCTACATGCCGTGGATCGCCCCAGGTCCCGGTGCGTCGATCGCGGACCAGCGCGCCGTCCGCCCAACTGCGCCAAAACAGCTCGACGGCCTGCAGAAACTCCTCGGCGCGGGCGTAGCGCAGGTCGTGCTCGAGCAACTCGTCCGGGCCATAGTGCTCGGCCCCGCCGAACGATGTCACGACGTTCCAGCCGGCTCGCCCGCCCGACAGATGGTCCAGCGAGGCCAACTGTCGTGCGATGTTGAACGGCTCGAAGAACGTCGTCGAGAGCGATGGGATCAGTCCGATACGCTCGGTCACCCCGACGAGTGAGGTGACCAGCGTGAGCGATTCGAGGATGCGGAACGGGTTGTGCAGGAACCGGTCAGCCTCGTGTGTTGGCCCGTCGGCAACGAACAGATAATCGAGTTTGGCCGCCTCGGCCTGTTGCGCGATGCGGCGATAGATCGCGTAGTCGTAGATGCGTTCGGCGTGGCTGCTGGGGCGTCGCCAGGCGGCGTGTCCGGGCACGGGGTTGATGTGTGTGCCGAGTACAAGGCGATCCGGCCGGCGCGATCGTGGCCGGCTCATCTGACTGGCCCCAAGCCGAGGCGGCTGCGGAAGTCGACAGATCCGGTTTCCGGCTCTCGGATGAGACCCCGATCGCGCAGGATCGGTACCACCGACCGGCCGAACTCTTCGAACGAGCCCGGGAAGTGCGTTGGGGTGATGATGAAGCCATCGACCGACTCGGAGTCGCAGAACTCCTGGAGTTGGTCGGCCACGGTCCGAGGGCTGCCAACCACCCATGCTGTGGACGAACTGCGGGCGATCTGGGTGGCCACGTACCGGAATGTTGCCTTGGCTTCCGGCACCTCTTGTGCCACCCGCCGAATGCGCTTGGGCAGCGCTTCCAGGTCGCCGGCGACCGCCACCAGCGGAACATCCAGGTTCTCGGGGACGGCGATCCCCAGGTTGCGCGCCAGCCGGCGGGCTGCACGGAGCGGCTCGATTCGGTCGGTCAGATAACGCGACCGTGCCTGTGCGATTTCATCGGTCTCGCCGATGACCGGGATGATCGCCGCAAGCAGCCGGATCGCGTCCGGCCCGCGGCCGAGTCGTCCGGCACGGAGCCGGACATCGTCGCGCAGCGACTTCAGGTTCTCGGCCGTGTTCTGGATTGAAAATACGAACTCGGCCCACCGGGCCGCAAAGTCCCGGCCGCGCTCCGACTCCCCCGCCTGGATGAACACCGGCCGGCCACCACCCGGCGCCCGCGGCAAGGTCAAGGTGCCGCTCAGTGCGACACCGCCCGCGTCGTAGTGGACCTCGGTCACCCTGCGGGGGTCGGCGAACACGCCGGACTCCTTGTCTGCGACCAACGCATCCGGCTGCCACGATTGCCACAACTGCGACGCGGCTTCGACGACATGGTCCGCGCGGTCATAGCGAGAATCGTGTTCCGGCAACTGCGGCGAGCCGAAGCTTCGTGCGTTGTCGTCACCGCCCGAGGTGATGATGTTCCACGCCACCCGACCGCCGCTGAAGTGGTTGAGCGACCCGAACAACCGGGCGATGTGGTAGGGCTCCCAGAAGGTCGTCGACAGCGTCACGCCGACGGCGAGCGTGCGCGTTACATCAGTGATCGCCTGCGCCAGGATCGTCGGATCGGGCCGGATCGTGCCGAGCTCTCCTGCCTCCAGGCCGCGCGCCAGGCTGCCGTCGTCGCCCCGTGGGGCCGCCAGCGACTCGGGGATGAACGCCAGATCGAACCCCGAGGACTCCAGGAATCGCGCCAGCCGCTGATAGATGCCCTTGCCCGCGAAGTCCGTCTCGGAGTACGGATGCCGCCACACCTCCGTGTAATGGCTGTTCGGTACGAGATAGTAGGCGCCGAGGATGATCCGGCGATCATCTCGAGAGTGGTTTTTTGATGGTAATGACATAGTCTGCTTCGCTTCAATTCGCCGACGCTGCGGCTTGGACACCGGCCAGGTCCAGTTGGCTGAGGTGGGTTTCGAAGTGCAGTTCGGCGTTCTGGAACAGGCTGTAACCTGTCGTCTGCTTCTGAAACTTCTCGAGAACTGGGCATCGAACGAGGCACTGCTTCGTGATGGGCCACCGTGCCGATCCAGCGCTGATCATTCACCGCCCCTGGGGAGCGACGATTTCGCTCTGTTCGCAGCGCCGTGGCGTATCCAATGAATTCCACCATCATGAAGAATCTCCTGGACGGATCCGTACTGAGATGATCAGATCGTAGGGAATCCTGGAAAATGTTTGAAGTTTATTATTTCTATAAACAAATATGCTGTCAAAGCATTTTTATCTCATGTGCGTGCCAATGGCTCCACCCACGCCGGATAGTCGATATAGCCTAGGTCGCCGCCCTTGTGGAACGTGGCCGGATCCGGAGTGTTGAAGGGGGCGCCCAGGCGCAACCGTTCCGCCAGATCCGGGTTCGCGATGTAGAGGCGGCCGAACGAGATGAAGTCCGCCCGGTCTTCCTCCAGCGCGCGGATCGCGCTCTCGCGCGTGAAGCCGCCGTTGAGGATCAGCGTGCCCTGGAAAATATGGCGCAGCGCGGGCCCCAGCCGGGAGGCGGGTGGCGTCGCGTCAGGCTCGATCAGGTGCAAGTAGGCGATGCCGCGCCGTTGCAGTTCGCTGGCGACATGGCCGAAGAGCGCTGCCGGGTCGGAGTCGCCGGTGCCGTCGCCCGTGGCATGAGGAGAGATGCGCACGCCGATGCGCGACGTCCCCAGTACCGGGATCAGGGTATCAACGATCTCGAACAGGAAGCGTGCCCGCTTCTCGACGCTGCCGCCGTAGGCATCGCTGCGCTGGTTGCTGGCGTCGCGTAGGAACTGGTCGATCAGGTAGCCGTTGGCTGCGTGGACTTCTACGCCGTCGAACCCGGCCGCATGGGAAAACACGGCCGCCTGCCGGAATTCGCGCACGATGCCTGCTATCGCCTCCGCGGCGAGGATGCGTGGCACGGGGAAGGGCTGCGGCCCTGTGGGCGTCGCAACGCTTCCGTGCGCCGCGATGGCCGAGGGGGCGACAGGCAGCACCCCGTCGGGCAGCCGCGAAGGATGCGCCTTGCGCCCGAGGTGGAACAGCTGCTGGAAGATGCGCCCTCCGGCCGCATGGACCGACTGCGTCACGCGCAGCCAAGCTTGCGACTGGCCCGTCGTGTGGATGGCCGAGCCACCGGGGCGGCTGACGCTGAAGAGGGACACATGCGTGGCCTCCGACACGATCAGCCCGGCCGTGGCGCGCTGGGCGTAGTAGGTGGCGACGCGGGACAGCGGTTCGCGCCCCGGCTCGCTCGAACGGGCGCGGCCCAGCGGGGCCATCACGATGCGGTTGGGCGTGGTCAGCAGGCCGATGCGGCCGGGGGTGAAAAGGCGGGACATGGGTGGGGATGCGTGAAGGTCCGCGAGGGCCGGGCGCTCAGCGCAGCCCGAGGTTGCCTCTGAAACTGCTGCTTTCGTATTCCAGGCGGAACCGGCCGCGTCGCTGCAACTCGGGCACCAGCCCTTCGACGATGTTGTGCAGACCGCTGGGAAACGTATCGACGTTGAAGTTGAAACCGTCCGCGCCGTCGCCATCGATCCAGTCGATGATGTCGTCGGCGACCTGTTCCGGCGTGCCGATGACGATTCGGTGACCTCCGGTGACGTATTCGACCAGGACATCACGGGTCGTCAGATTGCGCCGCTGTGCGTCTTTGACCAGCTTTTCCCGTCGCCGAACGGGGGTCAGCATGTCGGCGCCGTTCAGGTCGATGCTGTCGTAGGGCAGGGGCTTCGAGAGGTCCAGCAGGCCGGACGCGATTCCGAGCATCGTCGCGAGAGCGCCCTTGGCGTGCTCCAGGTCCAGTTGGTCATCGAGGTCCCGCTTGCGCCGCAGGGCCTGCGCCTCAGTCGCGCCGAGGATGGGATAGAGCCCGGGGAAGATCAGCAGGCCGGCGGGGTTTCGGCCGTAGCCGGCGGCCGCCTGCTTCACATCGCGGTAGAAGCCTTGGGCGTCGGGCAGGTTCCAGTGGCTGGTGAAAAGCGCGTCCGCCCACCGGGAGCCGAAGCGCTTGCTTGATTCAGAAGCTCCGGCCTGCACGATCACCGGGCGTTCGGCGTAACCGCCTGGGATGCCCAGCGTGCCGTGCGAGGAGAAGTATGTGCCTGTGAAATCGATCGGACGCAGGCGCGCCGCATCCACGTAGACGGTGCGTTCGATGTCGGCGACGATGGCTTCGACCGGGAGAGAGCCCCATAGGCCGGTGACGATGGAGACGAACTCCTCGGCCTTGGCGTACTTCTCGTCCTGGGTCAACTCGGCGGTCGTGCCGAAGATAGTCTGGGCGAAGTCGTGCTGGCTGGTCACGATGTTCCAGGCCGCGCGGCCTTTGCTCACGTGGTCCAGGCTGGCGATTTCCCGGGCCAGCAGGGCGGGGGAGCCGTAGAGCGCGTTAACGGTGGACACCAGCCCGATATGCCGGGTGTGCGCGGCGAGGTGGGCCAGCAGGATGCTGGGCGCGATGGCACGCCAGGGCCGCTTGTAGGCTTCCGGCGTGAGGCCGCCGAGGTTGTCGGCCATGAAGATGCCGTCGAGCCGGCCCTGTTCCGCGAGTTGTGCGATCGCGACGAACCTGTCGATGTCCAGCGAGAGGCGGTCCGGCTGGTCCAGCGTCTTCCAGGAAGCGTTGTGGCGGCCTGACGCCAGCAGGTTGATGGCGAGTCGGATTGGCTTCGGTTGTCGTTCGCTCATGATGGAATTCCTTCGTCAGGCCAGGGGCGCGATGGGGTGGCAGAGAGGGAAGGGGCACGGGCCGCCTGCCGGGCCTGCTGGTCGGCCTGGCCGCGGGCGAACACCTCGCCCATGCGCCAGTGCTGGTTGGGATAGCGCGGGTCGTCTTGCCATTCGTCCCAGCCGGAGTCGCGCCGGTAGACGCCCAGCAGGCCGCTGGCGCGCACGGCGTCCTCGTCCACGGGCACGAGGCGGTCCACTGTGGGTTCGACGTAGAGGGCGTCGGCCTGGCAATACAACTCGCAGGCGAAGCAGGTCTGGCAGTCCTCGGGGCGCGCGATCACGGGCACGGCCGGCCCCGGATCGAAGACGTTGCGCGGGCAGACCGCGATGCAGCGCTGGCAGGCGGTGCAGCGGTCCGAAAGGAGCAGGGCGATCATGGCGTGGCCGTCGTGAGGGGGTGGATGGGTTGCGCGGGGCCGGTGCCCGCCGGCTCGGCGCGGTGCCAGATCCGGTCCAGCCCGCCGGTCACGATCCGGTGCGCCCAGGCCGGGTCGCTGGCGGGCGCGTCCACCCGCCGGTGCATGCCGCGGCTCTCCGGGCGCAGGAAGGCCGAATGCACGCTCCAGCGCGCGGTGGCCACCAAGGCTGCGGTCTCGCGCAGGCGCAGCCGCTGCACGGGGTCGGCCGGCGCAGGGGCGCAGCCGCCGGCGGAGATGGCGCGCCAGACGCCGTCGAGCGCCGTCACCGACTCGCCCAGGCCGTTGGCGCTGCGGAAGATGTTGCGGTCGTAGTCCAGCGTAGCTCGCTGCACGGTGGCGACGGCGGCGGTCCGGTCCCAGCCGCTCGCGCCGGCGTGCAGACCGGCCTGCCCGGCCGGCCGCGCGGGGCCGTCGGCGCGCCGGCCGTCGCGCCTCGCGCGCGCGGCAGCGGCCTGTCCCGACCAGAGCCCGGAAGACAGCGCCCAGGCCGAGTTGATCGCGCCCCCGCCCGAGATGGCGCCGGCCACCCGCTCGCGCGAGGCCGCGTCGCCGGCCGCGAACAGGTTGGGCACGCTGGTCTCGCAGCCCTCGCCGGCCACGCGCAGGCCCCCGATGCCGCGCACCGTGCCTGCGCCGCGCAGCGTGACCGGAAAGCGGTCGCGGAACGGGTCGACGCCGGCGCGCGTGAACGCGATCAGCACGTTGGGTGAAATGGTCGGCAGCAGTTCGCGCAGGTCCTGCGGCATCCGTTCGAGCGTGCAGGCCACCGGGCCGTCCAGCAGCGCCCGCGCCAGCGCGGCCGTGGCGCCGGGGCCGAAGGGGATGTCGAGCTCGCGCCCGTCCGCATCGAAATAGCGGGCGAACGCATAGGACATGGAGCGCGTCATCGACGACCAGGCCGGCGCCACCGTGTAGTAGTTGGTGAACTCCATGCCCGAGAGCTCGGCCCCGGCCTCGGCGGCCATCAGGTAGCCGTCGCCGGTGTTGTTGTCGGCGCCGAGCAGCTTCGAGAGAAAGGCGCAGCCACCGGCTGCGATGACGGTGGCCCCTGCACGTATCTCCCAGGGTATGCCGCTACCACGCAGGTGCAGTCCGCACGCGCCGGCAATACTGCCATCGCCGTGGCGCAGAAGCTCGGTGGCGGGGTGGTGGTCGAGCACCCGCACGCCGGCCGCGTTCACCAGCGTGCGCAACGCGCGCAGGTACTCGGGGCCGCGCAGCGCCCGGTACTGCACGACGCCCTTGGCATCGACGCCGAAGGCATAGTGCGGCGCGATCGTCGGCAGATGGCGCCAAGTGGTGTCCAGCACGCGCTCCATCCAGCGCGCCTCGGCCAGCCCCTCGCCGGCCGCGAGCCGCTGGGCGATGGCCTGCTCGCGCGCCTGCGGCGGCACCCACCAATGGCCGGGCCCGGCCGACGCCGTCACGCCACTGGTGCCGCAGTAGCCTTTTTCCACCAGCACGACCTGAGCACCCGCGCGCGCGGCGCCCAGGGCCGCCCAGGCGCCGGCCATGCCGCCGCCGATGACCAGCACGTCGGCTTGCAGCGTGTCCGCCGTGGTTTCAGGCATGGTGTTCCTGCACCGGCAGCGCATCGACCGCGGCCAGGATGGTGTCGGCCTCGGTGCGCAGCAGCCAGTCCGGATGCACATCGGCGAAATGCACCGTGCCGTCGATGCCGATGACAACGGCTGTCGGCTGCGGCAGTTCCCAGGTCCCGGTGCCGGTCACGTCGCCGATGAAATGGCCGCGCGCCTGCGCGGCCTGCCGGGCGGCCTCGTCGGGCGCGTAGAGGATGCCGAAGCGCTGCCCCAGCGCGTTGTCGCGGTCGGTGGCGACGAAAAATTCGAGCCGGTGGCGGCGCTTGATGTCGACCAGCCGCTCGGGCAGCTGCGGGCTCAGCGCCAGCAGCGTCGCCCCGCGCTCGCGCAGGCCGGGCAGCAGGTTGCGCTGGTAGTAGGGCAGCGCGAGGTTGCAGGCCGGGCAGCCCGCGAAGCGGAAGAAGACCAGCACCAGCGGCCCGCGCTCCAGCAGCGCCGCGAGCGTCAGGCGTTCGCCATCCACTTCCTCCACCTCGAACGGCGCGACCTGGTCGCCGGCTTTCACCCAGTCCTCGGGCCGGGCGTTCTCGACGAGCGTGCGGCGCTGCGCGATGTTGGCCTGCACGCTCGACGGCTCCTGATGCTGCTCGCGCCACGCATGCAGTTGGCGGAAGATGGCGTGCAGGGATTCGGGTTGCCCGGGTGTGGGGACGTAGGTGCAGCTGTTGCTGCTCATGGCTGGGATTTCTCCTGATTGTCGATGGTTGTGCGGGATCAGCGCGGAAAGTGGCAGGCCACCCAGCGCTGCGCTGTGATGGGCGCGAGCGCCGGGGCCTCGCTGCGGCAGCGGTCGGTGGCCGCGGGGCAGCGGGGATGGAAGTGGCAGCCCGCAGGCGGCGCCGTGGGGGAGGGCAGTTCGCCCACCGGCGCCACGGCCGCCCGGCGCCGCTGCGGGTCCTGCGACGGGATCGCCGAGAGCAGCGCCTGCGTGTAGTGGTGCGCGGGGCGGCGGAACAGCTCGTCCGACGGCGCGACCTCGACCAGCCGGCCGAGGTACATCACGCCGATGCGGTGCGACAGATGCCGCACCACGTTCAGGCCGTGGCCGATGAACAGCGTGGTCAGCGCCAGTCGGTCGCGCAGTTCGGCGAACAGGTTGATGATCTGCGCCTGCACCGACAGGTCCAGCGCCGAGACGGCTTCGTCGGCCAGCACGAAGCTCGGCTCCAGCGCGATGGCCCGCGCGATGCCGATGCGCTGGCGCTGCCCGCCCGAGAACTCGTGCACGTGCTGGTGGCGCGCCGCCGGGTTCAGCCCGACCTGGCCCAGCAGTTCCACGACCCGGTCGTGCAGGACGTCGCGGCTGCGCTCGCCCTGGGCGACCAGCGGCTCGGCGATCACGTCGCCCACCGTCCAGCGCGGGTCGATCGCGCTGTAGGGGTCCTGGAAGATCATCTGCATCTCGCGCCGCACCTGCCGGCGCGCGGCGCCGCGCAGCGCGTGCAGCGGGCGGCCCGCGAACCGCACTTCGCCGCGCGTGGGCGTCTCCAACTGCATCAGCAGGCGCCCTAGCGTGCTCTTTCCGCAGCCCGATTCGCCGACCAGCCCGAAGGTCTCGCCGCGCCGGATGGCGAGGGAGACATCGTCGAGCGCGCGCACCGGCGCGCCGCGGGAGAACGGGCCCCGGCCCGTGGCGAAATGCTTGCTCAGCCGCACGGTCTCGACGAGCGTTCCGCCCTCGGCCACGGCCGTGCCCAGGGTGCCCGGCGCCGGCCGGGCGGATGCCTCCTCCTTCTCCTCCTGCGCCGGCGCGCGCACCGGCAGCGGCACGACCGTGGGGGCCGGGTCCGGCGCGAAGGCATGCCAGCAGGCGACGGCGTGGCTGCCGTGCGCCGCCACATCCTCCAGCGGCGGCGACTCGGCGCCGCAGCGGGCATCGGCGAGTGCGCAGCGCGGGTGGAAGCGGCAGCCGCCCGGCAGGGCGTCGAGCCGCGGAATGGAGCCGGGGATCGCCGCCAGCCGGCTGCCGCGCACGCTGTCCAGCGGCACCGCGGACCGCAGCAGGCACCGCGTGTACGGGTGGCCAGGCCGGCGCAACAGGACATCGGCCGCCGCCTGCTCCACCACGCGCCCGGCATACATCACGACCACGCGGTCGGCGACCTCGGCGGCCACGCCCAGGTCGTGGGTGATGAGCAGGACGGCCATGCCGTCGGCCTGCTGCAATTCCTTGAGCAGCGCCAGGATCTGCGCCTGGATGGTCACGTCCAGCGCCGTGGTCGGCTCGTCGGCGATCAGCAGCTCGGGGCCGCAGGCCAGGGCCATTGCGATCATCGCCCGCTGCCGCATGCCGCCCGAGAGCTGCTGCGGGATCTGCCGCATGCGCAGCCGCGCCTCGGGGATGTGGACCCGTTCGAGCAACTGCACGCCGCGCTCGAAGGCCGCGCGGCGGCTGACCTTCTCGTGCCGCAGGATGGTCTCCACGATCTGGTCGCCGATCGTGAACACCGGGTCGAAGGCCGTCATCGGCTCCTGGAACACCATCGCGATGCGCTGGCCCCGCAGGCGGTCCAGTTCCGCGCGCGGCAGGCCCACGAGGCTCCTGCCATCGAACAGGATGTCGCCGCGCACAATGCGCGCGCGGCGGTGCTCGTCGAGCCGCAGGATGGAGAGTGCCGTCACCGTCTTGCCGCTGCCCGATTCGCCGACCAGGCAGACCGTCTCGCCGCGCCGGATGCCGAGGGTGGCATGGTCCACCGCGTCGAGCGGGCGCTCGTCGGTGCCGAAGCGCACCGCGAGCCCATCGACGCGCAGCAGGGGCGCGGCAGCCGGACTCTCGCGAAGGATACTCTCCCAGTCACCATACTGAAGCGGCTGAAGAACGCGCATTTCAGGCATATACCCCCTGTGTTGTGCGTACAGAGTCATTTCAGCCTCTGCCGTGGATCGAGTCGCCGGCGCAACGCGTCGCCCAGCAGGTTGACTGCGATCACCAGGGCGGTGATCGCCAGCCCCGGAAAGGTGACGATCCACCACGCGACGGTCAGGTAGCCGCGCCCCTGCGTCAGCAGGTAGCCCCAGTCCGGGCTCTCGTCGTTCACGCCCAGGCCCAGGAAGCTCAGCGACGAGCCGGCGAGGATGGCGCCGCCGATGCCCAGCGTCGCCATCACGAGGATCGGCGCCACGCAGTGCGGCAGGATGTGGCCGCGCAGGATGGCGAAGTGCGATGCGCCCGCCGTGCGCGCGGCCTCCACGAAGGCGCGGTGGCGGATCGTGAGGGCCTGCCCCCGCAGCACCCGCGTGTACCGTGGCACCGAGGCGATGCTGATGGCGAGCACGGTGTTGAGCAGGCTCGGCGGCAGGGCGGTCGCCAGCGCGATGGCAAGCAGCAGGTTCGGGATCGCCATCCAGACGTCGATGAAGCGCATCGCGAGCGCGTCGAACCAGCCGCCCGCATAGCCCGCGAGGATGCCCAGCGACACCCCGCAGGCGCAGCCGACCAGCACGGCCGCCAGCCCGATCAGCAGCGATTGGCGCGCGCCATGCACCACCAGCGAGAACACGTCGCGCCCGAACTGGTCGGTGCCGAACCAGTGCGCGGCGCCGGGGGCTTTCAGCACGGCGTCGCCATGCATCTCCGTGGGGGAATACAGCGCGATCCAGCCCGGTGCCAGCGCGCAGGCCGCCACCGCGGCGAGCACGGCGAACGACAGCCACACCAGCACCTCGCCCAGACGCCAGGCCCGGCGCTTCTTCCGCGCGCTCACCGCCGGCGTGCTGGCGGCGGGCGGCTGCCCCCCAGTATCCGGAGACGGCGCGGCAGGCGTCGCGGTCGCGCGGCGGGAAGGCGAGAGGAGCATGGCCATCTCCCGCTTCATTTCCGCACCCGCGGGTCGATCAGCGTGTACGACAGGTCCACCAGCAGGTTCACGACGACGAAGCCCACCGCGGCGACCAGGATCGTGCCCTGCACCACGGGGATGTCCTTCTGCCCGATGGCCTCGACGGTGATGCGGCCGATGCCCTGCCGGGCGTAGAGCGTCTCGATGATCACCGCGCCCGACAGCAGTTCGCCCACCACCAGCCCGAGCAGCGTCACCGTCGGGATCAGCGCGTTGCGCAGCACGTGCACGTAGAAGATGCGCGCCTCGCCCAAGCCCTTGGCGCGCAGCGTGGTCACGTAGGGCTCGTGCAGCCCTTCGAGCATGCCGTCGCGCACCATGCGCATGATCGGCACCGACACCACGAGGCCGAGCGCACTCACCGGCAGCACCATCGCGGCGGGCGAACGGCCGATCACCGGCAGCCAGCCCAGCGTGACGGAGAACAGCAGGATCAGCAGGATGCCGAGCCAGAAGCTCGGCATCGAATGCAGTCCGAGCGCGACCGCCTGCACCGCCTGGTCGATCCAGCCGCCGGCATGGCGCGCCGACAGCACGCCCAGTCCCACGCCCACTGCCACCGCGACGGCGCAGCCGAGCACGGTGAGCTTCAGCGTCGCCGGGAACTGCGCCGCCAGCCGCTTGGCCACCGGCTCGCGCGTCACGTAGCTCTGTCCCAGGTCGCCGCGCAGCAGCCCGCCGATGTAGCGGACATAGCGCGTGCCGAGCGGCTGAGCCGTGCCGAGCTGCGCCCGCACCTGCGCGACGGTCTCCTCGCTCGCGTCCTCCCCGGCGATCAATTCGGCCGGATCGCCCGGCAGCCAGTTCAGGATCAGGAACACCAGCGTGACCGCGCCGAACACCACGCCCAGCGAACCCAGCAGCCGCTCGATGACGCTCGCACTCCTCATCGCTGCGGCTCCAGCCAGGCTTCATGGAATTGCGGGAAGCCCGCCGTGTCGATCCTCACGTCGTGGACGCGCCGGGGCGTCGTCACCGTGTAGAGCAGCACATAGGTCGGGATCGTGCAGACCGCGTCGATGATGTGGTGCTGCGCGCGGGCATACAGCGCCAGCCGTTCGGCCGGATCGGTCCGCTGCGAGGCGGTGCGCAGCCAGCCTGTCAGTTCCGCATCGTCGATCCGCGCGTAGCTGCTGTCGGGCGTGTAGAGCGTGCGCAGCACGTCGGGGTCGGTGGTGAACTGGCTGCCGGCCGCCAGATCGAAGTCGCCGTTGCGGATTTTTTCCAGGTAGTTGCCGCCCGGCTGGCTTTCGATGCGCAGGTCGATGCCCACCTCCTTCAACTGCCGCCGGAACACGGTCAGCAGGTCGATCCGCTTCTCGCGGTTGCCCTGCCCGTCGAGGCAGACCACCGTCAGGCGCTTGCCGTCCTTGACGCGGATGCCGTCCGGCCCCGGCTTCCAGCCCAATTCTTCCAGCGCCCGGCCGGCCGCTGCGCGGTCCGGCCCCCAGGTGTTCTCCAGCGTCCTGTCGTAGGCGAACAGGCCCGGGGACAGCGGCGACCAGGCCCGCGTCGCCGTGCCGAGGTAGATGGTCTTGATGGCCGCGTCGACGTCCAGCCCCGCGCGGAACGCGCGCCGCGCGCGCACGTCGTCCCAGGGCGGGCGCCGGGTGTTGAGGCGCAGCGTGTAGTTGTGGTTGAGCAGCTCGCCTTCGACCACCCGGACGTCCGGGTCGTTGCGGATGTTCACGAGGTTCTGCGGCGGAATCAGGTCCGCCGCCTGCGCCTCGCCGCTCTGGAGCACGGCCACCCGCGTGGCCTCTTCGGGCACGCTCTTGAAGGTCAGCTTCTCCAGGAATGCCGGGCCGGGATGCTGGCTGCCCTCGGGCGCCCAGCGGTAGGCGTCGAAGCGTTCCAGCTGGATTTCAGTGCCAGAAACGACGCGCGCCAGCCTGAACGGCCCGCTGCCTACGGGGTGCGCCCCCAGCTGGCTCCCGTACTGTGCGATGGCGGCGGGCGAGGCGATGCCGAAGTGCGTCTTCGAGAGCTGCGCCAGCAGCGGCGCGTAGGGCTGCTCGAAGTCCAGGCGTACGCTGAATTCATCCAGCACCACCGCCTGCTTGAAGCCGAGGAATTCCTTGGCGGAGCCCAGGGCATTCTTCGGGTCGAAGATGCGGTCGAAATTGGCCTTGACCGCCGCCGCATCGAAGCGCGTACCGTCGTGGAACGTCACGTCCTGGCGCAGCCGGAAGGTGGTCGAGCGGCCGTCGGGCGAGGTCTCCCAGGCCGTGGCGAGCCAGGGGCCAAAGCGGTGGCCCGGCAGCGCGACCACGAGGCTGTCGTAGATCGAACGCAGGATGCGGCTGGTCGGCGCATAGGAGGGCTGCAGGTGCGGATCGAGCGGAAACGACGATGCGGCCGCTCCGTCGAAGGCGAAGACGAGTTCGCCGCCGGCTGCCGGCTCGGAAGAAGCCGCGGTGGACGAGGAAGAAGACGGGCCTGTTTCCTTGCCGCAGCCGGCGAGCAGTGCGAGAGCGAGGGTGAGGCAGAGACAGGCAGCGCGCTTCATGTGGGGGAAGGAAGGTCAGCGAACGGAGAGAAAAACCGAAAGCCCGGTCGATGCCTGTGCGCATCGGCGGCGCCGGATCAGTAATGCGCGGGCGCGTCGAAGTCCTCGATCAGCACCCGTTCGAGCAGACGGGGGTAATCGCCGTAGTTCGTCACCGGGTAGTGCAGACCCGCGCGGTTGTCCCAGAACGCGAGTGCATGCTTGCTCCACTTGAAACGCACATGGAACTCGGGCCGCGAATAGGCCCGCTCCAGCTCGGTCACCAGGGCTGCGCTGTCTGCACGGTCCCAGCCGATCACGCTGGGATATTGCGAGAAGTTGAGCCACAGAATCTTTTCGCCGGTCTCGGGGTGCGTGCGGACCAGCGGGTGGGCGACGATCGGATAGTCCAGATTCACCCGCTTGAGGGCGCTCTGGAAATCGTGCACCACGTACAGGTCGGCGATCTTCTCCTTCAGCTCGTCGTTCAGGCTCTCGTAGACCGCATGGCCATCAGCCCAGATCGTATCGCCGCCCAGCGGCGGAATGTCCACCTCGCGCAGCAAGGCGCCCCAGGCGGGATGGACGAGCCAGCTGGTATCGGTATGCCAGCGTCCGGCCGTGGCCTTGTAGAGCTTGCGTTGCTCGACGGCGGAGATACGGTGCGAATCGGCCGTGCCGGGGTCGAACCGCTTGGTCTCGTCGCGGGTCGAGGGGTGCGGATAGATCTTGCCGAACTGGCGCGCGAAAGCGATCTGCTGGTCGTGGTTGATGGGCTGGTCGCGGAAGAAGAGCACGCGGTGCTTGAGCAGCAGCGCCTTGATCTCATCGCGCTGCGTGATCGACAGCGGCTGGCGCAGGTCGATCCCGCTGATTTCCGCGCCGATGGTGGGCTCCACCGGTTTGACGCTGAGCGATCGGATATTGGGGGCGCGATTTTCTTCTATTGCATCGACGGACATCGTTCAATCTCCAGACTCTGGTGAACATCCCGCTCCGGAGAGCCGGAGGGGACTGAATGGCTCGGGTAGATATTCAGGCGGTGAGGGTGGGTTGGCGAGCCGCGGTGTAGCGATTCTGCGGAACTGCGAGGCCCAGGTGGCCCCGTAGCGTGCTGCCTTCGTACTCCGTGCGGAACAAGCCGCGCCGTTGGAGCAGGGGAACGACCTCGCTGATGAGCAGTGCACTGCCACTGCCCTCGCTGGCGCCAAGATGCAGGTTGAGGCCGTCCAGTGCCCCTTCCTTGAACCAGCGCTCGATCTCGTTGGCCACCGTTTCCGCAGCGCCGACGAAGGGCGTGCGGCGTGTAGTGAAACGTTCGGCCGCCTGTCGCAGCGTCAGCCGCTCGTCTCGTGCAATCTTCTTGATGCGCTCGGCCGCACTGCGGTACCCGTTGCTGCCACGGTCACCCAGGTCGGGGAACGGCTCGTCCAGCGCGTGCCGGCTGAAGTCGTAATAGTTGAAAGGCCTGCCCAACTGGACCAGCGCCTTGTCGAGATCGATCTTTCCACGGCGCTGCTGTTCGATGCGTCTGGCATCCTCGTCCGTGCCTGCAATGATCGGCGATGCTCCGAGCAGAATCTGAAGATGCTCGGGCTGCCGCCCCAGGGCGGCAGCCCGCCCCTTGACGTCGCCGTAGTACTCCTGGGCCTCCTCGAAGGTTTCCGCGCCCGCGAATACTGCGTCTGCGGCGCTTGCGGCCAACTGGCGGCCGTCATCGGACGCGCCGGCCTGGAAGATCACCGGATGCCCCTGCCGTGAGCGCGAAATGTTCAGAGGCCCGGCCACGGAAAAAAACTCGCCCTTGTGATCCAGCCGATGCTGCCGGGTTTTGTCGAGGAAGATGCCGCTGGCCTTGTCCCTGGGAAAGGCATCGTCCTCATAGGAGTCCCACAGTGCACGCACTACCTGCAGGTGCTCTCTGGCACGCCGGTACCGCACCGGATGGGGAATGTGCTCTTCACGCCCATAGTTTCCCGCGGCGCCTTCCAGACCGGTCGTTACCACGTTCCAGCCGGCGCGGCCGCCGCTGATGAGGTCCAGCGATGCGAACGCGCGTGCGACGTTGAACGGTTCGTTGTAGGACGTGGTCAGCGTGCCGACCAGCCCGATGCGTGAGGTGGATACCGCCAACGCCGACAGCAGGGTCAGCGGTTCCAGCCGGTTCAGGTAGTGGGGCGCCGAATCCGGAGCCTGTCCGAAATTTTGTGTGTGAGGCATAGCATGTCAATGAGGAGCATGTATGCCGACGAGCAAGACGAAAACGAAGAACGCAGCGATAGCCGCCCGAACGGCGGCGTTGCCCACGATCCCCAA
>WNDY01000075.1 GCA_009914555.1 Xylophilus sp.
GACCTGTATTCGCGTAAGGTTGTGGGCTGGTCGATGTCTGAGCGCATGACGGCTACGCTGGTTTGCGACGCGCTGCGCATGGCGCTGTTTGCTCGCAATCGGCCTCGGGGAGTGATCGTGCATACTGGCCGTGGTAGCCAATACTGCTCGCGCGAGCACCGCGCCCTGTTGGAGCAATACGCTTTGATCGCCAGCATGAGTGCCAGAGGCAACTGCTACGACAACGCAGCAATGGAGAGTTGGAACCACAGTCTGAAGGTCGAGGCCATCCATGGTGAACACCTCGCCACACGGGAGCAGGCCAAGGCTCATGTGTTTGACTACATTGAGGTTGACTACAATCGGATCCGGCTGCACTCGACCCTGGGCTACCTCAGCCCAGAGCAGTACGAGCTGGCCAACGTCGCTTAGATAGGTGTCCGTAAATCAGGGGCAAGATCATTCTGAGGTCTGTCCGCCGACGCGGTGCAGGCCCGCGCTCCTACGCGGCGCGCCGCGGGCCGCGGGCAGGGTGGCCGGATTCCAACCCCACGAGCCTGCCGCCATGACCGACGACCTCCGTCGCACCACGCCGCCCGCCATCGTCCCGCTGCCCTACGGCAGCGCCTACGAAACCCCGGAGGATGGCGAGGCCGAGACCATCGCCGAATGCATCGACACCCTGCGCGGCATCGCCGCCAGGGTGCATGCCGACGAAGGCCATGCCTACCGCAGCGTCCACGCCAAGTCGCACGGCCTGCTGCGGGCCGAGCTGGAGGTGCTCGACGGCCTGCCCGAGCCCTGGGCACAGGGCGTGTTCGCCCACGGCGGGCGGCGCCATCCGGTGGTGATGCGCTTCTCCACGACGCCGGGCGACCTGCTGAGCGACCGCGTCTCCACCCCGCGCGGCCTGGCGCTCAAGCTGCTCGGCGTGGACGGCGAGCGGCTGCCGGCCGAGGGGCCGGGCGCCGAGGGCGCGCGCACGCAGGACTTCATCCTGGTCAACGGGCCGGTGTTCAACGCGCCGAACGCCAGGAAATTCCTCTCCAGCCTCAAGCTGCTGGCCGCGACGACCGACCGCGTGCCGCGGCTCAAGACCGCGCTGTCGGCCGCGCTGCGCGGCGCGGAGAAGGTGGTGGAGGCGGCCGGCGGTGAGAGCGCCACGCTCCAGGCGCTGGGTGGCCATCCGATGACCGACATCCTCGGCGAAACCTTCTTCAGCCAGGTGCCGCTGCTCTGGGGCCGCTACATGGCCAAGCTGTCGGTGGCGCCGGTATCGGCCGGGCTGCGCGCGCTGACCGGTGCGCCGGTCGAGAACTCGCCGGACCATCCGTTCGCGCTGCGCGAGGCGGTCGTGCGCCACTTCGCCGCGCAGGGCGGCGAGTGGGAACTGCGCGCGCAGCTGTGCACCGACATCGAGGCCATGCCGATCGAGGATGCGACCGTGCTCTGGCCGGTCGAGCGCAGTCCCTGGGTGAGCGTGGGCCGCATCGTGGCCGCGCCGCAGACCGGCTGGAGCGAGGCGCGGTCCGCGGCGGTGGACGACGGCATGGCCTTCAATTCCTGGACCGGGCTGGCGGCCCACCGGCCGCTGGGCTCGATCATGCGGGTCCGCCGGGCGGTCTATCCGGCCTCGGCGGCGTTCCGTTCGCAGCGCAATGGGCAGCCGGTGCGCGAACCCGGCGGCATCGACGCGGTCGACTGGGACTGAGGGAGTATCGGTCGCTGGCAGTTGTCAAAAGAGCGCCATGAAAGGTTTACCGGGGGAGTATGAATGGACGACCGAAGTGCATGCCGTGGCTGAGATAATTACGAATCAGTTCCATCGCACGGCATCCCTTCATGGCATCGAACACGGCGTCCGCCATCACCCCGCTCCACATCGTGGTCCGCATCGCCACGGCCACGCTGGGCGGCTATCTCTTCACCTGGGGCTTCGCCGCGCTGGCCATCGGCCTGCTGTTCGCGGCCGGGCTCGAATTCCATGACGCCGAGGCGCTGGCGGCGGTCGCCGGCTTCCTCGTCTTCCTGACCGTCTTCTGCTGGGCCTTCGCCGCGCGCAGCCTGCCGAAGTTCGCGGCGGTGCTGGTGATCGGCGGTGCCGCCATGACCGGTGCGGCCTCGCTGGTGCAACGCGCGCTGCTCTGAGGGCTCCGACATGTTCCAGAATTTCCGCCTCGCCATGGCCTGGCTGCACACCTGGTTCGGCCTGGTGCTGGGCTTCGTGCTCATGGCCGTGTTCTTCTTCGGCGCGCTGTCGGTGTTCGACCGCGAGATCGACCGCTGGGCGCTGCCGGCGACCCGCTTCGCGCCGCAGCCCATGCCCTCGTTCGACAAGGTGCTGCGGCCGGTCTTCGAGGAGCTGCAGCCCGACGCCCCGAGCCGGGAACTGGCGCGCGGCCAGGTCGACGGCCCGCTGCCCGAGCGCTTCGACACGCCCACGCGCTGGGGCGCCTATACCACCCACCGCGACCCGGTGCTGGGCGTGTTCGCCGGCTTCGAACTGCCCCGCGCCAAGGTGCCGCAAGCCACGGTCTTCGCCCTGCGCACCATCGACCCGCGCAGCGGCGTCACGCTGCCCGACGACCAGCTCAAGATCGGCAGCCAGTTCTTCTTTCCGCTGCACTACAGCCTGAATCTGTCCTGGAAGAACCTCGGCACCTGGATCGTCGGCTTCGCTGCGCTGGTCATGCTGGCCGCGCTCGTCAGCGGCGTGGTCATGCACCGCAGGATCTTCCGCGAGCTGTTCACCTTCCGGCCGAAGAAGAGCATCCAGCGCAGTACGCTGGACCTGCACAACCTCACCGGCGTGGTGGCGCTGCCGTTCCATTTCATGTTCGCCTTCACCGGGCTGGTGATCTTCGGCGGCGTTTACTTCCCGATCGCCCACACCCAGCTCGCGCCGCTGCATGAGCTGCACGAGAAGCTGGAGGCGCAGGAGACCGGCCTGCCGCACGAGCGCGCGAACGTGAAGGCGCCGATCGCTTCGGTCGATGCCATGGTGGCCGAGGCGCAGCGCCGCTGGGCCGCGAAGGACATGGCCGGCGAGGTCGGCTTCCTCGCGGTGCAGTTCCCGGGCGATGCCAACGGCTACGTAAGCGTGTACCGCGCCGGCACCGACCGCATCGCGCTGGTGGGCAACGGGATCCACTTCAAGGCATCCACCGGCGAGCTGATCCGCGAAGACCCGCCGCAGACGCCGGTGGCCGGCATGACCGAGTTCCTCACCGGCCTGCATCTCCAGCACTTCCGCCACTGGCTGCTGCGCTGGTTCTACGTGCTGGGCGGCCTGACCGGCTGCGCCTGCATCGCCACCGGCTTCCTCTTCTTCGTCGAGAAGCGCAAGCGCCAGCATGCGAAGCAGGGCCAGGGCGGTGCGCGCTGGGTCGATGGCTTCGCCGTCTCCACCGTCACCGGCATGCTGATCGCCACGCTCGCCATGCTGATCGCCAACCGCCTGCTGCCCGAAGGGCTGGCCGGGCGCGATGCCTGGGAGCGCCATGCCTTCTGGGGCGCCTGGCTGCTGGCCTTTGCCCACGGCCTGTGGCGTACCGCGCCGGTCGCGCAGACGCGCATCGCGCCGGCCTGGGCCGAGCAGTGCGGGGCCGTGGCTGCGCTGGCGCTGGCCGCCGTGCTGCTGAACTGGGCCACCACCGGGGACCATCTGCTGCGCACCATCGGCACGGGCTACTGGCCGGTGGCCGGCGCGGACCTGCTCATCCTGGCCGGCGGCGCGCTCGCCGCGGTGGCCGCGCGCAGGCTGCGCCGGCATGCCGCAGGCGCTTCCGCCCCCGCATCCGTCGCGGCGCAGGAGGCGGCCCGTGCGTGATGCCCTGCTGCTGGCGGCCGCGCAGGCCGCGGCCCTGATCGGCCTGGGCTGGCTGGCCCTGGCGATGGACGCGCATTGGGAGCAGGTGCGCGGCAGTTGGCCGCCGCCGCCGCGCGCGGCGGTGCTGCTGCGCGTGCTCGGAGCGGCCGCGCTCGCGGGCTCGCTGGCGCTGTGCCTCGCGGTCGACCATGCTTCGATGGCCGTGCTGGTCTGGGTGATGGCGCTCGCGGCCGCCGCCCTGGTGCTCGCTTTCACGCTGGCCTGGCGGCCGCGAGCGCTCGGCCCGCTGATCGCCTGGCTGCCCCACGGCGGGTGAAGGGGCCGCGCGGCTCAGGCCGCGAGCCGCGTGAGGGCGAGCAGGGCGACGAGCAGCACGATGCCGGTGCCCAGGCTCCAGGCGATGAGTTTCTTTTCGATGGGCAGCAGCGGCTCGCGGCCGGTGTGGTGCAGCTCGGCCTTGATCTGCTGCTCGGCGGTCTGGGTGGTGGCGGTGTCGGACATGGCGCAAATGCTCCTGGCTGGAACGGAGGATGGAAGGCAGCGGACGGATCAGCCGGCCAGTGGCGGCTTGACGCCGGCGAAGAAGATCCACGAGATCAGCAGCCCGACCCAGATCACGAAGCCGAACAGCGCGAGCACGTACACGCCCACGAGCTTGCCCAGCCCTTCCTCCCAGAGCTTGCGGAAGTTGGAGAGGACGCCGATCGAGAAGAAGGTCAGCAGGAAGAAGATCACCCGCAGGTTGCCGGCCTCGCCGGTCGCGCTCTTGAGCTTCGCCACGGTGGCGGGCCCGGCGGCCAGCGTGGCCAGCAGCACGACGACGAAGGCCACGGCGTAGCCGACGATGAACTTCGGAAAGCGCTGCCATATCTCGGCGGCGCGCGCCGTGTGCCCGGCCTGCGGGTTGACGTGGCGCGTCCAGATCCAGGCCAGCAGGAAAGCCCAGAAGCCGATGAAGATGTCGATGAACAGCTTGATCGTGACCGTGGTGCCCAGCAGCCAGCCCGGTGCGTACTTCACGCCCTCGGCCGCGGCCCGTGCGAGGATCAGCGACTCGGCGATGCCGCCGGAGGCCACGGCCGCGCCGTCGGTCTTGATCGCCAGTCCCAGCCACGAGGCGGCCACGAGCGGCTCCTGCCAGAGGAAATGCTGCGCGAGGAAGGGCAGAACCAGCAGCTCGACCGCC
The DNA here is from genome assembly GCA_009914555.1 of Xylophilus sp. Taxonomy (GTDB): domain Bacteria; phylum Pseudomonadota; class Gammaproteobacteria; order Burkholderiales; family Burkholderiaceae_C; genus WNDY01. The sequence continues at coordinate 4,995 of WNDY01000075.1, forward strand.
GCAAACACCACCACCAGCGAGGAGACGACCAGCGGGACCACCGGCCGTGCGCGGATCGCGCTGCCGGTGGCGACGGCCGCGGCCACGCCGCAGATCGAGATGCCCGAGGCCAGCGGCACCGACCATTCGCGCGAGAAGCCAAACCACTTGCGCGCCACGAAATAGACCACGGCCCAGTAGATCAGGTAGGCCTCGACGATGGCGGCCACGCCGCGCCACACGATGCTGCCGGCGTAGCCGAGGCGGTCGGCGATGGTCACCGCGACGACCGCGCCGAGCACGACGAGCGCGGTCTTGATGTAGAGCTCGGGCCGTATCGCCTCGCCGAGCCAAGCGGCGAAGCGCGGGAAGAAGTTGCCGATGACCAGACCGGCGACCAGCGCGACCACCAGGCCGCCTTCGGGCGTGAGCTTGAGGTACCAGCCCACGCCGTACTTCTGGGCGTCAGCCGCGCTGGTGACGGCCAGGTGCGCCTCGCTGCCGATGATCCAGCTGATGTAGGCCAGCCAGAACACCACCGTGAAGCGCACGGCGAAGCGTTTCACGTCGGTCCGCAGCGCCGCGGCGCCGACCGACAGGGCGGCCAGCAGGATCAGCCAGGTCAGGATCAGCGAACCCCAGCCGCCGAGGGACGCATAGCCCTTGCCCACGGGCGCCAGCGCGGCGGCGAAGCCCGGGCCGGACCAGATCTTGGTGCTCACCGCCCAGCCCAGCAAGTCCGGGCCGGCGAGGCTCAGCAGCGCTGCGGCGATCACGACCAGGCCGAGCCAGACGGCCAGCCAGTCCTCGCCGATGCCCTGGATGTCCTGCTGCGTCGTTCTTGGTGTCGTCGTAGCGCTCATAGCATTCCTTGCAACGTTGGAGAGAAGAAAGAAGTCCAGGACTGCGGACCGCGGATCGTCAGCCGCAGAGTGACAGAATGTAAGGCCGATACGCCGCCGCAGGGAAATGCGCTGTTCGTATGTGCAAATGCAGCGGCTGATGCGACCGAATGTCCGGCGGGGTATGGGACTGCAGCCGGCTGCAGATAGACATCTGGAAATATAAGACCCGGGAGTATGTGGCCGGCCGGCCGATGGGTCGATACGCTCGGGTAACATCGTGGCTCCCCGTAGCCGCGGGCCGGGCTGCATGACATGCGGCCCCGGACGCCGCCGAATCTGCCGTGCGCCTCAACTCCATCAAGCTCTCGGGCTTCAAGTCCTTCGCCGAACCGACCAATTTCCTGCTGCCCGGACAGCTGGTGGGTGTGGTCGGCCCCAACGGCTGCGGCAAGTCCAACATCATGGACGCGGTGCGCTGGGTGCTCGGCGAGAGCAAGGCCAGCGAGCTGCGCGGCGAGTCGATGCAGGACGTGATCTTCAACGGCACGACCTCGCGCAAGCAGGCCAGCCGCGCGAGCGTGGAGCTGGTCTTCGACAACGCCGACCACCGCGCCGGCGGCCAGTGGAACCAGTACGGCGAGATCGCGGTCAAGCGCGTGCTCACGCGCGACGGCAACAGCAGCTACTTCATCAACGGCCAGCCGGTGCGCCGGCGCGACGTGCAGGACGTGTTCCTCGGCACCGGGCTGGGCCCGCGCGCCTACGCCATCATCGGCCAGGGCACGATCAGCCGCATCATCGAATCCAAGCCCGAGGAGCTGCGCCTGTTCCTCGAAGAGGCCGCGGGCGTCTCCAAGTACAAGGAGCGCCGCCGCGAGACCGAGAACCGCCTCTCCGACACGCGTGAGAACCTGACGCGGGTGGAAGACATCCTGCGCGAACTCAACGCCAACCTCGACAAGCTTGAAAAGCAGGCCGAGGTCGCCGCCCGGTACAACGCGCTGCAGGCCGACGCCACACTCAAGCAGCACCAGCTCTGGTACCTGAAGCGCGCCGAGGCCGAGGCCGACCAGCAGCGCATCCAGGCCGAAGGCCGCCAGGCGGTCAACGACCTCGAATCGCGCATGGCCGACCTGCGCCACGTCGAGGCCGAGCTGGAAACCATCCGCCAGGCGCACTATGCGGCCGGCGACCAGGTCAACCAGGCCCAGGGCAGGCTCTACGAGGCCAGCGCCGAGGTCGGCAAGCTCGAGGCCGAAATCCGCTTCGTGGTCGAAGGCCGCCAGCGCGTGGAGCAGCGCCTGACCACGCTGGCCGAACAGATCGCGCAGTGGAGCACCCGCCGCGAGGATGCCGAGGTCGAGCTCGAAGGCCTGGCCGAGCAGGGCGAGACGGCCGAGGAGCAGGCCGAGCTGCTGGCCGCTCAGGTCGAGGAACAGGCGATGCGCCTGCCCGAGCTCGAAGATGCGCTGCGCCAGGCCCAGGAGCGCGCCGCCGAGCAGCGCGCCGTCGTCACTCAGGTGCAGCAGCAGATCCAGGTGTTGGCCGCCGAGCAGCGCAACGTCGAGGAGCAGTCGCGCCAGCTCCACCAGCGCCGCGAGCGCCTCGTGGCCGACCGCAACGCGCTGGCCGCGCCCGATGAAGTCCGCCTCGCGAACCTGCGCGAGCAACTCGACGCGGCCCAGGAAGCCAGCGCGATCGCCGAAGCCCGGCTGGCCGAGCTGCAGGACAGCGTGCCGCAGCTCGACGAGGACCGCCGTGCGCGCCAGCAGGCCGTCAACGGCGAAAGCGCCCGCCAGGCCGACCTGACGGCGCGGCTCGAAGCGCTCAAGGCGCTGCAGGAGAAGGTCAGGACCGACGGCAAGCTCGCCCCATGGCTGGAGCGCCAGGGCCTGGGCGGCCTGCAAGGCCTCTGGAGCCGCATCCACATCGAAGCCGGCTGGGAGAACGCGCTCGAAGCTGCGCTGCGCGAGCGTCTGTCCGCGCTCGAAGTCTCGCGGCTGGAGAGCGTGCGCGGCTTCCTTGGCGCGAGCGGCCAGGAGGCGCCGCCGGCCAGGCTCGCGTTCTACGCGCCGCCCGCCGCAGGCCGGCCCGACGGCGCGGCCGCTCACCCGCGCCTGGCCGACCTGCTGCGCCTGCCCGACGCCGGCCTGCGCGCCGTGCTCGGCGACTGGCTGCACGGCTGCTACACCGCGCAGAGCCTGGACGACGCGCTGGCCCGGCGCGCCATGCTGCAGCCCGGCGAGGCGATCTACGTGGCCAGCGGCCATGCGGTCACGGCCCATGGCGTCACGTTCTATGCGCAGGATTCGGAGCAGGCCGGCCTGCTGGCCCGCGCGCAGGAGATCGAGAACCTGGAGAAGCAGAGCCGTGCCCAGGCGCTGATCGCCGAGGAATCGCGCAACGCGCTGGTGCGCGCCGAGGCCGCCTATGCCGACGCGTCGCAGCGCCTGGTCGCCGCGCGCCGCGAGGCCAGCGACACCCAGAGCCGCACGCACGAGCTGCAGGTCGAGACGCTGCGCCTGTCGCAGTTGGCCGAGCAGGCCCGCGCCCGCAGCGAGCAGATCGCGGCCGACCTCGGCGAGGTCGACAGCCAGCTCGATGAGCTGCAGGAGCGCCGCGTGACCGCCGAAGCGCGCTTCGAGGAGCTCGACATGCAGCTCGCCGACACGCAGGAGCGCCATGCGCAGCTCGACGAGCGCGTGATCGACGCCGAGCGCAAGCTGTCGGAGAGCCGCGAGCAGCAGCGCAGCCTGGAGCGCCGCGCGCAGGAAGCGGCCTTCTCCCGCCGCAGCCTGGAGGCCCGGCGCGGCGAGCTCTCGCGCACCATCGGGACAGCCGACCAGCAGGCCCGCACGTTGGCCGAGGAGGCCGAGCGCGGCCGCGACGAGCTCGGTCGCCTGTCCGACGCCGCCGCGCAGGGCGGGCTGCAGGACGCGCTCGACCTCAAGCTGCAGCGCGAGAAGGCGCTGGCCTCCCAGCGCAGCGAATACGACGACCTGACCGCCAAGCTGCGCGCCAGCGACGAGCGGCGGCTGACCTGCGAACGTGCGCTCGACCCGCTGCGCGCGCGCATCACCGAGTTCCAGCTCAAGGAGCAGGCCGCGCGCCTGGGCCTGGAGCAGTACGGCAACCTGCTGGCCGAAGCCCAGGCCGACCTGGAGGCAGTGGGCCGGTCCGTCGCCGAGGGCGGCGTCAAGCTTTCGGGACTGCAGAGCGAGATCGACCGGCTGCACCGCGAGATCGCGGCGCTCGGCGCGGTCAACCTCGCCGCACTGGAAGAGCTGACGGCCGCGCGCGAACGCAAGACCTTCCTCGATGCGCAGACGGCCGACCTGCAGGACGCGATGAACACGCTGGAGGACGCGATCCGCAAGATTGACGGCGAGACGCGCGAACTGCTTTCGGGCACTTTCGAAACGGTAAACGGCCACTTCGGCCGCATGTTCCCCGAGCTGTTCGGCGGCGGCCAAGCCCGCCTCATCATGACCGGCGAGGAGATCCTCGACTCCGGCGTGCAGGTCATGGCCCAGCCGCCGGGCAAGAAGAATCAGACCATCCACCTGCTGTCGGGCGGCGAGAAGGCGCTGACCGCGATCGCGCTGGTGTTCGCCATCTTCCAGCTCAACCCGGCGCCGTTCTGCCTGCTCGACGAGGTGGACGCGCCGCTCGACGACGCCAACACCGAACGCTATGCCAAGCTGGTGAGCGCGATGAGCCGCGGCACGCAGTTTCTCTTCATCAGCCACAACAAGATCGCCATGGAGATGGCCGAGCAGCTGATCGGCGTGACCATGCAGGAGCAGGGCGTCTCGCGCATCGTCGCGGTCGACATGGAATCGGCCCTGGGCATGGCCGAAGCCTGAGAGCACGTTCAGGAACGATACGAAGAAGAATGGACCTATGAGCGATTTCCAACTGAGCCTGGCCATTACCGGCGGTGCCGTCATCGTGGCGATCCTGGTCTACAACGTGTGGTCCTCGCGCCGCAATGCCCCGCGGCAGGCCCGTCCCGAGCCGCAGCCTGCCGCAGGGGCCGCGGCCGACGGCGCGCCGCTGGCCGACCGGCAGGAGCCGTCGTTCGACATCGCGGCCGATGGCGGCGCGCCGGCCGCCGCGGTGCAGGCCGAGCCGTCTGTCGAAGCCGCAGGCGACCTGCCTGTGCTGCCGCTGCCGGAGCGCCGACTGGGACTCGATCCGCTCATCGATGGCATCGCGCCACTGCATGTGGACCATGTGGTCTCCGGTGACGCGGCGCTGGCCGCGCTGCCCACCACCCGCCGCGCCGGCAGCAAGCCTTTCGCCATCGAAGGCTTGAACCAGGCTACGCGCCAGTGGGAAACGCCGACGGCCGGCCAGCGCTACACCGCGTTCCAGGCCGGCGTGCAGCTGGCCAACCGCACCGGCGCGCTCAACGACATCGAATACTCCGAGTTCGTCGTCAAGGCCCAGGCGTTCGCCGACGCGATCGGCGCGGCGGCGGACTTCCCCGACATGCGCCACGAAGTCGCGCGCGCGCGCGAGCTCGACCAGTTCGCCGGCGACCACGATGCGCAGCTGGCCTTCGGCCTGCGCGCCCGCCATGCGGCCTGGAGCCCGGGCTACATCCAGCAGACCGCTGCGCGCCTGGGTTTCGTGGCCGGCGCCATACCCGGCCGGCTGGTGCTGCCGGCGGCCACGGCGGGCCTGCCACCGGTGCTGGTGCTGACTTTCGACAGCCAGGCCGCCCTGGCCGACGACCCAGCGCTGAGCGCCATCCGCGACGTGGCGCTGAGCCTGGACGTGGCCCAGGTCCAGCGCAGCGAGCAGCCTTTCACCCGGCTGCGCGAGATCGCCTTTGCTCTGGCCGAGACCATGGACGGCGCCGTCACCGACCAGGCCGGCCAGCCGTTGGCGCCCGAAGCCTTCGACCAGATCGGCGGCGAACTCGAACTGCTCTACGATAAGCTCGACAGCCGCGAACTGTCGGCCGGCTCGGTCCTGGCGCGCCGGCTGTTCAGTTGAAATGAAACGTCCCCTTGCTCTCTCCTGCTTCCGCATGCCGGAGGCGGGCTCTGGGGCTGAGACCTGCGGCTCCAAGCCTGCCACGCAGGCTTGGACTGGCCTCTGATAACACCGCAGCCTGCAAGGCAGGGTACGACGGCGCCGGACGGAACGGCGCTCTTCCCCCATTCCCTATCCAAGCGGCGACGGAGTCTGGCCGCGCCGGTTTCATGCGCGGCGCCATGGAAACTGACATCGGCGGCGCCCTGGCGCGTGTCGGCATGCACCTACGCGGGCTCGGCGCGCGTGCTTTCTGTTGCAAAGCCGGCGCAAACCTATCTTTTGCGCGTCCCGCACCTTGCCCTCCACGCCGCACGGCCGGCGTGGTCCATGGCCCGAAGCGGCCGTCTTCGCCCAGGGCGGCGCCCCGCAGAAAAGGAGCTTGCAATGCCCGACTATCTCTGGCTCATCGGCGTACCGCTGTCCGCGCTGGTCTTCGTGCTGGCCGCAGGGCTTTGAAGGGCGTCGGCTGGCCTTCGCCGGTTCGCATCTGACAGCAGGGTGTAGGATCAGCGGCCGCCTTCGCGGGATTGGTTACAAAACTGCGATAAGCAGACAGATTGCGGCACCCGTCGTTTGCCTAGACTGGAATCGTCATCCGACAACTGCAGTCCAGCTACACGGCTTCTGCAACATCGACATCAACCAGGAGGTCCGAAGATGATGAATACCAACCGACTCCATGCCGCCCTCGGTGCAGCGCTGATGCTCGGCGCCACGCTCGCCGCAGCCCAGCCCGGCCCGCGTCCTGACGACGACCGGCGCGGCCCCCCCGGCAATGAGCGCCGTGTCGACCATGAACGCCGTGGCCCCGGCTACAGCGACCGCGGTCCCCAGCACGGCGACCGCGAGGGCCGCGGCTTCGGCTCCGACTTCCGCTACCACAAGGGCGACCGTCTGCCGCCCGACCTGCGCGGCCGCAACTATGTGGTCGACGACTGGCGCGCCCATCGCCTGAGCGCCCCGCCGCGCGGTTACCACTGGGTGCAGTACGGCGGCGACTACGTGCTCGTGGCCATCGCCACCGGCGTGATCGCATCGATCCTGCTGAACAACTGAGCCCACGCGTCGGCGAAGGCCGGCGCTCTGCGCAACGCGAGCCCGGCCTTTGCCGGGCTTTTTCGTAGGCGCGTCACGGCAGCTGGCGGGGTTTCTCCCACAGGCTCCGCGGCGCAGGCAAAGAGCTGTCGCCTGCGGGCGCAATGGTTCCAGCCAACGGCTGGTCGGCCGGACCCGCGCGTTGGCCCGGGTTTCGTCAGACCGGTGGAGCACGCTTGCCGGCCGTCCAGCCCAGGCGCTGCTGCGAACGCAGCGTCCGTTCGACCGATGCGCACGCGTCGGCCAGCGACCGGCCGATGGCGCGGATGCGAGAGGGCGGCATGCGCTGCGACAGGGCCGCGACGCTCAGGGCGCCCACGACCTGGCCCATGGCGTCGCGGAAAGGATGGCCCACGGCGGTCACGCCCAGGTTGATGGTCCCTTCGATGACCGCCGCGCCCTGTTCGCGTGCGGCGGCGCAGGCTTGCCGGGCGGCGTCGGCATCGAGCTTCGCGAAGTTCTTCAGCTGGTGCGCCACGCGCGTGATGACCTCATCGCGGTCCGGATCGGGAAGGGCTGCGAGGATGGCCAGCCCTCCCGCGCCCACTCCGAGCGGGCGGCGGCTGCCCACTTCGAGGACCAGCGTCCGGATCGGAAACGACCCTTCGATGCGGTGCAGGCAGACGGCGTCGAAGCCGCTGCGCATGACCAAGTAGACCGTATCTTCGGTGTCGGCCGCAAGCCGCTTCATCTCCGGCTCGCACAGATCGCGGATGTCGTACATCGTCGATCCGGCAACGCCGAGCTCAAAGGCCAGCGGCCCGAGCCGGTAGCGCCGCAGCTCGGCATGGCGGTCGACCAGCCGTTCCTCGCCCAGCTGCTGCAGAACGCGATGCACCGACGGATGGGGAAGCCCCGCGCGGGCGGAAATTTCGGTCAGGGAAAGTCCCCGGGAGCCGGCGGTGGCAAGGATTTTCAACAGCTGGACTCCCCGTCTGAGGGAGCCTGGTTCCGTGGATGTCGGCATGTTCGATCGGAGGAGGAGGGCCGGGGGCGTCGCGTGCCGGTTCCGGTCGGCCGATGGTAGTGGCTCGCGGCCTGACGCTCCAGCGCAGGTCATGTCCGATAGACGGACAGAGCCGAGACGCGGGAGGGACGGGGTTCCTACAGTGCACGCATGGCGGCGATCGGCCGCCGCTGTTGCGGAAACAATGGCATGGGCACTCGGATTCTCGAAGACAAAATCGTACTGATCACCGGCGCGAGCAGCGGCATCGGCGCCGAGAGCGCCATCGCGTTCGCGGCGGAGGGCGCGAAGGTGGTGGTCGGCTACCACCGCGGGCAGGAGCGCGCGGAGCAGCTCGTGTCGCAGCTGCCCGGCACCGGCCACTGGGCCGCGCCCAGCGCGCTGGAAGACGGGCAAAGCCATGCGCGGCTGGCCGCCCGGCTGCAGGAGGCCTGGGGCCGCCTCGACGTGCTCGTGAACTCGGCGGGCTACACCCGCAAGGTCGCGCATGCCGACCTCGACACCATGACACCGGCGCTGTTCAACGAGGTGCTGCTCGCCAACGTCGGCGGCCCCTACGCGGTCACGCGTTCGCTGATCCCGCTGCTGCGCGCCGCCGGCGGCGACGCGGTCGTGGTCAACGTCTCCTCGGTATCGGCCTTCACCGGCTCGGGCAGCAACCTGGCGTACTGCGCCGCCAAGGCCGCACTCGACACGCTGACCAAGTCGCTCGCGCGCGCCTTCGGGCCGGACGTGCGCTTCCTCAGCGTCTCGCCCGCCGCGGTCGACACCGGCTTCGTCGAAGGCCGCAGCCGCGAGGAGCTGCTGGCCAAGGCGAAGAAGACGCCGCTCGGCCGGGCCGTGTCGCCGGCCGACGTCGCCCAGGCCATCCTGGCCTGCGCGACTCACCTGCGCACGGCCACCGGCACGCGCATCGTGAGCGACGGAGGGCACACGCTGTGAGCGCGCCCGACCGCACGCACGATCCCGCGCTGCGCAGCTGGGTCGCGTCGGCGAACCGGCCGGACCACGACTTCCCGATCCAGAACCTGCCGTTCGGCGCCTTCCGCGCCGCGTCGGACGCCGCGCCGCGCTGTGCCGTGGCCATCGGCGACCAGCTGCTCGACGTCTCCCGGATCGCGGACCTGTTCACCGCCGAGGCGTCGGCGGTCGCCGCCGCGCTCGCCGCGCCCGGCCTGAACCGCGCGATGGCGCTCGGCCACGGCGCCCATGCCGCCTTCCGCGCGCAGCTCTCGGCGCTGCTGCAGGAGGACGAGCGCGCGCGGCGCCCCGCGGTCGAGGCGGCGCTGCGGCCCCTGCAGTCGGCGCAGCTGGTGCTGCCGTTCGAGGTGCGCGGCTACACCGACTTCTTCGCATCGATCCACCATGCGTCGAACGCGGGGCGGCTGTTCCGGCCCGACCAGCCGCTGCTGCCGAACTACAGGTACGTACCGGTGGCCTACAACGGCCGCGCCAACAGCGTGCGCACGAGCGGCGAGCCGGTCGTCCGGCCGCACGGCCAGCTCAAGCCGGCCGAGGCCGGCGCGGCGCCGCGCTTCGCACCATCGCAGCGGATGGACTACGAGGTCGAGCTGGGCATCGTGGTCGGCCGCCCGACCGCCGCCGGCGAGCCGCTGCGCCCCGGCGATGCGTGGGACCATGTGTTCGGCTTCTGCCTGCTCAACGACTGGTCGGCGCGCGACATCCAGGCCTGGGAGTACCAGCCGCTCGGCCCCTTCCTCGGCAAGAGCTTCGCCACCAGCATCTCGCCGTGGATCGTGACTGCGCAGGCGTTGTTGCCGTTCCGCACGGCCGCCGCCGCCCGCGCGCCGCAGGATCCCGAGCCGCTGCCGCACCTGCGCGATCCGCGGGACCATGCCCGCGGCGCGGTCGCGGTGCAGCTCGAAGCGGCGATCCGCACCGCGCACATGCGCCAGCGCGGCCTGCCGGCCCACCGGCTCTCGCGCTCCAACGCGGCGGACCTCTACTGGACCGTGGCCCAGATGCTCGCCCACCACACCAGCAACGGCTGCGCGCTGGACACCGGCGACCTGGTCGGCTCGGGGACGGTCTCGGGCGCAGGCGACGGCGCGCTCGGCAGCCTGCTGGAGCTCTCGCGCGGTGGCGCCGCCGCCATCGACCTGCCGGGCGGCGAGCAGCGCCGCTTCCTGGAGGACGGCGACGAGGTGCGCCTCACCGGCTTCTGCGAGGCGCCCGGCCACCGGCGGATCGGCTTCGGCGAATGCGCCGCGGTGCTGGCACCCGCGCGCCCGTACGGCCCGGCGGACAGCGGGGAATGACCATGCTGGTCGAGATGCGCACCTACACCACGCATCCCGGGAAGTACCGGGACTACCTCGCGCTCTACGGGGCCGAGGGCCTCGACATCCAGCGCCGCATCCTCGGGCGCATGGTCGGCTACTACTACAGCGACATCGGCGAGCTCAACCAGATCGTCCACCTCTGGGCCTTTGCCGATCTCGGCGAGCGTGCCCGGCGCCGCGCGCAGCTGCTGTCGGACCCGGGCTTCAAGGCGTACGTGGCCAAGATGCTGCCGCTGCTGCACAGCCAGTCGTCACGCATCCTGACGCCGGCCCCGTTTTTCCAGCCGCAATGGGCCGCGCCCTAGCGCGCCCCGGCCCGTCGCATCCACCACGTTTCTTTGTTCGAAGGAAAACCGCATGCTGTGCAAGAAGCTCCATCACGCCGCCTACCGTTGCCGCGATGCCAGTGAAACGGTCCGGTTCTACACCGAAGTCCTGGGCCTGAAATTCAGCCATGCGATGGGCGAGGACCATGTCCCGTCGACCGGCAGGTACAGCCCCCACGTGCACATCTTCTTCGAGATAAAGGACGGCAGCAACATCGCCTTCTTCGAATGCCCGCAGGACGAGGGCGAGGCGTCGGGCCGCGACCCGCGTACGCCGGGCTGGGTCCAGCATTTCGCATTCGAGGTGGCCGACATCGAGACCCTGCATCAGGCCAAGAAGGACCTCGAAGCCAAGGGGCTGACCGTCGTTGGGCCGACCAACCACGACGACTTCATCACTTCGATCTATTTCTTCGACCCGTCGGGTCATCGGCTGGAACTGACGGCGCGCACTGCCGACCCGGCACGCTACCCGGTCTTCGAAGCCGAAGCGCCACAGATCCTGGCGCTGTGGAACGAAACCCACGACTGGTCCCAGCGCGAGAAGGTGTTCGGCGCCAAGTCCGGCTACGCGCGCTCCGGCGCATGAAGCGGACGGGCCGCCGGACTACATGACAAGAAACGGAGGAGACGACCATGAATTTCTCGCACCATGCGCAACGCGTCCGCCGTACATTCGCGCTGGGTCTGTGCGCGTTCGGTCTGGGGGCATGGACACACGGTGCCTGGGCCGACTACCCCGACAAGCCCATCCGCTGGGTCGTCGGATTTCCCGCGGGCGGCGGAACGGATGTGCTTGCGCGCACGGTAGGCGCCCAGCTGGCCGAGCAAGCCAGGCAGCAGGTGGTCGTGGACAACCGGCCCAGCGCCGGGGGCATGCTGGCCGCGGACATCTGATCTTGCCCCTGATTTACGGACACCTATCTAAGCGACGTTGGCCAGCTCGTACTGCTCTGGGCTGAGGTAGCCCAGGGTCGAGTGCAGCCGGATCCGATTGTAGTCAACCTCAATGTAGTCAAACACATGAGCCTTGGCCTGCTCCCGTGTGGCGAGGTGTTCACCATGGATGGCCTCGACCTTCAGACTGTGGTTCCAACTCTCCATTGCTGCGTTGTCGTAGCAGTTGCCTCTGGCACTCATGCTGGCGATCAAAGCGTATTGCTCCAACAGGGCGCGGTGCTCGCGCGAGCAGTATTGGCTACCACGGCCAGTATGCACGATCACTCCCCGAGGCCGATTGCGAGCAAACAGCGCCATGCGCAGCGCGTCGCAAACCAGCGTAGCCGTCATGCGCTCAGACATCGACCAGCCCACAACCTTACGCGAATACAGGTC
>WNDY01000076.1 GCA_009914555.1 Xylophilus sp.
GCTACGCTGGTTTGCGACGCGCTGCGCATGGCGCTGTTTGCTCGCAATCGGCCTCGGGGAGTGATCGTGCATACTGACCGTGGTAGCCAATACTGCTCGCGCGAGCACCGCGCCCTGTTGGAGCAATACGCTTTGATCGCCAGCATGAGTGCCAGAGGCAACTGCTACGACAACGCAGCAATGGAGAGTTGGAACCACAGTCTGAAGGTCGAGGCCATCCATGGTGAACACCTCGCCACACGGGAGCAGGCCAAGGCTCATGTGTTTGACTACATTGAGGTTGACTACAATCGGATCCGGCTGCACTCGACCCTGGGCTACCTCAGCCCAGAGCAGTACGAGCTGGTCAATGTCGCTTAGATAGGTGTCCGTAAATCAGGGGCAAGATCATTGCCCAGTAGGGCGCTTGTTCGGTAGACCTGCTGGCGCAGGCCGGGCCGTCAGACCGGACGGTCCGGCGGCGGCGGTGGCCTATGGGGCGGCGGCCGGTGGCGGGGCGGCGGGTTCACATGAACAGACCGCGCATGGCGAACAGGTCGCTTGGCTGCATGTCGCCGCACGACCTTCTTGCGCACGTACGGCGGTGGAGGCGGGTGGTGCGGATGGACCACTGGCGGAGGTGGCGGCGGCTCGGGCTGCGCGAATGCGGCCATGCCGAACGAAAGCACCAAGCCTGCCACGGCTGTTTTTAGGAACTTCATCGGATTCCTTGGAGTTATTGACGAGTGCAGGCTGGAACGATTTGCGCGGTGCGCAGGTAGGACAGATGCCGTTGAGCCCGTCGCCATTCGTCGAACAACACGGTCGTCTCGACAGGGCTTCGCCGCCGTCATCATCACATCAGGACGCTGGACTCGACACCCGCTCGAAATCACCGCAAGCAGTCGCGGCCGAGTTGAAGGAAAGCTACTTCAAGCAGATGGTCGCGAACGTGGCGAGCGCTGCAAAGCAGCAGTTGTCGACACGCTCGGGATCGCCGCCGCGCAGCTCGCGCCTGTCACGTCCTGCGGGACGATCCCCGGGACCGTGCGCGCGCGACCGACGAAACTGCGCTGTGGTGGTTTTTCCCCCGCGGCCAGGTCAAGGTTCGCGGTGATCGATCTCGCGACCGGCGAGCAGACGGGCACGGCGACCTGCGCGCAGGGCTATGCACTGCTGACCAGCCTAGGTGAAGGCTCAGGAGTCGTGAGTTGACGCCTTCAGGCGTGAGACAGCGGGCTGTAGCGCTTCCTGCCCGCGCTTGCCAGGAGCGCCAAGCGCTTGCGCCGCGTGCTGGTTGCGGTCTCCACGTGCTGCCGGTCTTCGGCCCTGTCCGCGCGCCCGGCGGCCTTTGCGAGCGCGAGGAACAGCACTCCGGCGCTCGCGTAGAAGCCGACAGCTAGAAGGGTGAGGGCGGTTGCCATGGCGTCTCCTCTTTGTTTGTGCCCCAGGTGTACCGCCGTGCCGCACTCTGCACCATTGGTGTCTGCCCGCATCGACCGTAGGCGGGTCGGCAGCAGGAATGTGCGAAACGCTGGAGGTGTCATCCATTTCCATGACTCCTGCGAGACTACGCGGCCCCCTCGTGGGAACATTTCGATGGCCGTCCACCGTCGGTGTGGATGCCATTCAAGGGTACTTCCCAGACCGTCGCCAGGGCCTTTCGGCCGCAAATGCGACAATTACAGACTACATGACGACTTCCTACTCTTCGCTGGCGCTGGCGGAACCCCTCAAGCGCGCCGTAGCCGACATGGGCTACGAGAACATGACGCCGATCCAGGCGCAGGCGATCCCGGTGGTGCTGACCGGCAAGGACGTGATGGGCGCCGCCCAGACCGGTACCGGCAAGACGGCGGCCTTCTCGCTGCCGCTGCTCCAGCGCCTGCTCCAGCACGAGAACGCCTCGGCCTCGCCGGCCCGCCATCCGGTGCGGGCGCTGGTGCTGCTGCCCACGCGCGAACTGGCCGACCAGGTCGCGCAGCAGATCAAGCTGTATGCCAAGTACACCAACCTGCGCAGCGCGGTGGTGTTCGGCGGCATGGACATGAAGCCGCAGACGCTCGAACTCAAGCGCGGCGTTGAAGTGCTGGTGGCGACGCCGGGGCGGCTGCTGGACCATATCGAAGCCAAGAATGCGGTGCTCAACCAGGTCGAGTACGTGGTGCTCGACGAGGCCGACCGCATGCTCGACATCGGCTTCCTGCCCGATCTGCAGCGCATCCTGAGCTACCTGCCAAAGCAGCGCACCACGCTGCTGTTCTCGGCGACGTTCTCGCCCGAGATCAAGCGGCTGGCGTCGAGCTACCTGCAGGACCCGGTCACGATCGAGGTCGCACGTGCCAATGCCACCGCCTCGACCGTCGAGCAGCATTTCTACAGCGTGAGTGACGACGACAAGCGCCGCGCGCTGTGCCAGATCGTGCGCCAGCGCGAGATCACGCAGGCCTTCGTCTTCGTCAACAGCAAGCTGGGCTGCGCACGGCTTGCGCGTTCGCTCGAGCGCGACGGCCTCAAGACCGCGGCGCTGCATGGCGACAAAAGCCAGGACGAGCGGCTGAAGGCGCTCGACGCCTTTAAAAAGGGCGAAGTCGACCTGCTGGTGTGCACCGATGTGGCCGCCCGCGGGCTCGACATCAAGGACGTGCCGGCGGTGTTCAACTACGACATCCCTTTCAATGCCGAGGACTACGTGCACCGCATCGGCCGCACCGGCCGTGCCGGCGCCTCGGGCTTGGCGGTGAGCTTCGTGGGCAGCGGCCCGAACGATGCGCGGCTGGCCTCCGAGATCGAGAAGCTGATCCGCACCAAGTTCGAGATCGAGCCGATCGAGTTCGAGAACGAGCGGCCGCGCGGCCGCTTCAACGAGGGCCGGCGGCTCTACGAGGACCGCGAGCGCGCCGGCGGCCGTGGAGACCGCGGCGAGCGCGACGACGCCCGCGAATCGCGCCGGCCGGCGCCGCGCGGCCGCGCTCCGCAGGATCCGTTCTTCGATCAGCCCTACCAGGCATCGACCGATGCGGCCACGCCCGCCTGGGACGCGATGTCGTCCAGGACGGCCACGCCGCGCGCCGGCATGTCGGCCAACATCAAGCCGCGCCGCAAGGTCGCGGCACTGTTCAAGCCGGCTGCGCTGCCGGCCACGACGGAGCACTGACCCTGTAAAGCTCCCGCAGCACTTCTGCACGGCACGAGGGCGCCCACGGGCGCCCTCGTGCTTTCCGGAAGGCGGTGATTTCAGGCTGCCTGGGCCTGCGCCTGGCGGCCCGGCGGCACGGGCAGACCCAGATGCCCGCGCAGCGTGCGGCCCTCGTACCCGGTGCGTAAGATGCCGCGGCGGCGCAGCAGTGGCACCACGTGGTCCACGAACGCTTGCAGGCCGTCGGGCAGGGCATCGGGCATGAGGTTGAAGCCGTCGGCCGCACCGGCTGCGAACCAGCGCGCAATGTCGTCGGCGATCTGCTCGGGCGTGCCGACGACGACTCGGTGGCCGCCCCCGCCCGCGAGTTCGCGCACCAGCTGCCGCACGGTGAGCTGTTTGCGTCGCGCGGTGGCGAGGGTGGCGTGGAAGAAGGTGTGGTTGCCATTGCCACCGGCCGGCAGCGCGAGATCTTCCGGCAGCGGCCCGTCCAGCGACAGCCGTGCCGGGTCGATGCCCAGGATGCCGCCCAGGCGCACCAGGCTGTAGTCCCAGGGGATGAGGTCGATCAGTTCGTCGCGCCGACGGACGGCCTCGGCCTCGGTCGCGCCGATGATGGTGGTGAGCCCGGCCAGCACCTTGACCGCGTCGGGTCCGCGTCCGTAGGCCGCGGCGCGGGCCTTGAGTTCGCGCCCATAGGCCAGCGATTCCTCGAACGACTGCGAGGCTGAGAACACCGCCTCGGCATGGCGCGCGGCCAGTTCGCGGCCGTCGGAGGAGCCGCCGGCCTGGACCAGCACCGGCCAGCCCTGCGGCGTGCGCGGCAGGTTCA
Source organism: Xylophilus sp. (assembly GCA_009914555.1). Lineage (GTDB taxonomy): Bacteria > Pseudomonadota > Gammaproteobacteria > Burkholderiales > Burkholderiaceae_C > WNDY01. The sequence continues at coordinate 3,951 of WNDY01000076.1, forward strand.
GCGGACCCTGCACGTTGAAGAACCTGCCGCGGTGGGCGATCGGGTGCACCTTGGCTGCATCGGCGAAGCGGCCGGCGGCCTGGTCGCCGATGAATGCGTCGTCCTCCCAGCTGTTCCACAGCGCCTTGACCACGTCGGTGAACTCGGCCGCGCGCGCGTAGCGCTCGGCATGGTCAGGGGCGGCCTCGCGGCCGAAGTTGCGGGCCGAGGGCAGGTCGGCCGTGGTGACGATGTTCCAGCCGGCGCGGCCGCCGCTCACGTGGTCGAGCGTGGCGAAGCGCCGCGCGATGTTGTAGGGCTCGTTGTAGCTGGTGGATGCGGTGCCGATCACGCCGATGTGCGTGGTGGCCGCGGCCACGGCCGTCAGCAGCACCGTGGGCTCCAGCGCGGTGATCGGGCGGAAGTGGATCTGGTCGGCGATGGCCGCGTTGTCGGCCAGGAAGATCGCGTCGAAGGTGCCGGCCTCGGCGATGCGCGCGAGCCGCACATAGTGCTGCGCGTCGATGAAGGCGCGCGGGTCGGCGCCGGCCAGCCGCCATGCCGACGGCACGAAGCCCGAATGCAGCGCGTTGATGTTGAGGTGCAGCTGCCGTGGCGGCCGGCGGGCGGGGGCGATGGCGGAGAAGACCATGGTGCGATGCCGTTACTGGAAGACGCCGGGCGCGGGATAGCCCTCGCCAAGCTGCCAGCGGCCGACGTTGCGGGTCTTGTATTCGGCCGGGTTGTGCAGCGTGTGGATGCGCACGTTGCGCCAGAAGCGGTCCAGACCATGCTCGCGTGTGGCCGAGCGCGCACCGGTCAGCTCGAAGATCGCGCCGGTCACGCGCAGCGCGACCTCGCCGGCCAGCACGTTGGCCGCGGCGACGGCGACAGCCGCCTCGCCGCGCTCCTGCGCGGTCAGGGCCTCGCCGCGCGCCCAGGCATGGTCGAGCGCCGCGAGCGCGCGGTCGGCCAGCGCGGCGGCCGCGCGGGTCTGGGTCCAGAGATCGCCGTACTGGCTCTGCACCCACGGGTCGTCCTGGTGGCGTTGCACGCCCGAATGCACCCAGGGACGGGACCGGTTCAGCGTGTAGGCGCGCGCGGCCAGCAGCGCACCCTGGGCACTGCCGACGAAGACGTTGAGCAGCACGCTCTGCTGCGTGAGGGCGCCCAGCGTGCGGTGTGGCGGCGCGGAGCTGGACGCGGGGTTGAACGGCACCGGCGGGCCCAGCACCTCGTGGCCGTGCACCCGTACGCCGCGGTAGGTCACGCGGCCGCTGCCGGTCTGGCGCTGGCCGATGCCGTCCCAGTCGTCCTCGATAGTGAGGCCGGCCCGGTCGGCCGGGATGGCGGCGAAGCGGCGCTCGTCGGTCTGCGCATCCTCCCAGGCGATCGACAGGTAGTCGGCCACGTGCGAGCCCGAGGTGAAGGGCCGGTAGCCGTCGAGCACGAAGCCGTCGCCGTCGGCCCGGCCGAACAGGCTGCGCGAAAAGCTGTTGGCGGTATTGCCCCAGAACCATTGCCGGACGGCCGTTTCGCGCCACAGCTCCTGCACGCGCGCCGGCGCGCCGCGGGCGCCCAGGCCGAGGAGGGCGTTGTAGTGGTAGCCGAACAGATGGCCCAGGGAGCCGTCCACCTGGGCGAAGGTGCGGACGATGCGCAGCCCCGTGGACCAGGGTTCACCCTGGCCGCCCACGGCGGTCGGCAGCAGCAGGGCGAGCAGCTTCTCGTCCTTGAGCCAGCCGATCTGCGCAGCCGGCCGGCCTCCGGCCTGGTCGCGCGCGATGGCGTCTTCGGCGAAGCGGTCGCGCAGCGCCTGGCCGCGCGCCAGCCAGGGGTTGCCGGCGGGATGGGTGTCGAAGGGGTCGGTCGTGATGGCCATGGCGTTCGCTCTCTTCAGCGGTACACCCCAGGCTCGGGGAAGTCGCCGCTCAGGAACCAGTGGCCGACACTGCGCTTCTTGTATTCGGCCGGGTTGTGCAGCGTGTGGGTGCGCACGTTGCGCCAGAAGCGGTCGTAGCCGCGCGCGCGGGTGGCCGAGCGTGCGCCGGTTACCTCGAACACCTGCTCCGACACGGCCAAGCCCGCTTCGCCGGCGTAGACGTTGGCGGCTGCCACCTCGATCGCCAGCGCGCCGCGCTGCTGCGGCGTGAGCGCATCGCCCTCGGCATAGGCGGCGTCGAGGCTGCGGGCCGCGGCATCGGCCAGTTCGGTGGCAGCGAGCGTGCGGATCGCCAACTCGCCGTACTTGCGCTGCACCCAGGGATCGTCCACGTGGCGCTCCACGCCGGAATGGATCCAGGGCCGCGATTCGGCGCGGGTGTAGGCGCTGCCTTCGTCGAGCGCGCCCTGGGCGCTGCCGACGAACACGTTGAGCAGCACGCTCTGCTGCAGCTGCGGGATCAGCGAGGCAAAGGGTGTCAGCGGCGCACCGGGCCGCAGGAAGACCTCGTCGTCGGCGATGCGCACGCCCTCGAAGCGCACGGTGCCGCTGCCGGTCTGGCGCTGGCCGATGCCGTCCCAGTCGTCGGCGATCACCACGCCCGCGCGGTCGGCCGGCACCACGGCGCTGGTGCGCTGGCCCTCGGCATTCTCCCAGGACACGACGATGCGGTCGGCCACGTGCGTGCCCGACGAGAAGGGGCGGAAGCCGTCGAGCACCCAGGCGTCGCCGTCGCGCCGCGCGGTGGATGTGGGCGAGAGCGTGTTGCCCGAGTTGGCCCACAGCCACTGCGCGCGTGCGCTGTCGGTGAACCAGCGGTCGCGCTGCGCCGGCGTGGCGCGGGCGCGCACGCTGTGCAGGTTCAGGTGGTGGTAGCCGTAGAGGTGGGCGATGGCGCCGTCGGCGCGGGCCAGTTCGCGCACCGCGCGCAGCACCGACAGCCACGACGAACCTTCGCCGCCGTAGGCCGTGGGCAGCCAGGTCGACAGCAGGCCGATGGCGCGCAGCTGCGTGATCTGCGCCGTCGGCCGGCCGCCGGCCAGGTCGCGCGCGGCGGCATCGGCCTGCAGGCTGGCGCGCAGCGCCGCGGCGCGCGCGACGACGGAATCGGAAAGATCGGGTTCGAAGGGAGGATGGTGGCTCATGGCGTGGAAGGGTTCTTCACTTCGGGTCCGCGTCGGAGGAGCGGTCAATGGCGTGCGGGAGGGCGACGAACGCAGGCGGATCTCCAGCGGCCATGGCGAAGGCACCGTGGCATGGAAGTGCAGCTTAAGAAAGCAGATGTGCGCGGTCGAAGAAGATTAGCGATGAAGAATATGCGCCGGCTGGTGCACGCATGGCACTGCGTTCGCGGCCCGGCCCCCTGCGGCTGGGGAACCGATGGCCTTCCATGCGCTCTCACCCGCACGCATCTTTTTTCTGTGTTTCGACCTGATTGGACGAGGTATTGCCGATGACCCTGCAACGATCCCTCCTCGCCTGTGCTGCCGGCGTGCTGCTGGCGGCTTCGGGCGCATCCGCCTGGGCCCATGCCCACCTCGAGACATCCGCGCCGGCGGCCGATGCGGCCGTGGCCTCGCCTGCGGCCGTCGAGCTCACGTTCACGCAGAAGCTCGAACCCTCCTTCAGCGGCATCGACCTTGTCGGCAGCGACGGCAAGCCGGCCGCAGCCGGCACGGCCGCCGTGGCGCCGGGCGATGCGGCGCGGCTGGTGCTGCCAGTGGCCTCGCCGCTGGCGCCGGGCGTCTATGAGGTCCGCTGGCATGTGCTGTCCGTTGATGGCCACAAGACCAACGGCAGCTACCGCTTCACGGTGAAGTAGCGCTTGAACGACACGCTGCCGGCGGCCGTCGATGGTCTCTATGCCGCCGTACGCTGGCTGCACTTCGTCACGCTGATGGGCGCCTTGGGCTGGCTGGCTTTCGTGGCCTGGGCGAGCCCGCCGGCGCTGCGGGCGGAATTCGACCGGCCTGCATCGCGGCAGGGCCTGCGGAGTGCGGGTGTGCTGGCGCTGGTCTCCGCGCTGGCGCTGGTGCCGCTGCAGTCCGTGCGCATGGCGGGCAGCCTGGCTGACGGCCTGGTGCCGGCGGCGATCGGGGCCGTGCTGTCGCAGACAGGCTGGGGCCGGGCCTGGCTGGTGCATCTGCTGCTGGCGGCGCTGGCGGCGGCCGCGCTGGCCATCGGGCCGGGCGCAGTGCAGCGCCGGCCCGCAGCGCCGTTCTTCCTGCTCGCTCTGGCCCTGGGTTCGCTGGGGTGGACCGGACATGTGGTCGGCGCTTTCGGCCCCGAGGCCGGGCTGTGGGCTGGCAACGCGGCCCTGCATCTGGTGGCGGCCGGATGCTGGCTCGGCAGCCTGCTGCCGCTGCCGGCCTGCCTGGCATGGTTGCGCGATCCGGCCCGGCGCGTCCCGGCGATGCAGGCGCTGCTGCGTTTCTCGCGGATGGGCCACGGCGTGGTCGCGGTGGTGATCGTCACCGGCATCGCCAATTCCTGGCTGGTGCTGGGCCCGGCATGGCCGCTGCACGGCAACGCCTATACGCTGCTGTGGCTGGCCAAGGTGCTGGTCGTGCTGGCGATGGTCGCGCTGGCGTTGCACAACCGCTATGGGGTCGTGCCGCGCTGGTCGGCCGATCCGCAGCGCAGCCACCGGCAATTCCTGCGTGGGACGGTGGCCGAAGTGCTGCTGGGTTTTGCTGCGGTCGCCCTGGTCAGCGTGTTCGCATCGCTGGACCCGGGCGGCTGAGAGCGTGCGCCCTCAGATCGGCGCGAAGTGGTGCGTGCCGTCGCGCCCGAGCTGCGCGACCAGGCCGTACTCCCAGTCGAGATACGCCTGCATGGCCTCGCGCGGCGCGCTCGTGCCTTCATACGGGCGGCGGTAGCGGTCGGTGCGGGCGTTGGCCAGGCGGGTCTCGCCGGTTTCGACCGGCTGGCCGGCGGCTGTCCATGCGGCATTGCCGCCGTCCAGTACGAAGACCTCGGCGCGGCCGCCCAGGGCGGCCCGCAGTTCCGGCGTGGCGAAACGGGCCTGGATGGCCGTGCCGCAGGTGGCCACGTAGCGGCGTGCCTTGGGCACCGCGGCGACGGCCTCGCGGATCTGCGCACGGATGGCAAACCACGCGCCCGGGATGTGGCCGCGCAGATAGTTCGCGCCGGCGGAGAAGTCGAGCACCTGCACCGCGGCCGGGTCGCTGCGGGCCTCGTCGAGCCACTGGGCGAGCTGGGTCGGCGTGGCGGTCTTCGCATCGGGCAGAGCCGGGCGCAGCGGCGGCGTGGGGCCCGTTTGGCGGCGGTCGGCGGCCGCGGCGCCATCGACCACGTAGACCTCCCAGCCCATCTGCGCGAGCCACGAGGCGCTCATGCGGGCGCGCACGCCGTCGTCGTCGTCGAGCACGATGCGCGCGCCGCGCACGGGCGCATGGTGGTCGGTCTCCTGCACCAGCTGGCCGCCGGGCGCGCTGAGGAAGTCCGGCAGATGGCCGGCGGTGAATTCCTCCGGTGTGCGCACGTCGAGGCGGTAGACGGTGCGCCTTCCGCTGTCTTCGAGCGCGGCGACCTCGCCCAGCGGGATGCTGCGCACACCGGCGCGCGCCGCCACGTCGCCGGCCGCGCGGATCGCTTCGCGCTGGTGGTCGGCCGAGGGCTGCGGCGCCCGGCGCGTGGCGCCGTGGTCCAGCCTCTGGCCCGCGAGCAGCCAACCGATGGTGCCGTTGCGCAGCGCGGCGACCGGGTTGGGCAGGCCGGCGTTGACCAGCGACTGCGTGCCGATGATGCTGCGCGTGCGGCCGGCGCAGTTGACGATCACGCGCGTGGCCGGGTCGGGCGCCAGCTCGCGCACGCGCAGCACCAGTTCGGCGCCGGGCACGCTGGTGGCGGTGGGGATGCTCATGGCCTGGTACTCGTCGAAGCGGCGGGCATCGACCACGACCACGTCGGCCCGGCTGTCGAGCAGGGCCTGCACCTCCTCGGCCGCGAGCGAAGGCGTGTGGCGCAGGTGTTCCACGTATTCGCCGAAGGCCTTGCTCGGCACGTTGACGTCGCGGAACAGCTCGCCGCCTGCGGCGCGCCATCCTTCCAGACCGTCTGCGAGAAGATGCACCTGGGTGTATCCCAGCGAGGCCAGCTTCGCAGCGGCGCGTGGAGCAAGGTCCTGGCCGGAGTATTCGCCGTAGAGCACGATGAGGGTGTCGCGCCGCGGAATGCGCCGCCAGGCGTCGAGCTCGATGCGCGACAGCGGCAGGTTGGCGGCCCACAGCGGATGCGCCTGCGCATACGGGTCTTCCTCGCGCACGTCGAGCAGGGCGGTTTCCTCGCGGGCCAGCAGGCGGGCGCGGACGGCGGCGAAGTCGAGGGTCGGGAAGGTCATGGCCTGGATCGGTCCCAGAGGTTGGGCAGCGCGGTGTTGGAGTAGCCGGAGACGAAGGCCTTGGGCGGGCCTTCGGGCGGGTAGGTGTGGCGGTGCACGCCGCCGATGTTGGCGCCGTAGACGTGGATGCTGATCGACACCCGGTCATCGTAGGCATTGCGCACGCGGTGCACGTCGCCGACCGTGGGCGACACGTGCTCGACCTGGCCCGGCTCCAGCCGGACGGGCGGGCCGCTCTCGTGCGGACGGCCCTGGGTGTCGAGCGTGTAGGGCTGGCTGTATTCGGCGCCGCGCAGCATGCCGATCAGGCCCCAGACCGTGTGGTCGTGCACCGGCGTCGCCTGGCCCGGGCCCCAGACGAAACTGACGACCGAGAAGCGTTCGGTCGAGTCGGCATGCAGCAGGAACTGCTGGTAGCGCGCCGGATCGGGCACGGCGAGCCAGTCGGGCAGCCAGTCGTCGCGCGCGACCAGGCGGGCCAGCAGGGCGCCGCCCTCGTCGAGGATGCGGGGCTCGGGCGGACGTTCGTCGAGCAGGCGGCCGAGGGCGGTGACGAAGTCGCGCAGCGGGGAGAGGCTCATGGGGATGTGGTCCGTTGGAGGAGTGGCCTGTTTGTACTACGCCGACTCCGCACCGCTGCCCGGCAAGGGCGTGCCATCACGCTGCCAGGCGCTGCCGTGGTGCCGGGCCTCGCCGTCCGGATGGCGCCGGCCGAGCAGGGCCAGGGCCTGTGCCGTGGCTTCCGCGATGCGCGTGCGCAGGCCCTCGCTGCGGATGCCGGCATAACCGTCGAAGTCGGCCTCGGCCGCGTAGACGGCGGACGGCACGGTCAGCGCGCGGAAGAAGGCGAACAGGGGGCGCAGCTGGTGGTCCACGACCAGCGCATGGCGGTCGCTGCCGCCGTTGGCGGCCAGCAGCACGGGCCGGCCGACCAGCGCCTCGGGATCGAGCAGGTCGAACAGGTGCTTGAACAGGCCGCTGTAGGAGCCCTTGTAGACGGGCGTGACGGCCACCAGCAGGTCGGCCGACGCGATCGTCTCCAGCGCCTCGCGGCCGGCCGGCGGCAGTTCAGCGCCGTGGGACGCGATCCCGATGGACGGCGCGAGCCGGTACAGCTCCAGCGTGCGCAACTGCACGTCCGTGCCCCGGCCCAGCCCGGCCACCAGCGGATCGGTGATGGCCTGGGCCAGCAGCCTGGTGCGGGACCGCTCCGCCGCGTTGCCGACGACGGCGACGATGTGCAGCGGGCCGGACGGCGCCGCGGTTGCCACGGCGCCCGTCATGCGGCCCGGGCCTCCAGCGCAGGGGCTGCGCCCGCCGCGCGCTGCGCGACCAGGGCGCGCGTGAGCGGGATCAGTTCCTGCCCGTACTGCACGGCATCGCGCAGCGGGTCGAAGCCGCGGATCAGAAAGGTGGTGATGCCCGCGTCGTAATAGTCGAGCAGCGACTCGGCCACCTGCGCCGGCGTGCCGACGAGGCCGGTCGAGTTGCCGCCGGCGCCGCTGAGCGCGGCGATCTCGGTCCACAGGCGCTTGTCTACCACCTTGCCCTGGGCCGCGACGGCCAGCAGCCGCTGCGAACCCACGTTCTGCGGCGGGCCCGGGCGCAGCCGATGCCGGGGCGATTGACCGATGGTGGCCTTGGCGCGCTCCAGGATTTCGTCCGCACGGCGCCAGGCAGCTTCCTCGGTGTCGGCGAGCACCGGCCGCAGCGACAGGCTGAAGCGGATGGCGTTCTCGCGGCCGGCCTCGGCCGCCGCCGCGCGCACCCGCCGCACGACGTCGCGGACCTGCTCGACCGGCTCGCCCCAGAGCATGTAGACGTCCGCATGCTTGGCCGCGACACGGATGGCGGCGTCGGAGGAGCCCGAGAAGTAGATGGGGATGTGGCCATGCACGGGTTTGACCTCGGAGAACGCCCCAGCGACCTTGTAGTACCTGCCTTCGTGGTCGAACGGCTGCCCGCTCGTCCACACCCGTTTGAGCAGGACGATGTACTCGTCGGTGCGCTCGTAGCGCTCGTCGTGAGCCAGGAAGTCGCCGTCGCGCTGCTGCTCGGCGTCGTGGCCCCCGGTGATGAAGTTGATGGCGGCCCGCCCGCCGTTGAGCTGGTCCAGCGTGGCGAAGGTGCGCGCGGCGAGCGTCGGCGCGACGAAACCCGGCCGGTGCGCCACCAGCGGGCTCAACCGCTCGGTCCGGTGCGACAGGTAGGCGGCGAGCTGAATGCCGTCGGGCGAGAAGCTCGAATAGCCGATCAGCACCCGGTCGAACCCTCCGCTCTCGTGCGCGCGTGCGCTCAGCGAGACGTAGGGCTTGTTCACCACGGGGCCGGTGCTGGGGCGGGACTCGCTGCCGTCCTGGTTGCCGACGAGGCCGACGAATTCGATGGTCATGACGTTGTTCCTTTCTGGATGCGGGCGTGTGCCGCGTCAGGCGGCCACCGCTTCGGGGGACCGGCTGCGGCGGGCGATCTCCTCGCGCACCAGCGGGATCAGGTGGCGGCCATAGTCCAGCGCGTCCTGCAGCGGTCGGAAGCCGCGGATCAGGAAGGTGCTGATGCCCGCGTCGTGGTAGTCCAGCAGCGACTGCGCGACCTGCTCGGGCGTGCCCACCAGCGACGTGGAGTTGCCCGCCGCGCTGGTGAGGGCGGCGAGTTCCGTCCAGAGGCGGGCATCGACGACCTTACCGCGGCCAGCGGCCTCCAGCAGCCACTGCGAGCCGACGTTCTGCGGCGCGGCGGCGAGCCGCTCGCGGTAGCGCGGCGACTGCGCGACCACGCCGCGCGCGCGTTCCAGGATGTCGTCGGCCTTGGCCCAGGCGGCTTCCTCGGTCGCGGCGATGATGGGCCGCAGCGACAGGCTGAAGCGCACGTGCCGCTCGCGCCCGTACAGCGCGGCTGCTGCGCGCACCTTGGCGACCGTCTCGCGGACCTGGGCCAGCGGCTCGCCCCACAAGGCGTACACGTCGGCATGCTTGCCAGCCACGCGGATGGCCGCATCGGAGGAGCCGCCGAAGTAGATCGGCACCTGGGGCTGCCCACCGACCGTCTGCAGCGGCTTGACGCCTGACTGGTTGCCTACGAGCCGGTAGTGACGGCCCGTATGGTCGAAGGGTTCGGATGCCGTCCAGGTCTGTCGCACCACGTCGAGGTACTCGTCGGTGCGTTCGTAGCGCTCGGCGTGGCCCAGGAAGTCGCCGTCGCGCTGCTGCTCGGCATCGTTGCCGCCGCTGATGATGTGCACCGCCAGTCGTCCTTCGCTGAAATGGTCCAGCGTGGCGAGCTGCCGTGCCGCGAGCGTGGGGAAGACGAAGCCGGGGCGGTGTGCGAGCAGCAGCTTCAGCGTCTTCGTTTCGTGCGCCGCATAGGCCGCGATCTGGAAGGCGTCAGGAGAACTGCTGCTGTAGGCGACCAGGGCACGGTCGAAACCGACGTACTCGCGGGCCTGGGCCACGGTGCTGATCCAGCGCGCGTCCACCACAGGACCCTGCGGCGCAATGATTTCGCTTTGTTCGCGGGCAGCGACATACCCGATGAATTCGACCGTCATGAAGAAGCCCCTAGGGCAGAGCCGTTGCTGAGACGGTGGAATCGTAGGTTGTCTTTGAAGATGATTGAAGTTTATTATTTTTATAAATAAATATGTGATTCGAGCATTAATATTGTGCGCAGAAGGGAAGGTGCGGGCTACGCGCCCGTCTGGACGCCGGCCAGGGCCAGGACCTCGGCGACGGTGTGTGCGCCGGGGCGCTCGCCCAGGGAGGCCGAGGCGCCCAGCACGCGCTGGACGGCCGCGTTGACGGGGGCGCCAGTGCCGTGGAGACGGGCGAGCAGGACGATTTCGCCGTTCAGGTAATCCACTTCGCTGCCGGCACCGCGCTCGAAGCTTTGCCAGGTGGAGGGGCGGTGGACCGCCGTCGTGCCGTCCTGGCCGATGCGGGCCAGGGAGGTGTCGTAGGTCGTTTCCTTGGCCGGGTCGGCGAATCCGTACCCAGCCGCGGTCAATGCCTGGCGGGCTTCGGCCTGCAGATGCTCGCGCAAGGTCTGCTGCTCCTGCGGAGTGCCGTCGAAGACGCTCACGCTGAAACTGGCGCTGACCACGGCCTTCCAGGCCAGCCAGCGCTGGATCTCGTCCACGGCCTGGGAGAGCCAGTTCGCCCGGCTGAGATCCTGTGCGATCTCGTGTGCGAGCACGGCGGCATGCGGCGCCAGCGCGGCCGAGGGGTAGGCGCCGACGATGAGCTGGCCGATCTTCGGCTGGTTGAGGATCTCGACCTCGCCGGACACCACGTGCCGGGCCGCGACCAGCGCGACCGCGCCGATAACGGTGCTGAAGTAGCGCAGCGCGACCCGTTCGGCGACCAAGCCGTTGTGGGTCAGCACGATCGGCAGGTCGGCGGCCACTCCGCCGCCTTGGACGGGCCGCCAGGCCCAGGCGGCCAGCGTGGCCGGGACGTCCTGCGACTTCGTCGCGACGACGAGGATGTCGCCCGGCCGCAGCGCCACCTGTTCGGGCGCGCCGGCGACGTTCACGCCGAGGGTGCGGGTGACGCCCGCCTGCCGGTAGACCAGGCCGCGCTCGCGGATAGCCTCGAAGGTGCGGCCTCGGGATACCAGCAGCACGGGGATGCCGGCTTCGGCGAAGCCGGCGGCCAGGCCCGCGCCGACGCCGCCGGCGCCGATGACGACGTAGCGGCGGCTCATCGCAGACCCTCCGCCTCGGCCAGCGTGAAGGCGACCTCGAAGTGGGCGCGCGCCAGTTCCGGCGACGGGGTCCACTTGGCGAGACTGTCGGCCGGCAGCACGCTGCGGCCCGCGATGCCGCGCAGTGCGAGGTTGGCATCGGCCGCACGCTCGGTGGCCCAGAAGTAGAAGGCGGCCTCGCCGACCGAGCCGCCCCAGGTCGCGACACCGTGGCTCTTCTGCCAGAGGACGCGCTTGCCGGCTTGGGCCAGCTCGGCGCCGCTCGGGCCACTGCCGCCCCAGATCTTGTCGCTGACCCCCTGCAGGCCCACTACCAGGGCCGCATCGGTGTTCACCGCTTCCAGCGGCTCCCCGAGGCTCGACCAGATGAAGCCGCGTGGCGCATGCAGGTGGATGGCGACCTGGACCTCCGGCGCGGCGCGATGCAGCGCCAGATTGCCGGCGAAGCCGTTGATCGCATGGTTGCCGCGGGTCTCGACCACCTGGCCTTCGCCGTCGACGAGCACGAAGTCGGCCGGACTGACCGCGCTGATCGACACACCGAAGGGGTTGACCCAGTAATGACCCGGGACTTCGGGGGCGCGGGCCGAGACGTGGCCGTTGAAGCCGAACTCGTAGCCGAGTCGGCCAAAGAAACGCAGCGCGGCGGCAAGTTCCCAGCGGGTGTCGCGGACCCTCGGCACATAGCCGCGTGGGAGCGGGAAAGAAACGGCGGGTGCCGCAGTGGTGGGCGGCTGAACTGTCAGCGTCATCGCAATCTCCAAACGTGGTCAAGTAGGAAGGCCGGAGTTGGCCTAGGGGCATGCATGTAGTCGGCGTGGAAGATACGGCTGCGTTGCGATGGCAGGATGTGCTATGTCGGCTCGCCAAGCTTGTAGATGTATTTGGAGGCAGGTACTCCCGGCACGCCTTGCAACTTCAGCCATCGAGAGAAATATGTGTCCATGTCGATATCAGCGAAACGGTCTGGATAGAGTGACTTTGCGACCAGTAGTGCGCCGAACTGCTTGCCGAATGCGGAATAGAGAAAATTGTTCGTGACATAGACATCCTTGTTCTTGATGGCCTTGATCGCGTTCCATCCCGGGCGGTTGGCGACGCGCTGAGCTTGTTCTGCCATCTTTTTCTTGCTCCAGCCCTGGTAGCCTTGGGCCAAGCCGTCTACGCTGTTTCTGATGATGATGTCCGGGTTGCGATTGATGATCGCGACAGGATCCACGGTGTAACTGTCGCATCCCGGATGATTGCATAAGCGAGAATCGCTATCCACTCTTCATGGCCCGAGCGGTGATGCGAGGATTGATAGAGTCACTGCAATCACCTCCGGAGGTCCAAGCATGCTGATTGATCTTGCCCCTGATTTACGGACACCTATCTAAGCGACATTGGCCAGCTCGTACTGCTCTGGGCTGAGGTAGCCCAGGGTCGAGTGCAGCCGGATCCGATTGTAGTCAACCTCAATGTAGTCAAACACATGAGCCTTGGCCTGCTCCCGTGTGGCGAGGTGTTCACCATGGATGGCCTCGACCTTCAGACTGTGGTTCCAACTCTCCATTGCTGCGTTGTCGTAGCAGTTGCCTCTGGCACTCATGCTGGCGATCAAAGCGTATTGCTCCAACAGGGCGCGGTGCTCGCGCGAGCAGTATTGGCTACCACGGCCAGTATGCACGATCACTCCCCGAGGCCGATTGCGAGCAAACAGCGCCATGCGCAGCGCGTCGCAAACCAGCGTAGCCGTCATGCGCTCAGACATCGACCAGCCCACAACCTTACGCGAATACAGGTC
>WNDY01000077.1 GCA_009914555.1 Xylophilus sp.
AAGCAGAACGCCGTCTGGTCAAGGAACTGAACGACGCGCTTTCGAGCCTGCCAAATGTGCCAGCAGATGATGTGCCGCTTGGTAAGGACGAGGCAGATAATGTCGAAGTCCGCCGCATTGGCAATCAACGTAATTTCTCGTTCCAGCCAAAAGAACATTATGAGCTGGGCGAAGCACTTGGCTACATGGATTTTGAGCGCGCGGCAAAGATCGCCGGTGCGCGGTTTACGATTCTCAAAGGCCCGCTCGCCCGTCTTGAACGTGCGCTTGGCCAGTTCATGCTTGATCTGCACACCACCGAAAACGGCTATACTGAAACCATGCCGCCGCTGATGGTGCGCGACGAAGCTGTTTATGGCACAGGCCAACTGCCGAAATTTTCGGAAGACCTGTTCCGCACCACGGATGGTCGTTGGTTGATTCCAACGGCGGAAGTGCCGTTGACCAATCTAGTTGCGGACGAGATTGTCGATCTCAAGTCGCTGCCTCAGCGTTATACCGCGCTGACACCTTGCTTCCGTTCGGAAGCGGGTTCTGCAGGCCGTGACACACGCGGAATGCTGCGCCAGCATCAGTTCATGAAGGTCGAGATGGTTTCGGTCACTGACGCAGACAGCTCGGCTGCTGAACATGAACGCATGACAGCCTGTGCGGAAGAAGTTCTCAAGCGCCTTGGTCTTCCGTTCCGTACTGTTGTTCTGTGCACGGGTGATATGGGCTTTGGCGCGCAGAAGACCTACGACATTGAAGTATGGATGCCTGGACAGAACGCTTATCGCGAAATTTCCAGCTGCTCGGTCTGTGGAGACTTCCAGGGCCGCCGTATGAACGCGCGCTATCGCCCGGAAGGTGAGAAAGCCACGCGTTTTGTTCATACCCTCAACGGTTCGGGTGTTGCTGTTGGTCGCGCTCTGATTGCTGTGATGGAAAATTATCAGCAGGAAGACGGCAGCATTCATATTCCTGAAGCATTGCAGCCATACATGGGCGGCCTCACGCGCATTGAGAAAGCCGCGTGAACTAAAACATTAATGATGTGAATGAAGGAGAGACGACGTGCGAATTCTGCTGATGAACGATGATGGTATCCACGCTGAAGGCCTCGCAGTTCTGGAGCGTATCGCACGCCAGCTCTCCGATGATGTCTGGGTCGTCGCTCCTGAAACTGACCAGAGCGGCCTTGCACACTCGTTGACGCTGTCAGAGCCACTGCGCCTGCGCAAGATTGATGATCGTCATTTTGCACTGCGTGGCACGCCGACTGATTGCGTTATCATGGGCGTTCGCCATGTTTTGCCAGAAGCACCGGACCTCATCCTGTCGGGTGTAAATTCGGGTGCCAATATGGCTGATGACGTGACCTATTCAGGCACGGTCGCTGGTGCGATGGAAGGCACGCTTCTCGGTGTAAAGGCAATAGCGCTGTCGCAGGAATATGACTACGAAGATGGTCGCCGTATCCTGCCTTGGGAAACAGCGGAGGCTCACGCACCTGGGCTTATCAAGAAGCTGGTTGAAGCTGGTTGGCCAGAGGGCGTCCTTCTCAATCTGAATTTCCCGAATTGCGCACCGGATAAAGTCAAAGGCACACGCGTCACTGCACAGGGCAAGTTGAGCCACGATGCACGGCTCGATGAGCGTCGCGACGGTCGCGGTTTCCCTTATTTCTGGCTGCAGTTCGGTCGCACCAAGGCAGAAGTCGCCAGCGATAGCGACATTGCCGCAATCCGCGCTGATTACATCTCGGTGACGCCGCTGCATCTCGACCTGACAGCTCAGAAGGTTCGCGCTGAATTGAGCAAGACTCTTGGGGTTGAAGCATGAATCAGGCTGTGTCTGAACGCCCGCAGCTTTCGGACAGGGAAGGATTTGCATCCTTCGTAATGCGTATGAGAGCGCGTGGCATCAATGATGCCCGCCTCTTTGCGGCAATTGAAGCGACCCCGCGACAGAGCTTCATGGGCTCTTCATGGGCGCATCTTGCTTTCAGCCAGCGCACCGCACCGCTTGATTGCGGTGAGTATATTGAAGGTATCGACGATCAGGCGCGGGTTATCTCTGCGCTCAATCTGGAAACGGGACACCGTGTTCTGGAAATCGGTACAGGTTCGGGCTTTACAGCCGCCGTTATGTCTATGCTTTCTGGCCGCGTGACGACAGTTGAACGTTATCGCAAGCTCTGCGACCGTGCCTTGCAGCAATTCGTGACACTCACGCGCGAAAATATCATGGTGAAGCACGCGGATGGTCGCCACGGAATGCCGGGTGGGCCATTCGATCGTATCGTGATCTGGCTGGCCTGTGAGGATATTCCGCGCCATTTTGTGGAGCTTCTGGCAACCCATGGCGTTCTCGTTGCGTCAGTAGGGCCGGGCGATGGTATGCAGATGGTAACGCGCATCGCAAAAGTAGGTAGCCGTTTCGAGCAGGAAAACATTATGCCTGTTCGTTATCAGCCATTTATCGAGGGCATTTCCTCCGTTTTGTGAGGAAGTGGCCCGCGTATTTATCCTTTAAAAGCTCAGGGTTTGTGGAGCATTGCGGGCAATGCCGTGGCACTTTTGTGTGCTTATGGTGTTTAATTGGTGAATATTTTTTCGAAGAAATCTCGATTCTTAACCAGCGAGTAACATTAACGCGTTTTAATGAGTCCAAGTGAGTTTTAGAGTTGGGCGAGTTGAACATGCGTTTTTCAATATTGCAGCATACGTCCGAACGTCTTCTGCGGAATGCAGCGATCGTTCTCATTGCCGGTTTTGGTGCAGGGTGTAGCGCCGATACAATGCGCTTCACGGATGGTGTTTACACAGGCTCCACGTCTAATCAGCGTGTTGTGCAACAACAGCCTGCTGGCGATGTTTACGCATCTGCGCCAGTGGCGGCGGCTCAGCCGGTTTCGAGTGGGTCCGTACAGCGTAACAGCCTGCCTCCTGTGTCGTCTGCACCGGTCGCTGCTGCTGCAACGCAGGCACAGAATCAGGTTTATCAGGCGCAAAATAATGCCGCCAATCGAGTGAATGGCGCCGTTAATAGTGCCGGAACTCAGGTCGCCAGTGCTGCCGGTGCTGCAAATAATGCAGCTGCCAATGCGAAGTCGCAGGTTCTGGGTCAGCTGCCAGCCACCGCAAATGGCGTTCCTCTGCCTGCCGCAAATCATACTGTTGCTCCTGCTCCAGTCGCGAACGCTGCTCCACAGCCAGCTGCAGCTGGTGGTGGTTACACGGTTAAGTCAGGTGATTCGCTCTTCTCGATTGCGCAGAAGCACAACGTACCGGTTGAACAGTTGAAGCAGGCAAATGGCCTGACAAACGGAGCAATCCGCGTCGGTCAGAATCTGGCTATCCCATCGGCACCAGGTGCGGCAACGCAGGTTGCAGCCGCTGCACCTCAGCCAGTGAAACCTGCAGCTCCTGCACCTGTGCAGACCGCTTCGGTTGCACCTGACGCAGCATCGAACGTCAAGCCTTACACGCCGCCTCAGGCGAGCAACAAGGTCATTGAAGATGCGAAAAAGGATCAGTCCGCTGCGCCATCTTCAACGGGTATCTCGCAGATGCGATGGCCAGTTCGCGGTCGCGTTCTCGCAAGCTTCGGTCAGCGTGACGGCACTTCCGTGAATGACGGCATCGACATTATGGTGCCGGAAGGTACCGCTGTTAAGGCTGCTAAAAACGGCGTCGTTATCTATGCAGGCGACGGTTTGAAAGAGTTCGGCCAGACAGTTCTTATCCGCCACGACAATGGTCTGGTTACGGTTTACAGCCACAACAGCCAGATTCTTGTGCAGCGCGGCCAGAAGGTTCGTCGCGGAGAAGATATCGCCAAGTCCGGCATGAGCGGCAACGCAAAGTCGCCAAAGCTGCATTTTGAAGTGCGCAAGAACTCTTCGCCGGTCAATCCATCCAAGTATCTGGAATCTTGATCGGAATTGCATCGCGTAAATAAGAAAGGCGGGTCTCGGACCCGCCTTTCTTATTTACGCCTTCAGTTGCAGTGGTCCAGTTAAGAATGAATCCCTGGACCCGCTTTAACTGCCTGTTTTTACACATCATCCGACGCACAGCCGCTTCGCACTTTTGCTGGAAATACCTTAAATCGCTTTGCCGAGCCGGCCAGCGAGATCCTGAATATATTGCCAGGCAACACGGCCTGAGCGATTGCCACGCGTGGTCGACCAGGTCAGCGCCTCTGCGTGCATCGCCTGCGGATCGTAATCCAACTTATAATGCGCGGCATAGCCGTCAACCATCGCCAGGTAGTCATCCTGACTGCATTTATGGAAACCAAGCCACAGGCCGAAACGATCGGACAGCGAAACCTTTTCTTCAATCGCTTCCGATGGATTAACAGCAGTCGAGCGCTCGTTATCGATCATATCGCGCGGCATCAGATGGCGGCGATTGGACGTCGCATAGAAAATTACGTTGTCTGGACGGCCTTCAACGCCACCTTCAAGTGCAGCTTTCAGCGACTTATAGGACGTATCATCGTGATCGAACGAAAGATCATCGCAGAACAGAATGAAGCGATAGTCCGTTTCCTTGATGATATTCATCAGGGCAGGCAGGCTGTCGATATCTTCGCGGTGGATTTCAACGAGCTTGAGCGGCAGTTTGTCGGCCTGTTCGGCGTTGACGCTGGCTTGAGCAGCCTTGACGAGCGATGATTTGCCCATACCGCGCGCGCCCCAGAGCAGGACATTGTTTGCCGGATAACCTTTGGCAAAACGGCGGGTATTGTCGACAAGCTGGTCACGCACCAAATCAACGCCACGAATGAGCGCTATATCGACGCGATTAACACGTTTGACCGGATCAAGTGTCAGTCGCTCCGGTGCCCAGACGAAGCAGTCAGCGGCTTCAAGATCAGGTATGCCTGGTTGCGGTGGTGCAATGCGCTCCAAAGCAGCAATCAGGCGGTCTAGTTTCTGGCTGAGTATATTTTCGGTGGTCATTCCAAGCCCTCAAATAGTGAGGATCAGGGCTTAACATGCCACAGCAGGCGGGAAAAGTGTGTGACCTTGGCGCAGTAGGGCCTTCGCCGGTTGCAATTGTCGCGCTAACCATTGTAATGCCGTAAAGAATTTGTCTTCGAGACTTCAGAGGAGTTCCTAATGTTCGTAACACCGGCTTTTGCACAAGCCTCCGGCGGCGCCGCTGGACCAGACATGCTCATGAGCATCCTGCCTTTCGTCCTGATTTTCGTAATCATGTATTTCCTCATCATCCGCCCTCAGCGTACCCAGATGAAGAAGCGTCAGGAAATGCTGGCAGCAGTTCGTCGCGGCGACACGGTTGTGACCGGTGGCGGCATCGTTGGTAAGGTCCAGAAGGTCCATGACGACGGCGAGCTCGATGTTGAAATCGCTGAAGGCGTTAAGATCCGCGTTCTGCGCAGCGCTCTTTCTGAAGTGCGCGTTAAGGGCGAACCAGTCGTCGACAACAAGAACAAGTAATTTTTACCAGACTAATCGAGCCCCGGTAAGGTTTCCATAACCGGGGCTCGATCATTATCGTGCATGTGCCTTGTCTTTGGATATGGCGCGTTCACAAAGCCGGAGGGCAGTTCGCGAATGCACTCCTCCAGCAAGATCTACCCAAGCCGAAACGGATTTGCTGCTCGATGCTTTATTTTTCACGTTGGAAATCGGCTCTGATCTGGTTGGCAATCATTGCCAGCTTCATCATTGCGTCGCCTAATTTTTTCTCGCGTGAAACACTGGCAAATCTGCCCGGATTTTTGCCCACAAAGCAGGTCGCACTCGGCCTTGATCTTTCGGGTGGTTCTCGACTCGTCCTTCAGGTGCAGAATGCTGCCAGTGGCGATCTTGATCGCACTAAAGACATTATGCGGCAGCGTCTGGAAGAACTTGGCTACGGCAGCCCTATCGTCGAGGAAGAGGGCCGTAATCGGATTCGCGTTGAAGTCCCGGGCCTTTATGACGCCCAGCTTCTGAAAGATATTCTCAGTATTCGTGGCAATCTCTCGTTCCGTTCGGTTGATGACAGCATGTCTCCCGACGATGCGATCCGCGGAGAACCACCAGCTGACAGCGCGGTTGTCTATTCCTATGACGATCCACCAGTCGGCTATCTCGTCAAAAACGAGCCTATTTTTACCGGTGAAGATGTCACCGATGCAAAAGCAACCCTTGCCGAAGACGATAACGAACCAGTCATTACGCTGACGCTGGACGAGAAGGGGCGCAGCAGTCTCGCTGCTGCGACCGCTCAGGCCGCTGGCAAGAGCTTCGCAATTGTCATCGATAATCAGGTTGTTTCAGCGCCTGTCGTAGACGGACAGCTTGACACGAATGAGCTTGAAATTTCTGGCGGCTTTGATCTGCAGGCTGCCAATAATATGGCCGTCGTTCTGCGTTCGGGCGCATTGCCAAAGGCTGTTTCAGTTCTTGAAGAACGTACCATCGCTTCGGCTCTGGGTGACGACTATGCAAGTGCAGCGGTATTCGCAGCACTTCTGGCGGCGCTGCTAGTCGGCCTGTTCATGATCCTGTCCTACGGCATCCTCGGCGTGATCGCCATGGTGACGCTTGTCGTCAACATGATCATTCTGATAGCGATCATATCACTGATTGGAGCATCGATAACGCTTGCTAGCGTTGCGGGTCTGGTGCTGATCATCGGTATGGCCGTTGATGCCAATATTCTGATTTACGAACGTGTGCGGGAAGATCGCCGCAAAGGCTATTCCGTTGTTCAGGCGATGGAATCTGGCTTCTATCGCGCGCTTTCGACCATCGTTGACGCCAACCTCACAACGATGATTGCAGCTCTCGTTCTGTTCCTGCTTGGCTCAGGTCCGGTACATGGCTTTGCGCTCACTGTTACAATCGGTATCCTTACAACACTATTCACGACGCTGACCTTCACGCGTTTGCTGATCGCCCAATGGGTGCGCACGGCAAAGCCAAAAGAAATCCCGAAGCGTCGCCTGAAGCTCGTTCCGACCGTTACGCATATTCCGTTCATGCGTCTTCAGTTCGTGACCCTCGGCATTTCCGTTCTGGCTTCAGCAATCGTTGTCGCTCTCTTCGTCAATATCGGCATCAATTACGGCATCGATTTCCGTGGTGGTTCGATGGTCGAATTACAGGCTCGCAGCGGTGATGCCAATCTGGCTGACATTGAAGAACGCATGAGCGAGCTCAATATTGAGAGCGTGCGCGTGTTGCCTGTCAAATCCCCACGTTCTGCGCTTGTCCTTATTGGCAGCCAGGAAGTGGGCGACGATGCGGAACAGACCGTTGCGGTGAAACTGCGTGGTGAATTCGAACAGGACTACTCGTTCCAGCGTGTTGAGGTTGTCGGCCCAACCGTTTCGGAACAGCTTTCACAGGCCGGTCTTCTTGCGCTGTTCCTGTCGCTTGCCGGTATCTTCGTCTATGTCTGGATCAGGTTCCGTTGGCAGCTGGCGCTTGGCGCTGTTCTTTCGACGCTACACGACGTCATCATTCTGGCGGGTGTCTTCATTGTCTTCCGCATGGAATTCAATCTTTGGAGTGTTGCGGCGGTTCTGACAATCATCGGTTATTCGCTGAATGATACCATCGTGATTTATGACCGCGTGCGTGAAAACTTGAAGCGCTATAACAGTGCGCCGCTGCCCGCGATTATTGATGCCTCCATCAATCAGACCTTGTCGCGTACATTGCCGACAGCCTTTGTGACTTTCATTGCGCATATTCCGCTCTATATGTTTGGTGGAGCAGATATCCGCATGTTTGCACTGGCATTGAGCGTGGGCATCATCGTGGCAACCTATTCTTCGATCTTTATTGCAGCACCTTTGCTCGTACAGTTCGGCCTCAAGCCGCGCGCTGCTGATGGTGACGATGCAATGGGCGATGATCTTGCACAGTCGCTCAATCTGGATAATTAGACATGGCTAAGGGTATAGAAATTCGTGAGGCCCACTTTCCGGGCCGCGCACCAATTGATGCATATGGCAATGGCGGTTTCCGCTTCGCCTATATGTCGCATATTGGCTCTATTCTGTGCCTGCCATCCGGCATTCATGGCTGGGAACCGCAGACGCCGCCAATCCTGTCACGCCGTGATCTGGGGGCCATTCTTGAACAGGCGAGTGACATTGAAATCCTGTTGGTGGGAACGGGAATGGATCTTCGCCGCATTCCGGAAGATGTGCGCGCTATGCTGCGCGAGCATCGTATTTCCTCCGATCCAATGAGTACGGGCGCTGCCGTGCGCACATATAATGTGCTGCTCGCCGAAGATCGTGCGGTTGCAGCGGCGCTGATTGCGGTAGACTGATTTCCATGAACCAGAATGAGGCACATTGCCTGGCGCTTCTGCGCGAAGCCGACCGGGATCGTTATCTTTCGGTGCTCTATGCGCCGGAAGAAAAACGTGGCGCGCTTGCTGCGCTTTATGCGTTCAATTCAGAAATTGCTCGGATTCGTGACCTGGTACACGAGCCATTACCCGGTGAAGTCCGTCTGCAATGGTGGCGCGATCTCATCAATGAGGAGGAACGTGGCAGTGCAGATGCCCATCCTGTTGCTGCAGCGCTGATCGATACGATTACCAAATATGATTTGCCGCGCGTGGCTTTCGACAATTATTGCGATGCCCGCATTTTCGATCTCTATGACGAACCGATGCCAAGCCGGAACGATCTGGAAGGCTATTGCGGCGAAACCGCTTCGGCACTTATCCAGCTAGCCGGTTTCATTCTTGATCGTGATGCGGCGCAGGCCCATACCGAGACAGTTGGCCATGCCGGAGTTGCACAGGCCGTGACTGGCCTCCTGCGCCTTATGCCGATTCATCGCCGTCGCGGGCAGCTTTATGTGCCTGCCGATATGCTGCAGGCGGTTGGCGTGACGCGCGACGCCTTCCTCGGCATCGCCGACAAGTCCGCTCATGAGCGCGTCATCACTGTGATGATGGCTCTCGCGCGTGAACATCTGGCAATCTTTGATAAGGCCAAGAAAGATCTGCCCAAAAGCCTCAGCCCTGCATTTCTACCGCTGGCGCTTGTTCCGGCCTATCTCAGCTCTGTTGAACGGCTTGGTAGTAAAGCTTCTGATCAGGTGGCCGACCTTTCAGCCATACGCAAACAATGGCTGATGTTTCGATCTAATTTTTAAAACAGATAAGGCGGTTTTCCTGAATAAGAAAACCGCCTTATCTTTTTGAATTAAAACTATAAATCTTTTCCAAACTTACGCGTTGTTGCCGAGCCATTCCTGGAAATCGGCGAGTGCGCGTGCAGATAGCGCGCGCTTTTTTGCAAGCGTCTTTTCCTTGCCGCGCAGCCGCTTACCTTCTGGTATAGGCACGTCGATTGGTGGGAACAGACCAAAATTCACGTTCATTGGCTGGAATGAGCGTTTACCCGGTTCATCGTCGTCAGCAACAATGTGGCCGCCAGTGATATGGCCGAGCAGGGCGCCAAAAGCTGTGGTCTGCGGCGGTGCCACCGGTGTCTTGCCAAGCTTTTCAGCAGCGGTGAAACGTCCGGCCAGCAGTCCGATTGCCGATGATTCGACGTAACCTTCACAGCCGGTAATCTGGCCAGCGAAGCGCAGGTTTTCGCGAGACTTCAACCGCAGCACATTATCGAGCAGCACTGGCGAATTGAGATAGGTGTTGCGGTGCAGGCCGCCAAGACGCGCAAATTCTGCATTCTCAAGGCCGGGGATCATTTTGAAGATGCCGGTCTGCGAGCCGTATTTCAATTTCGTCTGGAAACCGACCATATTGTAGAGCGTGCCAAGCGCATTATCCTGACGCAACTGCACGACCGCATAGGCCTTGACCGTCGGATTGTGCTCATTGGTGAGGCCCATTGGCTTCATCGGGCCATGGCGCAAGGTTTCCGGGCCGCGTTCGGCCATCACTTCGATAGGCAGACAGCCATCGAAATAGGGCGTGCCTTCCCATTCCTTGAAATCGGTCGTGTCGCCTTCGATAAGGGCAGCAACGAAAGCCTCATACTGCTCTTTGTCCGTGGGACAGTTGATGTAGTCCTTGCCGGTGCCGCCTGGCCCAACCTTGTCATAGCGCGACTGGAACCAGCACACATCCATATTGATCGAATCAAAATGGATGATCGGCGCGATGGCATCAAAGAATGCGAGCGCATCAGCACCTGTTTGTGCCTGAATCGCTTCTGCAAGCGTCGGCGCAGTCAGTGGGCCGGTCGCGACAATCGTCGTGCCCCAGTCTTCGGGCGGTAGGCCGGTGACTTCTTCGCGTTCAATGGTAATCAGCGGGTGCGCTTCTAGTTTTGCAGTCACTGCCTGCGAAAAGCCTTCGCGATCGACCGCGAGTGCGCCACCAGCTGGAACCTGATGTGCGTCGGCACAAGCCATAATCAGCGAGCCTGCAAGGCGCATTTCGGCATGAAGTACGCCGACGGCATTGGTCTCAGCGTCGTCCGAGCGGAAAGAATTCGAGCAGACCAGCTCTGCAAGCTGGTCCGTCTTATGCGCGTCTGTGCCGCGAACGGGGCGCATTTCATGCAAAACCACAGGAACGCCAGCCTGCGCAATTTGCCACGCGGCTTCGGAGCCTGCGAGACCGCCGCCTACGACATGTACGGGGGAGAGATTGGTATCTTTTGACATGGCAAATCCCTTACCTCCTTTGAATGTCGCCTTCAATGGGAGAAGCGCATCAGAGCAGGGAACCTATACCACAAAAACAAATGGCATCCGGCGCGGAAGGAGGTGCGACGGGATGCCATTATTGTCAGACCGGAATTGGGAGGAGGAGAGACCGGTCTTGGTATCGCAAAGCATGGGAGGAGGAGTGCTTTGCGACGAACCGGGCCTGATGGGAGGAGGATTCAGGCCCAGCAAAGTCAAATCTGATTAGCGTCCCTTGGACTGACGCGCGACAAACGGAATGTCTGCGCGGGAAATGCCAAGATCGTTAAGTTCGCGAGTCGAAAGCTGGTTAAGCTCGTTGACAGTATCGCGGTAACGGCGCCAGTTATTGTATGAGCGAAGCAGGTTCATCGTTTTATTCCTTCATCTTTGAGGAACTGTGGTTCAATTCATCTCGTTGTGTTGCCCATTATATAACTCATTGTTTTCGCTACTTGCAGACCCGAGTTTGCATAGCTGCTCTGCGGGTTCTGCACGACGGACTAAATCGATTAGACTGTTCAGGCACAAAATTGCCGTAAAGGACCTCGACCTAACTATTTGCCGGCTGGCGAGTTTCTTATATGTTTCCTAGTGGATTGAATTTGACGTTTGGACACGGACCGACATACATGCTGCTCCAAACGTCAAATTCGAAAAATCCACTAGATTCATAATATTGCTGGTGGTTTTTAGGTTTCGATATTTGTTCAACGCGAGTCTCATCCGGTTAGAAATATCGGAATCTAACCACCAGCCACTTGGATTAAGCTTCGTATCAACGGATAGATTGTTCGGGAGTTGTTTTGTCGTTTTCAGTTTCAGTAGAGCGCCTGATCGAGCGATGGCAGCATGATGGCCTTATCGATGCCGACACGGCTTCGCGGCTGAATGCCGATCTTGAAAAACGTGCCCCCCGGTTCAGTCTCGGCTCGGTTCTCGCAACACTTGGCGGGCTGTTGCTTGGCGCTGCGGTCATCATGCTAGTTGCAGCCAACTGGCAGGATATGCCGCGCATCATGCGTATCGGTCTTATCTTCGCATTGATCTGGGTGTGCTATATCGGCGGTGCATGGCGTGAGCTGCGCGGCGACAAGCTGTTACCGCAGGTGCTCTATATAATAGCTGCAGCATCATTCGGCGCAGGCATCGCACTTGTTGGTCAGATGTATCACCTGTCTGGCGATGTTCATTCGGCGGCTGTGGTCTGGGCGGGCGGTGTTCTTGTAGCAGCGTTTCTGCTGCGCTCTCCGGTTCTGGCTGTGTTCGGTGCAGCCGTCGCCTGCTTTTATTTGGGGACCTATGCGTTCAGCAACGAATATGGCGATCTGAATTACCGATGGGTAGGCCCGTTGCTGGTTCTGGTTGGGGCAGTTGCCGCGCGTTTCACGCAATCCCGCCACGCAGCCCATTTATGGTGCCTGTTCGTTCTGGGCTGGGCGGTGCTTCTTTATTCTGAAAACGAAAGCCGGGCGATTCTCGGCATGATGCTGGTTATTGGTATTGCTTTCATGCTCGCCGACGCCTTTGCCCATGATGCGCTTCAGAAGCTCACACGCTTTGCGCATCCGCTGGCATCTTATGGCCTGCTGCTTGCGCTGTTGGCGCTTGGCATTCTGCAAGTTGACAAGATGCTTTCCATCATTTTTGATAAGAACATCACGCAGGATGTCGTCTATGGCATTTTCATTCTGGCGCTATCGATCGGTTCGTTAGCCGTGTGCGGGCGAGACAATGGCAGTTTGCGTTCCATTGCCTATGCAGCTTTCTCATTTGAAGTGCTCTATCTCGCCTTCTCGACGGTGGACTCGATTATCGGTACATCCGGTTTCTTCCTGACAACAGGCGTGCTGGTGCTGCTCCTTGCAGCCTTCGTGCGACGTATGGAGAGCCGGTTCGGGCGAAAGCGCTAAGTGGAGGCAAAGCCATGAGCTTATTCAAGAGTAAGTGGCTTTATGCCGGTGCCGTTGTCGCTGCAGTGCTCCAGACAGGCATTCTTTATGCAAGTATTGAGAAACGCGCCTCAGTGCTTCGGTCTGGCAATGAGATCGTGCTGCAGACACGACCGATTGATCCGCGTGATCTGATTCGTGGTGATTACGTTATCCTCGGCTATGACATCACATCGATCAACCGCAACATCATTCAGGGTAAGCCTGAGGACGGTGCCCGCACAGTCTATGTAGCGCTGAAGCCCGACGCTCAGGGCTTGTGGCATCTTTCGCGTGCGTCCTTTGAACCGTTTACTGATCTCGCATCTGGCGAGAAGCAGATTCGCGGTCATTCGGTCTATGCGATTTCTGATTATCCTGATGCGACCATCAGTATGCGTTACGGCATAGAACGCTATTACGTGCCGGAGGGTGAGGGGCGTGCAATTGAGGATAACCAGCGTGATTTACAGATCACTGCCGTGGTTGCCGTTGACGATACAGGCACGGCTGTCATGAAAGCTTTACGTGATAATGGCGAGCAACTTTATCAGGAGCCGCTCTATTAATCGACTTCTGAACGAAAAGGGGCTTGGCTAAGACGACAAGATCGCTATATAGGGGCGGAAAGCACGAAAGCGCTTCGGCTTGAAAGAGCTGGCAAATCTATGCCGGTAAAACGGCTTTTTTCCTTTGAACCGGGAAAATTGAATGATATAGAGACGCGCGCTTTCGAGAGGCGGTTCAATATCTGAGGCGAATTTAGTGCGTTCGGTGGAATGCACTTCGGTTCAGAGGCGGATATGGCGAAATTGGTAGACGCACCAGATTTAGGTTCTGGCGGGAGACCGTGGGGGTTCGAGTCCCTCTATCCGCACCATTATTCTTGAAGTAAAAATCAGCTAAAGCATTGTAATAAAATGATAAATCGACAATTAAAAAATTGCCGATTTACAAATTTATCCTAAACTGTGATACATATCGTGCTACATAGTGGGTTTTAAACTCTGTTTTGAGGTGCGTTTATGGGGCGGTTTACGAACAAAAAGGACCCGGATCGGTTTCTGTTCGAGCGGACTGGCAACTACTATTATCGTCGTCGTGTTCCGGGAAATATCGCCCATATAGATGAACGTGCGCCAACGATTCGCGTTTCGCTCAAGACTGATGATCTGGCTCTTGCCAGATCCAAGCGTGACTTGATGGAAGAGGCTGACAATATCCTCTGGGCATCAATGATCATGGATGAGCCGCGAGATCCCGCCCGTGCGCGCTATGAGGCTTCTATGCGTCGAATAGAGGTGCTTGGTCTCACATATAGATCCTCGCAAGCCATGGCCGCAAATTCTTCGCTGGAAGAGATCGTCACGCGTTTGGAAATGGTCGCCACACACAGGATGCCGCAGGAGCTGGCGCAAGGTGTGGCCGGTATGATCCCTGTGCCGCCTGTGACGGTCAGCAAGGCATTCGATATTTACTGCGATGAAATCGTTCCGGATGAGCTGGTCAACAAAAGTGCCGTCCAAAAAGCGCAGTGGAAGAAGGTTAAGCTGCGCGCAGTGAATAACTTCATCCAGATCGTCAGTGACAAGGCGATGATTGACATCACACGCGATGATGCGATGAAGCTCTATCGCCACTGGCTGGAGCGGATCGCGCCGAAGGATGGCAAGATTACGCACTCCGCATCTTCTGGGAATCGCGGCATTGGGAATATGCGCGTGCTCTATGATGCCTATTTCAATTACATCGGTGAGGAAGGGAAGCAAAACCCGTTTGCACGTCTCAATTTCTCGAACAAGAAAAAGCGTTCGCGCCCGCCGTTCCCACGTGAATGGCTTATCAGCACAATTATGAAACCGGGAAACCTCGAAACGCTGAATGATGAGGCGAGGGGGATTGTGCTTGCTTTAATCGAAACTGGTGCGCGGCCAAGTGAGCTGGCAAACCTGTCGCCGTCCTCGATCCGCCTGTCACATAAAGTGCCGCACATCGCTATTGAGCCGCGTGATGACCCGGATGATCCGCGTGAGATTAAAACCTCTTCATCGGAGCGTATCGTGCCACTGGTGGGCGTTGCGTTGGCCGTGTTCCAGAAACACAAAGAAGGCTTTCCGCGTTACAGGAACCGCGAGAATGACCTGTCGGCAACCTTGAATAAGTATTTCAAGGAAAACAGTCTGTTCCCGACACCAAACCATAAAATCTATTCGTTCTGGCATTCGTTCGAGGATCGTATGAAAGAGGCGAACATAGATGACGAACTGCGTCGTATACTCATGGGCCACACAATAGAACGCCCGCGCTATGGCACGGGCGGTTCGCTCGATTGGCGTTGTGATGAGTTGAAGAAAATTTCGCTGCCGTTCAGCCCGATGATTGTTTAACGCCATCAAAAGGCCGCCATAAATTGAAATGGAAATACACCGTTAGATATTCTGATTCACACCTGCATTTTATCGGATAATTTTTAAATGATGTTTTAATAGTTTCTTTTTCTATTTACTTAAATAAAACATTGCATTTAGCTGGTTTTGGTAAATCGGTGTCTGTGTATAAAAACCCTACAATTATAAAAAAGGGGGAACTATGTTAAAGCGTTTTGTGCGTAAAATTCGTACCTTGCGTAAGTTGGCGGAAATAATTGCGGCGCAACCAAATAGACTGGATGAAGTGACGCAAAAATTAGATTTTGTTGCCGAAAAGATAAGTGATCTTAATGCCAATCGAGGCGCTCATTATCGCGATGAAGTAGTACCGAAATTAGATTTCGTTGTTGAACAAATTAATTCTTTAAATGTCAGTCACAGTGCTGATTATACTGAAATTTTAAATTACATTAATCAGGTCAACGGTAAGACTGATCAGATTATAGATGAATCAAAAGAAATAAAAAATATTAATTTTGCTAATAATTCTATTTTTGAATCAGGTATAGATAGAGTCAAGCAAACGGTAAATATGATAGCTGCCAACCGCAAACCGGAGGGTAGGATTAAAGTAGTTTTTCTTATTCATAATTTCTCTGCATGGGATTCATTGAGTGATGTCTATGATTCCATGCTCTCTGCAGAAGATTTTGAACCATTAGTAATTAGCATAAAGAGACGTTTTCCGGGTTAGAATAAATATTTGTTTGAAGAAGAGACCCACGAAAAATTGAACCAGTATGGTATCAATCATATTCGTTTTTCTATGGATGATGACTACGAAGGCCTTGATATACTGAAGGCTATTGCTTTTGATATAATCTTTCGCCAGTCTCAATGGGATAATGATATTTCCGCTGCATATCATGTCCGAGAGTTACGTTTTGCTAAATTATGCTACGTGCCTTATGCGATCTTGAGCCCGATCGAAACTCGAGAACCAAATACAGACCCAAATAGCGATTCAATGTTGCACAGGTCAGTCTGGCGTTATTTTACTTCTTCGGCAGAGGAAAAAGATAGACTTCAATTTCATAATCGTACGGAGTAAGGTAAGCCCACGGTGAAGGCCGTCTTGTAAGGTGTCGCAGAACATCGGAAGTCCTAGCAGGCTGTTGAAAAAGGCCTGGCGTGAAGACTTTGGTCGTGATTCATTGGCTTTGTGGAGATTCGGAGTTGATGGATGCGCGGCGGCGATGTGAGGACAGGTCAACTCTTCAGTTATGTCGATCTGGAGGATCGTGTTCGTCGTGATCATCCGCTGCGGGCAATCCGGCAGATCGTGAACGACGCGCTCGTTTTGCTGGAACGGGAGTTCGCAGCGCTCTATTCGCCGATCGGGCGGCCATCGATCGCGCCTGAAAAGCTTCTGCGCGCCATGCTTCTGCAAGCCTTCTATTCAATCCGCTCTGAGCGACTTTTGATGGAGCGGTTGGAATACGACCTTCTATTCCGCTGGTTCGTCGACATTGGCATTGACGATCCAGCTTGGGACCATTCGGTGTTTTCGAAGAACCGCGACCGGCTGCTGGAAGGCGACATCGCCGCGAAGTTCCTGGGTGCGATCCTTTCGCAGCCCAAGGTAAAGCGGCTGCTGTCAACGGACCACTTCTCTGTCGATGGCACGCTGATCGAAGCCTGGGCGTCGATCAAGAGCTTCAAGCCGAAGAACGGCTCGGGCGAATCACCAT
>WNDY01000078.1 GCA_009914555.1 Xylophilus sp.
CGTGCCGCCGCGCCTGGGCGCGCCAACTGTACAGCTGGGCAGGCTGCAACCCCAGATCACGAGCCACCGTGGTTACCCCTTCTGTGGCCGCTCGCAACAGTGCCTGCTGCCTGAACTCCAGGCTGAACTCCTGCCCCTTTCTGCCTGCCTTGCTCTTGGTCATCGTCCACCTCCTATTGCGATAGTTAATCGCTTATAGGGGTGTCCGTGAAACGGGGGCAAGATCAGGCGGCGTGCGCCGCGCCCAGCAGTTCCTCGGGGTTGGTGCCTTGGCGGTCGTCCTCGAAGCGGCTGCCGAAGCCGTAGGGATAGGCCTGCAGGGCCTGCGTGTCGGTGCTGATGCGGCCGCGGCCCTGCTTGCCGGCACCTTCCCAGTGGACGGTGGAGGTCTTCTCGATGGTCATGCGCGATTTCCTTGGCCCGGGCGGGGTGGAGGGGGACGGGAAAGGATGCGGAGTGCCCGGGGAGCGAAAAGTGTCTGCGCCGCGGGCCGCGCCGGCTGTCGGCGGATGCCGCGTCTGTGCTTCCCCGGACAGATACCGCGGCCACGTTCTTATACTCCCACGTCTATCATCGCATGGTGTATGATGTGTGCCCGCTGTGGATGGGAGGACCGGGGAGTATGTGGCGTCAACCCTCGGTCTTGACCTTCAGCCGCCACGCATGCAGCAGCGGCTCGGTGTAGCCGCTGGGCTGCGCCCGGCCCTGGAAGACCAGGTCCAGCGCCGCCTGGTAGGCCTTGGACGTGGCCGCGTTGCCGGCCAGCGGCCGGTAGAGCGGGTCGCCCGCGTTCTGGCCGTCCACCACCGCGGCCATGCGCTCGAAGGTCTCGCGCACCTGGGTCTCGGTCATCACGCCGTGCAGCAGCCAGTTGGCGATGTGCTGGCTGCTGATGCGCAGCGTGGCGCGGTCCTCCATCAGGCCCACGTCGTGGATGTCGGGCACCTTGGAGCAGCCCACGCCCTGGTCGATCCAGCGCACCACGTAGCCGAGGATGCCCTGCACGTTGTTGTCGAGTTCCTGCTGGCGCTCCCCGGCGCTCCAGTCGGCCTTGGCGGCCACCGGGATCTGGAGCAGGTCGGCCAGCAGCGCGTCGTACTGCGCGTCGGCATCCGTCTTCTCCAGCTCCTGCTGCACGGCGGCCACGTCGACCTGGTGGTAGTGCAGCGCATGCAGCGTGGCGGCCGTGGGGCTCGGCACCCAGGCGGTGTTGGCGCCGGCCTTGGGGTGGGCGATCTTCTGCTCCAGCATGGCGGCCATCAGGTCGGGCATGGCCCACATGCCCTTGCCGATCTGCGCGCGCCCGCGCAGGCCGAGCGAGAGGCCGACGAGCACGTTGTTCTTCTCGTAGGCGGCGATCCACTTCGTGCCCTTGATGGCGCCCTTGCGCAGCACCGGGCCGGCATGGATGGCGGTGTGGATTTCGTCGCCGGTGCGGTCGAGGAAGCCGGTGTTGATGAAGGCCACGCGGCCGGCGGCTTCGGCGATGCTGGCCTTGAGGTTGACGCTGGTGCGGCGCTCCTCGTCCATGATCCCGAGCTTGACCGTGTTGGCCGGCAGGCCCAGCAGCTGCTCGACGCGGCCGAACAGCTCGTTGGCGAAGGCCACTTCCTTCGGGCCGTGCATCTTGGGCTTGACGATGTAGACGCTGCCGGTGCGCGAGTTGCGGATGCCGTTGGTGTTCTTTCCCTGCAGGTCCACCAGCGCGATGGTCACGCTGACGATGGCGTCGAGGATGCCTTCCGGAATCTCCCGGCCGCCGTCGAGCAGCACGGCCGGGTGGGTCATCAAATGGCCCACGTTGCGCACGAAGAGCAGCGAGCGGCCGTGCAGCGTGACCGGTTGGCCCCCGGCGCCCTGGTGAGCGCCGTGATAGGTGCGGTCGGCGTTCAGGCGGCGGGTGATGGTCTTGCCGCCCTTGACGAGGTCCTCGGTCAGCGTGCCGGCCAGCAGGCCCAGCCAGTTGCCATAGGCCAGCACCTTGTCCTGCGCATCCACCACGGCGACCGAGTCTTCCAGGTCGAGGATGGTGGAGAGCGCGGCTTCGAGCTCCACGTCGGCGATGCCGGCCGGGTCGTCGCGGCCGATGGCGGTGCTGCGGTCGATCCGGATGTCGATGTGGATGCCGTGGTGGCGCAGCAGCACCGACGACGGCGCGGCCGCGTCGCCCTGCCAGCCGATGAACTGGGCCGCGTCCTTCAGACCGGTGTCGCCGGCCTTCGTTGCCACAACGAGCTTGCCGTCCTCGACGCGGTAGCCGGTCGCATCCTTGTGCGAGCCCGGGGCCAGCGGCGCGGCCTGGTCGAGCACGTTGCGCGCATAGGCGATCACCTTGGCGCCGCGGATCGGGTTGTAGCCCTTGGCGCCTTTCTCGGCGCCGTCGGTCTCAGGGATGGCGTCGGTGCCATAGAGCGCGTCGTAGAGCGAACCCCAGCGCGCATTGGCCGCGTTGAGCGCATAGCGGGCGTTGAGGATCGGCACGACCAGCTGCGGGCCGGCCTGCGGCGCCAGTTCGGCATCGACGTTCGTCGTGGTGGCCTTCACGCCCGCCGGCGGCGGCACGATGTAGCCGATCCTTTCGAGGAAGGCGCGGTAGCCGGCGCCGTCGGTGACCGGGCCGAGATGGGCCTTGTGCCAGGCATCCAGCTCGGCCTGGAGGCGGTCCCGCTCGGCCAGCAGCGCCGCGTTCTTCGGCGCCAGGTCGTGGGCGATGGCGTCGAAGCCCTTCCAGAAACGGTCGCTGTCCACGCCGACGGCGGGCAGAACCTGCTGTTCGATGAAGTCGAACAGTTCGGTGGCCACGGCCAGGCGGTGGCGGGTGGTGCGGGCGGTCGTCGTCATGGGAGGAACTCCTTGCGTCGTCGGATGGTGGAAGAACAAAAGAATCAGTTCAGGTGCGACAGCACGTCGCGCAGGCTGTTGCCGGTGCGGGTCGGCGGCGGGCCGATGTCTTCATAGGGCTGCCCCGCGCGGTTGACCCACAGCGTGCGGTAGCCGAACCAGGTGGCACCCAGCGCATCCCAGCCGTTGCCGCTGACGAACAGCGTGCGCCGAGGCTCCACGCCGGTGGCCTGCGGCCCCAGCGCATAGGTCGCGGGGTGGGGCTTGTAGCGGCGCACCGCGTCGGTGCTGAGGATGTGGTCGAACAGCCCGTCGAGCCCGGCGCTGCGCACGGCCACGCCGAGCATCTCCGGTTCGCCGTTGGAAAGGATGCCGGTGGCGATGCCGCGCGCGCGCAGCACCTGCAGGACCTCGCGGTCCTCGGGGAAGGCGCTGAGCGCGCGGTACTGGTTCATCAGCTGCGCCTCCTGCGCGGCGCCGAGCGCCAGGCCCAGGCGGCGGCAGCTGTGGCGCAGCGCGGCACGGGTCAGGACCCAGAAGGGCTCGTAGTGCGCGCCGTCGTCGGCGCTGGTGACCAGCCGGGTGTATTCGATCTGCTTGTCGCGCCAGAGCAGGCCCAACGCCTCGCCCCGGCCCGGGAACAACTGCTCGGCCGCCAGCCCCACGCTGTACACGTCGAACAGCGTGCCATAGGCATCGAAAAGCACGGCGGCGATGGGCGCGGAAGGCATGGGCGCACTTTATTGCAACCCTGGCTCACCATTGAGAGTCGATAAGTCGATTGATTGATGACTAAAAGGGTGGCAATGGCGGCTGCTCGTGCGCCGGTTGCGGGGCGTCCCGGGCGGCCGCCAACCCTCCCAGCGCGAACCGCCACAGGCCGTCGGCCAGGGCGTCGGGCGCCTCGGAGAACAGCGGCCGGATGGGCGCGGCGGTGCCGCGGTCGACGATCAGCAGGACCAGGCACGGCGCCACCACGCCGAGCACCAGCTGCGGCATGCGCGGGTCGGCGGGATCGATGCCGGTGATCCCGCCGACGATCGCGGACACCGCCTCGAACTTCGGCTGCGTGTCCTGCCGGAAGACCGTGTCCAGCAGCGGCGAGGGCGACAGCACCTCGCGTGCCCAGACCTGCATCGTCCAGTCGTCGCCGGCCAGGATGTGTCCGACCAGTTCGCGGAAGAAGCTGCGCAGCTTGTCGGGCGCCGGCAGGGCGTTCGTGGCCAGCTGCCGCAGGAACTCCATGCTCATGAAGCGGTGGTGCACCTCCTTCAGCACCGCGAGGTACAGCCCGTCGCGGCCGCCGAAGTGGTAGTTGATGGCCGCGAGGTTGACGCCGGCCCGCTCGCAGATGGCCTTGCCCGTCGTGCCTGCGTAGCCGCGCTGCGCGAACAGCCTGCCTGCCGCTTCGACGGTGCCGGCCCGGGTCGCGTCGCCGTCGGCGCGGCGCTGGCGCACCGGGTCCGCCGCGCCGGCAGCGCCGGCGCGCGGGGCGGGGCGGACGGCAGGTCTCATCGCATGGCTCCTCGGATCGGTCGGTCCAGTGTAGTACAGTGCGGACCTAGTTCAAATCTGGATTTGAATTGCGGGGCGCATCCATGCAACGAAAGACTCTGGCGGCCGTGTCCGTGGCGGTCCTGCTGGCGGTGGTGGCCGCTGCGGGCCTTCTTTTCTGGCGGCACGCGCACGAGCCGTCCGCCGGCGACGGGCTGACGCTCTATGGCAACGTCGACATCCGCCAGGTGTCGCTGGCGTTCGACGGCTCGGACCGGATCGCCGAGATGCGCGCCGAAGAAGGCGACCGGGTGCAGGCCGGCCAGGTGCTGGCGGTGCTCGACACGCGCACGCTGCGGCTGCAGCGCGCCCAGGCCGAGGCCCAGGTCGGCGTACTGGAGCAGGCGCTGCTGGCGCTGCGCCACGGCAGCCGGCCCGAAGAGGTCGCGCGGGCCGGTGCGCAGGTCGCCGCCGCGCAGGCCGAGGTCGAACGCAGCCGCCTGCTGCTGCAGCGGCTCGAAGGCGCCGCGGCCCAGACCGGCGGCCGCGCCGTAAGCCGCCTGGACCTGGACAACGCCGCCGCCCAGCTGCGCGTGGCGCAGGCGCAGCGCGATGCCCAGCTGCAGGCCCAGCGGCTTGCGCAGATCGGCCCGCGGCGCGAGGACATCGC
This sequence comes from Xylophilus sp., assembly GCA_009914555.1. Classification (GTDB taxonomy): domain Bacteria; phylum Pseudomonadota; class Gammaproteobacteria; order Burkholderiales; family Burkholderiaceae_C; genus WNDY01. Next base: position 5,006 of record WNDY01000078.1, read on the forward strand.
GCGCGCCGAGGCGCAGCTGCGGGCCGCGCGGGCCGAGCAGGCGCTGCTGCAGCACCGCATCGACCAGGCCGAGCTGCGTGCGCCGCAGGCCGCGGTCGTGCGCTCGCGCCTGCTGGAGCCGGGCGACATGGCCTCGCCGCAGCGGCCGGCCTATGTGCTGGCGCTGACCGATCCGAAGTGGGTGCGCGCCTATGTGGACGAGACGGGACTGGGACGCATCCGGCCCGGCATGGCGGCGCCGGTCGTGACCGACAGCGCGCCGGCCGTGCCGATCGCCGGGCGCGTGGGCTTCATCTCGTCGGTGGCCGAGTTCACGCCCAAGAACGTGCAGACCGAGGAGCTGCGCACCAGCCTGGTCTACGAGGTGCGCATCCTCGTCGAGGATGCGGCGGACGGGCTGCGCCTGGGCATGCCCGCCACGGTGCGCATCGCCACGGACGCAGCGCAGCGCGCGCCGCGATGAGCGCCGGCAGCGGGCTGGCCGTGGATGCGCGCGCCATCGGCAAGCGGTTTGCCGACCCGGCCACCCGGCAGGGCGCGGCGGCGCTCGCCGGGGTCGACGTGCAGGCCGCGCACGGCGCGCTCACCGCGCTCGTCGGGCCGGACGGGGCGGGCAAGACCACCTTCCTGCGGCTGGTCGCCGGGCTCATGCGTCCGAGCGAAGGCAGCCTCCGCGTGCTGGGGCTGGACGTGGCGCGGCAGCCGCAGGCCGTGCAGGATCGCATCGGCTACATGCCGCAGCGCTTCGGCCTGTACGAGGATCTGAGCGTGCAGGAGAACCTGGACCTGTACGCCGACCTGCACGGCGTGCCGCGGCCGGCGCGCCGCGAGCGCTTCGCGCAGCTGCTGGAGATGACCGACCTCGCGCGTTTCGCCGCCCGCCCGGCCGGCAAGCTCTCCGGCGGCATGAAGCAGAAGCTCGGCCTGGCCTGCACGCTGGTGCGCTCGCCCGAGCTGCTGCTGCTCGACGAGCCCACGGTCGGCGTCGATCCGCTGTCGCGGCGCGAGCTCTGGGAGATCGTGCAGCAGCTCGTCGCCGCCCAGCGGCTGACGGTGCTGCTGGCGACCTCGTACATGGACGAGGCCGCGCGCTGCGCGCAGGTCCACGTGCTGCACGAAGGCCGCGTGCTGGCCGGCGGCAGCCCGGCCGCGATCGCGGCCCACGCGCGCGGGCTGTGCCGCGAGGCCGAGCCGCCGCCCGGCGAGCCCGCGCGCCGGCTCCAGGCGCGCCTGCTCGATGACGGGGCGGCGGTCGTCGACGCCGTGCCGCACGGCGGTCGGGTGCGGTTCATCCTGCGCGCAGCGGCGTCCGCGCCGCAGCTGCCGCCCGGGGTGGCGCAGCAGCCGGTGCCCGAGCGGCTGGAGGACGGCTTCATGGTGCTGCTGCGCGCGCGCGGCAGTGGCGGCGGGTATGCCGCCACTGCCGCCCAGGCCGCGCCCGACGGGGCCGCCAGGGCCGCCGGCGCCGGGGAGGCGCCGGTGATCGAGGTGCACGACCTGGTGCGCCGCTTCGGCAACTTCGTCGCGGTGGACCGGACCACCTTCAGCGTGCGCCGCGGCGAGGTGTTCGGCCTGCTCGGTCCCAACGGCGCGGGCAAGACAACCACCTTCCGCATGCTCTGCGGCCTGCTCGCGCCCAGCGGCGGCCAGGCCCGCGTGGCCGGGCTGGACCTGCGCAGCGCGCGGTCCCAGGCGCGCGGACGCATCGGCTACGTGGCGCAGAAGTTCTCGCTCTATGCCAACCTGACGGTGCGGGAGAACCTGCGGTTCTTCGGCGGCGCCTACGGCCTGCGCGGCGCGCGCCTGGCGCAGCGCATGCAGGCGGTGCTCGCGCAGTTCGACCTCGCCGGCCACGCGGCCCGGCCGGCCGGGCAGCTGCCGGGCGGTGTGAAGCAGCGGCTGGCCATGGCCGCCGGGCTGCTGCACGAGCCGGAGATCCTGTTCCTCGACGAGCCGACGAGCGGAGCCGACCCGCTCGCGCGCCGCGGCTTCTGGCGCCGGATCACCGCGCTGGCCGCAGCCGGCACCACGGTTGTCGTCACCACGCATTTCATGGAAGAGGCCGAATACTGCGACCGCGTCGTCATCCAGGACGCCGGCCGGCTGCTGGCGCTGGGCACGCCCGCGCAGGTGCGCGCGCAGGCCGGCGAGACGCCGCAGCGGCGGCTCGACATGGAGCGGGCCTTCATCGGCATCGTCGAGCGCGCCCGCGCGGAGGCCCGCCGGTGAGCGGCGCGCGCGACGCCTTCCGGCGCGTGGCCGCGCTGGTCAGGAAGGAGTTCCGCCAGCTGCTGCGCGACCGCAGCAACCTGCTGATCGGCATCGGCCTGCCGATCGCGCTGATCCTGATCTTCGGCTACGGCCTGTCGCTGGACGTGCGCGACGCGCGCATCGTGGTCGCGCTGGGGGACGCTTCGCCGCCGGCGCGCGAGGTGGTCGCGGCCCTGGAGGGTTCGCCGTACATGGTCACGACCGTCGTGCGCTCGCTCGCCGCGGCGCGGCGAGCGATGGATGCGCACGCGGCCGACGCGCTCCTCCTTCTGCCCGGCGATTTCACGCGCCGGGCCGCCGCGGGCGACGCGCGGGTGCAGCTGCTGCTGCACGGCGGCGACCCGATCCGTGCGGCGGGCATCCGCGGCTACGTCGAGGCGGCGGTCGCGGCGATCGCGCAGAAGCGCGGCGACCGTGCCGGCCCGGGCGCGGCGGCGGCCGCCAGCGGCGTCGTCGTGGTGGACCGCATGTGGTTCAACGCCGCCAACAACAGCACCTGGTACCTCGTGCCGGGCCTCATCGTGCTGATCATGACCCTGGTCGGCACCTTCCTGACGGCGCTTGTGATGGCGCGCGAGTGGGAACGCGGCACGCTGGAGGCGCTGTTCGTCACGCCGGTGCGGCCCGCCGAGGTGCTGGTGGCCAAGATCGTGCCGTACTTCGCCGTCGGACTGGCCGGGATGGGGCTGTGCCTGCTGGCGGCGCGGCTGCTCTTCGGCGTGCCGCTGCAGGGCTCGCTGGCCGTGCTGCTGGCCGCGGGCATGCTCTACATGGTCGTGTCGCTGGGCATCGGCCTGCTGATCTCGGCGTTCACCCGCAACCAGTTCCTGGCCAGCCAGATCGCCATCCTTGCGAGCTTCCTGCCGGCGATGATGCTGTCGGGCTTCGTGTTCGACCTGCGCAACGTGCCGCAGGCCGTGTCGGTGATCGGCCATCTGCTGCCGGCCACCTATTTCATGGAGATCGTCAAGACGCTCTTCCTCGCCGGCACGCACTGGCCGCTGGTGCTCAGGGACTGCGCGATCCTTGCGGCGTATGCCGCCGGGCTGCTCGCACTGGCGCGCGCGGCCACGCGCAAGCGGCTCGACTGAACGAAGGAGGGTATGCCGGTGATCGACTATCTGCGCCAGCTCGCCAACCTCTGCCGCAAGGAGTTCCTTGCGGTGCTCAAGGATCCGGCCAACCGCGTGATCCTGATCGTGCCGGTGATCCTGCAGAGCCTGCTGTTCGGCTATGGCGCAACCTTCGATCTGCACGACGTGCCCTACGCCGTGGTCGACCAGAGCCGGGGCGAGCAGTCGCAGCGCCTGCTCGCGCGGCTCGACGGCACCGGCGCGTTCCGCCGCGTGGCCACGCTCGATTCGCCCGCGCAGATCGCCGGCGCCATCGACGCGGGCCGCGCGCTGCTGGTGCTGCACTTCGCGCCGGACTTCGACAGCCGCCTGCGCAGCCAGGGCGGCGCGCCGCTTCAGGTGGTGCTCGACGGGCGCAACTCCACCACGGCGGGCAACGCGGCAGCGCAGGTGCGGGCGGTGGTCGCCGGCTTCAACGCGACGCTGCCCGGCGCTGCGCAGCCGGCCATCACGGTCGAATCGCGCGCATGGTTCAACCCGAACCTCGAGACGCTCTGGAACATCGTTCCCGGCCTCATCGCCTCGCTGAGCATGATCCAGGTGATGATGCTCGCGGCGCTGTCGGTGGCGCGCGAGCGCGAGCAGGGCACCTTCGACCAGCTGCTGGTCACGCCGGCCTCGCCCACGCAGATCATGGTCGGCAAGGCCGTGCCGGCCATCGCCATCGGGCTGGTGCAGTCGCTCGCCGTGCTGCTGGTCTCACGCTACTGGTTCCGCATACCGATGGCCGGCAGCGCGGGGGCGCTGGCGGTGGGCCTGCTGCTGTTCACCATCGCGGTGGTGGGCATCGGGCTGTCGATCTCGGCGCTGTCGGCCGACATGCAGCAGGCCATGCTCTACACCTTCGTGCTGCTGGTGCCGCTGGTGCTGCTGTCGGGCCTGGCCACGCCGGTGCGCAACATGCCGCCGGCCTTCCAGGCCGCCACCTCCGCGAATCCGCTGCGCTTCGCCATCGACCTGGTGCGTCGCGTGTACCTGGAGGGTGCGACGCTCGCGCAGGTCTGGCACGACTTCATCCCTTTCGTCTGCGTGGCGGCGCTGACCCTGCCGCTGGCCGCGTGGCTGTTCCGCCACCGCCTCGCCTGAAGTGAAACGACATTTCCCGGGCGGTGAGCCCGAGGCCGCCGCCGCAGGCAGCGACCGGTCAGGCCGTCCATGCGTGCGCAGGCAGGCTGGGGGCCGCTGCCTTCACCCCCCGCAAGGGGCCACCGAGATCGACCACAGGTTCCGAGCCATGCCTTCTTCCTTTGCACCGCATCTCCATGCCGCGATCCTGTGCGCTGCCCTGGCGGGCTGTGCCAGCGTTGGGCCGGATTTCCAGACGCCCCAGGCCGATGCGCCGGCCGGCTGGGCCGCGCGCCCGAGCAGCGCACCCGGACTCGCCGCCACCTGGGCGCCGGACACCGCCGCGCCGCCGGCGGCCTGGTGGCGCGTGTTCCGGGACCCGGTGCTCGACCGTCTCGAAGCCCGCGCCGCCGCCGCCAGTCCCGACCTGCGGACGGCGGCGCTGCGCTTCGCCCAGAGCCGTCTGCAGCGCAGCGTGGCCGCCGCCCAGGCCACGCCGCAGGCGGGCTTTCAGGCCCAGGCCACGCGCCAGCGCCAGAGCGAGACATCGGCCGAGACGCGGCTCGTCGGCGCCATCGCCGGCGCCGAGGCGCCGCGGCTGGTGGACGTGCTGAGCGATCCGTTCCCGCTCTACCAGGCCGGCTTCGACGTGTCGTGGGAGCTGGACCTCTGGGGCCGCGTGCGGCGCTCGGTGGAGGCGGCCGATGCCGCCGCCGAGTCCGCCGGCGCGCAGTTCGAGGACGCGCGCCTGGTCGTGTCCGCGGAAGTCGCACGCGCCTATGCCGAGCTGCGCCAGCTCCAGCGCCAGCAGGCGCTGCTCGCACGCGACGCCGCGACGGTCGAGGAACTCCTCGCGCTCCAGCAGGCGCGTGTGGTCAACGGCCTTGCCGACGAGGACGCGCCGCTGGCGCAGTCGCAGGCCCTGGCCGGGCTGCGCGCCCGGCAGGCCGCCTGGCAGGCGCAGCATGCGGCCCTGCTCAACCAGATCGGCCTGCTCACCGGCGACGCGCCGGGCGCGCTCACCACGCTGCTGGCGCCCGCCGCCGGCGACATCGACGGCACTGCGCAGCCGGTGCCGGCCGCGCCGGCCCTGGGGCAGCCCGCGGAGCTGCTGCGCCGCCGGCCCGACGTGCGCGCGGCCGAGGCGCAGCTGCATGCGGCCACGGCCGAGATCGGTGTGGCCATGGCCGACCTCTATCCGCGCATCGCGCTCGATGCATCGGCCGGCGTCCAGTCGATCGGGGCGGGCTCGTTCGGCGAATGGGCGTCGCGCACTTGGCAGATCGGCCCGGTGCTGAGCCTGCCGGTGTTCGACGGCGGCCGGCGGCGGGCCAACGTGGAACTGCGCCGGATCGACCAGCAGCGCGCGGCCGTGGCCTGGCGCCAGAGCGTGCTCAAGGCGTGGCAGGAAGTGGATGACGCGCTGGCCGCGCATGCGGCCGAGCGCCTGCGCAACCAGCGCCTTCGCGAGCAGGTGGACGCCAGCCGCACGCAGCTGGCGCTGGCACGCGCCCGGACGGCCTCCGGTCTGGTCAGCGAACTGGCGCCGCTGCAGGCCGAGCGGGCCTTGCGGCAGGCGCAGTCCCTGCTGTGCGAGAGCGACGGCAGCCTGCGCACCTCGCTCGTGCGCCTCTACAAGGCCGCCGGTGGCGGTGCCGGACCGTCCGGCACTGTAGAGTGAAAGAGTATGTCCTTGTAGCGCCCGATTCTCGGGTGTTATGACGATATAGGACAGGGTGTATTGGGTTCAGCCCCGCAGCAGCGGCCCGAGGCTGCGTGCGGCTTCCACCACGGCTGCGATGGGCTCTTCGGCGTAGCGCTGCGTGGGCATGGTCAGCGTGAGCGCGCCCGCGAGCGAGCCGTCGGAGCGCAGCACCGGCGCCGAGATGCCGGCCAGCTCCGGCGTGCGGTCGCCGATCAGCGCACACCAGCCCTGCGCGCGCACCTGGGCGAGCAGCTCGGCATCCTGCGGCGGGGCGCTGTCAGTCTGCGGGCCGAAGGCCTGGAGCACCCGTGCGCCGGCGCCGCGGTCGGCCGGCAGCAGGTCGCCGGCGCGCACGTGGTCGCGCAGCAGCTGCGGCGAGTCCACGCGCAGCAGGCACAGCCGCACCCAGCCGCCGCCGGGCTGGTCGCGCCGCACGTGGAAGGCCGCGCTCTCGCCGGTGCGCTCCACCAGCGCGCGCAGCACCGGCATCACCGTGTCCTCCAGCGACGATGCGGCCGCGTAGATGCCGTGCAGCCGCGCGATGGCGGGCCCCAGCGCATAGCGGCCGTCGTCCTGCCGCACGACGAACGCGCCGTGCTCCAGCGAGGCCAGCAGCCGCAGCGCCGTGCTCTTGTAGAGCCGCGCGCGCCCGGCCAGCTCGGCCAGCGGCAGCGCCCGGTCGCCCGGCCGGAAGGCGGCCAGCAGCGACAGCGCGCGGTCCACGGCGGCGGCGCCGCCGGGCGCGGCATCGGCATCGGCAACGGAAGCGGTTTGGGCTTTGCGGGGCACGGCAGTAGAATCGGGTTCCGTTTTAAAGAACGTTGTTCTGAAAGACAGAATTATGAACCCAGCGACTGACCTCCAGCAACCCGATGTCCTCATCAGCGAAGTGGGGCCGCGCGACGGCCTGCAGTCGGTCCAGGCGACCATGCCCACGGCCCACAAGCTGCGCTGGATCGCCGCGCTGCATGCGGCCGGCGTGCGCGAGATCGAGGTCGGCTCCTTCGTGCCGGCCAAGCTGCTGCCCCAGCTGGCCGACACGGCCGACGTCGTGGCCTTCGCCCGCACGCTGCCGGGGCTCACGGTGATGGCGCTGGTGCCCAACCTGCGCGGCGCCGAGGCGGCGCTCGCCGCGGGCGTGCACAAGCTCACCGTGCCGGTGTCGGCCAGCGCGGCGCACTCGCTGGCCAACGTGCGCAAGACGCGCGAGCAGATGGTCGACGAGGTACGCGCCATCGCCCGCCTGCGCGACGAGCGGGCGCCGGGCGTCAGGCTGGAGGCGGGCATCTCCACCGCCTTCGGCTGCACGCTGCAAGGGCTGGTGCCGGAGGACGAGGTGATCCGGCTGGCTGCGCAGTGCATCGCCGCGGGCGCCGACGAGTCCGGCCTGTCGGATACGGTCGGCTATGCCAACCCGGCCCAGGTGCGCCGCCTGTTCCGCCGCCTGCGCGCCGAGATCGGCTCGCACGCCGGCGCGGCCCACATGCACAACACCCGCGGCCTGGGCCTGGCCAACTGTTTGGCGGCCTATGAAGAAGGCGTGCGCACCTTCGACAGCTCGCTCGGCGGCCTGGATGGCTGCCCCTATGCGCCGGGCGCATCGGGCAACGTGGTGACCGAGGACCTGGTCTTCATGTTCGAGGCGATGGGCGTGGCCACCGGCATCGACATCGAGAAGCTGGTCGCCGCGCGGGAGCCGCTCCAGTCCGGGCTGCCCGGCGAGCCGGTCTACGGCATGACGCCCGATGCCGGCCTGCCCAGGGGCTTCGTGCCCGGCTGGCAGCCGCCGGAGGCCGCGGCGCCGGCGGCCGAGGCCACGGAAGGCGGGCGCACGCTGCCGCTGGCCGGCATCCGCGTGGTCGAGTTCACCCACATGGTCATGGGCCCGGCCTGCGGGCTGGTGCTGGCCGACCTGGGTGCCGAGGTCATCAAGGTCGAGCCGGTCGAGGGCGACTCCACCCGCCGCCTGCTGGGCTCGGGCGCGGGCTTCTTCCCGATGTTCAACCGCAACAAGCAGAGCATCGCGCTCGATTTGAAGCAGCCGGCCGGCATCGAGGCCGCGCTGCGCCTCATCGACGGCGCCGACATCGTGGTCGAGAACTTCAAGGGCGGCGTGATGGAGCGCCTGGGCCTGGGCTACGCAGCGCTGCGCGCGCGCAACCCGCGGCTGATCTACGTAGGCCACAAGGGCTTCCTGCCCGGGCCGTATGAACACCGCACCGCGCTCGACGAGGTGGTGCAGATGATGGGCGGGCTGGCCTACATGACCGGCCGCCCCGGCGACCCGCTGCGCGCCGGCACCAGCATCAACGACATCATGGGCGGCCTGTTCGGCGCCATCGGCGCGATGGCCGCGCTGGCGCGGCGCGAGAAGACGGGCGAGGGCTGCGAGGTGCAGGCCGCGCTGTTCGAGAACAACGTCTTCCTCGTTGGCCAGCACATGCTGCAGTACGCCGTGACCGGCCGCCCGGCCGCGCCCATGCCCGCACGCATCTCGGCCTGGGCGATCTACGACGTGTTCGCGGTGAAGGACAACGAACAGATCTTCCTGGCCGTGGTCAGCGACAAGCAGTGGGCCATCTTCTGCCGCGCCTTCGGCTTCGACGACCTGGCGGCCGATGCGCGGCTCGCCACCAACAACGACCGTGTGCGCGCCCGCGAATGGCTGCTGCCCGACCTGCGCCAGCGCCTGGCCCGGCACAGCGCCGACGCGCTGGCGGCGGTGTTCGAGCGCGAAGGCCTGCCCTTCGCACCGATCACACGGCCGGAGCAGCTGTTCGACGATCCGCACCTGATCGCCACCGGCGGGCTCGGCGCCATGCGCCTGCCCGACGGCCGCACGACCAGCGCACCGCTGCTGCCCCTGACGCTGGCCGGCGCGCGGCTGGAAGTCCGCTCCATGCCGCCGGCCGTCGGCGAGCACACCGAGGCGCTGCTGCGCGAGGCGGGCTATGGCGATGCGGCCCTCGGCGCGTTGCAGGCTGCGGCGGTCATACCGGGCAAGGCGGCGACAGAAAGCTGATGGTCATCAATCGCGGTCCGCCGGCGATTGATCTTTGCCCGGCGCGCATCTAATCTGCGCGCCATCATGGCCCACCTCAAGCAGCTCGAATCCTTCGTCTCGGTCGCCCAGCGCGGCAGCCTCACGGCCGCTGCCCATGCCGAAGGCGTGGCCCCGGCCATCATCGGCCGCCGGCTCGATGCATTGGAAGAGCGCCTGGGCGTGAAGCTGTTGGTGCGCACCACGCGGCGCATCACGCTCACCCACGAGGGCAGCGCCTTTCTGGAAGACTGCCAGCGCATCCTGGCCGACCTGGCCAATGCCGAGGCCAGCGTCAGTGCCGGCGGCGTGAAGGCCAGCGGCCACCTGCGCATCACCGCGCCCGCGGGCTTCGGCCGCCGCCACGTCGCGCCGCTGGTGCCGCGCTTTCGCGCCCAGCATGGCGAGGTGACCGTCTCGCTCAACCTCAGCGACCGCGTGGTCGACCTGGCCGGCGAGGGCTTCGACTGCGCGGTGCGCGTGGGCGATCTGCCGGACTCGGCCCTGGTCAGCGTGCGCCTGGCCGACAACCGGCGCCTGTGCGTGGCCACGCCGGACTACCTGGCGCGCCGCGGCACGCCCGCCACGCCGGCCGACCTGGCGCGGCACGACTGCCTCACGCTGTCGAGCGACGCCTCGCAGACCCGCGGCTGGGCCTTCCGCATGCCGGGCGGAGAAGTCGTCCACCTGCGCCCCGGCGGGCCGCTGGACTGTTCAGACGGCCAGGTGCTGCACGACTGGTGCCTGGCCGGCCACGGCGTCGCGTGGCGCAGCACGTGGGAGGTCGAGGCCGATATCGCGGCGGGCCGGCTGGTGGCTTTATTGGAAGACTTCGCCGCGCCGCCGAACGGGATCTATGCACTGTTTCCGCATGCGAGGCATCTGCCGCTGCGCGTGCGGCTGTGGATCGACTTTCTCAAGCACCACTATGGGCGGGTGGAGTTCTGGCGCGGTTGAGGTGGCGGTGATCTCTGGGTATATGCTTGATGCGTCCGATTTTAGGGCGCTGCGGAAAGCTGCTCGGGGTGTATAGGGGCTGTCAGTATTTCTGTGTGTGAGGCGGTTGGTGAACTGGTTTCTGGCTGTTGATCTATCAGGCCCCTGCCAGGCCGCCGGAGGCCCCCCCGGTTGGCCCATGGACCCATGGCTCAGCCCCTCA
>WNDY01000079.1 GCA_009914555.1 Xylophilus sp.
TTTTTAGGAAAGCGTTCTCCTCCTCCAGCCGCGCCACTTCACGTTTGAGCCGTGCATGTTCGGCCAACTCCAAGCGTTGTGCCTGATCGTCCTGGTCGTGCCGCCGCGCCTGGGCGCGCCAACTGTACAGCTGGGCAGGCTGCAACCCCAGATCACGAGCCACCGTGGTTACCCCTTCTGTGGCCGCTCGCAACAGTGCCTGCTGCCTGAACTCCAGGCTGAACTCCTGCCCCTTTCTGCCTGCCTTGCTCTTGGTCATCGTCCACCTCCTATTGCGATAGTTAATCGCTTATAGGGGTGTCCGTGAAACGGGGGCAAGATCAATGGGCGACCTGACCTCGGCGCTGGACCTGACGCAGATCGTGCAGTAAGCGGCTGCCTGCGCGTTGTCGGGCTCAGCCCGACCGCCGCCGGTGGCATGCGCCCGGGTGGCTGGCCGGCAGCGTGGCGCCGCCGCCCGGGAAGAGCTTTTCGCGCAGCGTGCCTTCGCGGTAGGCGGTCTTGAACAGGCCGCGGTTCTGCAGCTCGGGCACCAGCAGGTCGACGATGGCCTCCAGGCTTTCGGGCATCACCGTGCGCACGAGGTTGAATCCGTCGATGTCGGCGGCCTCGACCCAGGTCTCGATCTGGTCGGCCACCTCGACGGGCGAGCCGATGAAGATGGCCGACCGCGCCCCCGCCGGGCTGAAGTCGACGAGGTCGCGCACCCGCGCCGGCCGGGCGGCCTGGACCGTCAGGTTCTCCAGCGTGGACTGCACCGCGTTGCTGCGGGCGAACGGCAGCTCGTCGTCCAGGCCGAGTTGGGACAGGTCGATGCCGGTCCAGCCCGACACCAGCGCCAGCTGGCCGGCCGGGTCGAGGTGGCGGCGGTATTCGTCGCGCAGGTCCCGGGCCTCGGCCGAGGTCGGCGCGACGATGACCGTGGCGCCCAGCAGCGCCAGCACGTCGTGCGGATCGCGGCCGGCGGCCTGGGCTGCCTCGCGCAGCGCGCGCACCGCCTGGCCGGCGATCTGCGGCGTCGGGCCGTTGAGGAACGAGGCCTCGGCATGCCGGCCGGCGAAGACCCGGCCGCGGCCCGAGGCGCCGGCCTGGTAGAGCACCGGCGTGCGCTGCGGCGACGGCTCGGTCAGCGCGCGGCCGTCCACCCGGTAGTACGGCCCGTCGTGCACCACGCGGTGCACCTTGCGCGGGTCGGCGAACACGCCGGCCGCCCGATCGCGCAGCACGGCGCCGTCCTCCCAGCTGCCTTCCCAGAGCTGGTAGAGCGCGGCCAGGTAGTCCTCGGCCGCGTCGTAGCGCTCGTCGTGCTGGCGCTGGGCGGCGGCGCCCATGCCGCGTGCGCCGCTGTCGAGGTAGCCGGTGACGATGTTCCAGCCGAGGCGGCCGCCGGTCAGGTGGTCCAGCGTGCCGAAGCGGCGGGCGAAGGCGAACGGATGGTCGTAGGTCAGGCTGGAGGTGATGCCGAAACCGATGTGTTCGGTCACCAGCGCCATGGCCGACACGGCCAGGGTCGGGTCGAGCTGCGGCGCCTGCGCACCCGCAGCCAGGGCGGCATCGCCATCGCCGCCGAACACGTCGTAGAGGCCGAACACGTCGGCCACGAAGATGCCGTCGAGCAGGCCGCGCTCTGCCGTGCGGGCCATCTCGGTCCAGTAGGCGAGGCGGGTGTAGTCGGCCTGGTTGTCGCGCGGATGGCGCCACAGGCCGGCCCAGTTGTGCGACGGTGCCGCCATCTGGAAGGTGTTGAGCCGGAGTTCGCGCTGGGGTGAGGTCATGGCGGGGGTATATGGCTGGTGCCGGCGTCAGCCGTCGGCATGGGGATGGACCTGGAGGCAGTATTCGCGCAGCAGCCCCTGCGGCCGGAAGACCAGCAGCGCCACCAGCGCCGCCCCGACCAGGTTCAGCCGAATGGCGGCGAGCTGCGCGCCGTCGAGCCACGGCACCACGCCGACCAGCAGCCGGCTGCCTTCGAGCAGCAGGATCACGGTGAAGCCGGCCAGCAGCACGCCGCGGTGGCTGCCACGCCCGCCGAGGATCACCGCCATGAATGCATAGGCGGTCAGGATGGTGGTGAACTGCGTCGGGTCGATGTAGGTGTAGTAGAAGGCATGCAGGCTGCCGGCCACACCGAGCAGCGCGCCGCCCAGCGCGAACACCCGGGCGCGCACGCCGAGCACATGCTTGCCCAGGGCCGATGCCACCAGCGCGTCCTCGCGCGTGGCCCGCACCAGCCGGCCGAACGGCGAGCGCGCCAGGCGCTCCAGCAGCCACACGGCCGCCAGCAGCCACGCGGCGCAGAAGGCCAGGAAGAACGCATCGCGCCAGGCTGCAGGCACCGCGGCGGCAAAGGGACGTGCGATGTCGGCGATGCCCAGCGTGCCGCGGGTGAGCCAGTCCTCGTAGCTGATGAAGAGCCGCAGGCATTCGGCGAAGCCGAGCGTCACGATGGCCAGGTAATCCTCGCTGAGCCGCAGCGAGATCAGGCTGACCAGCGCGCCTGCGGCCGCCGTCAGCACGATGGCCCCCAGCATGGCCGCCAGCGGCGGCGCGCCGTGCCGCTGCAGGATCGCGCAGCCGTAGGCGCCCAGCATGTAGAAGCCGAACAGGCCGAAGTTGACCAGCCCGCCCAGGCCCCACTGCAGGTTGAGCGCGAGGCCCGAGAGGGTGGTGATGACGACCAGCACCAGGGTCGCGACGAGGTAGGAGGTCATCGCGTCACCCACCGTGCGCCGAACAGGCCCGAGGGCCGCACCAGCAGCAGCAGCGCCATCACGCCGAGGGCGACGATGCTGCGGTAGTGCGGCGCCAGCACCAGCGTGGCCAGTTCCTCGGCCACGCCCAGCACCAGTGCGCCGGCGACGGCCGCCATCGGGCTCGCGATGCCGCCGAGGATGGCGGCGGTGAAGACTGGCAGCAGGTAGTTCCAGCCCATCTGCGGCTCGACGTTGGAGTCCAGCCCGATCAGCACGCCGGCCAGCGTGGCCAGCGCCGACGACAGCGCCCACACGGCGGCGGTCACCCGCGTGCGCGAGATGCCGCGCACGGCGGCCAGGTCCGGGTTGTCGGCCACGGCGCGCATCGCCCGGCCCAGCCGCGTACAGCGGAACACCAGCCACACGACGGCCAGCGCCACGGCCACGCAGGCCAGCGTGGCGATCTGCTCGTGGTTGATGCGCAGGCCGGCGATGCGCAGCGGCCGCGCGATCTCGACCGCATAGCCGCGCGGGCCGTTGCCGGCCGCGAGGCGCACCAGGTTCTCCAGCACCAGCCCGCTGCCGATCGAGGCGACCAGCAGCGTCACGCCGGTGCGGCCCTGCAGCGGGCGGAAGACCAGCCGGTCCACCAGCAGCGCGACGGCGATGCCGCCAACGATACCCCCCACTATAGCGACCCAGAGCGGGCAGCCTGCGCCGACGTTGAGCGCATACACCAGGTAGGCGCCCACGGTGATCTGTGCGCCGATGGCATAGTTGGCAAAGCGCAGCACGCTGAAGACCAGCGCCAGCGACAGCGCCGGCAGCGCGATGAGCAGCCCGGTGACCAGGCCGTTGAACAGCAGTTGCGCCATCGTCAATGCGCTCCCAAATACAAGCGTTGCAGTTGCCCGTCGGCCAGCAGTTCGGCCGTGGGCGCATCGGCGCGCACCTGGCCGGCGACCAGCACCACGCCGCGGTCGGCCGCGCGCAGGCCCAGGCGGGTGTTCTGCTCGATCATGAAGAGCGTCACGCCGGCCTGCGCCACGCGGTCGATCACCTCGAACAGCCGCCCGGCGTTGACCGGCGACAGGCCGGCCGAAGGCTCGTCGAGCGCGAGGAAGGCCGGTGCCGGCATCAGCGCCGCGGCCATCGCGACCATCTGCCGCTGCCCGCCGCTCAGGTGGCCGGCCGGCACGCCGAGCTTGGGCACGATCTCGGGGAACAGGTCCAGCACCGCGTCGCGCCGGCTGGCGAAGCTGGCGCCGCCGCGCGCGGCGGTGAATTCGTGGCCGAGCCGCAGGTTGTCCAGCACCGTCATGTTGCGAAAGACGTTGGCCTCCTGCGGCACGTAGCCGATGCCGCGCCGGGCCCGCGCGGGCGCGTCGAGCGTGGTGATGTCTTCGCCATTCCACAGCACCCGGCCGCGGCTGGGCCGCAGCAGCCCGGCCACCACGCGCATCAGCGTGGACTTGCCCGAGCCGTTGGGCCCGACCACCACGAGCCGGCCGCCCGCGGGCACCGCCACGCTCACGCCGTGCAGCACGGCGCGCCCGCCGTAGCCGGCGACCACGTCCTCAATGCGGAACTCGGCGCCGCTCATGCGACCGCTCCGAGATACGCCTCGGCAACCTGCGCATCGGCCGAGATGTCGGCAAAGCTGCCCTGGCGCAGCACGCGGCCCTGGGCCAGCACGTAGATGCTGTCGCAGAGCGCGGCGATCAGGTCCATGTTGTGTTCGACGATGCCGAAGCTCATGCCTTCGGCGCGCAGCGTGCGGATGAAGTCGCCGACCTCGCCGACCCGCACCGGGTTGACGCCGGCGGCCGGCTCGTCGAGCAGCACCAGCTGCGGCCGCAGCATGAGGGCGCGGCACAGCTCCAGCAGCTTCTTCTGGCCGCCCGACAGCGAATCGGCCCGCGCATCGGCCAGCCGCCAGAGGTTCACGCGCTCCAGCAGGGCGCGGGCGCGCTCGATGCCGGCCTCCTCGGCGCGGCGCACCGCGCCCGGGCGCAGCAGCGCGGCCAGGATGCCTTCGCCCGGCTGGTCGTCCAGCGCGAGCAGCAGGTTCTCCAGCACGGTGAGCGCGCCGAGTTCGCGCGAGATCTGGAAGGTGCGGGTCAGCCCGCGCCGCACGCGGCGGTGCGCGGCCCAGCCGCCGATGTCGGTGCCGTCGAAGGCCACGCTGCCGGCATCGGCTGCCTGCTGGCCGCCGAGCACGTTGAACAGGGTGGACTTGCCGGCGCCGTTGGGCCCGACGATGCCGGTGATGGCGCCGCGGCGCAGCCGCAGGTCCACGCCGTCGAGTGCGGCGAAGCCGCCGAATGCGACGCGGATGCCCTGCGCGACCAGCAGGTCGTCGGTGCCCTCCGCCGTCACTTGGTGGTGCCGATCAGCTTGCTCGTGCCGTCCAGCACGCGGTAGTGGCCGTAGTCCAGGTCGATCTGGTCGCCGTTCGGTGCGAAGCGGAAGTCGGCCGTCGCGCCCGAGTAGCGGAACGGCTTGCCTTCGCGGATGCGCTTCAGGCCCTCGACCGGGTCGGTCACCGCCGGTGCGTTGGCATTGACCACGTTGGCGATTTCCTTCGTGAAGTCGACCGCCTTGGCGCTCCTGGTCTTGGCGATGGCCAGCGCCAGCACGTTGATCTCGTCGAACACGTTGGCACCGAAGGCGACGATGGTGCCTTCGGGCTGGCGGGTCTGCTTCAGGTACAGCCTGTAGGCCTCGGCTTTGCCGACCGGCGTGGCCTGCACGTGGTTCACGCCCTCGGCCGCGGCCTTGCCCACGTTCTGCACGAACTTGCCGCCGCTGTCGGCCGCATGGCTGAAGGTGTAGAGCTTGCTCTCGTAGCCGCTGCGGTAGATCTCGCGAACGATGGCGCTGACCTCGGGGATGTAGCTCGGCAGGAAGACGGCGTCCGGCTTCTTGCTGAAGATCTTCTCGACCTCGGCGCGGTACGACGGCTGGTTCGGATTGAAGTAGACGGTGTCGAGCACCTTGCCGCCGAGTTCCTGGAAGCGGTCGTTGAACGGCTTGACGGTGCTCAGCGTGAAGGGCGTCTGCAGCACCAGGATCGACGCGGTCTTGGCGCCGTCCCTGGCCGCCACGTTGGCGAACGCGCGGCCCCAGTTCTTGCCGTTGGTCTGGAAGCGCCAGACCAGGCCCTTGGTGTCGCCCTCGGTCAACTCGTCGGCCGAGCCCACGGGCAGCAGGGCCACGTTCTTCTCCAGCGCGACCGGGCGCACGGCCAGTGCCACGGCGCTGCTCCACACGCCGGCGATGGCGGCCACGCCGTCCACGTCGATCAGCTTGCGCGCGGCGGCCACGCCGGCCGTGGGCGTCGATTCGTCGTCGGCCACGACGATCTCGATCCTGCGGCCGAGCACGCCGCCGGCGGCATTGATGTAGTCTGCCGCGGCGCGGGCGGCGGTTTCCTCTTCCTTGCCGTAGGGGCCGCCGGTGCCGGTCAGCGGGGCCAGCAGGCCGATCTTGATGGGCGGCTCGGCGGCGAACGCAGTCGGGGTGGCGGAGGCGATGGCCAGGGCGGCGAGGCCGAGGGCGGTGCGGCGGGTGGTGGTAAAGCGCATGGGTGAAAGGTTCTCTGGCGACGGGGTTTCAATAGGATTTGCGGGCGATCTCGTTGGCGAACTGCAGGTCCAGCCAGCTGGCGTCCTGCGGCTGGCGGTCGAGGTTGCCCAGGTCGATCTGGGTCTGCAGTGCGTCGGTCAGCGCCTGCGGCGGGATGGCGACCGACTCGGCGAACACGCCATCGTCGATCAGCCGCAACACCGAGGCCTTGACGACGGCCGCGTCGAGGTTGGGGAAGAGCTTCAGGCCGCTGACCACCGCGGCCTGCGGGTCCTTGCGGATGGCCTTGAGCGCATGGTCGATGCCGGCGACGAACTTGCGCGCCACCTGCGGGCTGATGTCCTTGCGCGTCGAGATGGCCGAGAAGGTGTACGGGCCGATCTCGCGCGAGAAGGCCGAAACCACCTTGTAGCCCTGGGCCTCGGCCTGCGAGGCGCCGGGCTCGTACAGCACGGCACAGTCGGCCTGCCCCGAGGCCAGCGGGCCGATCTCGTTGCCCAGCGGCACTTCGAGCAGGTTCAGGTCGCGCTTGGGGTTGAGGCCGGCCTTGGCCACCAGCTTCAGGAAGGCCGAGGTGCTGGTCGTGGGCATGGCGCCGGTGGCGATGGTCGCGCCCTTCAGGCCCTTGAAGCCGCTGAAGTTGTAGGCCGGCTTGCAGGTCAGCCACACGCCCAGGCGGTTCAACGTGCCGCCCACGACCTTGACCGGCGCGCCGCGGCCGAAGGAGATGGCCGTCCATTCGGGGCCGTGCAGCGAGAAGTCGGCGCTCTTGGAGATGACGGCGGCCAGCGCGTTGGTGGAGGACGCGGCGACGTCGATGCGCACGTCCAGCCCTTCCTGCTTGAAGTAGCCGTGTTCCTCGGCGAAGTAGACCGGCAGGTAGAAGACCGACTTGAAGGCGGCCGAGACGATGGCCTTGTCCTGCGCATGGGCCGGCAAGGCGGCGAGCGCGGCAAGGGCGAGCGGGAGCAGGCGGAAGCGGTTCATGGCGATGGCAAAAGAAGGAGGAAAGAAGAGAGGAGCGGCAGGGCTACAACTTGAACTGCGTGGCATAGGGCTGGTCTTTCCAGCCCAGCAGGCGCTTTTCCGCGAAGTCCACGCCGGCATAGAGCACGAAGCCCAGCGCCATCAGCGCGAAGATGCCGACCCACACGGTGTTGAGGTCGTAGAGCGACGAGGCGACGAAGATCACGTGGCCGATGCCGTACTTGGACGAGATGAATTCGCCCACGACCGTGCCCACCAGCGCGAAGCCGATGTTGATGCGGAAGGTGCTGATGACGTACGGCAGGGCCGAAGGCACGACGACCTTGAGGAAGATCTGCCGCTTGGTCGCGCCCAGCGACACCAGCATGCGCTGGATGTCCACGTCGGTGTCCTTGGCGGCCTGGAAGGCGGCCAGCAGCGCGACGATGGCCGTGAGCGACACCGACAGCGCCACCTTCGATACCAAGCCTGTGCCGAACCACAAGATCACCAGGGGCGCGAACGCGATCTTGGGCACGCTGTTGATCGCCACGAGGAAAGGCTCGACCACGCGCGCGCCATACGGCGTGTACCAGAGCGCCAGGCCCGGCAGCGTGCCGAGCGCGGTGCCGACGACGAAGCCCGCGGCCGAGGCCCAGAGCGTGTAGTTGGCATGCTCCCAGAGCTCGCCGGAGCGGGCAAGCCGCCAGCCGGCCTGCACGATGCCCGAGGGCGAGCCGAACAGGAAGCCCGAGATCGCCTGGGTGTGCACGCCGTATTCCCAGCCGGCGAACAGGACGGCCAGGATCAGCAGCTGCGTGGCCAGCACCGGCGGGCGCCAGCGGGGGCGGGGCGTAGGCGCGGTGGCGCTCATGGCCGGCCTCCGTCGCGCCGGACCGTGGTCTGGATGTCCAGTTCCTGGCACAGCAGGTTGAAGTAGTCGGCAAAGCGCGGGTCGCGGCGCGCAGCCAACGGCGAGCCGGCGGACTCGAGCGCGATCGCATGGGTGCTTTTGAGCCGGCCGGGCCGCGCGCTCAGCACGAAGATGCGGTTCGACAGTGCGATGGCCTCGTCGATGTCGTGCGTGACCAGCACCACCGTCTTGCCCTGCTTGCGCACCGTGTCGGCCAGCATGGCTTCGAGGAACAGCCGGGTCTGGTAGTCGAGCGCCGAGAACGGCTCGTCGAGCAGCAGTACGTCGGGATCGGGCAGCAGCGTGCGGGCCAGGGCCGCGCGCTGGCGCATGCCGCCCGACAGCGCCTTCGGGTAGCTGTCCTGGAAGGGCAGCAGGCCGAAGGTGTCGAGGTAGTCGCGAGCCCGGTCCACGGCTTCGGCGCGCGGCGTGCCTTTCAATTCGAGGCCGACGACCACGTTGTCGAGCACGCTGCGCCAGTGCATCAGCAGGTCGCGCTGCAGCATTTAGCCCACGCGGCCGCGCAGGTGCGGCAGCAGCTGGCCGTCGAGCGCGATGGTGCCAGCGTCGTGGTCGAGCAGGCCGGTCAGGATGTTGAAGAGGGTCGACTTGCCGCAGCCCGACGGGCCGATGATGCTGACGAACTCGCCGCGCGCCGCGTCGAGGCTGATGTCGTCGAGCACCTGGACCGGCCCGCGTTCGCCGTCAAAGCGCTTGCTTAAGCTGCGGACCTGCAGCTTGGGCGCTGCGGCCGCAGGGGCCTCAGGCCGCATGGCCGGGGGCCAGTTCCGCGGCGACGATGTCCTCGGCCGGAATGCGCAGCGCCTCGTTGAAGCGCTTGAAGAAGCTGCACAGCGCGATGCGGATCGTGAGCTCGACGATCTGGGCTTCGTCGTAGAAGGCGCGCAGGCGCTCGAAGAGTTCGTCGCCGATGCGCTCGGGCGCCAGCGTCACCTCGCGGGCATAGTCGCGCACCGCCAGGTCCTGGGCGTCGAATCCGGGGACTTCGGGCTCCAGCAGGCGGTCGATGCCTTCCTGGCTGATGCCCTGGGCCGCGAGCTTGGGTTCATGCAGCACCACGCAGTAGTGGCAGGCGTGGGCCTTGGACGCGGTGAGCAGGGCGATTTCCAGGTGGCGTGGCGAGATCAGGCCGTCCTTCTTCGACTGCACCAGGTACGAGAAGAGGTGCTCCAGCGCCGGCGGCCGCGGCGCGAAGGCGCAGAGCAGGTTGGCGTACGGGCCGTAGTCCTTCAGCAGTCGGTCAAACAGCGCGGCGGTGTCCGGGGCCAGCCGGGACGGGTCGAAGGGAGCGAGGCGGGACATGTCGATTCTGGAGAATCGCGCGCAATCGTACGGGTTTGCAAATCCGTTTTTTCGACTTCGACATGCGGAAAGCGCGCCACGCCGGCGCTCGCGCAGTGCTGGCTCAGAACACCCGGCCCTCGTCGAAGTCGTCGCGCACGCCGTTGAGGTGGTAGTCGCCGATCACCCGGCCCTTGAGCAGCAGCGGGTTGTGGTTGAGGATGGTGCGGATGTTGCGCCAGTGGCGGTCGTGATCGTACTTGCGGGCGGTGGCCGAGCCGCCGCCGGTGTCGAACAGCCGCTCAGCCGCACGGATGGCCAGCTGGCCGACGACGATCTGGGTGCTGGAGTTGGCCAGCTGGCTGCGCAGCACCTGGGCATCGACATCGGGCGCGTTGGCGAGGATGGCGTTGCCCGAGGCCTCCAGCAGCTTGGCGGTGTTGGCGATGATCGCGTCGATGGCATAGCGGGCCGATGAAATCTCGCCGACCACCTGCTGCACGAAGTGGTCGCCGGCTGCCGTCTCCGACGCGCTGTGCTTGGCCGAGCGGGCGCCGCGCTGCACGTAGGCCACCGCGTCGTCGAACACGTTGCGCACGATGCCGCCGATGACGGCCACCAGGTGCAGCTGCGCGCGCGTGGTGCCGTGGCGGCGCACGTAGGGGTTGGCGCTGCGGCGCGGGTTGACTTCGTCGGGGTGGATGACCACGTTGTCGAGTTCGACGCCGCCGCTGGCCGTCAGGCGCTGGCCCATGCCGTCCCAGTCGTCGAGCACGCGCACGCCCGCGCGGCCGGCCGGAATGAGCACGCCGGTGGTCTCGCCGTCGTCGCCGATGGCGCTGAAGCTCAGGTAGTCGGCGAACGCGGCACCGGTGGCGTAGAACTTGTGGCCGTGCAGGACGTAGTGGTCGCCCTGCTTCGTGAGCCGGGTGCGCAGCTGGTTGGGCCGCGGCGTGTTGATCTCCATGTGCGCGCCGCCGAACAGCTTGCCTGCCAGCACCTCGCCCACGTACCTGCGGCTGTTGGGCGCGTCGGGCTCGATGGCGATGGATTTGAGGAAGGCGAAGTGGCTGCGCAGCGCATGGGCCACGTTGGAGTCGGCCGCGGCCAGCGCGCCGATGACCTCGACCTGTTCCGACAGCGTGCCGCCGGGCCCACCCAGGTGCCGGGGCACGCGCAGCCAGGTCAGGCCGGTCTCGCGCAGGCGGGCAAACACGTCCCAGGGCAGGGCGCGGTCGAGCTCGCGCCGCACCGCGCCTTCGCGGATCCAGGCGGCGACCTGGGGAAGGCCGGCCAGGATGTCCTCGCGTGTCCTGGCACGGGGCGTGGCGGGCGTGGGCTGTGCCGCCGGATGGGCGGGGTGGTCGGCAAGCGCGTCGATGGTCATGTGCTGATGAGAGGGTATATCGTCAGAGCTGGCTATGCTCACCCGCTATAAGGTACTACACAGGAGGGTATCAGGCCGAAGGCAGCGCCGGCCCTTCGCGGGCGACGATCTGGTGCGCCAGCGCGAGCGGCTCGCGCGCGATCCAGGCGTCGTAGTCGAAGTCGCCCTGGAGAAATCCCCATTCGCGCAGGAAGGCGGTCTGCCGGCGCAGCCCTTCGACGTACTGGTCGGACAGCAGCACGTCGAAGTGCTGGTGCAGCCCGGGGCCGTAGCCGCGGCGCACGTTGTCGGCCGTGGTGCCGGTCTCGGCCGCCACGGCGGCGGTGACCTCGTCCGGATGGCTCCTGGCCCAGTGGGCGGCCCGCAGCAGCGTGGCCAGGTAGCGGGCGACGATGTCGGGGCGCTGCTCGGCCAAGTCGCGGTTGACCGTGACCGGGCGCGGTGTACCGGTGTTGACGCGCACGAACGGGTCGGGATGGGCGTTGATGTCGAGCAGCGGCCGCAGGCCGCGCTCCTGCACCAGCCAGGCGCCGGCCGCGCCCTTGGCATAGATCACGTCCACCGTGCCGGCCAGCAGCGCGTCGGCCGTCGCCTGGTGGATGCTGCCCGGGCCGGCGGCGCCGATGCGCCGCTGCTGGAAGTCGTGGCCCGCGATGTCGACGATCTGCACGTCCTCCGGCTGCAGGCCGGCCAGGCGCACGCCGGTCACGAGGCCGTGCAGATCCTGCGCGCGCGGGAAGTCCACGACCCGCGCCGTGTTCTTCGGAATGCCGAGCCGCCGGCCGCGGATGTCGGCCAGCGTGCGGATGTCGCTGTCGGGTGCGACGAGGATCAGCTGTTCTTCGTCGACCCAGGTGATGCCGACGACCACGGTATCCTGCCCGCCGGAGCGCGCCCAGATCGCCGGGATGTTGCCGCCTTCGCGGAAGCTGGCCGGCAGCGAATGGGTGAAGTGCGACTCGCGCACGGCCGGGTCGTCCGAATCGCGCAGCGAGTGCACGGCGATGCCTTCGCGCGCGAAGGCCGCGTGCACCCAGCGGAAGTGCTGGGCCAGGCCCGATGCGGTGGGCACCGGGCAGCGGGTGTACCAGATCTCGCGCACCTCGGGCGGGGCGGCGGGGATTGAAGCGGCTTGGGGCAGGGCGGACATGGCTTTTTTCTCCCAGGGTTGGGCCGTGCACTTTGCAGCCTCCATGCCAACCGGTGCAGGGAGCGCGAACTGCACGTGGCGGCGCATTCCGGCCGGACCGGCTGCTCGAATGGCAGCAGATCGGCGACATCTGCGCGCTGTGCAGCAATGGGCAGGCAGCCGGGACGCGGCGCCGGTGTTCCTGGAAAAGCTTTGCCCTGCTGGGAATCCGTCACCGCTGGCGCGGCGCGGTCAGCAGTCGTGGCGGGGCGGGGCGGGTGGTATCGTCGCGCCCGTGCCTGAAGCTCCCTCCCCGAAAGCTGCGCTCCGCTTCGACGCGGTGGACGCTCTGCGCGGCATCGCCATCGTGTGGATGACGGTCTTCCACTTCTGTTTCGACCTGGCCCACTTCGGCTGGCTGCATGCCAACTTCCTCGCCGATCCGTTCTGGACGGTGCAGCGCTCGGCCATCGTGTCGCTGTTCCTTTTCACTGCGGGGCTCGGCCAGGCGATCGCGCTGCGCCAGCGACTCGGCTGGCCGCGCTGCTGGCGGCGCTGGGCCCAGGTGGCCGGCTGCGCGCTGCTGGTCACGGCCGGCTCGGCGCTGATGTTCCCGCGCAGCTTCATCTACTTCGGCGTGCTGCACGGGCTGGCATGCATGCTGGTCGTGGTGCGGCTCACCGGGGGCTGGGGCCGCTGGCTCTGGCCTGCGGGCGCGGTGGCCATCGCCTTGCCGTGGCTGGCGGCACAGGGGCTTCAGGGGTCGGGGTGGGAGACGATCGCGCAGACGCTGAACGGCCGCGCGCTCAACTGGCTGGGGCTCGTCACCCGCAAGCCTTTCACCGAGGACTATGTGCCGCTGCTGCCGTGGCTCGGCGTGCTCTGGTGGGGTATGGCCGCGGGCCAGTGGCTGCTGCGGCACCGTCCGGCCTGGTTGGGCGTGGCACTGCCGCTGCCCGGCCGCGCACTGGCCGGGCTCGGACGCTGGAGCCTCAGCTGGTACATGCTGCACCAGCCGGTGCTGATCGGGCTGGTGGCCGGCGTTGGCGCATTGACGGGGCACACCTGATGGCAGCGGTCCTGCCCCGTGTCCACGAATGCCAAGCCATGCAGCCTTGAGGCTGGTTTCCCATTGAACGGCGGCTGGCCAGGTCCATGAGGGCGCCTGGATGCAGCCAGCCTTCGCCAGGTGGCCACATGACCGGTCGCGGCGCACCGCCGTGCTGCTGCCCGGCGCTGGCGGCGGGCCTGCCGGATCGCCTGCCTTGCGACTTCTGCCCTTCACCCGGTTCATGAGCGTGTCCACGGAATGCCTTGGCGGAGCATTGCCGAGCGGTTGCCATGCATAGGTCCACGGCATCGCGGCCGTGATCTCTTGCGCGCTGGCAGTGCTCACGCGGGGGGCGCGAGGACAGGTCGGAGACGCGCGCCGCAATCTCGTCCGAGGCCGCCGTGATGCTCTCGGTGCTCGCACGCACCTGCCGCACGGTATCGCGCAGCTGCGCTCATGCGGGCGGGCGCCTGGAGCAGCCGGCCGGTCTCGTCGGCGCTGGTGGCTGCGCCCGCGCCGTCAGGTCGCCGCCGGCCTCCCATCACACGCATCCCAGGTGTGGACAACGTCCTGAGACTCGACAGCTAGCCGCCGCCAGCGCATTGCTCAAGTTGGAGTCGTCGTAGACCAGAAAGCCGCGCCCGATCCTGACAAGCTGCCGGCCCACGCAGACGTCAATGCCATCCTGGCCCGGCGCCGTGACCAAGACACCGAACGCCATCCCAGGCGGGCCTCCTCCAGGCTGGGGCGGCGCTCGGAGCCGTCGGACATGCCGCCGGGGTCGCCGTCGCCCCAGGTCGCCGAGCCGGGGCAGGAAAGAGGTGGTCGCGGGTCAATGTCGGAAGACCAGCGGCGAACCGTCGGTGAAGCGTGCAAGGCGGTAGATGGAGGGGTCGGCCGAAGGCTTCTCGCCGGCGATGACTTCGGCCAGCAGATGGCCCGCGCCGGTGCCCAGGGTGAAGCCTCCGCCCGAGAAGCCGGTGTTGACGAACAGCCCCGGCAGTGTCGGCACGTCGGAGATCACCGGCGTCGCATCGGGCGTGGCGTCGATCACGCCGCCCCAGCGCTCCAGCACTTTCGCTTTCGCGAAGGCCGGCACCGCGCGCGCAGCATAGGCCAGCCACTGGTCGCTTTCCTTGAGCAGCGGGCGCGCGGTCAGCATGCGTGTCTGCTCGAAAGGGGTGACCTCGTCGTTGCGCCAGTGTGTGGGCAGGCGAAGCGACTCGAAGAAGTCGCGGCCGAAGCGTACGGTCAGCAGGTCGTTCGTGTGTCGCAGCGACGGCAGGAAATCGAACAGCAGCTTGAAGTTGTCGAGCGTGACCGGCGCGACGTGGCGCTGGATGCCGATGGAATACTCGCCATCGGCGTGGCGGCGCCAGGCGAAGTCCGAACCGGCGCCCGCGCCCGGCAGGCCGTCGACGGCCGAGATGCGCTGCATCGGAGAGGCGATGCCCAACTGCGGCAGACTCACTCCCAGGTTGCCGGCGAACAGGCGCGACCAAGCCCCGCCGGCGACCACGACGCGCGAGGCGCGCACCGCGCCGCGCTCGGTGACCACGTGGGAGACCTGGCCGCCCTGCGTCTCGATGCCGCGCACGGCCACCGGTGCGACGATCTTCACGCCCTCGGCCCGGGCCGCCTGGGCGATCAGCGGCACCGACCAGGCCGGCTCGCCGGTGCCGTCGCTGGGCTGGTGCTGGGCGGCGATGTAGCTGTCGCATCCCGGACGATCATATAGCCGCTTATGGAACAGATGCGGGTGAGTCTGATACCAGTTCTTCATGGCCTGCATGGGCGTCTTGCTGCCCAGCGCTGACTGCGGCAGTTGCTGGTTGT
>WNDY01000008.1 GCA_009914555.1 Xylophilus sp.
GCCGGGGTATGTGCACGTGGACGTGAAGTACCTGCCGCAGATGCACGACGAGAGCAACCGGCGTTATCTCTTCGTGGCCATCGACCGGGCCACGCGCTGGGTGTTCGTGCAACCCAAGGCCAACAAGACGGCCGCCAGCGCCCAGGCTTTCCTCAAGGCATTGCACAAGGCCTGTGCGATCAGGATCTCCAAGGTGCTGACCGACAACGGCAAGGAGTTCACGGACCGCCTGTTTACGAGCAAGGAGCGCGAGCCCAGCGGCAATCACGAGTTCGACCGGCTGTGCCAGGAACTGGGCATCGAGCACCGGCTGACCCAGCCCAGGACACCGAGGACCAACGGCATGGTCGAGCGCTTCAATGGGCGCATCGCCGATGTACTCAAGACGCATCGGTTCAACGGCCGAGAGGACCTCGAGCAGACCTTGCTGCGCTATGTGGCCTTGTACAACCAGCAACTGCCGCAGTCAGCGCTGGGCAGCAAGACGCCCATGCAGGCCATGAAGAACTGGTATCAGACTCACCCGCATCTGTTCCATAAGCGGCTATATGATCGTCCGGGATGCGACACCTAGGAGTGGATGACGGGCCGGCACTGCCACCATCAACTCATCCTCCCAAGCTAGTAATCAGGATGCCATACCCACGTCGTCGGCCATTGAAAAGCCAGCGTCGTATAGGTCGTCATGTAAACCTTTGATCTGTTGGACTAGGGGAACCTCAAAGATTCGAATTTCTACCTCGGGATCTTCTTCGCGGCAACGCGCGAGCAAGGCAGGCAAGCGTGAAGGTGTGACCCCGTCGGACAGGGCGATGCTTAATTGTCCGTGAAAGCCATTGGCCGCAGACTTTACACTATCGCGGGCTTGGCCTAGCGCCGTAAATATCCGAGGTACGTGCTCTTTAAAAGTTGCCGACCTGCACGAGTCAGTTGGGTGTTTCGGGTGGTCCGAACAAAAAGGCGCGCACCAAGCTCATCCTCCAACTCCTTTATGGTGCGCGTAAGGCCCAACTGTTCTACGCAGTCCGCGGAGTAGTCAATTGCGAAATTGAAGATGGTGTTTGGATTGTTCCGCCTCAATGCGCCGTTTGGATACCCGGGAATCTGCCTCATTCCGCCCGTGGTTCTGGCGAAACTGAGTGCTACTGCTTATAAGTCGATCCTGACGCCGCGTCGAATCTTCCGAAAGTTTGCTGCACTATCGCAGTGTCACCACTCTTGCGCGAGTTGGTGTTGAAGGCAATGAGCTATCCAGTGCTATACGACTTGAGTGGCGCAGAAGGTCGATTGATTTCTACGTTATTGGATGAACTCGGGAGCGCGCCAGTGGAGGATCTGCATTTACCGATGCCACGGGATGTACGATTACGCAAGCTCGCGGAAATGTTGTTGGCAGACCCCACAGACAAAACATCAAAGAGGGAATGGGCGGTTCGTATCGGCATCAGCGAACGCAGTATGAGCAGGCTCTTGATGCAAGAAATCGGTATGAGTTTCGGACGCTGGCGCCGGCAACTACATGTGATTCTTGCGCTTCAACGACTTACAAAAGGCGATAGCGTACAAACCGTGGCGCTGGAGCTTGGTTATGAAAACGCGAGTGGATTCGTCACAATGTTTCGCAAAGCAGTAGGCAAACCACCGGGACGTTATCTCCAAGAGAAAACGAACACTCAAACGACAGTCGCTGTGCCTGCAATTACATTGCCTAACTAATCCACCAGAAAAATGGTTTTAGACAAATTTACCCCGCCCCATCGGAAGAATGGTCCACGGAGTGTCTATTATTAGCTAAGGCCGGAATCAGGCTTCAAAATCGAAAAAGGCCGCGGTATTCCAGCGGCATTTTTGCAGCACGGGGATTTTCAATCTCGCGTCGCGCGGCGCTGTACGCAGTCGATGTATGCCGCTCCGTCCGGCGGCCGGCCGGCGCGCTGGCTTTCCCAGAGCATGCGGCCCAGGCCTTCCATCGCGGCATGGTGGGCTTCGTGCAGCGAGCCCAGGCGCGCGGCCAGCAGTTCCACCGCTTGGCGGATGCCGCGCGGCTGGTCGATGCTGCACTGCTCGCTGATCGACAGGTGCAGGAAGGGGTTGGCGGACTCGGCCTCGTAGTTGCGAGCGACCGCCGCATCGGCGTTAGCGAGGTCGTCATGGAACTCGGGATGTTCGTCGATCCACTGGGACGCGAGCGTTTCGATGGCCTCCATCGGCTGGCCGGCGCGGGCCTTGGCGTAGACGGCGCAGAAGAAGCGGCGGACATCCGCCTGCGTGGGGTTGAACATGGTCGGGCAAGCGTAGCACGCAGGTGGCCCGGACCCGCTCAGGCCCGCCGCGCCGCCAGCAGGCGCGAGATCCGCTGCGCCGTGCGCTGCAGGGCGGGCCGCAGTTCGTCGCGCAGCGCGCGCACGTCGGTGCGGTTGGCCTGGCCGCTGATGTTGAGTGCCGCGATCGTGCGGCCCGCGCGGTTCTTCAGCGGCGCGGCGATCGAGATCAGCCCTTCCTCCAGTTCCTGGTCGACCAGGCACCAGCCCTGGACGCGCGCTTCGGCAATGCGCGCGAGCAGCGCTCCGTCGTCCAGCGCCGTCTTCGGTGTGAAGGCGCGCCGCGGCGTGGCGGCCAGGCGCTGCCGCAACTCGTCCTCGGGCAGCGCGGCCAGCAGCGTGCGGCCCAGCGAGGTCCAGAACGCCGGCAGGCGCGAGCCCACGCCCAGGTTGGTCGTCATGATCTTGTGGGTGTGCACCCGCAGCACGTAGACGATGTCCGAGCCGTCCAGCACGGCGGCCGAGCAGGACTCGTGGACCTGGTCCACCAGCGCCTCCATCTCGGGCTCGGCCAAGTCCCAGATCGGCATCGACGACAGGTAGGCGAAGCCCAGGTCGAGGATGCGCGGCGTGAGCTGGAACAGCCGCCCGTCGCTTGCCACGTAGCCCAGCGTCTGCAGCGTCAGCAGGATGCGGCGCGCGCCGGCCCGCGTCAGGCCGGTGGCGGTGGCCACTCCGGTCAGCGTCTGCTGCGGCGCCTGCGCGTTGAACGAGCGGATGACTTCGAGCCCGCGCGCGAAAGACTGCACATAGCTGTCTCCGGGCCTAGGGTTACTACCAGGATCCAGGGGGGTGTCGCGCATGGCCCGAACGTCCTAAAATTCTTTATGCGAACAGTTGTTCGTTATTAGAACATTGTGCATCGCGCCTGTCGAGCTTTCCGAGGCGCTCGCGCGTGTGCTGCCTGTGCAGCGTCTCTCTTTGCTTCGCCTTTCCTTTCCGCTCCTACCTCGTTCCCAGCATGATCAACAAAATTGCGGATTCGGTGGCCGCCGCGCTCGCCGACATCCAGGACGGCGCGACCGTCCTCATCGGCGGCTTCGGCACGTCCGGCAACCCCAACGAACTCATCCACGGCCTCATCGCCCAGGGCGCGCGCGACCTGACGGTGGTCAACAACAATGCCGGCAACGCCGACGCCGGCCTGGCCGCGCTGCTCAAGACCGGCCGGGTGCGCAAGATCATCTGCAGCTTCCCGCGCCAGGTGGACAGCTGGGTCTTCGACGACCTCTACCGCAGCGGCAGGATCGAGCTCGAACTCGTGCCCCAGGGCAACCTGGCCGAGCGCATGCGCGCCGCCGGCGCCGGCATCGGCGCCTTCTTCTGTCCGACGGCCTTCGGCACCGAACTCGCCAAGGGCAAGGAGACCCGCGAGATCGACGGCCGCCAGTACGTGCTGGAGTACCCGATCCGCGGCGACGTCGCACTGATCAAGGCCGAGGAGGGCGACCGCTGGGGCAACCTGACCTACCGCAAGGCCGCGCGCAACTTCGGCCCGGTCATGGCCATGGCCGCGAAGAAGACCATCGCCTCGGTGCACGCGATCCGCGAACTCGGCGAACTCGATCCCGAGGCGGTCGTGACGCCCGGCATCTTCGTCCACCGCATCGTGAAGATCGACCGCGTGGCCACGCAGGCCGGCGGCTTCAAAAAGGCAGCATGAACATGAGCAGCTACCAGAAACGCAGCAAGGACGACCTGGCCCGGCGCGTCGCGCAGGACATCCACGACGGCGCCGTCGTCAACCTCGGCATCGGCCAGCCCACGCTGGTGGCCAACCATCTCCCGGCCGGCATCGAAGTCGTGCTGCACAGCGAGAACGGCATCCTCGGCATGGGCCCGGCGCCGGCCGCCGGCAGCGAGGACTACGACCTGATCAACGCCGGCAAGCAGCCGGTCACGCTGCTGCCGGGCGGCAGCTTCTTCCACCATGCCGACAGCTTCGCGATGATGCGCGGCGGCCACCTCGACATCTGCGTGCTCGGCGCCTTCCAGGTCTCGGCCACCGGCGACCTGGCCAACTGGAGCACCGGCGAGCCCGGCGCCATCCCCGCCGTGGGCGGCGCGATGGACCTGGCCATCGGCGCCAAGCAGACCTGGGTGATGATGGACCTGCTGACCAAGAAGGGCGAAAGCAAGATCGTGCGCGAATGCACCTATCCGCTCACCGGCCTGGCCTGCGTCAAGCGCATCTACACCGACCTGGCCACCTTCGCGACGTCGCCCGACGGGCTCAGGCTCATCGACAAGGTCGAGGGCCTCACACACGAAGAACTCGAAAAGCTCGTCGGCCTGCCGGTGTTACTCCCGGTAGATGCCGCCTGAGCCGCACGAACTACAACCGCATCCAAAGGATCCTGCCATGAGTATTCAACAAGCCTTTATCTGCGATGCCATCCGCACGCCGTTCGGCCGCTACGGCGGCGCGCTCTCCGGCGTGCGTGCCGACGACCTCGGCGCCGTGCCGCTCAAGGCGCTGGTCGCGCGCAATCCCAAGGTCGACTGGGACGCCGTCGCCGACGTGATCTACGGCTGCGCCAACCAGGCCGGCGAGGACAACCGCAACGTCGCGCGCATGTCGCTGCTGCTCGCGGGCCTGCCGCTCGGCGTGCCAGGCTCCACCGTCAACCGCCTCTGCGGCTCCGGCCTCGACGCCGTGGGCACGGCCGCGCGTGCCATCAAGTCCGGCGAGGCCGGCCTGCTCATCGCCGGCGGCGTCGAGAGCATGAGCCGCGCGCCCTTCGTCGTGCCCAAGGCCGAGACCGCCTTCAGCCGCGCCAGCGCGATTTACGACACGACGATCGGCTGGCGCTTCGTCAACCGGCTCATGAAGCAGCAGTACGGCGTCGATTCGATGCCCGAGACGGCCGAGAACGTCGCCACCGACTACAAGATCAGCCGCGAGGACCAGGACCGCATGGCCCTGGCCTCGCAGCAGCGCGCCGTGGCGGCGCAGCAGGCCGGCCACCTCGCCGCCGGGATCACGCCCGTCGCCGTGCCGCAGAAGAAGGGCGAGCCGGTCATCGTCGACCAGGACGAACATCCGCGTGCGACCAGCCTCGAAGCGCTGGCCAGGCTCAAGCCCGTGGTGCGCGAAGGCGGCACGGTCACGGCCGGCAATGCCAGCGGCGTGAACGACGGCGCCGCCGCGCTGCTGCTGGCCAGCGAGAGCGAAGCCGCCCGCCACGGCCTGACCCCGCGCGCCCGCGTGGTCGGCATGGCCACGGCCGGCGTCGCGCCGCGCGTCATGGGCATCGGTCCGGTGCCGGCCACGCAGAAGGTGCTGGCCCAGACCGGCCTCACGATCGACCAGATCGACGTGATCGAGCTCAACGAAGCCTTCGCCGCGCAGGGCCTGGCCGTGCTGCGCGAACTCGGCGTGGCCGACGACGACGCCCGCGTCAACGCGTGGGGCGGCGCGATCGCGCTGGGCCACCCCCTGGGCGCCAGCGGCGCGCGGCTCGCCACCACAGCCGTGAGCCGGCTGCACCGCGCGGGCGGGCGCTATGCGCTGGCCACGATGTGCATCGGCGTGGGCCAGGGCATCGCAGTGGTCTTCGAGAAAGTGTGAGGCACACCGTGAGCGATCAAACCATCTCCACCGCAACCGGCCGCTTCCGCGTCCGCATCGATGGGCCGGCCGATGCGCCCGCGCTCGTATTCTCCAACTCGCTGGGCACCACGCTCGAAATGTGGGATGCACAGGCCGCGCGCTTCAGCGCCACGCACCGCGTGGTGCGCTACGACACCCGCGGCCACGGCGGCAGCGAGGTGTCGCCCGGCCCGTACACCTTCGACCAGCTCGGCGGCGACGTCGTCGCCCTGCTGGACGCACTGAAGATCGAGCGGGCCGACTTCGTCGGCATCTCCATGGGCGGCTTCACCGGCCTGTGGCTCGGCGTGAACGCCCCGCAGCGGTTGCACCGGCTGGTCGTCGCCAACAGCGCCGCCAGAATCGGCACCGAAGAGGGCTGGCTGAGCCGCGCGGCGCTGGTGCGCGCGCAGGGCGCGGCCGCCATGCGCGACCTGGCGGCCTCGGCGCCCGGGCGCTGGTTCACCGAGGCGCTCGCCGCCGCGCAGCCGGCCGTGGTGCAGCGCGCCCAGGGCTGGATCGCCGGCACCGCGCCCGAGGGCTACGCCGGCTGCTGCGAGGCGCTGGCCCGGGCCGACCTGCGCGCCGACATCGCCCGCATCGCCGTGCCCACGCTGATCGTGGCCGGCAGTGCCGACCCGGTGACCACCGTGGCCGACGCGCGGATCCTGCAATCGGCGATCGGCGGCGCCCGGCTGGTGGAACTGCCGGCCTCGCACCTGTCCAACATCGAGGCGCCCGAGGGCTTCGACGCTGCGGTCGCGCAGTTCCTGAACGGCTGAGGGGCGGGCGGGCATGGATGGTGCGATGCCTTCTTCGCCGAAGCCCCGCTGGCGGCAGCGTCCGCCCGGCTCGACCTGGGGCGACTTCGGCCCGGACGACCAGCTCGGCCGGCTGAACCTGCTCACGCCCGAGAAGGTGCGCCAGGGCGTGGCCGAGGTGCGGGAAGGCCGCAGCTTCGCGCTGAGCCTGCCGCTGGATTACCCCGGCGGCAACGCGCTCAACGCCAACCGCAACCCGCCCGTGCTGCGGCCGCTGCTGCGCAAGGGCCTGGTCAACTTCAACTGCCTGCTCGGCGAGCTGGAGCCCGGCCGCACCGATGTGCTGAGCGACGACCTCGTGATCCTGCACCTGCAGTACTCGACCCAGTGGGACGGGCTGGCGCACGCGGGCTCGCTGTTCGATGCCGACGGCGACGGCCTGCCCGAACCGGTGTACTACAACGGCTTTGCCGCCGGCCGCGACGTGGTCGGCCCGGTCGACGTGCGCGATGCCGGCGTGCCGGCCGCGCCCGGCGCGGCCACCAGCACCTCGGCCGCGCGTGCGCTCGGCATCGAAGGCATGGCCCGCACCGGCGTGCAGGGCCGCGGCGTGCTGGTCGACCTGCGCGCCCATCTCGGCGATACCCGCACAGTGGTCGGCCACGACGCGCTGATGCGCGTGATGGAGGCCGACGGCGTGGTGGTCGAGCCGGGCGACATCGTCTGCCTGCACACCGGCTTTGCCGACGTGGTGCTGGGCATGCGCAGGCAGCCCGACCCGGCCGTGCTGGCCGCGAGCTGCGCCGTGCTGGACGGCCGCGACGAGCGGCTGCTGCAGTGGATCACCGACAGCCAGGTCGCCGCGATCGCGGCCGATAACTACGCCGTCGAAGCCTTCCCGGCGCGGCCCGGGCCAGCCTGCTGCGCGGCGCTGCCGCTGCATGAGCACTGCCTGTTCAGGCTGGGCGTGCACCTGGGCGAACTGTGGCATCTGACACCTTTGGCCCGCTGGCTGCGCGAACGCAGGCGCTACCGGTTCCTGCTGACGGCCCCGCCGCTGAACCTGCCCGGGGCGGTGGCCTCGCCGGTCACGCCGGTGGCCACTGTCTGAGAAGGTGACGCCACGCGGCCGCCGGCCGAGCCACCACCCGTACCGAACGTTGGGGGCCGCCTGTACGCCCCCGGGAGACCTGCCATGCCTTTCATCATCGAAACCTTCGACAAGCCCCGGCACCAGCATGTGCGCCAGGCCAACCGGCCGGCCCACCTGGCCTTTCTGGACGAACACCGGCACCTGCTGCTGGCCTGCGGCGCCAAGCTGGCCGACGACGGCACCGACCTGGGCGGCGGGCTCTACGTGGTCGCGCTCGAAACGCGCGACGAAGCCCGGCGCTTTATCGAGTCCGACCCCTTCCATGCGGCCGGCCTGTTCGAGCGGGTCACGCTGACCCGCTGGCGCAAGGCCTATGTGGACGGCCGCAGCTATCTCTGACTCTTTCGAAGGATCCACACCATGCCCGCATCCACCTCTTCCCGCGAACGCGTGCTCATCACCGGCGGCGCCGCCGGCATCGGCGCCGCGACGGCCGAGCGCTGCCGCGCCGACGGCTACGAGCCGGTGATCATCGACCGCGTGGTCGACCACGTTCCGGGCGGCATCCAGGCCGACCTGTCCGACACGGCAGCCACCGCGCATGCGCTGGAACAGGCGCTGGCCGGTGGCCCGATCACGCGCCTGGTCAACAATGTCGGCGTCGTGGTGCCGGCCGAGGCCGGTGCCCAGACGCTGGCGCAGTTCGACCTGGCCGTGGCGCTGAACCTGCGCTGCGCGCTGCAGTGCATGCAGGCGCTGCTGCCGGGCATGGAGGCCGCGGGCTTCGGCCGCATCGTCAACATGTCCTCGCGCGCCGCGCTCGGCAAGGAGCTGCGCACCGCCTATTCGGCCACCAAGGCTGGCCTGATCGGCATGACCCGCGTCTGGGCGCTGGAACTGGGCCGCCTGGGCATCACGGCCAACGCCATCGGACCGGGCCCCATCCGCACCGAGCTGTTCGACCGCGCGAACCCGCCGGACGCGCCGCGCACGCAGGCCATCATCGATGCGGTGCCGGTCAAGCGCGTCGGCACGCCCGACGACGTCGCGCACGCCGTGGCGTACCTGCTCGATGCCCGCAGCGGCTTCGTCACCGGCCAGGTGCTCTACGTCTGCGGGGGCATGACGGTCGGCGTGGCCGGCGTCTGAACCCGCTGCTTCCTTCCCGCACACCCCCATAACAACATACGCGACATGTCCAGGATCACGGCTTTCTTCACCGAGCTGATGCGGCGCTACCTGCCGGACCCGTTCGTCTTCGCCATTCTGCTCACGCTGCTCACGATGGCGCTCGCCTTCGGCGTCGAGAGCCGTGCGGTCGACAATGTGGTGCAGGACTGGGGCAAGGGCTTCTGGAGCCTGCTGGCCTTCACCACCCAGATGGCGGTGATCCTGGTCATGGGCTACGTACTGGCGGCCGCGCCCATCGTCGATCGCTTCCTCGACCGCATCGCCGCGCGCGTGCGGACGCCGCGCCAGGCCATCGTCGTGGCCACGCTCGCGGGCTGCATAGGCAGCTACCTGAACTGGGGCTTCGGCCTCGTGATCGGCGGCATCATGGCGCGCAAGCTGGCGCTGCGGGTCCAGGGCGTGCACTACCCGCTGATCATCGCCTCCGCCTATACCGGCTTCACGATGTACAGCCTCGGCTTTTCGGCCACCATTCCGGTGCTGATCTCCACCAAGGGCCACGCCTTCGAAAGCACGATGGGCCTGGTGCCGCTGACCGAGACCATCTTCTCCGCGCCCGTCCTGCTGAGCAGCCTGGCCGTGCTGGTCCTGCTGCCGCTGCTCAACGCTGCCATGCACCCGAAGCCGGGCGAGGCCGTGGTCGGGCTGGACCCGGCCGCCGTGGCCGCCGAAGCCAGGCCGGCCGCGGCGGCGGAGGGCCTGCTCGGCGACGAGAAGACGCTGGCGTACCGCCTCAACAACAGCCGCGTGCTGAGCCTGCTGATCGGCCTGTGCGGCATGGCCTATGTGGCGATGCACTTCGTGCAGGGCGGCAGCCTCGACCTGAACATGATCAACTTCTTCATCCTGTTCCTCGGCGTGCTGCTGCTGGGCACGCCGATGAAGTACGTGGAGAAGGTCAACGAGGGCGTGAAGACGATCGGCGGGATCATCCTGCAGTTCCCGTTCTACGCCGGCATCATGGCCATCATGCACGGCTCGGGCCTGGTGGAGTCGATCGCCCACGTGTTCGTGGGCATCTCCAGCGCCCACACGCTGCCGTTCTGGGGGCTCGTCAGCTCCTTCGTGATCAACTTCTTCGCGCCCTCGGGCGGCGGCCACTGGGTGCTGCAGGGGCCCTTCATGATCGATGCGGCCAAGACGCTTGGCGCATCGCAGGCGCAGACGGCGATGTCGGTGATGCTGGGCAACGGCTGGAACGACCTGGTACAGCCCTTCTGGATCCTGCCGGCCCTGGCGCTTTCCAAGCTCAAGCTCAAGGACATTATGGGCTACACGGTGGTGTCGATGTTCCTCGTCGGCGCGATCTACACCGTCGCCGTCCTGGCCTGGCCGCGCCTCTGAGCGCGCCCGGTTTCTCCAGCGCGCACGGCCCCGACGGTACGTACCCTTCGGCACGTCGCCTTCTTCCCTCCACTCAGGAATCCTCATGAAGACAACCGCTTCCCTCGCCCGCCGCACGGCCCTGGCCGCCCTGGCCGCCGCCTTCGCCGCCGTCCCCGGCGCCGCGTCCGCCCAGGCGGCCTATCCGACCAAGCTCATCACCATCGTCGTGCCCTTCGCGGCCGGCGGTACCACCGACATCCTGGCCCGTGTGATCGGCCAGGCCCTCGGCCCGCAGCTGGGCCAGCAGGTGGTCGTCGACAACCGCGCGGGCGCGGGCGGCAACATCGGCGCGCAACTCGTCGCGCGGGCGCCGGCCGACGGCTACACGCTGCTCATGGGCACGGTCGGCACGCATGCGATCAACCAGTCGCTCTACAAGAAGCTCGGCTTCGACCCGATCAAGGATTTCGCGCCGATCTCGCGCGTGGCCAACGTGCCCAACCTGCTCGTGGCCAACCCGCAGCAGCCGTTCAAGACCGTGCCCGAACTCATCGCCTATGCCAAGGCCCACCCGGGCAAGGTCAACTTCGGCTCCTCGGGCAGCGGCAGCTCGATCCACCTCTCGGGCGAGCTGTTCAAGTCGCTGGCCAAGGTGGACATGGTGCACGTGCCCTACAAGGGCAGCGCGCCGGCCGTGACCGACCTGCTGGGCAACCAGATCGCCATCATGTTCGACAACCTGCCGTCGTCGATCCAGCACGTGCGCAGCGGCAAGCTGCGCGCCATCGCCGTGACCACGCCCAGGCGCTCGCCCGAACTGCCGGACGTGCCGACCATCGGCGAATTCGTGCCGGGTTACGAGGCCACGTCGTGGTTCGGCCTGTTCGCGCCGGCGGGCACGCCCCAGCCGGTGGTCGACAGGATCAATGCCGCACTGACCAAGGTGCTCCACGATGCCGACGTGAAGAAGAAGCTCAGCGAGCAGGGCGCCGAGCCCTACGTCGAGAAGCCGGAGCAGTTCGCGGCTTTCATCAAGACCGAGACGGCCAAGTGGAGCAAGGTGGTCAAGGAGTCCGGCGCGAGCGCGGACTGATTCTGCATCGTATACTGGTACTAGTACAAGGCTACTGTGCCTGTCCGCAATGGGCTCGGGGAGCATATCCGGTGGGGTATGCTGACGATGCCCGTCTGCTAAATTCTCCGTCGCCCGCTCACCCGCCCGCATCCGCGGGCGGTTTCGTTGCCAGCCCGCCGACCGCGTTCCCGCATGGCCCTGCCGTTCGTCACCGATCCGTTCTTCTACCTCGCCGCGGTGCCGGCGTTGCTGCTGCTGGGCGTGAGCAAGAGCGGCTTCGGCGCCGGCTTCGGCTCGCTGGCCGTGCCGATCATGGCGCTGGCTGTCACCGTGCCGCAGGCCGCGGCCATCCTGATGCCGGTGCTGCTGCTGATGGACCTGCTGGGCCTCGCGGCCTTCCGCCGGCACGTGGACTGGGCGCTGCTGCGCTTCCTGGTGCCGTGGGCGCTGGTCGGCACGGTCGTCGGCACGCTGCTCTTTCGCCTGCTCGATGCCCGCCTGGTGGCCGGCATCGTCGGCATTTTCACCCTGGTGTTCCTGGCGCAGCGCCTGCTGTTTGCCCCCCGGGCCGGCAGCCGGCCGCCGCCGCGCTGGCTGGGCGCGCTGCTGACGGCGACCTCGGGCTTCACCAGCTTCGTCTCGCACGCCGGCGGCCCGCCGATCAGCGCCTACCTGATCCCGCTGCGGCTGGCGCCGATGCGCTTCACCGCGACGATGGCCTACCTGTTCTTCGTGGTGAACCTGTCCAAGTGGGTGCCCTACGCCTGGCTCGGCCTGCTGGACTGGCGCAACCTCGGCACCTCGCTGCTGCTGCTGCCGCTGGCGCCGCTGGGTGTCTGGATCGGCATCCGCATCGCGCGGCGCATCGATCCGGCCTGGTTCTACCGCGTGCTGTACCTCGGCATGCTGCTGACGGGCGCCAAGCTCGTGTGGGACGGCTTCGGCGCGGCGTTGTAGCATCGGCGGCTGCGCGAGGTCGCGCCAGGAAGGAATCGCAGCATGCCGGTCGTCGTGGTCGCCAATCCCAAGGGCGGCGTGGGGAAGTCCACGCTGGCCACCAACATCGCGGGCTATTACGTCAGCCGTGGGCACCCCACGGTGCTCGGCGACCTGGACCGCCAGCAGTCGTCGCGCCTGTGGCTCGGCCTGCGCCCGCCCGCGGCCCGGCCGCTCGGCGTGTGGGAGGCCAGCGCCGACATCGTCACCCGCCCGCCGGCCCAGGCTACGCACGCGGTGCTCGACACCCCGGCCGGCTTCAACGGCTGGCGCTTCAAGGACGTGCTGCGCCTGGCCGACCGCGTGGTCGTGCCCCTGCAGCCCAGCGTGTTCGACATCTTCGCCACCAAGGCCTTCCTCGACGAGGTGGCCGCGGCCCGGCGCAGCGACGCGGTGCGGATCGGGCTGGTCGGCGTGCGCTTCGACGCGCGCACCCATGCGGCCGACCAGCTGCGCGCCTTCATCGACGGCCTGGGCGTGCCGGTCGTCGGCTGGCTGCGGCCCACGCAGAACTACGTGCACCTGGCGGCGCAGGGCCTGTCGGTCTTCGACGTGTCGACGTCGCGGGTGGAGCGCGACCTGGAGCAGTGGCAGGACATCACCCCGTGGCTGGACGGGGCCTGAACATCTAGGCCCCGGCGAACCCGTTCTGCCGCCAGGCCTCGAACACCGTCACCGCCACGGCGTTGGACAGGTTGAGGCTGCGCTGGCCCGGCAGCATCGGCAGGCGCAGGCGCCGGGCCGCAGGAAAGGTCTCGCGCAGCGCCGGCGCCAGGCCGCGCGTCTCCGAGCCGAACACCAGCCAGTCGCCGGGCGCGAAGCGGACGTCGTGCAGCGGCTGCGCGCCGTGCGTGGTCATGGCGAACATGCGGGCCGGGTCCGGCCGGGCGGTGCCGAGGAAGGCCTGCCAGCCGGCATGGCGCAGCACGCGGGCGTATTCGTGGTAGTCGAGGCCGGCGCGGCGCAGCAGGCGGTCTTCCATCGAGCAACCGAGCGGCTCCACCAGGTGCAGCGTGCAGCCGGTGTTGGCCGCCAGGCGGATGGCGTTGCCGGTATTCGGCGGGATCTCGGGCTCAACCAGGACGATATGGAACATCGCCCGGATTGTCGCCGCGGCCGCCTCAAGCGGCCGGGGTCCGGGCGACGACCAGGGCGCTCACGCTGGCGGCGCCGGCGCGCAGCAGCGCCTCGGCCGCGGCATGCAGCGAGGCACCCGTGGTCATCACGTCATCGACCAGCACGACCGTCTGGCCGGCGACGGCGTCGGCGCGCAGCGGCTCGACGGCGAAGGCGCCGCGCACGTTGCGCAGCCGCGCGGCGCGGTCCAGCCCCAGCTGCGACGCGGTGTCGCGCGTGCGCAGCAGCAGGCGGGCGTCGGCCTGGGCGGGGGCGAGCCGCCGCGCAAGCTCGAACGCCTGGTTGTAGCCGCGCTCGCGCAGCCGCGAAGGCGCGAGCGGCATAGGCAGCACCAGGGAGGGAGGGGCCAGCAGCTCCTGCGCGCCCGGTGCTGAACGGATGAGCGCCGCCAGCGCGGCGGCCCAGCCGGGTTCGGCATGGAACTTGAAGCGGCCGATGAGCTCGGCCCAGGGATAGGCATAGTCCACCGCGGCGATGCAGGCCGCCAGCGGCGGCGGATGGCGCAGGCAGGCGCCGCAACGCCCGGCTCCGCCTTCGAGCGGCAGCGCGCAGGTGCGGCAGCGGTGGCGCGGCCGGGCGAAGCGGCCCTGGCAGGCCGTGCAAACCGGCTGCGCCGGCCAGGCCCGGCAGACGGCCCACTACTGGCTCGGCACCGACCGGACGGCGCTCGCGGAAGCCCTTGCCAACAGCGCGCGGAACATGCCGTCAATATACTTGCGCGCCTCCCATGAACACTGACACTGCGCGCCCCCCGACCATCGATACCGCCGCTGCCGAGCGCTGGCAGCGCCAGCCCGCAGCCGCGGCTTCCCCCTGGCTGCACGAGGAGGTCGCCCGCCGCATGCAGGAGCGGCTCCCGTGGATCACCCGCAAGCCCGACGCCTGGGCCGACTGGGGCCCGGTGCGCGGCGGCCTGGCCGGCCATGCCCTGGTGGCCGGGCAGTTCCCGCAGGCGCGGTGCTACGTGGTGGAGCAGGGCGCCGGCCGCATTGCCGCCGCACGCCGGGCGCTGGAGCGCCCCTGGTGGAGCCCGGCGCGCTGGAGCGGCCCGGCCGCCGCGTTCGCCGCGCCGCCCGACGGCGGCGTGCAGATGCTGTGGTCCAACATGGCGCTGCACATGGAGGCCGACCCCGAGGCGCTGATCGCGCGCTGGCACCGCGCCGTGGCGGTCGACGGCTACCTCATGTTCTCCTGCCTCGGCCCCGACACGGTGCGCGAACTGCGCGCGCTCTACGCGCGGCTGGGCTGGCCGCCGGCCGGCCACGAGTTCACCGATATGCACGACTGGGGCGACATGCTGGTGCATGCCGGCTTCGCCGAGCCGGTGATGGACATGGAGCGCATCGTGCTCACCTTCGAGTCGCCCGCGCGCCTGCTGCTGGAATTGCGCGAACTGGGCCGCAACCTGCATCCGGCGCGCTTCGCCGGTCTGCGCGGCCGCGGCTGGAAGGCCGCGCTGGAACAGGCGCTGGCCCAGGGGCTGGCCCGCGAGGACGAGGGCGGGCGCCTCGCGCTCACCTTCGAGATCATCTACGGCCATGCCTTCCGCCCCGCCGCGCGCATGAAGGTCGCGGCCCAGAGCAGCATCGCGCTGGAAGATATGCGCAGCGCCTTGCGGCGCGATCGGCGCTCCTGAACGCGGAACCGGGCCGCCGCAGCCCCGGTCATCCCCTGACAGGGGAAATCCCAGGTCCGTTGAGAATTGTCAACGTTCGAGGGGCTGTCGGTTAAAATCGCCCCCGTCCCAACCCCCTCCGGGCCCCGCCCGACGCCGTTTCGCTAAAACGCTCGAGAGCTTGGTACGTGGCCCATCCCGCATTCCGATTCGCCCAGGTGTCCGGTCAGCATGTCGACTGGAGCCTGCGCCGCAACTGCTCCATCACGCCTGCCCAACTCGCCTGGCTATACGGGTCGCTGTGCCTGCTGTCGCTGGCCATCGGCCTGTGGTTCTGGCAGATGGGCGCGCGCATCGTCATCGGTTTTGCGGGCCTCGAACTGCTGGCGGTGGGCATCGCATTCCTGGCCTACGCACGGCATGCCGCCGACGGCGAGCGCATCCAGCTGCGCGGGCCGCGGCTGGTCGTCGAGCTGGAGCAGGCCGGCCGCATGCAGCGGGCCGAATTCAAGCGCGCCTGGGTCCGTGTGGAACCCAAGGCCGGTGATGGATCGTTGATCAGGTTGTCCGGGCAGGGCAGGTCGGTGGAAGTGGGGCGCTATGTGCGCCCCGAACTGCGCGCGGCGCTCGCATCGGAAATCCGCCTGGCCGTGCGCGGCAGCTGACCTGCGACGGTGAAGACGCCTGCGCGGGGGTGGCAGGTGCGGAATGTCGGATAACAGAGGCAAACAAGCAAGAAGTGAACACGATGAAGAGCATTCCCCTGAAGCCGGTGCAGGCCCTGGCGGCCATCGCCGGCACGTGGATCGGCACTGCCGCCCACGCCGTGAATGACCTGCCGGGAGGGCCGGCCGTTCGCCAGTTGAACCTCGCAGCGCCGGTCACCAGGATCGCCGAGGAGCAGCACTCCCTCCACTGGATGATGCTGATCGTCTGCACGGTCATCTTCGTCGCGGTGTTCGCGGTGATGTTCTATTCGATCTGGAAGCACCGCAAGTCCAGGGGCCACAAGGCCGCGAGCTTCCACGAGTCGGTCACGGTCGAAGTCGCCTGGACCATCGTGCCCTTCCTCATCGTGATCGCGGTGGCGCTGCCGGCCACCAAGGTGCTGGTCGCGCAGAAGGACACGACCAACGCCGACCTCACCGTCAAGGTCACCGGCTACCAGTGGAAGTGGGGCTACGACTACCTCAAGGGCGAAGGCGAGGGCCTGGCCTTCATCTCCACGCTCGACAGCTCGCACCGCGCGCTGTCCGATGCCGGCGCCAGGGGCCGGGTGCCGGACGACTACCTGCTCAAGGTCGACTATCCCCTGGTCGTGCCGGTGGGCAAGAAGGTGCGCGTCATCACCACGGCCAACGACGTGATCCATTCCTTCATGGTGCCGGCCTTCGGCATTAAGCAGGACGCGATCCCCGGCTTTGTGCGCGACACCTGGTTCCGCGCCGAGAAGACCGGCGACTACTACGGCCAGTGCGCCGAGCTCTGCGGCAAGGAGCATGCCTACATGCCGATCCACGTGAAGGTGCTCTCGGCCGCGGACTACACCGCCTGGGTCGAGGCCGAGCGCAAGAAGGCCGCGGCCAAGCTCGACGACCCGGCCAAGGTCTGGACGCTGGAGGACATCGTCAAGCGCGGCGAGAAGGTCTACGCCGCCAACTGCGCCGCCTGCCACCAGGCCAACGGCAAGGGGGCCGGCCCGATCAAGCCGCTCGACGGCTCGCCGGTGGTGCTCGACGCCGACAAGAAACTCCAGATCGACACCGTGCTCAACGGCCGCGTCGACAAGGGTATGCCGTCGTGGAAGCAGCTCAGCGACACCGACATCGCGGCGGTCGTCAGCTACACCAAGAACAACTGGTCCAACAAGACCGGCCAGCTCGTGCAGCCGGCCGAGGTCCTGGCCGAGCGCAAGAAGTAAGCACGCGTCCCGCACACAAGGAAATCGACATGAGCGCAGTCATCGACAGCCACGGCCACGCGGACGGCCGCGCGCACGACGAACAGCATTCGCATCCGCACGGCTGGCGCCGCTGGGTCTTCGCCACCAACCACAAGGACATCGGCACGCTGTACCTGCTGTTCTCGTTCACCATGCTGATGGTGGGCGGCGTGCTGGCGCTGCTGATCCGTGCCGAGCTGTTCCAGCCGGGTCTCCAGATCGTCAACCCCGAGCTGTTCAACCAGTTCACCACCATGCACGGGCTGATCATGGTGTTCGGCGCGATCATGCCGGCCTTCGTCGGCTTCGCGAACTGGATGCTGCCGCTGCAGATCGGCGCGTCGGACATGGCCTTCGCGCGGATGAACAACTTCAGCTTCTGGCTGCTGATCCCGGCGGGCGCCACGCTCATCCTGGCGTTCTTCCTGCCCGGCGGCGCGCCGGCCGCGGGCTGGACGCTCTATGCGCCGCTGACGCTGCAGATGGGCCCGTCGATGGACGCCGGCATCTTCGCGATGCACATCATGGGCGCCTCGTCGATCATGGGCGCGATCAACATCATCGTCACCATCCTCAACATGCGCGCGCCGGGCATGACGCTGATGAAGATGCCGATGTTCGCCTGGACCTGGCTCATCACCGCCTACCTGCTGATCGCGGTGATGCCGGTGCTGGCCGGCGCCATCACGATGACGCTGACCGACCGCCACTTCGGCACCAGCTTCTTCAACCCCGCCGGCGGCGGCGACCCGGTGATGTACCAGCACATCTTCTGGTTCTTCGGCCACCCCGAGGTCTACATCATGATCCTGCCGGCCTTCGGCATCATCAGCCAGATCGTGCCGGCCTTCGCGCGCAAGCGGCTGTTCGGCTACGCGTCGATGGTCTACGC
Organism: Xylophilus sp.; assembly: GCA_009914555.1. GTDB lineage: Bacteria > Pseudomonadota > Gammaproteobacteria > Burkholderiales > Burkholderiaceae_C > WNDY01. The sequence goes on from WNDY01000008.1 coordinate 17,942, forward strand.
CACCTCGTCGATCGCGATCCTGTCGTTCATCGTCTGGGCCCACCACATGTTCACGACCGGCATGCCGGTCACGGGCCAGCTGTTCTTCATGTACGCGACCATGCTGATCGCCGTGCCCACGGCCGTGAAGATCTTCAACTGGATCGCCACCATGTGGCAGGGCGCGATGACCTTCGAGACGCCGATGCTGTTCGCCGTGGGCTTCATCTTCGTGTTCACCATGGGCGGCTTCACCGGCCTGATCCTGGCGATGGCGCCGATCGACATCCAGCTGCAGGACACCTACTACGTCGTCGCCCACTTCCACTACGTGCTGGTGGCCGGCTCGCTGTTCTCGATGTTCGCCGCCTACTACTACTGGTCGCCCAAGTGGACTGGCCGCATGTACAGCGAATCGCGCGGCAGGCTGCACTTCTGGTGGTCGCTGATTGCGTTCAACGTCACCTTCTTCCCGATGCACTTCCTGGGCCTGGCCGGCATGCCGCGCCGCTATGCCGACTACCCGATGCAGTTCGCCGACTTCAACGCCGTCGCCTCGGTCGGCGCCTTCTTCTTCGGCTTCGCCCAGGTCTACTTCTTCCTCTTCATCGTGCTGCCCGCCCTGCGCGGCAAGGGCGAGCCCGCCCCGCAGCGCCCGTGGGAAGGGGCCGAGGGCCTGGAGTGGGAGGTGCCTTCGCCCGCACCGTTCCACACTTTCGAGAACCCGCCCAGGCTCGACGCCACCGCGACCCGCGTGGTCGGCTGAACGGAGGCCGCTGCGACATGGCCGCCACGCCCGAGCAGAAGAAGCGCAACCTGCGCATGGCACTGGTCCTGGCGTCGATCGCGGTGGTGTTCTTCCTGGGCTTTCTGCTCAAGATGGCGCTGCTGTCGCGGTAGAAGCGAGCGATGACCCGGCCTGGCGACAACGCACGCATGGTGGGCAAGCTGGCCGTCGTGGCGGCCGGCATGTTCGCCTTCGGCTACGCGCTGATCCCGCTCTACCAAGCCATCTGCGAGGCCACGGGCATCAACATCCTGGCGCTGTCGGAGCGCCAGGTGCCGGGCGCCGCCGGCACCGCGCCAGCCAACACGCAGGTCGATACCAGCCGCACCATCACCGTCGAGTTCGATGCGAATGCGCGCGGGCCGTGGAGCTTCCACCCGGCGCAGCGGTCGCTGCAGGTGCATCCGGGCGAGCTGGCCACGGTGATGTACGAGTTCCAGAACGTGCAGGACCGGCGCATGGCCGCGCAGGCCATCCCGAGCTATGCGCCGCGCCAGGCCGCGGCGCACTTCAACAAGATCGAGTGCTTCTGCTTCAACCAGTACACGCTGGAGCCGGGCGAGAAGAAGCAGTGGCCGGTCGTCTTCGTGATCGACCCCAAGCTGTCGAAGGACGTCACGACCATCACGCTGTCGTACACCTTCTTTGAGATCGGCGGCCGCACACCGCCGGCGCCGGAAACGTCGGCGGCGTTGGCCGCACAGGGGTCGGGCACATGAGCGCTGATGCACGCCGGGGATCGCTGCTGCGCACGGTCAAAGCCGTGGCCTGGTCCTTCGTCGGACTGCGCTCGGGCGCCGGATACCGCGAAGACCTCGGCAGCATCAAACCGCTGCATGTGATCGCCGTCGGCATCGTCTTGGCGCTGCTTTTCGTCTTCGGCCTGATCGCACTCGTCCACTGGATAGCATGAAGAACAACCCCTCATTGGCCAAGGCGGCGGGATACGCACCTTCGCGGCAAAACAAAATACAGGAGCAACACGCATGAGTACCACGACGCCCCACGGCACCACGCCCTACTACTACGTACCTGCGGATTCGCGCCACCCGGTGCTGGCCGCCACGGGCCTGTTCTTCGTGATCCTCGGCGCCGCGCAGTGGATCAACGGCCACGCCTGGGGCAAGTATTGCCTCGCGCTCGGCCTGGTCGGCTGGCTGTTCGTGCTGTACCAGTGGTTCGGCGACGCGATCCGCGAGAGCGAGGGCGGGCTCTACGGCCGCAAGATCGACCTGTCGTACCGCTGGAGCATGAGCTGGTTCATCTTCTCGGAAGTGATGTTCTTCGGCGCGTTCTTCACCGCGCTCTGGTGGGCCCGATCGCACTCGGTGCCCTCCCTCGGCAGCCTCGACAACGCGCTGCTCTGGCCCGACTTCAAGGCCGTCTGGCCCAGCCTCGCCGCCGGTGCCACGGCGTCGCCCGCCGGCACGGTGGAGCCGTTCCAGACCGTCGGACCGTTCTGGCTGCCGACCATCAACACCGCGCTGCTGCTGTCCTCGGGCGTGACGCTGACCATCGCCCACCACGCGCTGCGCGAAGGCCACCGCGTACGCACCGTCGCCTTCCTCTGGACCACGGTGCTGCTGGGCATCGTCTTCCTGTTCGTGCAGGGCTACGAATACCACCACCTCTACACCGAGCTGAACCTCAAGCTCACTTCAGGCATCTTCGGCTCGACCTTCTTTTTGCTCACTGGCTTCCACGGCTTCCACGTGTTCGTCGGCATGCTGATGCTGCTGTTCATCACGCTGCGAGTGCGCAAGGGCCACTTCACGCCCGAGCGGCACTTCGGTTTCGAGGGCGCGGCCTGGTACTGGCACTTCGTGGATGTGGTCTGGCTCGGCCTCTACGTGCTGGTCTACTGGATGTAGATATACCCCTCGCAGGATACTGCTGTAGCGGACGGGCCACGTGCGCTGCCGGCCTATACCCCCGAAGGCAAGTGTTCAGCGGCCGGAGGCGGGCAGCCCGGTGGGCTGGATCCAGCCCAGCTTCCAGGCCAGCAGCAGGCACAGGAACAGCAGGATCGACAGGCCCACGCGCACCGCCAGCGCCCAGGCCATGCCGCTGGACGCGGGCCGGCCCTCGCGGCCGCCGCGCAGCATGAAGACCAGAGCCGTGCCCAGGCTGGCGAAAATCGCGAGAAAACCGACCAGGACGGCGTATTTCATGATCCCGCCCATTATCCCGTGAGCCCATCGCGCAGCGCCATCCGTCGCGGCCCCAGGTTCTGGCTGGCAACCGTGGGCGCCGTGGCCGGCATCACTGCCACCGGTCTGCTCGGCCGCTGGCAGCTGGACCGCGCGGCGCAGAGGGAGGCGCTGCACGCGGCCATCGTGCAGCGCGGCGAACTGCCGCCGCTGGACACCGCCGCCTTCGTCCGTGCGACCGCGTCGCCGGCAGAGGCCGAGGCCCAGGTGCACCGCCGCGCCCGCCTGCGCGGCCGCTGGCTGGCCGACCACACCGTCTACCTCGACAACCGCCAGATGCAGGGGCGCCCGGGATTCTTCGTCGTCACGCCGCTGCAGCCCGCGGCCGGCGGTCCGGCGGTTCTGGTGCAGCGCGGCTGGGTGCCGCGCGATTTCCTCGACCGCAGCCGCATCGCGCCGGTGGCGACGCCCGCGGGCACGGTCGAGATCGACGGCCGCATCGCGCCGCCGCCAGCGCGCCTGTTCGACTTCGACGACGGCAGGCGCCAGGCGGTGGCGGGCGCCGAAGGGTTTTCGCGCATCCGGCAGAATCTCGAACTCGGCGCCTTCGGCGCTGAAATCCATGTGCGGCTCGCGCCCGTATCGCTGGTGCAGACCGGCGCGCCGGGCGAGGGCCTGCTGCGCGACTGGACCGAGCCGGGCTCGGGCGTCGAGAAGCACTACGGCTACGCCTTCCAATGGTTCGGGCTCTGCGGCCTCATCGCATTCCTCTATGTCTGGTTCCACATCGTCCGACGCTTCTGGCCCGCACGCGCGCGGCCCGGCCCTTGAGCCACTCGGCCCGGTGCTCGCGCCGCTCGACATGACCGTGCATTCGCTGCCCGCGCCGGGCGACGCGGTGGCCGCGGCGCGGCAGCAGCGCGGGCGCTGGCAGGCCCTGGCGGTGCTGCTGGTCTGCGCCGCGCCGGTCCTCGCCTCGTACTTCGCCTACTACGTGGTGCGGCCCGACGGGCGGCGCAGCTACGGCGAGCTGATCGACCCGCAGAAACCGATTCCGGCGCTCGCCGCCACCGACACGCAGGGCCGCAGCGTCGACCTGCGCAGCCTGGCCGGCCAGTGGCTGCTGGTCAGCGTGGGCCCCGGCGCCTGCCCGGACGACTGCCGGCAGAACCTCTACCTGCAGCGCCAGCTGCGCGAAAGCCTGGGCCGCGAGCGCGACCGCCTGGATCGCGTCTGGCTCGTCACCGACGGTGCGCCGCTGCCCGAGGCGATCACGCCGGGTCTGGCCGATGCGACGGTGCTGCGCGTCGATGCCGCCGCACTCGCGCAGTGGCTGGCGCCGGCGGCCGGCGCCGCGCTGGCCGACCATCTCTACGTCGTCGATCCGCTGGGCCACTGGATGCTGCGCTTTCCGGCGCATCTCGACGCGGCTGGCGCCGGCCGCGCGCGACGCGACCTGGACCGCCTGCTGCGCGCCTCGGGCTCGTGGGACAAGGCGGGCCGAGGCGAAGGCGAAGGAGTCGTCCAATGAACCGCCGCCCGGCCGTTCCGAAGGCGGCTTGCACCGCAGTGCGCAGCACGGAGGTTGGTCGATGATCCGCGAACAGGCGCTCTACGATCTGGGCCCGGTCGCCTGGCTGATGCTCATGGGCATCGTCGTCGCGCTCGGGCCCCTGGTCTGGGTGCTGTGGCGCAACTGCGGCGGCGGCACGCTGGTGCGCCTGCAGGCGCTGACCGTGCTCACGCTGTTCCTGACCTTCGATCTGGTGCTGTTCGGCGCCTTCACCCGGCTTACCGATTCGGGCCTCGGCTGCCCCGACTGGCCCGGCTGCTACGGCAACGCCAGCCCGGCGGGCGCGCATGCCGAGATCTCGGCCGCGCAACTCGCGCAGCCGACCGGCCCGGTCACGCACGGCAAGGCCTGGGTCGAGATGGTGCACCGCTACCTGGCGACCGGCGTGGGCGTACTCATCATCGTCCTGACCGTTCTGACCTGGACCGGCTGGCGCCGCGCGCGGCGCGCAGGGCAGGGCGCGCCGGCCGTGCATCCGGGCTGGCCGCTGGCCACGCTGGTCTGGGTCTGCCTGCAGGGTGCGTTCGGCGCCTGGACGGTGACCTGGAAGCTGTTCCCCGCCATCGTCACCGCCCACCTGATCGGCGGGCTGGTGCTGCTGGCGCTGCTGTGCGCCCAGGCCGTGCGCTACAGGCTCGCCGCGGGGCTGGCGCCGGCCGTGCTGGGCCGCGGGCTGCGTATGGGGTTGTGGACCGTGGCCGCGATGGTGGCCGTGCAGGTCGCGCTGGGCGGCTGGGTCAGCACCAACTATGCGGTGCTGGCCTGCGCCGAATTCCCGACCTGCCAGGGCAGCTGGTGGCCGCGGATGGACTTCCACCAGGGCTTCACGGTCTGGCGCCACCTGGGCCTGCAGCCCGACGGCAGTGCCATCCACTTCGAGGCGCTGACGGCGATCCACTACGTGCACCGCCTGTTCGCCTATGCCGTCTTTGCCGCGCTCGGTCTGCTGGCCTGGCGGCTGCACCGCGCCGGCGTGCGGGCTCGGCAAGGAGCAGGCGATGGCCGCCTGCTCGTGCGCCAGGCGCGCTGGCTCGCGGGCCTGGCACTCTGGCAGGCCGCGAGCGGTTTGTCCAACGTGGTGCTGGGCTGGCCGCTGCCGGCGGCCGTGGCCCACACCGGCGGCGCCGCCGCGCTCGTCGTGGTGCTGACCTGGGCGCTGGCCGCGAGCCGCGCCGCCGATGCCGTGCAGCCCCGGCGCATGCCCGCGCCTTCCCTGTCCCGTTTCCCCGTTCCATGAGTTCCGAGATCTCGACGCCGTCCCCCGCGCCGCTGGCGCTGCCTTCGCGCCTGCGCCAGTTCCATGCGCTGACCAAGCCGAAGGTGGTGCAGCTCATCGTCTTCTGCGCGGCCATCGGCATGGTGCTGGCCGTGCCGGGCCTGCCGACCTGGGCCGACCTGCGCCTGGGCGCGGTCGCCTGCTTGGGCATCTGGCTGGTGGCCGGCGCGGCCGCGGCCTTCAACTGCCTGGTCGAAAAGGGCATCGACGCGCGCATGAAGCGCACCGCCTGGCGCCCCACGGCCAAGGGCGAACTGGCGGACTGGCAGACGCTGCTGTTCTCGGCGCTGCTGTGCGCGGCGGGTTCGTGGGTGCTCTATGCCTGGGTCAACCCGCTGACCATGTGGCTGACCTTCGCCACCTTCGTGGGCTACGCGGTGGTCTACACGGTGATTCTCAAGCCGCTGACGCCGCAGAACATCGTGATCGGCGGCGCCTCGGGCGCCATGCCGCCGGTGCTCGGCTGGGCCGCGATGACCGGATCGGTCGGGCCGGAGGCGCTGATCCTCTTCCTCATCATCTTCCTGTGGACGCCGCCGCACTTCTGGGCGCTGGCGCTCTACCGCGTGGAGGACTACCGGCGCTCCGGCCTGCCGATGCTGCCGGTGACCCACGGCAACGCGTTCACGCGGCTGCAGGTCTTCCTCTACATGCTGGTCCTGTTCGCGGGCTGCCTGATGCCGTTCGTCTACGGCATGAGCTCGTGGCTGTACCTGGCCGCGGCCGTGGTGCTGGGCCTGGGCTTCTGCTGGTACGGCTGGCGGCTGTGGCGCGACTACTCGGACGCACTGGCGCGCAAGACCTTCCGCTTCTCGCTGCTGCACCTGAGCCTGCTTTTCGCGGCACTTTTGGTCGATCACTATCTCTGACGGTCATGCATTCCGACGCTTCCCTGACTTTTTCTCCATCCTCTGCGACCCGTCGTGCGCTGCTCGGCCTGGCCGGCGGCGCCGGCCTGCTGCTGCTCGCCGGCTGCGACAAGGTCGCCGGCACCTCCGCGCCGCCGCCCAAGCTGGCCTTCCAGGGCGTGGACGTGACCGGCGCCGAATACGCCAGGAACTTCCGCCTGCCCGACCAGGACGGCAGGGAGCGCACGCTGGCCGACTTCAAAGGCAAGGCGGTGGTCGTGTTCTTCGGCTTCACCCAGTGCCCCGACGTTTGCCCGACCACGATGGTCGAGCTGGCCGATATCAAGCGCCAGCTGGGCGCTGATGGAGACCGCCTGCAGGTGTTGTTCATCACCGTCGACCCGGAGCGCGACACACCCGAAGTGCTCAAGGCTTACGTGGGCAACTTCGACCCAAGCTTCGTCGCGTTGCGCCCGGCCTCGCCCGAGCAGCTGGCGGCCGTGGCCAAGGACTACAAGGTCTACTACAAGAAGGTCGAGGGCAAGACGCCGTCGAGCTACACCATGGACCATTCGGCCGGCAGCTACCTGTACGACCCGCAGGGCCGGCTGCGGGTGTACGAACGCTACGGGGCGGGCGGGCAGGCGCTGCTGGGCGATCTGAAGGCGCTGCTGGCCTGAAGCGGGCGGGCGGCGCGGCGCCCCGCCCGCCGCCGCGGACTGCGAAGTTCGTCACATTCGCGCGCGATAGTTGCGCGGTGCGGGCTCGCCGGGTGCGCGGATCTTCTAGAGTGGTTGCGCCCGTCCGGGGGGACGGAGCGCAATCCACGAGGGGGAGCCGAATCCATGCGCCGCAACGAGCCTGTCACACAGCGCGAATACGCCCTGGGCGAAGACGAGGCACTGCTGTCCGCCACCGACCTGCAGGGCCGCATCGTCTATGCGAACGATGCGTTCATCCGGGTCAGCGGCTTCGATCAGGACGAACGCTACGGCCAGGCCCACAACGTGGTGCGCCATCCCGACATGCCGCCCGCGGCCTTCGCCGACATGTGGGCAACGATCCGCCGCGGCCTGCCCTGGACGGCGATCGTCAAGAACCGCCGCAAGGACGGCGACCACTACTGGGTGCGCGCCAACGCCAGCCCGCTGCGGCGCGGCGGCGCGGTGGCGGGCTACCTCTCGGTGCGCACCCGGCCGTCGGCGCAGGAAGTGCGCGCGCACGAGGCGTTGTACCGGCGCATCAACGCCGGCGCCCGGCATCTGGTGCTGCGCCGGGGCTTCGCCATGCACGGCCGCGGCCTGCGCGCCGTGGCGAGCGGGCAGCGGGCGGGCGCGCTGCATGCGGGGCGCGGCGAGGAGTTCACCGTGCTGCTGCAGCCCGTGGCGGACGCCGCCGATGCCGAGCGGCACGCCGCCGGACTGCTGCGCGTGCTGTGCCAGCCCTGCCGCGTCCAGGGCTTCGAGCTGAACTTCGGCGCGAGCCTGGGCATCGCGCTGTATCCCGCCGACGCGCAGGACGGCGCGACGCTGCTGCGCTACGCCGACATGGCCATGTACGAGGCCAAGGCGCGCGGCCGCGCCAGCCATGCGTTCTACGACGAGGGCATGGGCCGGCGCATGGCCGAGAAGCTGCTGCTGCACGAACGGCTGCGGCTGGCGCTGGCCTACGGCGGCCTGGCGCTGCATTTCCAGCCGCAGGTGGACATGGTCACCGGTCGCGTGCAGGAGGTGGAGGCGCTGCTGTGCTGGAGCGATCCGCAGCACGGGGAGGTCTCGCCCGAGCGCTTCATTCCGGTGGCCGAGGCCACGGGGCTCATCCTGCCGCTCGGCGCCTGGGTGATCGACGCGGCCTGCCGCCAGATCGCGCAGTGGGCACGCGCAGGCACGCCGCTGCGGGTGGCGGTGAACGTGTCGGTCCAGCAATTGCGGCAGGCCGACCTGGTCGAGCAGCTGCGGCGCAGCCTCGCCGAGCACGCCGCGCCGGCCGAGCCGCTGGAGCTGGAGGTGACCGAATCCGAGGCCATGGCCGACCCCGGGCAGGCGCGGGCGGTGCTGCGCGACCTGCAGGCGCTGGGGGTGCGCGTGGCGCTCGACGACTTCGGCACCGGCTATTCGTCGCTTGCGCACCTGCGGCAGCTGCCGGTCTCGCGCATCAAGATCGACCGCGGCTTCCTGCGTCCGCTGCGGCGGGGCGACCCGGCCGATACCGACACCGCGATGGTGCGCGCCATCATCGGCCTGGTGCGCACGCTGGGGCTGCACGTCGTGGCCGAAGGGGTGGAGTCGGCCGAGCAGCTGCGCTTCCTGGCCCGGCACGGCTGCGACGCCTGGCAGGGCTGGCTGTATTCTCCGGCCGTGCCCGCGACCCAGGTGGCCGCCTTGCTGCGGGGCGCGGGGCCGGACGGCAGGCCGGCGGCGATGTGATTCTCCATAGCCAGGGGGTATAACTCCGCAGCGCGCATTCGCAGGGCGTAGTGGAAAACCTACCGGGGGAGTATCAATCGCGCTGCCCGCCTAAGGCCGGCGTGGCGGCGCATCCGTCGCGAACGCCAGCAGCCGCTCGCGGTCGATCTCGCAATGCCAGCGGTCGCGGCGCGCGAGGCACTGGTCTGCCTCGAACTGGCGCAGCGTGCGTGCGATGGTCTCGCGCGTGGTGGCCAGCAGCGCAGCCAGCACGGTGTGGCTGGGCAGGCGCACCAGGACGCTGCGCTGCACGCCGGCGAGCTGCAGCAGCGCTCCCGCGAGCCGTCCCGCCACGCTGCGGGTGCCCAGTACGCGGGTCCAGTCGGCCAGGCGCGCATGGGCCTGGGCATGCGCCAGCAGCAGGTCGCGCAGGAAGGCCGCGTCGACCAGCCCCAGCTGCGTCGCCGCCGCCACGTCCACCTCGCAGACCCGCCCCGCCGAAAGGGCCTGGCACGACAACGCGGCCGGCTGGAGCAGCAGCGCCGTGCCGTCCAGCGCCTGGCCGCGGCCGAGCAGGCCGGCGGGCCGCTCGACCCCGTCGTCGCCGCTGCGCAGCCCGAGCACCGTGCCGACCTTGATGACGCCGAACGTGGGCGCGACCCGCCCCTGCAGTAGCAGGCGCTCGCCCTTGCGGAACGCGCGTTCGGCCATGAGCGGCTGCCAGCGCTGGCATATGGACTCCCGCTGGCGGCCCAGCAGGCATGCGTCCCGGCTGGCACAGGCCCGGCAGCCTTCGCGTTCCGCGGGGGGAGGGGCTGGATGGAGGTGCATGGCATGGCCGGGTGAACGTAACAGGCTATTGGGCTTTGCATTGGCACGCAATCCGCGCCTGGCCCCCGGCACCGGCGCCTAGAACATTCCGCTGCTGAAGGCTTTCGCGGCCGAGCTGAAGGCGCAGCGCGGCGCGCGCGGAATATCGCAGGAAGAGTTCGCCTTCCGCTGCCGCGTCAACCGGACCTTCATCGCCAAGATCGAGCTCGCGCAGAACCAGCCGTCGCTGACGGTGCTGCTGAAGATCGCGGAAGGGCTGGAGACGGACCTGCCCGCGCTGCTGGCGGCGGCGATGCGGCGCTATCGCAAGGAAGTGGACGCTTCGGCGGAGCGAAGCGCGGCCGCGGAGGACGGGCCGTAGGGCTCCTATTCCGCCCGGATGCCCTGCGCGCGGATGATCCCGCCGAGCTGCTTCGTGTCGTCCGCCATGCGGCGCGCCAGCCCTTCGGCCGTGGTGCCGGCGACCTGCCAGCCCTGTTGAAACAGCTGGGCGCGGATGGCCGGGTCGCGCGCCACCGTGGCGATCAGGCCGGAGAGCCGGCCGCGGGCCTCGGCTGGCAGCGCGGCGGGCGCGGCGAAGCCGTTCCAGATCTCCAGGTCCAGGTCCTTCACGCCAGCTTCGCTCAGCGCCGACACGCCCGGCGCCAGCGTGCTGCGGCCGGAGGAGGTCAGCCCGATCAGCCGCAGCCGCCCGGTGCGGGCCTGCGCCAATGCGAGGGCCGGCGGCAGCAGCGCGAGCTGCAATTGCCCGCCGAGCATGGCCGTGGCCACCTGCGGATAGCCGGGGTAGGGCACGTGGACCGGCGCGATGCCGGTGCGCGCCTTGAGCAGCTCGGTGCCGAGGTGGCCGACCGTGCCGACGCCCGGCGTGCCGTAGCTCCAGCGGTCGCCGGCGCGGCGGGCCGCGTCGAGGAAGGCGCGGGCATCGCCGTCCGACGGCACGCCGGTCTGGCCGATGGGCGCGGTCAGCACCAGCGGCGAGGTGCCGATCAGCGCGAGCGGCGCCAGGTCCTTCTGCGGGTCGTAGGCCACGCGCGGGTTGAGCAGCCTGGCGATCGTCAGGTTGCCGTTGATGAACAGGCCGAAGGTGTGGCCGTCGGCCGCATGGGCGACCGCCGCGGCGCCGATGTTGCCGCCGGCGCCGACCCTGTTCTCGACGATCACCGGCTGGCCCAGCGCCTGCGCCAGCGGATCGGCGAAGGTGCGCGCCGTCAGATCCGGCGACGAGCCCGGCGGAAAGCCGACGACGATGCGCAGCGGCCGCGTGGGCCAGCCGGCGGCGCGCAGCGCGGGCGCGGCCAGGGCGGACGCGGCGCCGAAGGCGGCATGGAGGACAAAGCGGCGGGGGAGCGAGCGGCGGGACGTCATCGGCGAAAGAATCTGCAAAAAGAAAGCCCGGCGCAAGGCCGGGCGGGTCGGGTCGGGTCGGGATGGAGCAGGCAGGTCTCAGGCGTAGGCCGCCAGCGCCTTCTTCATCTTCTTCATCGCAGCCACCTCGATCTGGCGGATGCGCTCGGCGCTGACCTTGTATTCGGCGGCCAGCTCGTGCAGCGTCATGCCGCCCGAACCGTCGTCGTTGACCTTGAGCCACCGCTCCTCGACGATGCGGCGGCTGCGGTCGTCCAGCGCCTCCAGCGCGGTGGCGATGCCGTCGGTGGCCAGCACGTCGCGCTGGCGCGATTCGATCATCGCGGTCGGCTCGTGGGCCGCGTCGGACAGCCAGGCGGCCGGGCCGAAGGCCTGCTCGCCGTCGTCCGAGGGCGACGGGTCGAGCATGACGTCGCCGCCCGACAGGCGGGTCTCCATTTCGATGACATCCTCGCGCTTGACCTTGAGCTGCTCGGCGACGATGCCGATCTGATGGTCGCTCAGCGTGTCGCGCACCACGGCGTCGTCGAGCGCGCCGGCGTCGGCCTTGAAGCCCTGCTTCATCGAGCGCAGGTTGAAGAACAGCTTGCGCTGGGCCTTGGTTGTTGCGACCTTGACCATGCGCCAGTTCTTCAGGATGTATTCGTGGATCTCGGCCTTGATCCAGTGCATGGCATAGCTCACCAGGCGCACGCCCTGGTCGGGGTCGAAGCGCTTGACGGCCTTCATGAGCCCGACATTGCCTTCCTGGATCAGGTCGCCCTGCGGCAGGCCGTAGCCCAGGTACTGGCGCGAGATCGACACGACCAGGCGCAGGTGGGACAGCACGAGCTTTCCGGCGGATTCGACGTCGCCCGAATCGCGCAGCTTGCGCGCGGCGTCCTGCTCTTCTTCGAGCGTGAGCAGGGGCAGCCGGTTGACGGCCGAGATGTAGGCGTCGAGGTTGCCCAGCGGGGGCACGAGCGACCACGGATTGGTGGTGGCCAAGGCAGTGGTCGCGGTTCCAGTTTGATAGTTCATACCAGAAATCCTTTCACTTCAGTATGGCATGTTAGCACTCTGTTGAAATGAGTGCTAAAGACACCCAGCTAACTCCTTTTGCGGTGGAAGGCTACTGGTGCCGGCACCGATTGGAGTCATTGTGCGCCGCAGGGTTCCCGCACGGCGCAAGCGTCACCAACAGAAACGCGTTGATGCTGATGGCAGGAGTATGCAGCTACAGCGCTCATGCCTTGGGTGCCGTGAATTGGTAGGCTGGGGAGTATCTACTGCGTCAGGCCAGCAGCGCCTGGGCGAATTCGCGGGCGTCGAAGGTTTCGAGGTCTTCGAGCTTCTCGCCCACGCCGATGAAGTAGACCGGCACCGGCCGCTCCTGCGCGATGGCCGCGAGTACGCCGCCCTTGGCCGTGCCGTCGAGCTTGGTGACGACCAGGCCGGTCAGCTGCAGCGCATCGTCGAACGCCCGGACCTGCGCCAGCGCGTTCTGGCCGGTGTTGCCGTCGATCACCAGCAGCACCTCGTGCGGCGCGGTGGCGTCGGCCTTGGCGACCACGCGGCGGATCTTGCGCAGCTCGTCCATCAGGTGCAGCTGCGTGGGCAGGCGGCCGGCCGTATCGACCAGCACCACGTCCTTGCCGCGGGCCTTGCCGGCGGTGATCGCGTCATAGCTCACGGCCGCCGGGTCGCCGCCCTGCTGGCCGACGATCTCGACGGTGTTGCGGTCGGCCCAGACGGCCAGCTGCTCGCGCGCGGCGGCGCGGAAGGTGTCGGCCGCGGCCAGCAGCACCGACGCGCCGGCGTCGGCCAGGTGCTTCGTCAGCTTGCCGATCGAGGTCGTCTTGCCCGCGCCGTTGACGCCCGCAACCATGATGACCGTGGGCGTGTGCTCGCCGATGACCAGCGTCTTCTCCAGCGGGCGCAGCAAGTCGGTGATGGCGTCGGCCAGCAGCGACTTCACGGCCGCCGGCTCGGTGGCCTGGCCCTCCTTCACGCGGCGCTTGAGATCGGCCAGCAGGTGGTCGGTGGCCTTCACGCCGGTGTCGGCCATGAGCAGGGCTTCTTCGAGTTCTGCGTAGAGCGTGTCGTCGATCTGCGTGCCGGTGAAGACGGTGGCGATGCCTTGGCCGGTCCTGCGCAGGCCGGCGCGCAGGCGGTCGAGCCAGCCGCGGCGCCCGGCGGCGGGCGGCTCGGCGGCCGCCCCGGCCTGCACCGGAGCAGCGGCCGGTGCCGGCACCACCGGCGGTGCAACCGGGATGGCGGGCGTGGGCTCAGGCGCCGGCGGGACTGCGGTAGGCTCTGCGGCCGGCGCGGGCGCCGGGGTTGGAACGGCCACGGGCACGGGCGTCGGTGCCGCCGGCGTGGCCGGTGCAGCCGCGGGCGCGGGCACTGCCACCGGCTCTGCGGCCGGCGCCCGCCCGAAGGCATTGCGCAGCCAGCCGGACACACCGGCCCCGGCTGGCACATCGGCCGGCGCGGGAGCAGCCGCTGGCTTCGGATCGGCGGCAGGCGCGTCGGAGGTCGGGGGTTTTTGCTTGAAGAAACTGAACATTGGTGGATTCTTAGAATCGCAGCATTTTATGAAACGACTCCTACCCCTACTCTGCCTGCTGGCCGCCTTCTCGACCGGCGCGCAGACGGCGCCGCTTGCGCGGCCGGCGCCCCCGGTGCCCTCCGTAGGGGCCGCAGCCGCCCCCCAGCAGTTCACGCTGTCCAACGGATTCACGGTCATCGTGCAGCCCGACCGGCGCGCGCCGACGGTGGTGCAGATGGTCTGGGTGCGCGTGGGCTCCCTCGACGAGGTCGACGGCACCAGCGGCGTGGCCCATGCGCTGGAGCACATGATGTTCAAGGGCTCGGCCAAGCTCGCGCCCGGCGAGTTCTCGCGCCGCGTGGCCGCGCTCGGCGGCCGCGAGAACGCCTTCACCAGCCGCGACCACACCGGCTACTACCAGCAGATTCCGGCCGCGAAGCTGGAGGACGCGATGCGGCTCGAATCGGACCGCTTCGCCAACAACCGCTGGCCCGATACCGAGTTCGCCAAGGAGATCGAGGTCATCAAGGAAGAGCGGCGCATGCGCACCGACGACAATCCGCGCGCGCAGCTGTTCGAGCAGCTGATGGCCGCGGCCTTCCAGGCCTCGCCCATCCGCCGCCCGGTGATCGGCTGGATGAACGACATTGAGGCGATGACGGCCGACGACGTGCGGGCCTTCCACCACCAATGGTACGTGCCGGCCAATGCGGCCCTGGTGGTCGCGGGCGACGTGGACCCGGCCACGGTGCGCAGGCTGGCCGAGCGCTACTACGGCGGCATCCCGGCGCGCGCCGTGCCGGTGCGCAAGCCGCGCGAGGAACCGCCGCAGCAGGGCCTGCGCCGCATCTGGTTCAAGGCGCCGGCCGAGCAGGCCTACGTGCTGCTGGCCTTCAAGGCGCCGCGCCTGCGCTCGCTCGACGCGGCCGCCGACAACGACGACGCGCTCGCGCTCACCGTGCTCGCGGCGGTGCTCGACGGCTACAGCGGCGCCCGGCTGGACCGCGCGCTGACCCAGGGCCCCGACCGCGTGGCCGACAGCGTCGGTGCCTCCCACGCCCTGCTGGGCCGCGGGCCGGCGCAGTTTTACCTGACCGGCGTGCCGGCGGCCGGCAAGACGGCCGATCAGGTCGAGGCCGCGCTGCGCGAGCAGGTGGCCCGCGTCGCGCGCGAAGGCATCAGCGAGGCCGAGCTGGCCCGGGTGAAGACGCAGTGGGTGGCCGGCCGCGTCTACGAGCGCGACTCGGTCTTCGACCGGGCCAACGAGCTCGGCAGCCACTGGGTGCAGGGCCTGCCCCTCGATACCGGCGACCGCATCATCGAGCGCCTGCGCGGCATCACCGCCGCCCAGGTGCAGCAGGTGGCAGCGCGCTACTTCGGCGACGACCAGCTCACCGTGGCCACGCTGGTGCCGCTGCCGGTGGATCCGAACCGCAGGCCGCGCGCACCCGCCGGCGATCCTTCCTCCCTGCGCTGATCCACGAGGAGGTTGCACGATGACGATGACGACGATTCGCCTGGCTGCGCGGCGCGCGGCCCTTCCTTTCGCGGCCGCGCTGGCCCTGCTGGCCGGCGCGCTGCCGGCGCGGGCCGCGCTGCCGATCCAGCACTGGTCGCAGCCCAGCGGCGCGCAGGTCTACTACGTCGACAGCCCATCGATTCCGATCGTGGACGTGCAGGTCGACTTCGACGGCGGCAGCCGCCGCGACCCGGCGCAGCAGGCCGGCCTCGCCGATGCCATCGCCTCCGTCGCGCCGCGCGGCGTCGAAGCCCGCGGCAGCGATCCCGCGCTCGACGAGAACGCGCTCGGCGAGGCCTGGGCCGACCTCGGCGCCTCGTTCGACGCCTCGGCCGGCAGCGACCGCTTCGGCTTCTCGCTGCGCAGCCTGAGTGACCCTGCGCTGCTCGGCCGGGCCGTCGCGCTGGCCGCCCGCCAGATCGGCGAGCCGGCCTTTGCCGAGGATGTCTGGCAGCGCGAGCGCGCGCGTGCCATCGCCGCGCTGAAAGAGGCGCAGACGCGGCCCGGCGCCGTCGCCGGCCGCGCCTATGGCCGCGCAGTCTACGGCGGCCATCCCTATGGCTTCACGGCCGACGCCGACACGCTGGGACGCATCGGTGTGGATGACCTGCGCGCCGCCTATGCCGCGCGCATCCAGTCCTGCCGCGCCAAGGTCAGCATCGTCGGCGCCGTCACCCGCGCGCAGGCCGATGGCATCGCGGCCGCGCTGCTGTCGCGCCTTCCCGCCGCATCCACGGGTTGTTCCGCGCTGCCGCCGGTGGCCGACGTGCCGGCCCTGGCCGCGCCGCAGGACATCCGCATCCCGTTCAACGCCGCCCAGGCCCATGTCCACATCGGCCAGCCGGGCGTGCCGCGCAGCGACCCGGCCTATTTCGCGCTGACCGTGGGCAACTATGTACTCGGCGGCGGGGGCTTCGTCTCACGCCTGACCGAGGAGGTGCGCGAGAAGCGCGGCCTGAGCTACAGCGTCTACAGCGCCTTCGCGCCGGGCCTGCACGCCGGCGCCTTCACCGCCAGCCTGCAGACCCGGCCCGACCAGGCCGCGCAGGCGGTCGAGGTGGCGCGCGGCGTGATCGCCCGCTTCGTGGCCGATGGCCCGACCGAGAAGGAGCTGCGCGCGGCCAAGGCCAACCTGGTCGGCGGCTTCGCGCTGCGCATCGACAGCAATGCCAAGCTGATCGCCAACGTGGCCAACATTGCCTGGTACGACCTGCCGCTGGACTATCTGGACACCTGGACGCAGCAGGTCGAGAAAGTGACCGCGGCCGACGTGCGCGCCGCGTTCTCGCGCGTGCTGCAGCCGCAGCGCATGGTGACCGTGGTGGTCGGAGGCAGGCCGTGAGCCGGCCCACGGGCCGGCCGGGCAGGCCGCCCCCGCACCGCGGCGCCGGCGAGGTCCGCATCGTCGGCGGCATCTGGAAGCGCACGCGCCTGCCGGTGCCCGACCGCCCCGGCCTGCGGCCCACGCCCGACCGGGTGCGCGAGACGCTGTTCAACTGGCTCGGCCAGGACCTGGCCGGCTGGCGCGTGCTCGACGCCTTCGCCGGCACCGGCGCGCTCGGCATTGAGGCCGCCTCGCGCGGCGCGGCCCAGGTGACGCTGGTGGAGCAGGACGCGGCCCTGGTCGCCGGACTGCAGGCGCTGCGCGGCAGGCTCGACGGTGCTGCGGACATCCTGCAGGTGCGCCGCGGCGACGGCGTGGCCGCGCTGCGGCAGGCCGCCGCCGGCAGCCTGGACTTGGTTTTGATCGATCCGCCGTTCGATGCCGCATTGTTCGAGCCGGCGCTGGCGGCCGCGGCGCCCGCGCTGTCCGCCGGCGGCTTCGCCTACCTGGAAGCGCCTGCGGCCTGGAGCGACGAGGCGCTGGCGCCCTTCGGCCTGGCCGTGCACCGCCACCTGCGGGCTGGCGCAGTGCATGCGCACCTGCTGCGGCGGGCCGGTGCGGGCGAAGGTCGTCCATAGCCGCCAATCCGGCGACCAGGGCATGCGGGAATGGCCGGATCCATGCTGCACCGCACTGCATAATGCGCCGACCTCTGCCGGCGAGCCGCGGGACGGGGATTGTTTCATTCGCAGGAGACCCCACCCATGTCACAACCCGTGATCGCCGTCTATCCCGGCACCTTCGACCCGATGACCCTGGGCCATGAGGACGTGGTGCGGCGCGCGGTGGCGCTGTTCCCGCGCGTGGTGGTCGCCGTGGCGGCGGGCCACCACAAGAAGACGCTGTTCTCGCTCGCCGAGCGCATCGAGATGGTCCGCGAGGCCGTAGCCCGCTATCCGCAGGTCGAGGTCGAGAGCTTCTCGGGCCTGCTGCGCGACTTCGTCGTCGAGCGCGGCGGCAAGGCCATGGTGCGCGGCCTGCGCGCGGTGACCGACTTCGATTACGAGTTCCAGCTCGCCGGCATGAACCGCAGCCTGATGCCCGACGTGGAGACGGTCTTTCTCACACCGAGCGACAAGTACCAATTCATCTCCAGCACCTTCGTGCGCGAGATCGCGGCGCTGGGCGGCGAAGTTGGCAAGTTCGTCTCGCTGCCGGTGCAGGAGCGGCTCACAGCCAAGGTGCGCAGCCTGGGCTGAGTGCAAGGCCATGCGCCGGCGGCACCCCTTGTTCGTCGCCCTGGCGGCCGCGGCGCTGTGGATGGGCGCGGGGGTATCGGCCGAAGCCCAGGTCCACCGGTGCCTGCAACTGGGCGGTGGGTTCGCCTTGCAGCAGCTGCCGTGCCCGCCGGGCGTCCGGGGTTCGCGGGTGGACGGTGCGCCGGGCCAGCGGCCGCCGCCGCCGCCACCGCCGCCGCGTCCGCCGCGCTATCCGCAGCCCTCTGCGTATCCCTATCCTGCGTATCCTGCGTATCCTGCGTATCCTGCGTATCCTGCGTATCCTGACGGCCGCCCTGCGGCGCCGCCGCTGGATGACGGGCCTGCGTACCGCTCTGCCGACGAGGCCGAGCGGCTGCGCCAGCAGCCGCTTGGGGAGGGGCCGCCGGCAGACCCGCAACTGGCGGGCGAGGCGGATCTCTGCCTCGCGTGGTACCTCCCGCTGATGCGCGACCCGCGCGGCGTGTACTACAGCGCGCCGGTCAAGGAGGGCCGCGTGTTGAGCTTCACGCTGCATATCCCGAATACGAGCTACCGCGGCGGCACTGACGTCCGCGCAGCGGCCTGCGAGATCTGGAACGGCCGGCTCGACGCCGGCTGGACCCGGATCCACGCTGAACGGCGAGGATGGTATCGAGGGGTATAGGCCGCTAATGCCCGAATCCCAAGTGCTGGCGGGCTTGTGGTCCGGGGGTATTTTTCCGGTGGTGCTGGCGTTTCCAGCCAGTCGCCCGCTGCGCGGCCTATCGCGCCCATCCAGCCCAGCGCTGTGCCGCACAGCACCGGCGGCTGGTCGCCGATGAGACGCTTTTGCCGTGGGGAGGCCCGGCGTTACAAAAAAGCCCGGACGCTGGCGGAAGCGTGCGGGCTCGGGTGTGGTCCTCCCGACAGGAATCGAACCTGTATCTGGCGCTTAGGAGGCGCCCGTTCTATCCATTGAACTACGGGAAGGCAAGCGGTGCGGCAAAGCCCGCCATTGTAAGGGTGGCAGGGGCCTCGCCAGGATCAATCGTAGGCCAGCGTGTAGATCAGGTCCACCGCGCTCTTCACGCCGGTCTGGCCGCGCAGCGTGAGGCGGCGCGAGAGGTCGTAGAAGATGTAGAGCGCGCCCAGCGTGCCGCTCAGGCTGCGCTCGTAGGTGACGTAGAGGTTCTGCGACAGCCGCTTGCCGAAGGTGAGCGCTGCCGCTTCGGCCGCTGTGGTGCCGGTGGCGCTGGTCGGTCCCTTGAAGCCGATTTCGTCGAGGCCCAGACGGTTGGCAATGCCCGCGCCGCCCGGGCCCTTGCCGCCGCTCAGGAAGGCCAGCGCCGCCTGCTGCAGCAGCGCGGCCTCGGCGCCGCCGTTGGCCGTGCTGCGGCCGAGCACGACCCACGAGAGGATTTCGGCGTCGGTCAGCGACGATTCGGAATAGAGCTTGACCGACGGCGACTGCGCCGTGCCGGTCACGCGCACGCCGGCGCGCACCGAGATGTTGGGCCGCAGCGCCAGGATGTCGAGGCTCGGGTTGTCCAGCGGGCCGTTGAAGCGGATCAGGCCGCTTTCGACGTCGAGCTGCTGGCTGTAGGCGCGGTAGCGGCCGGCCACGGTGCGGATCTCGCCGGTCAGGCGCGGCGGCTGGTCCAGGCCCGCGGTGCTGCGCACTTCGACTTTGCCGGCCAGCCGCGTGGTGATGCCGCGGCCCTGCACCGCGAAGTCGTCGCCGAGGTCGAAGCCGACGACGATGTCCGGCGGCTTGCGCGTGCCCGGCCTGGCCGCGGCCGCCTCGGCCTTGCGCGCTTTGCGGGCGGCTTCGCGGTCGAGCGCGGCCGAATGCACGACCACGTCCTTGCCGAGCGTGGGCGCAGTGTCGTCGGGCAGGATGATAGCGGCGCGGTCGGCCTTGAGGTCGCCGCGCAGCTTCAGGCGGCCGCTGGCCTCGAGCGTGCTGTCGAGCCGGCCCGACAGCGTGAGCTGCCGGTCGGTGCGCACCGACACGCGCAGCGCGTCGAGCGTGGCCGCGATGTCCATGCGCAGGCCGGAGCCGCCGTCGGTCGCCGGCTGGTTCCAGGCGACGCTGCCGCGCGCGGCGAGCGTGCCGCCGCCGGCTGCGCCGAGCTGCGAGGCCGTGGCCCGGGTGCCGGCGATGCCGGGGATGCGCGTGGCCGGGCCGGTGCCGCCGTGCAGCGTGAATTCGGTGATGTCGAGCCGGTCGCCGGCCAGCGCCGCGCGCAGCCGGCCGTCGCGCAGTTCGATGCCGTCGACCACCGAGCGCACCGCAAGCCGGTCGCCGGCCAGCGTGCCGCTCCAGCGCGGCGCGGCGCGGCTGCCGGACAGGGTGGCGTCGGCGTCGAGCGAGCCCTCGATGCGCCAGCCCGGCGGCGCGAGCACCGACCACAGCCCCACGTTCGGCAGCCGCGCGCGGACGCGGGCCGCGAGCGGCGCGTCGGCCGGCCACTGCCAGCCACCGTCGGCCTGCCGCACCCGGGTGCTGCCCTGGGCCTGCAGGCTGCCGGCGCGCTCGCTGTCCCAGGCCAGCTCGGCGCGCACCGCGTCGCCCTCGGCGGTGAGGGTGGCGCGGGCCTCGCGCACGCCGGCGGCCACGGTCTGCCCGGCCAGCGCGGTGCGGGCCGTGGCCGCCTTGGATTCGGCCGGGCCGCTGCTGGTGAGCTGCGTGGGCGCGGCCGGCGCGTCGCCGGCCAGCACGCGGATGTCGCCGCTGCGGCGCACCAGGGAGGCGCGGGCGCGCAGCGTGTCGCCGGCGTCGATGTCCCAGGTGCCGTCGAACACCAGATCGCCGGCCAGGCCCAGGTCGGCCAGCGCGTCGCGGCCTTCGGCCGCAACGGCCTGCGCCCAGGCCATGGGCAGGCCGTCGATGCGACCCTGGCTGCGCAGGCGCAGCGCCCCGGCCGCGGTGCGTTCGAGCCGCAGCGGCTCCCAGGCGATCTGCACCGCGCCGGGCGCCGGGCCGGACAGCGTGGCGCTGCCGGCCGTGGCCTCGACCAGCAGTGCGCCGCCGCCAGTGCGCACGCGGGCGTCGAACGGGCGCGACAGCGCCAGGCGCCATGGCCCCGGCAGGCCCTCGTCCTGCGCGTCCAACTTCAGCGCGGCCAGCGTGGCCTGCCAGAGGCCGTCACCGGCCAGGCCGCCGCTGGCGGACAGGTCCAGCGTGGCGCGGCGCGTGTCCATGGCCGCGCTGCCGCGCACGGCCAGCGTGGCGCGGGCCAGCGTGCCGGCCAGCTCGGCCTTCACGCTTTGCAGTGCGATGGATGTACTGGGGGGGGAAGGGGGCGTCGAGCGGCTGGAATCCGCCGGCTCTAGGGATATACCCCCAGTATTGCTCGGAATGCGCAGGTCCAGCCGCGGCGTGTCGAGCGTGGCCGTGAGCGACAGCTCGTCGCGCGCGTTGGCCGGCGCGCGGCCGGTGGCCAGGCGTTGCTGCGCCGCCTGCCAGCCGCCCTGCCAGCGCGCGTCGAGCCGCGCGGTGCCGCTGGCCTGCGCGCCGGCCAGCAGGCCGCCCAGGCCCGGCAGCGATGCGGCCCAGCGCTGCAGCGCGGCGGCATCGTCCACACGCAGATCGAATGTGCCGCTGCCGGCGGCCGGCGCGATGCGGCCGTCGAGGTCGGCGCGCGCGCCGGGGGCGCTGAAGGCGAACTGGCCCTGGCCGGACTGCGCGGCGACGCGGGCCTGCACCTTGCCTTGCAGCTTCGCGTCACGCGTCTGGACGGCCAGCGCGGCGAGGTCGAGCAACTGTTCGGCCGCGACCCAGCGGCCCTTGGCGCTGGCGCTTTGCAGGCCCAGGCCCTGGAGCACGCCGGCCTGCTTGCGCGGCGGCGCCGCGGCGCCGCGGGCCTTCAGGTCGGTATCGAAGGCGATGGTACCGGCGGCGTCGCCGGTGGCCTGGGCAGTGCCGGTGATGGCCGGGCCGTCGAGCCGGGTGTGCAGCGCTCCGGGGCGCAGGTCCGCGACGGCGAGCCGGGCCTGCCACGGGGCGACGGCGGGCTGGGCTTTGGCGGAAGTGCCTTCTTCAGGAACTGCCGGGGCCGGACCCCAGCGGCCTTCGAGCGCCAGCGTGCCGCCGCCGGCCGGGTGGACCGTGGCCTGCGGAATGGTCCAGACGCCGTGGTCGAACACGGCTTGGGCTTCGGCCGATTCGATGGGCGCACGGCGCTGGTCCCAGGGGCCGGCCAGGGCGTTGTGCAGTGTGGCGCGGGCGAGCCAGCGGCCGCCGTCGGGGCCGGCCTCGACGTGGCCGTCGATCCGCGTGGAGGGCGCGGTGGGAGCGAGGCGGGCCGCGTCGAACCCGCTCAGGTCGGCCAGCGCGCGCACCAGGGGCTGGGCGGTGTTCCAGGGGGCGACCTCGGCGTCGAGGCTCACATGCATCGGCACCGGGGCAGGGGCCGGCGGCGGCGCGGGCGGCTTGGCGGCGGGCTTGCCGCGGGCGGTTTTCTTCGGTGCCGGTGCAGGCGCGGGCACGGCGGCCGGCGCAGCCTCGGCGTCGAGCGTGGCCTTCACCTGCAGGCGCGCCCCGGCGCCCGCGAGCGTACCGGTGACCTGGGCATCAGCCCGCACCGGCAGCGGCTCTGCACCGCCGGGGGCCGGGGCGCGCACGCGGGCCTGGAGCGCGGCATCGACGGCCATGGGCGCGGCGCCCTGCACGGTGGCGCGGGCGGCATAGTGGCCGCTGTACACGTCCACGCCGGTGATCTCGGCCTCGTGCCGGCCGTTGCGGTAGCGGTAGCTGCCGGCCAGGCCGGTGGCGACGGTTTCCGGCGGGCCCGTCCAGCGGATGGTGTCGATGCGAAAGGGCAGCGTGATCTCCATTGGCAGCACCAGGCCCTGCAACGGCTCGACGGGTTCGCTTTCCTTCTGCGGGCCGCGTTTCTCGATGACCACCTCGCGCACGTGGACTTCGCCGAGCCTGACCTGCCGCCGCAGCAGCGGCGCCAGGCTCCAGCCGATGTGCGCGTCATGCACCTCGACGGCCAGCGCCTCGCTCTGCCAGCGCAGCCAGCCGATGCGGCCGCCGCCGCGCAGCGAGCCGGCGACGTCGCGCGATGCGAGCGTCTGCCCCGCGGGCAGGTACCGCGCGGCCCGGGCCAGGGCTGCGCCCAGCGACTGCTGCGAGCCGGCCCAGATCCAGGCCCCGGCCAGGACGGCCACTGCGGCCAGCAGCAGCACGGCCAGCGTGCCGGCGATCCAGCGCAGGACGCGGGGCCGGCGGCTGCGGGGCGGCGCCGCAGGCGAGGTCATGGGGGCGGGCGGTTGGTCTGCCATCGCAGGTGCATCGGGGGGTATATGGCTGTGGTGGGCGAATGACGGGCGCCTGGGGGTGTCGA
The DNA here is from genome assembly GCA_009914555.1 of Xylophilus sp. Lineage (GTDB taxonomy): Bacteria > Pseudomonadota > Gammaproteobacteria > Burkholderiales > Burkholderiaceae_C > WNDY01. The sequence goes on from WNDY01000008.1 coordinate 41,124, forward strand.
TGGTGGGGGTATCAGAAGATGAAGCCGAGCCGCAGGTGCAGCCGGAGCTTCTTCGGATCGACCCCGTAGGCCAGGTCGGCCTGCAGCGGCCCGACCGGGCTGCGCCAGCGCACGCCGGCGCCGACGCCGGTCTTGATCTGCAGATCGCTGGCCTTGTCCGAGACGGCGCCGGCATCGACGAAGACGGCGCTTTCGAAATCCGTCATCTCGCCGTGCCAGACGATGGGGCGCTGCCATTCGACGCTGGCCACGGCCATGTAGCGGCCGGCGTAGATCAGGTTGTTGACCGTGCGCGCGCCGATCTGGCGGTAGCTGTAGCCGCGCACCGTGGTGTCGCCGCCGGTCAGGAACATCAGCGGCGACGGGATGCCCGCGTTGTGCGACGCGAGGACGGCGCCGAGCTCGCCGCGCAGCTGCAGCCGGGCCCGGCGCGGGGCGCCGGTCTCGGGCACGACGGTGCCGAACGGGATGTAGCCGAGCGTGCGCGCGTCGACGCGCACGAAGGGCTTGCGTTCGCCCATCAGCGTGTAGCCGGGGCCGGCTTCCACGCTCAAGCCCCAGCCGCGCGTGGGCGCGGCGTTGTTGTCGAAGTAGCGGCCGGTCCAGGCGTAGTTCACGCTGAGCGCGGCGGCCGAGGGCGGGGCGTCGCTGCCCTCGCTCGTGGCCCGGTCGTACTGCAGGTAGTAGGAGCGGCTGATGTGGTCGGTGTTCTTGCTGCGGCCGCCGCGCAGGCGGGCGCTGTCCACGTCGTAGTTGCCGGTGCTCTCGCGCTTGAGCTGCTCGGAGGTCACCCAGCGCCACTGGTCCTCGTCGGGCAGCGAGTTCTGCTCGGAGCCGATGACCTGCGTCTCGCGGTCGATCGACAGTTTGGAGAGCGCGCGCCAGCCGATCAGCGGCAGCTGGTTGTGCGTGTGGTCGACCGACACGCGCGGGCCGCTGTCGGTGCTGACGCCCACGCCGAACACGACCTTCTGCAGCTTGGCATCGCGCACCTGGGCGATGACCGGCGCGGCCGCCGGGTCGACTCCGGCCTCGGTGTCGAGCGTGAGGAAGACCGAGTCGTAGTAGCCGCTGGAGGCCAGCCGCTGCTGCGCGTCGAGCAGTTGGGCCTGGTCGTAGTCGCTGCCCACCGGCAGGCGCGCCAGGCGCTCGGCGACCTCGGGCGGATAGCGCTCGGCGCCACGCACCTGCATGGGTCCGAACCGGTAGGCGGGGCCGGAGTCGTAGTCCACCGACAGGTTGGGGCGGGCCGCGTCGGCGTCGACGTCGGCCCGGCTGTCGGCGATGCGGGCCGTGGGATAGCGGCGCGCGGTCAGGGCGCGCAGGCCCTGGGTCTTGGCGCCGTCCCAGGCGTCCTGGGTGAAGCGCGCGCCGGGCGCAAGCGACCAGCCGTCGCGGATCGCGCGCTGGCGGCTGGCATCGGTCGGCAGGTCGTTGGTGGCGCCCGAGAAACCGATCTGCACACCCGAGACGGTGGTCGGCGTGCCTGGATCGACCGCGACGACGACCTCGCGCGGCGCCTTCTCGGACGTGGGCGTTTCGTTGAGCAGCACGCTGATGCGCGGCGCGAAGTAGCCGAGCGTGCCCAACAGCTCGCGGGCATTGCCTTCGGCCGCGCCGAGCAGGCGCGAGAGTTCGCTGGACTGCAGGTCGTCGAGCGTGCGGTAGCGCTGCAGCTCCAGGTGGCGGCGCAGGTAGTCGGCGATGTCGGGCGGCGCCTTGACGTCGACGGTGAAGGCGTCGCGTCTGGACGGGGCTTTCGTCCTGCCGTCGCCGTCCTTCGCCTCGTCCGACTTTTCCTTGTCGGCGCGCTGGGCGGCCTGCTCGCTGGTCAGCAGCTGGTGGTCCTCCGGCTCCCCTTCCGCTGTCTTGTCCGGCCGCAGCAGGCCGCAGCCGGGCAGGGCGAGGAGGGCAGCGGTGCACACCAGAAAAGCCAACGCCGGCACACGGGCCGGCGCGAAAGGGGAACGAGTGGATGGATGCTCGGTCGCGGAGAAGGGCCAGGGCATCGGGCTATTCTGCCCCAAGCCCTGCCCGGCGGTGTGTGAACCTGCAACGCGCTACTTCGACAGCAGCCGCATCGCGTCCTCCAGGCCCTGGAGCGTGAGCGGATACATGCGCCCGGACATCAGCTGGCGCACCAGGCCGATGCTCTGGCGGTAGGGCCACACGCCCTGCGGCTCGGGGTTGATCCAGGCGTGCTTCGGGAAGGCGTGCGTCAGACGCTGCAGCCATGCGGCGCCCGGCTCGTCGTTGTTGTATTCGACGCTGCCGCCGCGCTGCACGATCTCGTAGGGGCTCATGGTCGCGTCGCCCACGAAGATCAGCTTGTAGTCGCGGTTGTACCTGTGCAGCACGTCCCAGGTCGCGGACTTCTCGCTGAAGCGGCGCCGGTTGTTCTTCCAGAGGAAGTCGTAGACGCAGTTGTGGAAGTAGTAGAACTCCAGGTGCTTGAACTCGTTCTTCGCGGCCGAGAACAGCTCCTCCACGCGGTGGATGTGCTCATCCATCGTACCGCCCACGTCCATCAGCAGCAGCACGCGCGCGTTGTTGTGGCGCTCGGGCACCATGCGGATGTCGAGCCAGCCGGCGTTTGCCGCCGTGCCGCGGATGGTGCCCGGCAAGTCCAGTTCCTCGGCCAGTCCTCCGCGCGCGAAGCGGCGCAGCCGGCGCAGCGCCATCTTGAGGTTGCGCGTGCCGAGTTCCTGCGTGTCGTCGTAGTCGCGGTAGGCGCGCTGCTCCCAGACCTTGACCGCGCTGCGGGTCCTGCCGGCGCCGCCGATGCGCACGCCCTGCGGGTTGGCGCCGCCGTGGCCGAACGGGCTGGTGCCGTTGGTGCCGATCCACTTGCTGCCGCCTTCGTGGCGCTCCTTCTGCTCTTCGAGCCGCTTCTTCAGCGTCTCCATGAGCTCGTCCCAGCCCATCTTCTCGATGGCGGCCTTCTGCTCGGGCGTGAACTCGCGCTCGACGAGCCTGCGCAGCCAGTCGGCCGGAATCTCCTTCGTGAAGTCGGCCAGCAGCTCCACGCCGTGGAAGTAAGCGCCGAAGGCCCGGTCGAACCGGTCGAAGTGCTTCTCGTCCTTGACCAGCACGGTGCGCGAGAGGTGGTAGAAGTCGTCGATGCTCCAGGCGGCGTCCGACGCGGGGCCGGCCACGCCGGCCTGCAACGCTTCGAGCAGCACGAGGTACTCCTTGACCGACACCGGCAGCGTCGCGGCGCGCAGGGTGTAGAAGAAGTCGATCAGCATGGCTCAGCCGGCCTCGGGGCGCGGGCGGTCCCGCAGGTACAGCAGCTGCGCCCGCGCCTCCGGCCATTCGCCGGAACGCATGCTGTACATCACCGTGTCGCGGATGGTGCCGTCGCGCCGCAGGGCGTGGCCGCGCAGCACGCCGTCCTTCTTCGCGCCCAGGCGCTCGATGGCGCGCTGCGAGGCGAAGTTGAAGTTGTCGGTGCGCCAGCCGACCACGTGCGCGCCCAGCGTGTCGAACGCATGGCCCAGCAGCAGCAGCTTGGCGGTGGTGTTGACGTGGGTGCGCTGCACGCGCCGGGCATACCAGGTGTAGCCGATCTCCACGCGCCGGATGGCCGGCACGATGTCGTGGTAGCTGCTGGTGCCGAGCACGGTGCCGGTGGCTTCCTCGATCACGGCGAAGGCGAAGCGGCGGCCGTCGGCGCGGCCCTGCAGCGCGGCCTCGATGTAGGCCTGCGTGGCGCCGGGCTCGGGCACCGAGGTGATGCGCAGGTTCCAGAGTTCGCCGTCGGCCGCGGCGGCGGCCAGCCCGGCCTCGTGCGAGAGCGCCAGCGGCTCCAGGCGGATGCCGCGGTCGGAGAGGACGACGGGTTCGACGAAGGCCATCCGCGTCACCGGTTCCTCTGGTTCAGGTAGACCAGCTTCTCGAAAAGCGACACGTCCTGCTCGTTCTTCAGCAGCGCGCCCGCCAGCGGCGGCACGGCGACCTTGTCGTCGGCGGCCAGCAGCGCCTCGGGCGGGATGTCCTCGGCCACGAGCAGCCTGAGCCAGTCCAGCAGCTCGCTGGTCGAAGGCTTCTTCTTGAGGCCCGGCAGGTCGCGGATCTGGTAGAAGGTCTTGAGGGCCGCGGCCAGCAGTTCCTGCCGCAGCGTGGGGAAGTGCACCGCGACGATCTGGCGCAGCGTGTCGGCCTCGGGGAAGCGGATGTAGTGGAAGAAGCAGCGGCGCAGGAAGGCGTCGGGCAGCTCCTTCTCGTTGTTCGAGGTGATGAAGACGACCGGCCGGTGCCTGGCGCGGATCAGCTCGCGCGTCTCGTAGCAGTAGAACTCCATGCGGTCGAGTTCGCGCAGCAGGTCGTTCGGGAATTCGATGTCGGCCTTGTCGATCTCGTCGATCAGCAGCGCCACCGGCTGCTCGGCGGTGAAGGCCTGCCACAGCACGCCCTGGACGATGTAGTTGCGGATGTCGCGCACCCGCTCGCCGCCGTCGATGCTGGCAAGCTGGCTGTCGCGCAGCCGGCTCACCGCGTCGTATTCGTAGAGGCCCTGCTGCGCCTTGGTGGTGGACTTGATGTGCCATTGCAGCAGCGGCAGCCCGAGCGAGGCTGCGACCTGCTCGGCCAGCATGGTCTTGCCGGTGCCGGGCTCGCCCTTGACCAGCAGCGGGCGCTGCAGGGCGATGGCCGCATTGACGGCGAGCGTGAGATCCCGGGTGGCGACGTACTGCTCTGAGCCTTGAAATTTCATGGGGGAAATCATGGAGAAAACGCGCGCTCGGCAAGGGTGGTTTCAAAGGGGCGGTCGATATAATTTGTCCGGATAGCTACCCGTCCCGGCACCCGCCTTTCGTTTGATTGTGCGCGCAAAATGAACAAGACGTTGACCACGATATTCGCTGTGGCTGTCGCTTCCGTGACCGCTGCGTCCCATGGACAGGAAGTCAAAGGAGACCCCCAGGCAGGCGGCAGGAAGATCGCCATGTGCATCGGATGCCACGGCATCCCGGGATACCAGGCGAGCTTTCCCTCGGTCTACAAGGTGCCGAAGATCTCGGGGCAGGGCGGCAAGTACATTGCCTCGGCGCTCGACGCCTACCGCAAGGGCGACCGCCAGCATCCCACCATGCGCGGCATCGCCGAATCGCTGACCGACCAGGACATCGCCGATGTCGCCGCCTACTACGAAGCCAGCGGGCACGACGCATCGGCGGCGCCCAAGGCCGGGCACGAGGCCGCCGGCCAGGTGGCCGACCTGATCAAGCGCGGCGCCTGTGTGTCCTGCCACGGCCAAGGCTTCGCCAAGCCGATCGACCCGTCGTATCCCAAGGTGGCCGGCCAGTATCCCGATTACCTCTACGCCGCGCTGCGGTCGTACAAGGCGGGCACGGCGCCGCGGGTGGGGCGCTCTAACGGCGTGATGGCGGGCGTGGCCAAGCAGTTCTCGAATGCCGAGCTGAAGGTGCTGGCCGATTACATCGGTTCGCTCGACGGCGATCTGAAAACCGTGCCGCAGCCGCGTTTCCGCTCAGGATAGTCTGCACGAATCCTGTCGAGATGTGCTTGCCATGAGCGGCGGCCGGCGAGACGATTGCATCCCATGAAGCAAGCCAGCCTGATGCAGCCCCAATCGAGCAAGCGCACGCGCAAGCGGGAGTTCCTGGACTCGATGGACCGAGTGGTGCCGTGGTCTGACTTGGTCGCACTGGTGGAGCCCTACCAGCCCGAGGGCGGCCGGCGCGGCCAGCAACCCTTTGCAGCAGAGACCATGCTGCGCATCCACTTTCTTCAGCAATGGTTCAACCTGTCGGACCCGGCAATGGAAGAGGCCTTGCACGACGTGCCGCTGTTTCGCGATTTCGCGGGTTTGAGCAGTTGGGACGAAGCGGTGCCCAGCGAGACGAGCATCCTGCGCTTTCGCCACCGGCTGGAGCAGCACAAGCTCGCAGGCCAGATCCTGGCCGTGGTCAACGACCTGCTCACGGCCAAGGGGTTGTTGTTGAAGGCCGGCACGGTGGTGGACGCCACGCTCATTGCCGCGCCGAGTTCGACGAAGAACAAAGACGGTGAGCGCGACCCCGAGATGCACCAGAGCAAGAAGGGCCAGCAGTATTACTTTGGCATGAAGGCCCACATTGGCGTGGATGCCGACTCAGGCCTGGTGCACACGGTGCGGGGCACGGCCGGCAACATCGCCGACGTGGTGGAGGCCAACAGCCTGCTGCACGGTCAGGAGACAGACGCCTTTGGTGATGCGGGCTACCAGGGAGTGCACAAGCGGGCCGATGCAAAGGACAGTGTCGAATGGCATGTGGCCATGAAGCCGGGAAAGCGGCGGACCCTGGACAAGGAGCACCCAGTGCAGGGGTTGCTGCACCAGCTGGAGAAGCTCAAGGCCGCCATCCGGGCCAAGGTGGAACACCCGTTTCGGGTGATCAAGCGCCAGTTCGGGCACACCAAGGTGCGCTACCGGGGACTGAGGAAGAACACGGAGCAGCCCAAGACGCTGTTTGCGCTGAGCAACCTGTGGATGGTGCGCCACCGGCTGGCCGCTGGGGCATAGGTGCGTCTGCGGTACGCCCGATGACTTCGTGTGAGGTCGTTGGGAGCCTTTTGGGTCGCGCAAATACGCGCTCATCGCTTTCCGAGATCACATTGCGATGCCGGTGCTATGCAAGCACACGTCAACTCGATTCGTGCAGACCTTCCCTAAGGGGCTTTTCTTTTTGCCGCCCTGGGAGGCCATGGGCCGCGCGACGCCGCCGGAGCGTTGCAAAAAGTCAGAGACGCCCGCAGGCGTTGCATCCGGCATCAGAATCGCCCCATGATCCGACCCGGCGCGGCATGGAGCCGCTTCAGCACAGCCGCACTCGCGACCCCGGGCCTCGGGGTCCTGCTGCTGGCCATCCGCAACTATGTGCTGCACCAGAGCGCCAACCAGGCCGGCAGCCTGGCCTTCTCGTCGGTGCTGGCCATGTTCCCGCTGCTGATCCTGCTGTCGTCGGCCGCCGGCTACATCGGCCAGCCCGGCGATGCGGCCGACCTGGCCGGCCGGGTGCTCGAGTACGCGCCGCCCGTCGTGCGCCAGGCCATGCAGCCGGTCGTCGCCCAGGTGCTGGCCCAGCGCAACCAGGCGCTGCTGGCGCTGGGCGTGGTGGTCACGCTGTGGACGGCGTCCTCGGGCATGCAGGCGGTGCGCACGGCGCTCAACCGCGCCTATGGCATCGGCCGCGGCCTGCCCTTCTGGCGGGCGCGCATCAAGGTGACGTTGTTCACGCTGGTCGTGGGCGTCGGCGTGGTGGCCACCTTCGGCTCCGTGGTCGTCATGCCCTACGTCTGGCGGATGCTGGAGGACAACGTGGGCGCCGCCCAGGGCATCGCCTGGCTGCACGACGGCGTGCGCTACGGCGCGGCCTTCGTCGCGCTGTCGGTGCTGTATGCGCTGCTCTACGGCTGGCTGCCCGACATCCGCCAGCGGCTCTACACCGTGCTGCCGGGCGCCCTCGCCGGCGCGGCGCTGTGGGTGGGCGCCGCGGCCACGCTGTCATATACGCTGCGCAGCGCCGGCAAGCTCGCGCTGGTCTACGGCAGCTTCGCCGGCGTGGTGGCCACGCTGGTCTTCCTCTACGTCAGCGCGACCACGCTGATCTACGGGGCCGAGGTCAACGCCGTGCTGCGCGAGAAGCTCGCGCCGGTGCCGCAGCCGCAGCGCCCGGTGCTCACGGTGCGCATCGACCGGGTGGACGACCTGGACGGCCACGCCACGGTGCCGAGCCGCTTCTCCACCGATACGGTGCTCGACGTGCAGGCCGACGGGGCGCGCTTCGCGCTCGCGCGGCGGCAGCTGCCGGCGCTGTTCCACAAGGACTACGACGCGCATGAGCGCCCGCAGCGCTGGCCCCGGCAGTTCGACACCGCGCACTGGGCGCTGCTGTCGGCCTGGCAGGGCGCGCAGCGCGTGGGCGGGCTGGTGGCCGCGCGCGACACGCCCGGCGCGGACCTGCTCGTGGTGTGGGATCTGCGCGTGGACCCGGCCTCCCGCCGCGAAGGCGTGGGCGCGGCCCTGTTCCGCGCGGCCGAAGACTGGGGCCGCCGCCACGGCTGCACCGAGCTCAAGGTGGAGACGCAGAACGTCAACCCGGGCGCCTGCGCGTTCTACCAGCGGCTGGGCTGCACGCTCGCGCAGGCCGTGCCCGGCGCCTATCCAGACCTGCCGGACGAGGTGCAGCTGATCTGGCGAAAGCCGCTGGTCCCGGTGCCCGAGGCTGCCCCGGCGCGCGAGGTAACTCCGGGAGTATAGGCCCACAGCGCACAGTCGACAGGCACTATAGGTTCATACTCCCTCTATTGTTCCAACCGCCGCAGCTTCAGGCTGCGCAGCCCGCGGTACAGCGGCACGCCCTCCATCCATGCCGCCTCGGCGACGGCCAGCGCGCCGCGCGGCCAGTGACGCACGACGGCGCCCAGCGCGCATTCGGCCTCCATCAGCGTGAGGCCCGCGCCCAGGCAGAAATGCAGGCCCGCGCCGAAGGACAGCGGCAGACCGGCCTGGCGGCCGACGTCGATGGCGTCCGGCGCCGCGTACTGCCGCGGATCGCGGTTGGCCGAGCCGATCAGCGGGATGACGAGGTCGCCGCGCCGCACCGGCTGGCCCAGCAGGTCGAACGCGGTGTTGGCCCGCCGGCCGGTGTACTGCACCGGGCTGTCCCAGCGCATCAGCTCGCGCAGGGCCGCGGGCGCGCGGGCGGGGTCGGCCAGGGCATCCCACACATCCCCGCGCCGCACCGCCCAGTAGAGGGCGGTGGCGAGGAAGTGGCGCGTGGTCTCGTGCCCGGCGAACAGCAGCATCACGCACTGCGCCAGCATCTCGGTGCCGTCGTGGAGGACGCCGCGCCGCTGGGCCTCGACCAAGTTCGCGATCAGGCCGTCGCCGCAGCGGCCCGAGGCGATCTGCCCGTCGAGGTACCGCGCCATGGCCACCACGGCCTCGCAGGCGGCCGCGACCTGCGCGGGCGCGGGCTGCACCGCGCCGAGGAAGGCCGCGATGCGCGTGGACCATTCCAGGAACTCCGACGGCTCCACGTCGCGCAGGCCGAGCAGCTGCGACACCACCAGCGCCGGCAGCGGCTTGGCGAACGATTCGATGGCGTCGAACGGCCGGCCGGCCGCCAGCGCGCGGTCGGCCGCGGCCAGCAGTTCGTCCACGCGCGCCTGCACGAACGGCCGCAGGCCCTGCACCACGGCGGGCCGGAACCCCGCCAGCATCGCCTGCCGCAGCCGCGGATGCGCGGGTCTGTCGACGAACAGCAGCGCCCGCGCGAGCAGGCGCTGCATGCGCACCAGGCTGCGGCGCTCGGCGCTGCCGCGCAGCGCGTTGCGCATGACCCAGCCGCCGGTGCGCTGGGCGGACAGGCGGCCATCCTTGAGTGCGGCCTCCACGCCGTCGAAGCCCGTCACCAGCCAGGCGCCGCCGAACCAGCCATCGGCCCACACGACCGGGCCGCGCGCCCGCAGCGCCTCGTATTGCGCGTAGGCACCGCTGCCTGTCTCCGCTGCTTCCATCGTCTCCATCCCCGGCCCCGGGGCCGCGCCGAACGCCGCATTCTAGGCAGGCGGGCCCGCGCGGCCGGCGGCGGCCGGCGGCGGCCGGCCATCGGCGGCACAATGCTTCGATGCCCCATACCGACAGCCTCGGCAACCCGCTGACCCTGGCCGACGCCGCCAGCCTGGCGGCGGCCCACGACTTCGTCGACGGCTTCCTGGCCTGCGAGGCCCGCGTGGCCCGCGTGCTCGACGCGGCCGGCGACACCGGCAGCGCCTACATCCAGGCCGCCTGCGCCGCGCTGCACATGTTCGCCGAATCGGCCGGCGCGCCGGTCAACGCCCACCCCTTCATCGACCGCGCCCTGGCCGCCGCGCCCCGCGCCACCGAGCGCGAGCAGCGCTTCGTCGCCGCCGTGGCCGCCTGGGTCGGCGGCGACCTGCCGCGCGCCATCGCGCTGCACGAGGAACAGGCGCGGCTGTTCCCGCGCGACCTGGCCTCGCTCAAGCTCGGCCACTACCACCTGTTCAACCAGGGCGACTCGCCCGGCATGCTGCGCATCGTGCAGCCGGCGCTCGCGGCCGCATCCGGGGTGGCCGCATTGCACGGCATGGCCGCCTTCGCGCAGGAGCAGTGCCACCTGCTGCGCGGCGCCGAGGCCAGCGCCCGCCGCGCCATCGCACTGCAGCGCAGGGAACCCTGGGCCCACCATGCGCTGGCCCACGTGATGCTGACCGAAGGCCGCATCGCCGAGGGCGAGGAGTTCCTGCGCTCGGTGGCCGACACCTGGGTCGGGCTCAACTCGTTCATGGTCACCCACAACTGGTGGCACCTCGCCCTGTTCCTGATCGAGCAGGACCGGCAGGACGAGGCGCTGGCGCTCTACGACACCCGGGTCTGGGGCGTGGTCAAGGACTACAGCCAGGACCAGATCGGCGCCGTCTCGCTGCTCGCGCGGCTGGAGCTGGCCGGCGCCGACGTGGGCGCGCAGCGCTGGCAGGAGCTGGCCGGCTGGCTCGGCACGCGCACGGCCGACCACGTGCTGCCCTTTCTCGACCTGCAGTACCTCTACGGCCTGGCCCGCGCCGGCCGGCCCGAAGCGGATGCGCTGCTGGCCAACGTGGAGGCCCATGCGGCGCGGCAGACCGCGCCCGCTACGCGCGCCGCATGGCAGCAGGTGGCGGTGCCCGCCGCCCGCGGGCTGGTCGCCCATGCGCGCGGCGACTGGAGCGAAGCCGCGCGCGGCCTGGGCGCGGCGATCCCGCAGTTGGTCGAGATCGGCGGCAGCCACGCCCAGCGCGACCTGTTCAGCCAGCTCTGGATCGACGCGCTGGTGCGCGGCGGCCGGCTCGCCGCCGCGCAGAACCTGCTGCAGCCGCAGGCCAACGCGCAGCCGCAGTCGAAGCGGCTGGCGCGCCAGCTCGGCGCGGTCTACCGGGGCCTGGGCATCGCCGCGCAGTGAACGCGCGGTGCAGCCGGGTGCTGCGCCGGCCGCCGGTAAAATCGCCGGCCCAGCCCCTGGATGAACACCATGACCCGCTGCACGCTGCCAGCCCTGCTGGCTTTTTCTTTCCTGGCCCTGGCGTCCGCGCCGGCGGCGGCCCAGGCGATCGTGCGCAGCTTTCCCGACGCGGCCCTGCGCGGCACGCTCGAAGTGACCACGCCGCCCGCCGTGCTGCTCGACGGCCAGGCTGCGCGCCTGGCGCCGGGCGCGCGCATCCGCAGCACGGGCAACCTGTTCGTCGTGCCGGCCTCGCTGGCCGGCCAGACCCTGGCGGTCAACTACCTGCGCGATGCCGCGTCGGGCGACCTGCAGGAAGTCTGGATCCTTACCGCCGAGGAGGCCGCGGTGCGCCGCGCCGGCGCCGGCAGCAGCTTCAGCCTGCGCGGCCTCCTCTTCGGCTCGCAATAATCCCCCAAGGGGGTATCCATTTGTAGCGGGTAGATAGTGCCTGCGATCAAGGCATACTCCCTGAAAGAAACCAACCCCATGGTCAAGAAAGTATTTATCAAGACCTTCGGCTGCCAGATGAACGAGTACGACTCGGACAAGATGGCCGACGTACTCGCCGCCGCCCAGGGCTACGAGCCCACGCAGGACGTGGAGGAAGCCGACCTGATCCTGTTCAACACCTGTTCGGTGCGCGAGAAGGCGCAGGAGAAGGTGTTTTCCGACCTCGGCCGCGTCAAGCACCTCAAGGACAAGGGCGTGCTGATCGGCGTGGGCGGCTGCGTAGCCAGCCAGGAGGGCGAGGCCATCGTCGCCCGCGCGCCGTACGTGGACGTGGTGTTCGGCCCGCAGACCCTGCACCGCCTGCCCGAGCTGCTGGCAGAGCGCGCGCGCAGGAACCGGCCGCAGGTGGACATCAGCTTCCCCGAGATCGAGAAGTTCGACCACCTGCCGCCCGCACGCGTCGAGGGCGCGGCCGCGTTCGTCTCGATCATGGAAGGCTGCTCCAAGTACTGCAGCTACTGCGTGGTGCCCTACACCCGCGGCGAGGAGGTGAGCCGCCCGTTCGGCGACGTGCTGGTCGAGGTCGCGCACCTGGCCGGGCAGGGCGTGAAGGAAGTCACGCTGCTGGGCCAGAACGTGAACGCCTACCGCGGCCGCATGGGCGACACGGCCGAGATCGCCGACTTCGCGCTGCTCATCGAGGTGATCGCCGAGATCCCCGGCATCGAGCGCATCCGCTACACGACGAGCCACCCCAACGAGTTCACGCCGCGCCTCATCGAGGCCTACGCCCGCTGCCCGAAGCTCGTCAGCCACCTGCACCTGCCGGTGCAGCACGGCTCCGACCGCATCCTCATGGCGATGAAGCGCGGCTACACCGCCATGGAATACAAGAGCACCATCCGCAAGCTGCGCGCCATCCGGCCCGACATGTCGATGAGCAGCGACTTCATCGTCGGCTTTCCCGGCGAGACGGACGACGACCACCGCAGGACGATGGATCTCATCGGGCACGTGGGCTACGACACCTCGTTTTCCTTCATCTTCAGCCCGCGCCCCGGCACGCCCGCGGCCAACCTGCGCGACGACACGCCGCACGAGGTCAAGCTCGCGCGCCTACAGGAAGTGCAGGCCGCCATCGAGGCCAACGCCCGCGCCATCAGCCGCCGCCGTGTGGGCACGGTGCAGCGCGTGCTGGTCGAGGGCACGGCGAAGAAGGCCGCGGCCGACGGCAGCGTCGAGCTGATGGGCCGCACCGAATGCAACCGCGTGGTCAACTTCCCCGGCGGCCCGCAGGCCGCCCGCCTGGTCGGCCGCATGATCGACGTACACATCGTCGCCGCGCCCGGCTACACGCTGCGCGGCGAGGTGGTGCGGACCGCCGAGGACACGCTGGCCGCCGCATGAAGAAAAGCCGCCCGCGCCGCGCCTCGTTCCAGCAGCTGCTGCTGATCGCCTTTCTGCTGATCGCCGCGCTGCTCGGCGGCATCTCGCTGCGCGCGGTGTTCACGCTCGACAAGCTGATGGCGCAGAGCAACGGCAGCGCCGCCCGCGCGCTGGAGCTGTCGGCCGCGGCCCAGTCGCTGGCCGAGCGCAGCGCCACCATGGAGCGTGCGGCGCGCCAGTCGCTGGTGCTGGGCGATGCCATGCTGCGCCGCCGCTTCGAGGAAGCCGCGCGCGACGCCCGCCACGCGCTGGCCGAACGGCTGGCGCCCGGCGACATCCCGGAGGAGCTGGCGGCGCAGTGGCGCACCCAGCTCGACCGCATCGCAGCCCTGCTCGACGGCCCGCTGGCCACCGCGCTGGACCGCGACCGCGCCGTGGCCGGCGAATTCCGCGAGCTCGACAGCCTCAATACCGCCATCGGCCTGGCGGTGCAGCACACCATCGAGGAGCGCAACAAGGCCCTGCTGGCCGAGCTGGAGAGCAGCCGGCTGCGGCTGATGCGCCTGGTGGTCGGCTCCATCGTGATCGCGCTGGCGCTGGCCGTAGCCTTCGGCGTCTGGCTGGGCCGGCCGTTCAAGCGGCTGGAGCATGCGATCGTCGGCCTGGGCGAGAACCGGCTCGACGAGGTCATCGACATCCACGGCCCGGCCGACGTGCAGCGCGTGGGCCAGCAGCTCGAATGGCTGCGCCTGCGGCTGACCGAGCTGGACGCCGACAAGGCCCGCTTCCTGCGCCACATCTCGCACGAGCTGAAAACGCCGCTGGCCGCGCTGCGCGAGGGCGTGGCCCTGCTGGAGGACGGCGTGACCGGCGAGCTGACCACCGCCCAGCGCGAGGTCGCCGGCATCCTGCACCAGAACACCGTCGTGCTCCAGGGCCAGATCGAGGCGCTGCTGCGCTTCAACGCGGCCGCGTTCGAGGCCCGGCAGTTGAAGCGCGAAAAGACCGAGCTGCTGGCGCTGCTGGAGGAGCAGGTCGACGCCCAGCGCCTGCAGTGGCAGGCCCGCGCGCTCGACGTGCAGGTCGAGGGCCGGCCGCTCACGCTGGAAGTGGACGCCGGCAAGATCGCCACCGCGGTGGCCAACCTGCTGTCCAACGCGATCCGCTTTTCGCCGCACGGCGCTCGGCTGGCCCTGTCGCTCACGCGCGGCGACGGCGTGGTGCGCATCGACATCCGCGACCAGGGCCCCGGCATCGCCGAAGCCGACCGCGACCGCGTCTTCGAGCCGTTCTACCGCGGCATCCACCAGCCCGTCGATGCCGTGCGCGGCACCGGCATCGGCCTGTCGATCGTGCAGGAGTACATTGCGGCCCACGGGGGCCGGATCGCGCTCCTGTCCGACGGGCCCGGCGCCCACTTCCGGATCGAATTGCCCCATGCATCGTGATTTCCCGCCGCAGGCCCTCCGGCGCTGCCTGACCTCGACCGTGGCCGGCGCGGCGCTGCTGCTGGCCGGCGCGGCGCTGCTGCTGGCCGGCTGCGCCGCGCAGCACCCGGTCGCGCCGCCGCCGCTGGTGCCGGCCGAGCAACCCGCCCCGCCGCCGCCGCCGCTCATCGACCTGCCGCCGCCCCCGCCCGAGCCGGCCCGCCCGCGCGCCGATGGCCCCAACGCCCTGCTCGCCTATGCCGACCGCGTGCGCAGCATGACGCCGCAGGAACTCGTGCCCGAGATCGCCCGGCTCGCCGAGATTCCCGACAGCCAGCGCGTGCCGTTCAACGATCTGCAGCTTGTCGTGGCGCTCGGCCAGACGCACCTGGCCGCCGACGTACAGCGCGCCCAGCCGCTGATCCAGCGCGTGCTGGCCGACGCGTCCGAAGCGGCGCATCGGCTGCATCCGATCGCCCGGCTGCTCGCGGCCCGCTATGCCGAGCAGCGCCGCGTGGAAGACCTGCTGGACCGCCAGAGCCAGCAGCTGCGCGACAGCCAGCGCCGCATCGACCAGCTCAACGAGCGGCTGGAGGCGGTGCGCGCCATCGAGCGCAGCCTGACCTCGCGCGGCCACGGTGGCAACCCGCCGCCGGCGCAACCCAAACCCTGAGGGGGTATAGCCCCGAAGTGCGCCTGATCATGCCGCAAGCCAAGGATACCCACCCATCCCATATCCTCGTCGTCGACGACGACCCGGACATGCTGCGGCTGCTGTCGATCCGCCTTCAGGGCGCGGGCTACCGCATCAGCACCGCCACCTCGGCCGAGGCCGCGCTCGCGCTGCTCGACGCCGAGCGGCCGCAGCTCGTGCTCTCCGACGTGCGCCTGCCGGGCAAGGACGGCCTGGCCCTGTTCGACGAACTGCGCCAGCGCCACCCGTCGCTGCCGGTGATCCTGCTGACCGCGCACGGCACCATTCCCGACGCGGTCGAGGCCACGGCGCGCGGCGTGTTCGGCTACCTGACCAAGCCGTTCGACGCGCGCGAGCTGCTCGACAAAATCGGCCAGGCGCTCGCGCTGTCGGCCCCGCCGCTGCCCGCGGCCCAGGCCGACGAGAGCTGGCGCAGCGAGATCGTGAGCCGCTCGGCCCGCATGGCCGAGGTGCTGGCCGAGGCGCGCATGGTCGCGCAGTCCGACGCATCGGTGCTGCTGCGCGGCGACAGCGGCGCCGGCAAGGAGCTGCTTGCGCGTGCCATCCACAAGGCCAGCCCGCGCGCGAAGAAGCCCTTCGTCGCGGTCAACTGCGGCGCCATCCCCGAGAACCTGCTCGAATCCGAGCTGTTCGGCCACGTCAAGGGCGCCTTCACCGACGCGGTGAGCAATCACAAGGGCCTGTTCCAGGCGGCCGACGGCGGCACGCTGCTGCTCGACGAGATCGGCGACATGCCGCCGGCGCTGCAGGTCAAGCTGCTGCGGGTGCTGCAGGAGCGCGCGGTGCGCCCGCTCGGCTCCAGCCAGTCGATTCCGGTGGACGTGCGCATCATCTCGGCGACCCACCGCGACCTGGATGCCGCCATGGCCGCCGGCCAGTTCCGCGAGGACCTGTACTACCGGCTCAACGTCGTCACGCTCACCCTGCCCACGCTCGGCGAGCGGCGCGAGGACATCGGCCTGCTGGCCAACCACTTCCTGCAGAAGCTCGCCAGCAAGTACGGCAAGCGGCTGTCGGGCTTCGCGCCCGAGGCGCTCAAGGCGCTCAACGCCTCGCCCTGGCCGGGCAACGTGCGCCAGCTCTACAACGTGGTCGAGCAGGTCAGCGCTCTGTCGACCACGCCGCTGGTGCCGCTGACGCTGGTGCAGCGCGCGCTGCGCGCACCGCAGGTCGAGGTGCTGACCTATGCCGAGGCCAAGCAGCGCTTCGAGCGCGACTACCTGGTCGGCCTGCTCAAGATCACCGACGGCAACGTGGCCGACGCCGCCCGCCTGGCCGACCGCAACCGCACCGAGTTCTACCGGCTGCTGCAAAAGCACGAGCTCACGCCGGGCAACTTCAAGGCCGAGGCCCTCAAGTAGCCGGCGGGCCGCTTCTGAGGGCCTGTCGCTGTTTTCCGAAAGTCTGTCGCCGGTATCCGACGCCGCCAAACGGTTGATACACAAGGGTTTTCCTAGATTTCCGCCAAGCCCTGTCGTGATACGGCGACAAAAAGGGCCCCGGCGGCGGCATTTTGGAGGCTGCGCCCCAAAAACACATGATGAAACATGCCAACCTGTTGATTTGAAAGGTAAAAAACGGCTGGCATGGCAGTTGCATAACGGAACGCATGAACACACTTCCTGCCTCCGCTACTGCCTCCGCTTCGCGCCAACGCAGCAGCGTTCGCGAAGAACGCCATCCGAACGCCGTCACCGCACCGCCGGTGCACCGCGGCTCCATGACCCCCGTGCCCTGGCGCGGCTTCTGGAACAGCATCGGCACCGCCATCCTGATGTCGCTGACCGGCCGTGGCCGCGCTGCGGCCAACGATGGCGAACCGCTCGAAGCCTGGCAGCACGCGGCATCGCGCCGCCGCCTGGCCTTCCTGCTGATCACCATCCTGACGACCGGCGTGGCCACCGCGCTGTTCGCCGGCATCCAGCCCGACTACGACAACGCCTTCCTCGAATGGGGCCAGACGGCGCTGTTCGCGCTGCTGTCGGCCTGGGTCGTGACCGGCTTCACCACCGCGCTCATGGGCTTCTGGGTCAGCGTGCGCGGCGACGCGCACACGCTGTCGGTGCGCGAGGTACGCGACCACGCGATGAACCCCGAGGCCCGCACGGCCATCATCATGCCGATCTGCAACGAAGACGTGGCCACCGTGTTCGCCGGCCTGCGCGCCACCTGCGAATCGGTCGCCGCCACCGGCCATGCCCGCCAGTTCGACGTGTTCGTGCTGTCCGACAGCTACGAGCCCGGCAAGGCCGACGAGGAGCGCCGCGCCTGGGAGGACCTGCGCGCCGCCCTGGCCCAGCATCCGGAGCAGCCGCAGGTCGAGGTCTACTACCGCCTGCGCAAGCGCCGCACCCACCGCAAGGCCGGCAACGTGGCCGACTTCTGCCGCCGCTGGGGCAAGGACTACCGCTACATGGTCGTGCTCGACGCCGACAGCGTGATGAGCGGCGACTGCCTGACCAACATGGTCAAGCTGATGGAAGCCCATCCGAAGGCCGGCATCATCCAGACCGCCACCCAGGCCATCGGCCACGTCACGCTGCATGCCCGCTCGCAGCAGTTCGCCTCGCGCATGACCGGCCGCCTGTTCACGCTCGGCATGCAGTTCTGGCAGCTCGGCGAATCGCACTACTGGGGCCACAACGCGATCATCCGCGTCAAGCCCTTCATGGACCACTGCGCGCTGGCGCCGATCAAGGGCACCGGCGGTATGTCGGGCGGCATCATGTCGCACGACTTTGTCGAGGCCGCGCTGATGCGCCGCGCCGGCTACCACGTCTGGCTCGTGTCCGACCTCGTCGGCAGCTACGAGCAGCAGCCGCCGGACCTGATCTCCGAGCTCCAGCGCGACCGCCGCTGGTGCCAGGGCAACCTGCAGAACGCCCGCCTGATGGCCGAGCCCGGCATCCACCGCGTGCACCGCGCCATGTTCGTGACCGGCGCCCTGTCGTACGTGTCGGCCCCACTGTGGCTCGCATTCCTGACGCTGGGCACCGCGCTCTGGCTGGCCGGTTCGCGCTCGGTGAGCGTGCTGCAGGCCGACGTGCTGCCGGTGGAACTCGTGGGCCTGTGGCTGTTCACGCTGTCGATGCTGTTCCTGCCGCGCATCCTGGGCATCATCGCCGTGCTGATGAAGGGCGAGCAGCGCCTGTTCGGCGGCGTCGGCGGCCTGCTCAAGAGCGCTGCGCTCGAAAGCGTGCTGGCCATGCTCCAGTCGCCGGTGCGCATGCTGGCCCACTCGCTGTTCGTGGTGGTCGCCATCACCGGCATCAAGCTCGACTGGAAGTCGCCCCCCCGCGAAGCCGCCGCGCTGGGCTGGCGCGATGCCGCCCGCAGCCTGGCGCCGATGAGCCTGGTGATCGCCGCCCTGGCCGCCGGCATCGCGCTGATCGACGCGAGCGCCCTGGTCTGGCTGATTCCGGTGGGCCTGCCGCTGCTGCTGGCTATTCCCGTGACGGTCTACACCAGCCACATCGGCCTGGGCGGCGCGATGCGCCAGCAGGGCTTCCTGCTGATCCCCGAGGAGCGCTGGTCGCCCAAGGTGCTGCGCCGCGCCTGGATGCATGCGAGCCGTCTGGCCCGCCCGGCCACCGCGCCGGCTGCGCTGGCCGCCTGACCCGGGCCGCGCGCCGCGCGCCGCGCGGACCAGGGCCCGCACGAGGGTGCGGGCCCTTTTCTTTTTTCTGCGGTGCTTCAGGCGCGCCGCGCCGCGGCAGGCGCCAGGCTCAGCAGCCCCGCCACGGCCAGCGCCAGTCCCACCCACAGCGGCGCGCGCAGTCCCAGGTCCGCGTCGATGGCCGCGCCGCCGGCCCAAGTGCCGAAGGCGAGCCCGGTAGTGATCAGCGATGCGTGCATGGTGTTGACCAGCGGCCCCGGCGCGGCGGCCCGCATGACGCGCGCGACCATCGCAGGGTTGAGCGCGACGCCGGTCAGTCCCAGCGCCAGGAAGGCGGCGACGCTCGCCGGCGCGCTGTGCGCGAACAGCGCGAAGGCGCCCAGCGCCGCCACCATCACGCCCAGGCCACCCGCCAGCACGCCGATCATGTGCCGGTCGGCCAGCCGGCCGACGACGAAGTTGCCGGCGACGTTGGCAATGCCGTAGGCCATCAGCAGCCACGGGATGGCCGGCGCCGCAAACCCGGTGACGCCGGTGAAGATCGGCGAGAAGTAGCTGAAGGCCGCGAAGGTGGCGCCGATGATGAGCGCGCTGGTGGCATAGGCCGCCCAGAGCCGGCCGTTGCGCAGCGCGCGCAACTCCGCACCCAGGCCGGCATGCTCCTGCCCGCGCGGGGCCGGCACGCGCCAGGCAACGACGGCCGTGCAGAGCACCGACAGTGCCGCCACGGCCCAGAAGCTCGTGCGCCAGCCCCAGCGCTGCTTGATCCAGGCGGTGGCCGGCACGCCGAACACCGGCGCGAGCATCACGCCCGCCAGCACGAGCGATGCGGCGCGGCCGCGCGCCTCGGGCGCGACCAGTTCGGCGCAGAGGGTCAGCGACACGCCGAAGCAGGCCGCGCTCGCCATGCCCATGGCGATGCGCCCCGCGGCCATGGTGCCATAGCCGCCGGCGGCGGCCGCCACGGCCGCGCCGGCCACGTAGAGCGCCAGCAGCCAGAGCAGCGCGGGCTTGTGGGGCAGCCGCAGCGCCAGCATCAGCGCGACCACGACCGGCCCGCCGACTGCCATGCCGAGCGCGTAGAGCGCGATCAGGTTGCCGATCGCGCCCACCGACACGCGCAGCGCGGCGGCCAGCGCGGGCACCATGCCGGCCACCATGAATTCGGCGGTGACCAGGCAGAAGATCGTCAGGCCCAGCAGGCGGACGACGAAGGGGATGGATGGCGGTCGGTGCATCGGCAGGCAGGAAGTTCGGTGGAGAAAAGACCTCGCAGTCTCATCCATGCTGCAGCCGTGATAAACCGCCTCTGCTCCTTTTACTGATGCATCGAGTCATGGATCTGAATGCCGTCCGCATCCTCGTGCGCGTGGCCGAGGCCCGCAGCTTCACCCAGGCGGCCGCTGCGCTCGGCCTCACGCAGTCGGGCCTGTCGCGCGCCGTGGCACGGCTGGAGGCCGAGCTTGGCGTGCGGCTGCTGCACCGCAGCACGCGCAGCGTGCGCCTCACGCCCGACGGCGAGGCGTTCCACACGCGCGGCGCGCCGCTGCTCGCGGAGCTGGAGGAAGCCGGCCGCATGCTCCAGGACCGCCGTGCCGAGCCGGCCGGACCGCTGCGCATCACTGCGCCGTCGGCCTTCGGCCGCGTGGTGCTGCTGCCGCTGCTGGGCGCGCTCACCGAACGCCATCCGGCGCTGCGCGTGGAGACGGTGCTGAGCGACCGCCTGCTCGACCTCGTGGAGGACGGCTTCGACGCCGCAGTCCGCACCGGCCCGGTGCAGGACGCGCGCATCGTCGCGCGCCGACTTGCGCCGCTGGCCTGGGCGACGGTGGCCGCGCCGGCCTACCTCGCGCGCAGCGGCGGCGCGCCGCGCACGGTGGAGGACCTGCGCCGCCACAACTGCCTGACGGTGCGCACGCCGCAGACGGGCCGCACCAAGCCCTGGGAGTTCCTCGACGCCGCCGGCCGCCCGCAGGACGTGGAGGTGGCGGGCAACCTCGTGTTCGACCTCGGCGACGCGCTGGTCGACGGCGCGCTCGGCGGCTGGGGCATCGCGCAGGTGATGGAGTTCGCGGTGCGCGACGCGCTGGCCGACGGCCGCTTGGTGCGGCTGCTGGAGCCGTTCGCGGGGCGCAGCCGGGAGCTGTCGCTGCTCTATCCGCGCTCGCGCCAGTGCTCGCCGCGCGTGGCAGCGCTCGCGCAGGCGCTGGCGCAGGGCGGCTGGCAATAGATACTCCCTACCCTAATGCCTGCAAACGCGCTTCAGTAAATCCCTTTCAGAATATACTCCCATCCTCTAATGGCCGCGCGGCGCACAGCAGACATTGCCGGCGATGTCGTCGAGGATCGGGCAGTCGGGCCGGCCGTCGCCTTGGCAGGAGGCGGCCAGGTGCTCCAGCGTGTCGCTCATCGCCTGCAGCGCACGGGCCTTGGCCTCCAGCTCGGCCACATGACGCAGCGCGATCGCCTTCACGTCGGCGCTGGCGCGCGAGCGGTCGCGCCACAGGGTCAGCAGCTCCGACGTCTGCGGCACGGTGAAGCCCAGGTCGCGCGCGCGGCGGATGAAGCGCAGCGCATGCAGATCCGCCTCGCCATAGACGCGGTAGCCCGATTCGCTGCGCGCCGCGCCCGGCAGCAGGCCCACCGATTCGTAGTAGCGGATCATCTTGGCCGACAGGCCGCTGGCCTGGGCCGCTTGGCCGATGTTCATGGCGTGCTCCGTTTCGTCCGAAAAAAGCCGGTTGACCTTACCACGATGGCAAGGTTCATACTGTGCCGCATGACATCCGCCACCTTGCAGCTGCCGGTCGAAGGCATGAGCTGCGCGTCCTGCGTCGGCCGCGTCGAGCGAGCGCTCAAGGCCGTGCCCGGCGTGACCGAGGCCACGGTCAACCTGGCGGCCGGGCGCGCCGACGTGACCTTCGGCGGCGCGCCCGACGCACCGGCCGCCATCGCCGCGATCGAGCATGCCGGCTACGCCGTGCCCGGCGACACGGTCGAACTGGCGGTGGAGGGCATGAGCTGCGCGTCCTGCGTCGGCCGGGTCGAGCGTGCGCTGAAGGCCGTGCCCGGCGTGACCGAGGCCACGGTCAACCTCACGACCGAGCGCGCCCGGGTCCGCACGGTACCAGGCCTGGACGCCGCCGTGCTGGCCCAGGCACTGGAGCGCGCGGGCTATCCGGCCCATCCGCTGGCCCGGAGCGGCGACGACGCCGGCGCCCGCCGCGCCGCCGCACAGACCGCGCTGGGCCGCAGCCTGGTCGCCGCCGCTGTGCTGGCGCTGCCGGTCTTCCTGCTGGAGATGGGCGGCCACGTGGTTCCGGCGCTGCACCACGCGATCGCCACATCCATCGGCATGCAGGCCAGCTGGCTCCTGCAGTTCGCGCTCACGACGGCGGTGCTCGCCGGGCCCGGCCGGCGCTTCTTTGCGCTGGGCCTGCCGGCGCTGCTGCGCGCCGCGCCCGACATGAATTCGCTGGTCGCGGTCGGCACCGCCGCGGCCTACGGCTATTCGCTGGTCGCCACCTTCGCGCCGCGCTGGCTGCCCGCGGGCACGGTCAACGTGTACTACGAGGCCGCCGCAGTGATCGTGGTGCTGATCCTGCTGGGCCGCTGGCTGGAGGCGCGGGCCAAGGGCCGCACCTCACAGGCCATTCAGCGGCTCGTCGGTTTGCAGCCGCGCACCGCGCGCGTGCGGCGTGCGGGCGGCGCGGTGGAAGAGGTCGCGATCGATGCGGTGCGCCCCGGCGACACGGTGGAGGTGCGCCCCGGCGAGCGCATCCCGGTCGACGGTGAAGTGACGGCCGGCGACAGCTACGTCGACGAATCCACGGTCACCGGCGAGCCGGTGCCGCTGGCCAAGCAGATCGGCGCGCGCGTGATCGGCGGCACGGTCAACCAGCGCGGCGCGCTCGACGTGCGGGCCACGCAGGTCGGCGCCGACACGGTGCTCGCGCAGATCGTGCGCCTGGTCGAGCAGGCCCAGGGCGGCAAGCTGCCGATCCAGGCCGTGGTCGACCGGGTGACGATGTGGTTCGTGCCCGCGGTCATGGCCGTGGCCGCGCTCACTTTCGTGGCATGGATGGTCTTCGCCCCGGCGCCAGCGCTGGGCCTGGCGCTGGTCAACGCGGTGGCCGTGCTGATCGTCGCCTGCCCCTGTGCGATGGGGCTCGCCACGCCGACCTCGATCATGGTCGGCACCGGCCGCGCGGCCGAGCTCGGCGTGCTGTTCCGCAAGGGCGAGGCGCTCCAGCTGCTGCGCGACGCGCAGGTCGTCGCGGTTGACAAGACCGGCACGCTGACCGAGGGCCGTCCCGCGCTGACCGATCTGGCGCTGGCGCCGGGCTTCGATCGCGCCGAGGTGCTCGCACTGGTCGCCGCGGTGGAGGCGCGTTCGGAACACCCGATCGCGCGCGCCATCGTGGCCGCAGCGCAGGCCGAGCGCCTGGCCGTGCCCGCGGTGGAACGCTTCGAATCGGTCACCGGCCGCGGCGTGCGCGCTACCGCGAACGGCCGCCGCGTCGAGGTCGGCGCCGACCGCTTCATGCGCCAGCTCGGGCTGGACGTGGCCGCGTTCGCCGCGGACGCGCAGTGCCTCGGCGAAGAAGGCAAGACGCCGCTCTACGCGGCCATCGACGGCCGGCTCGCGGCTATCGTCGCAGTGGCCGATCCGCTCAAGAACAGCTCGCCCGCGGCCATCGCCGCGCTGCATGCGCTCGGGCTCAAGGTCGCAATGGTCACCGGCGACAACCGCCGCACCGGCGAGGCGATCGCGCGGCGCCTGGGCATCGACGAGGTCGTGGTCGAGGTGCTGCCCGAAGGCAAGGTCGATGCGGTGCAGCGCCTGCAGGGTACATACGGCCGGCTGGCCTATGTGGGCGACGGCATCAACGACGCGCCGGCGCTGGCCGCGGCCGACGTCGGCATCGCGATCGGCACCGGCACCGACGTGGCCATCGAGGCGGCGGACGTGGTGCTCATGTCGGGCGACCTGGCCGGCGTGCCCCGGGCCATCGCGCTGTCGCAGGCCACGCTCGCCAACATCCGGCAGAACCTGTTCTGGGCCTTCGCCTACAACGCCGCGCTGATACCTGTGGCCGCCGGCGTGCTGTATCCCGTCAACGGCACGCTGTTCTCGCCGGTGCTCGCCGCCGGCGCGATGGCGCTGTCCAGTGTCTTCGTGCTCGGCAATGCCCTGCGCCTGCGGCGCTGGGCGCCGCCGCCCGCATCTTTCAAGGAGCCCCGCCATGCCTGAATTCACCATCCCCGCCATCAGCTGCCAGCACTGCGTGCGCAGCGTCACCGAAGCCGCCCGGCGGGTCGATCCAGGCGCGCAGGTCACGGTGGACCTGCCGACCAGGCACGTCACGATCGACAGCGCCCGCCCAGCCGCTGACTTCGTCGCCGAGCTGACGCAGGAAGGCTATCCGCCGCAGGCCTGACGCGGCAGGGCGCGGACATTCCTCGCCCGGATTATTTAGTTATTACATGGCCCTGTGCTGTACTCCTCCGCTCGCCGCATGGTGCGGCCGATGCGGAGGAGGATACACATGGGTATCGCACAAACCGCCGGGCTCACTGCGGCACCGGCACCGCCGAGGCGCGGCGCGCGGCCGCGCCCCGGCGCGCGCGGCCTGCTCGCCCTGAGCTGGCTCGCGCCGCTGGTGCTGCTCGCGGCCTGGGAGGTGCTGGCCCGCGCCGGCGTGCTGTCGCCCCAGGTGCTGCCTGCGCCGAGCCGCGTGGCCGCCAAGGCCTGGGAGCTGATCGGCGAAGGCCGGCTGCTCACCGACCTGGGCGTGAGCCTGCTGCGCGCGGCGGCGGGCTTCGCGATCGGCGGCTCGCTCGGCTTCGCGCTCGGCACCGCGGTCGGCTTCTCGCGCGTGGCCGAGGCGCTGCTCGACCGCAGCATCCAGATGGTGCGCGCCGTGCCCTTCCTCGCTGCGCTGCCGCTGGTGATCGTGTGGTTCGGCGTGGACGAGGGCGGCAAGATCTTCCTCGTCTCGCTCGGCGTGCTGTTCCCGATCTACATCAACACGGTGCTCGGCATCCGCCAGGTGGACCCGAAGCTGCTGGAGCTGGGCCGCGTGGCCGGGCTCGATACCTGGCAGCTGGTGCGCCGCATCGTGCTGCCGGGCGCGCTGCCCTCCATCCTGGCCGGCGTGCGCTATGCGCTGGCCGTGGCCTGGCTCGCGCTGGTGGTGGCCGAGACCATCGCCACCACGCGCGGCATCGGCTTTCTGGCGATGGACGCGCGCGAGTTCCTGCAGACCGACGTGATCGTGCTGACCATCGTGGTCTACGCGCTGATCGGCGTGCTGTCCGACGCCGTGGCCCGTGCGCTGGAGCGCCGCTGGCTGCGCTGGCATCCGAACTACGCCGCCCGGGAGGCCGCGCGATGAGCGCCCTGCCCTCCCGGGCCGAGAGCGCCGTCAGCGTGCGCGGCCTGCGCCGCGCCTACGGCGAGCGCGTGGTGATCGACCGGCTCGACCTGGACATCGCCCGTGGCGAGTTCGTCGCGCTGCTCGGCGAGAGCGGCTGCGGCAAGACCACGCTGCTGCGTGCGCTGGCCGGCCGCGACCCGGTGGACGCCGGCCGCATCGACGGCCCGCGCCAGCCGGCCGTCGTCTTCCAGGAACACCGCCTGCTGCCCTGGGACAACCTCTGGCGCAACGTGTCGCTGGGCCTGGACGAGCGCAGCGGCCGCGCACTGGCCCAGGCCGCGCTGCGCGAGGTCGGCTTGGCCGGACGCGAGGAGGACTGGCCGCGCAACCTCTCCGGCGGGCAGGCCCAGCGCGTGGCGCTGGCCCGCGCCCTGGTGCGCGAGCCCCGGCTGCTGCTGCTCGACGAACCTTTCGCCGCCCTCGATGCGCTCACGCGCATCCGCATGCATGCGCTGGTGCAGGAACTGGTGCAGCGCCACCGCCCCGGCGTGCTGCTGGTCACGCACGACGTGGACGAAGCCATCGCCCTGTCGCACCACGTGCTGGTGATGCGCGACGGCGCCATCGCCAGCAGCCATGCCGTGCCGCCCTTGGCCAACACGCACAGCGCGGCCCCCGAGGCGGCCGCGCTGCGCGAGACGCTGCTGGCCGAGCTGGGCGTGGCAGCGCGCTGATTGATCCTTTCTTTCCAACGTCCGATAGCCAGGGAGCATTTGCCGACATGAGCCTTTCCATCCTCGCCCCTTCGCGCCGCACCTTCCTGCAGGGCTCGCTGCTCGCGGCCGGCAGCGCCGCCGTACTGCCCGCGCTCGCGCAGCAGGGCCGCAGGACCGACACCGTGCGCCTCGGCTGGGGCCGCGGCGGCCTGCCGCTCGTCGCCAAGGTGCGCGGCGAATTCGAGAAGAACCTTGCCCGGCAGGGCATCAAGGTGCAGTGGATCGGCCCCTTTCCCAACCATGCACCGTCGCTGCAGGCCGTGACCGGCGGCAGCGCCGACTTCGGCTTCGGCGGCAGCACCACGCCGGCGCTGGCGGCCATCCTGGCCGGCTCGCCGCTGGTGTTCACCCAGTTCGCCGTGGTGGAGCCGCGCAGCACGGCCATCATCGCCAAGGACGGCTCGGGCATCGACCGGGTGCAGGACCTCGTGGGCAAGTCAGTGGCGGTCAACCGCTCGGGGCTCGGCGAATTCCTGCTGGTCGCCGCGCTGGAGAAGCACAGCATCCCACGCGACAAGGTGCGCTTCGTCTACCTGAACCCGCCGGACGCCGGCCCGGCCTTCGCCCAGGGCAAGGTCGATGCCTGGGCGATGTGGTCGCCGGCGGTGGACATCGCACGCAGCGAATACAAGGCGCACGACATCTTCTTCGAAGGCCGCGACCTGGACTTCCTGATCGACTTCAACTCCTACGTCACCACCCGCCGCTTCGCCGAGGACAACCCGGAGCTGGTGCGCGCCGTCAACGCGGCCTACCAGGAAGAAGGCCGCTGGGTCACGGCCCATCCCCAGGAGGCCGAGGCCATCAACCAGAAGGAGGCCGGCTACAGCGACGCGGTGCGCGACCACCAGGCCGCCTACAAGCGCCGCTGGGAATTCCACGGCGTGGACGACAAGGCGTTCTTGCAGAAGTTCCAGCAGGCGGCCGACTGGCTGGCGCAGCGCAAGATCCTGCCGCGCGCCATCCAGGTCTCGGATCACCTGGCAAAGCTCTGACGGTTACTCCAGGTAGTTCGCCACCCGCGGCCGCACCTCGGCCGCGAAGCGGCGCATCTCGGCCTCGAACGGCTGGAACTGGAGCATGAAAAGCCCGATGCCCGCCGCATGGAAGGCCGCGATGCGGCGCGCCACCGTGTCGTAGCTGCCGACCAGCCCCGCCGCCGTGCCGCCGTTGGAGCCCACGCGCGGGCTCTTGGCGAAGGTGGCGAACATCGCGGCCTGGGGATCGATGTTGGCCTGGGCCCTGGCGCGCTCGGGGTCGTCGAGCGCGGCCAGCGCATGCAGGCGGGCATGCTCGGCCTGCGCGGCCCCGTCGGTCTCGCGGGCGATCACGAAGGCCGAGAGGCCATAGCGCAGCGCCGGGCGGCCGCCGCGCTCGCGCCGGCGCAGGTCGGCGATCAACCCCTGCACGTCGGCCAGCGGCTGGCCGTTGATGAACCACACGTCGGCCTGCCCGGCCGCCAGCGCGCGCGCGGGCTCCGATTCGCCGCCCACGTAGATGCGTGGCCGCGGGCGGTACTGGCCGGCCGGCGCGAGCCGGTAGCCGTCGAGCTGGAAATGCTCGCCCGCATGGGTCACAGCCTCGCCGCGCAGCAGGGGCTCGACCACGCGGATCCATTCGTGGCCATAGGCATAGCGGTCGCCGTGCTCGCCGAACGCGATGCCGGCGCGCTCAAGCTCGGGCCGGTTCCAGGCGTTGACCAGGTTGATCGCGAAGCGCCCGCCGCTGATCTCCTCGATGCCCAGCGCCAGCTTGGCCAGCACGGCCGGGTGGTAGAGCTTGGGCTTGATGGCCGCGATGATCTCGATGCGACCGGTCAGAGCCGCCAGCGCGGCGGCGGCCGTCCAGGCTTCGAGCTGCGCGCTGGTGCCGTCGTGCGGATTGACCGTGTGCTGCGCGACGAGGACGGAGTCGTAGCCGAGGTGCTCGGCCTCCAGCACCAGCGCGCGGTTGCGCAGCCAGGAGGCGTCGTAGGGCTCGTCCGGGTCCTGGCGGGCGGCGCGGCTGCCGTGGACCAGCGCCCAGATGCCGAAGCGCGGGCTGTACGGGGTCGAGGAAGCGGTGGGATCGGTGGGATGCGTCATCGGCGGTCGAAACGAATAGCGGGACCGGCCATCTTCCCGCGCCTGCGGCCCCGGCGCCACAAAGGCCTTCGCCGATCTTTATGCAGCCCGCGCAGACCGCCCTTCTATACTCGCCACCCATGCGCCTGTTCCGCCGTTTAGCGTCGACTCCGTTGTGGCTGGCCCTCGCGGCCCTGCCGCTGCAGGGCTTCGCGGCCGTGGCGGCGCAACTGGCCTGCGCGGTGCGGCATGCGCCCACGGCCGTCGTCCTGCAGGACGACATGTACCATGCCGGCATGGACCACCATGCGATGGACCACGGCCACCCGGCGGACGACAGCCCGCCCGCCCACCAGCCGCCGCCGATGGCGCACTGCGCGGCCTGCGGCCTGCGGCCTGGCCGCCGGCGCCGTGCTGCCGCTCGCACTGGCGCCGCCGGTGCCCGAGGCTGTTGCTGCGCAGCGGCCAGCCGGCCTGGCGATCTCCGCGGGCGTGATCCCGCGCGGGCTCGACCGGCCGCCCAAACACCTCCTCGCCTGACAGCGGCGCCCAGCGGGCGCTTCTGTCCGTGATCGCCGTGCCGGGCCGCAGCCGCCGTTGATTCGGCGGCCGGCCCTGCGCCCCGCCGTCCCTTGCGACAGGGACGGCTCTTCGATCCTGGCGAGGACGCCATGCCGATTTCCGATTTCCGCTTCTTCCTGTGTACGGTGCCGCTGCTGTGGGGCACCGCCGTTTCCGCTGCGCCCGATCCACTCGATGCGCAGGCACCGCTGCCGCCCGTCGCGCCCACTCCCTCGGCCTTCGACGGCTACGTGAGCGGCCGCGATGACCCGCCACGCGTGCCCTGGCCGCAGGCCAACGCCGCGGTGGCCGAGGCCGGCGGCTGGCGCGCGCTGGCCCGCGAGGCGCAACAAGGCACTCAGAACAATCCCCCACCAGTACATGACCACAACCAGCACAAGGAGCGGGCACCATGAGGCTCCTCCTGCCAGTATGTGCAGCCGTCCTGGCACTGACCGGCTGCGCCGGCTTCAGCGACGATGGCGGCCTGGGCGCGCCGCGTCGCACCGTGGCCGAACGCAGCGGGCTGGAGCTACCCGCAGCGCGCAGCGCCGCCGACCGCGATGCCATCGACCAGCGCAGCGCCGAACTGCTCGCCGCACCGCTCACGGCCGATGGCGCAGCCCAGCTCGCGCTGCTGCGCCACCGCGGCCTGCAGGCCGGCTTTGCCGCACTCGGCGTGGCCGAGGCGCAGCGCGTGCAGGCGCTGCGCCTGCCGGGCCCCACCGTCGGACTCAGCCGCAGCCGCCAGGGCGACGAGACCGAGGTGGGCTTCAGCCTCGGCATCAACCTGGCCTGGCTGCTCACGCTGCCGCAGGCCCGGGCCGTGGAAGACCGCCGCTTCGCCGAGGCGCAGCAGGCACTGGCGCGCGATGCGCTCGGCGTGGCCGCGGCCGCGCGCCGCGCCTGGGTCGATGCCGTGGCCGCCGACGAGCGCTCCGCCCAATCGCGCCGCGCCCGCGATGCCGCCAGCGCCGGCGCCGAACTCGCGCGCCGCATGGCCGCCGTCGGCAACATCAACCGGCTCGACCAGACCCGTGAACAGGCCCTGGACGCCCATGCGGTGCAGGCTCAGGCCCGCGCCGAGCGCGAGGCCCGCGCGGCCCGCGAGCGGCTGCTGCGCGCCATCGGGCTCTGGGGCGACGAAGCCGCGCGGCTGCAGTTGCCCACACGCCTGCCCGACCCGCCCGCCGCGCCGCGCGAACAGGCCGGCGTGGAGCAGGCCGCCGTCGCCCAGCGGCTGGACCTGCAGGCCCAGCGCCTCGCGGTAGAGCGCCAGGCCCGCGCGCTGGGCTTGGCGCGCACCACGCGCTTCATCGACGTGCTGCAGCTCGAAGGCGAGCGGGTGAATTCCAACCGCGAGGCCGACGCGCGCGGCTTCGGGCTGCGCTTCACGCTGCCGCTGTTCGCCGGCGCTGCCCGTGCGCGCGGTGCCGAGGCGCAATGGCAGCAGACGCTGCACCAGGCCGCACAGGCGGCCATCGTGGCCCGGTCCGAAGTGCGCGACGCCTATGACGGCTACCGCACCAGCCACGCGGTGGCGCTGCATGCGCAGCAGGAGATCGTGCCGCTGGCCCGGCGCGTGGCCGACGAGAACCTGCTGCGCTACAACGGCATGCTCGCCAGCCCCTTCACGCTGCTGTCCGACGCACGCGCCCTCGCCGCCGCCGTGGACGAAACCATCGCCGCGCACCGCGACTTCTGGCTGGCCGATGCCGCACTCGATGCCGCCTTGTCGGGCTTCAGATGACAACCCCCCGAGCCGCTGCGCGGCTCCCCCCTTTTCTCTGCGCGCTGCGCGCTCCGGGAAGAAGGACGACGCCAGCGCGGCGGGACGGCCCTTGCGCGGCGTCCGCTGGCCTTGGGCCGCGACGGTTTCCTGGGGTGCTACCCACACATACGCCTAACGATCAATGACAACACACTCTCCCATCTCCCGCCGCCACCTCTTCGGCGCAGCCAGCGCCGTTGCCGCCGCCACCGTCGGCCGCGCGGCCCTCGCCGCCTTGCCCGAACCCGCCCGGCGCGACAGCGCCGCCACCGCCGCGCCGCCACTGCCGCCCGACGGCCGGCCCTACCGCCCCGTCGTCACCCTGAACGGCTGGAGCGCGCCCTGGCGCACGCGCGACGGCGTCAAGGAATTCCACCTCGTTGCCGAGCCCGTGGTGCGCGAGATCGCGCCCGGCATGGTCGCCCAGCTCTGGGGCTACAACGGCCAGAGCCCCGGCCCGACGATCGAAGTGGTCGAGGGCGACCGCGTGCGCATCTTCGTCACCAACCGCCTGCCCGAAGCGACCAGCGTGCACTGGCACGGCCAGCGCCTGCCCAGCGGCATGGACGGCGTGGCGGGGCTGAGCCACCCGGCCATTCCCGCGGGCAGGACCTTCGTCTACGAATTCACCGCCCGGCGCCCGGGCACCTTCATGTACCACCCGCATGCCGACGAGATGGTGCAGATGGCCATGGGCATGATGGGCCTGTGGATCACCCACCCGAAGGCCGCGCACCCGCACATCGCGCGCGTGGACCGCGACTACGCCTTCCTGCTCAACGCCTATGCGATCGAGCCCGGCAGCGCCACGCCGCGGCCGTCGGAGATGACCAACTTCGACCTCTGGACCTGGAACAGCCGCGCCTGCCCCGGCATCGACAGCCTGCCTGCGCGCCAGGGCGACCGGGTGCGCATCCGCGTCGGCAACCTGACGATGACCAACCACCCGATCCACCTGCACGGCCACGAATTCACCGTGACCGGCACCGACGGCGGCCCGGTGCCGCCCGCGGCGCGCTGGCCCGAGGTGGCGACCGACATCGCCGGCGGCCAGATGCGGCAGATCGAGTTTATCGCCGATGAGGAAGGCGACTGGGCGCTGCACTGCCACAAGAGCCACCACACCATAAACGCGATGGGCCACGACGTGTCCAACCTGATCGGCGTGGACCACCGCGGCCTGGCCGGCCGCATCGCCCGCGTGGTGCCCGACTACATGGCCATGGGCGAGCGCGGCATGGAGGACATGGCCGGGATGGGCGCCCGGATG
Organism: Xylophilus sp.; assembly: GCA_009914555.1. Classification (GTDB taxonomy): domain Bacteria; phylum Pseudomonadota; class Gammaproteobacteria; order Burkholderiales; family Burkholderiaceae_C; genus WNDY01. The sequence continues at coordinate 72,551 of WNDY01000008.1, forward strand.
CCCCTGCCCGACAACACGCTGCCGATGATGACCGGCACCGGCCCGCACGGCCCGCTGGGCATGGGCGGCATGTTCAGCGTGCTCAAGGTGCGCCGCGGCCTGGCGCGCGACGACTACCGCGACCCGGGCTGGTATGCCGCCCCGCCCGGCACCGTCGCACGCGAATGGACCGGCCCGGGGCCGGCGGCGCCCAGCGCGGCCGCCGCGCCGGTGCCGGCCGGCGCGGCCGGCATGCAGGTACACAAGCCCGGCCACCACCACGGGCATTGAGGCCGCAGCCCCGGTGCGAAGGCGCCGGCGCTGCTACGCCTGCGGCGGCATCTGGAACACCTTGCCCGGGTTCATGATCCCCAGCGGATCGAACGCCTGCTTGACCGATCGCATCATGTCCAGCTCCCGCGCCGGCTTGACCTCCTCCAGCCGGGCCACGTGCATGCGCCCGATGCCGTGCTCCGCGCTGATGCTGCCGTCGAGCGCGACGCTCTCCGCATGGACGATGCCGGTCACCACCGTGGCCGCACGCTCGCGCGCCTCCGCGGTGGAGCAGCCATCGCGCGGCAGGATGGCGATTACGTGCACGTTGCCGTCGCCGATGTGACCGGCATGGCAGACGGTGGCCTGCGGCACCTCGGCGGCCATGCGCCGTTCCACGCGCTCGATGAATTCGGGCAGCCGCGAGATCGGCACGGAGGTGTCGTTGGAGATCGAGAAGCCCGCGCGTTTGTTCGCCTCGGACACCGAGTGGCGAAGTTCCCACAGCCTGCGCGCCTTCGCCTGGTCGGTGGCGACCACGGCGTCGGCCACCAGGTCGGCCTCCATCGCCGCACCCAGCGCGGCTTCCATCTGCGCGACCGCATCCCAGTCCCTGGCGCTGTCGGCGATCTCGATCAGCACGTACCACGGCGCGTCCAGCGGCATCGGCGCCTGCAGGCCGTGCCCGTGCTGCATCACCATCTGCAGCTGCGACCGCGACAGGACCTCGAACGCCTCGATTCGGTCGCCCACCTGGTCCTGCAGGAAGCGCAGCAGGTCGACCGCCTGCCGGACCGAGTCGGCCGCGACCATGGCCGATGCCGAAGCCGTCAGCGCCGGAAACAGCTTGAGCACCGCGGCCGTGACGATGCCGAGCGTGCCCTCGGCACCGATGAAGAGCTGCTTCATGTCGTAGCCGGTGTTGTCCTTGCGCAGGCTGCGCAGGCCGTTCCAGATGCTGCCGTCGGGCAGCACGGCCTCCAGCCCCATCACCAGTTCGCGCATGCAGCCGTAGCGCAGCACACCGGTGCCGCCGGCATTGGTCGACACCAGCCCGCCGACCTCGCAGCTGCCGACGCTGCCGAGCAGCAGCGGGAACAGCCGCCCGTGCTCCTCGGCGCGGGCGCGGACGTCGGCGAGGATGCAGCCGGCGTCCACCGTCATCGCGTTGTCGCGCAGGTCGACGTTGCGGATGCGGTTGAGCCGCGAGACGTTGAGCAGGATCGCCGGGCGGTCGGCCGGCGCGACGGCACCACCGGTCAGCCCGGTGTTGCCGCCCTGCGGCACGACGGCGACGCCGGCGTCGCCGCACAGGCGCACGATGGCGGCCACTTCCTCGACGGTGCCGGGCAGCACCACCGCCGCGGCCTTCTGGTGGTAGCGGTCGCGCCAGTCGCGTTCGTAGCTGTCGGTGCGGTCGGGCCCGGTCAGCACGCGGTCCGGCCCGACGAGGGCCGCGGCACGCTGGACGAAGGTTTGCAGATCGAACGGCATCGGTCGGCGCTCCGGCGTCAGCCGCCACGGGGCTGCGCGGCGCGCGCCTCGTAGCGGGCACGCGCCTCGTCGTTGGGCGGATAGAGGCCGGGCAGCGCCGCGCCGCGGTGCACCTCCTCCAGGATCCAGGCCTCCAGCCGTTCCTGCTCGGGACCGGCGGCCAGCACCTCGTCCAGATGGGCCGGTGAAATCAGGATCGCACCGTCGTCGTCCGCCACGACGATGTCGCCCGGGAACACGGCCACGCCGCCGCAGGCCACCGGCTCCTGCCAGCCGACGAAGTGCAGGCTGGCCACGGCCGCAGGGGCCGCCGTGCCTTGCGTCCAGGTCGGCAACTGGCTGGCCAGGACGCCGCTCACGTCGCGCACCACGCCATCGCTGACCAGCCCCGCGACGCCGCGATGGCGCATGCGCGCGCACAGGATGTCGCCGAAGATGCCGGCATCGACCACGCCCATCGCATCGACGACGGCCACGCAGCCTGCGGGCATCTGCTCCACCGCGACGCGGGTGGACTTCGGCGACGACCATGCCTGCGGCGACGCCAGGTCGTCGCGCATCGGGATGAAGCGCAGCGTGAAGGCCCGCCCGGCGACGCGGGGCTGGCCCTGGCGCAGCGGCATCGGCCCGCGCAGCCAGACGTTGCGCAGGCCGGCCTTGAAGAGGATGGTGCTGATCGTCGCCGTGGTAATGCCGCACAGCGTGCGCACGATCTCGGGCGCGAGGGCCTCGGTGGTTTGCGGATGGTCCATGTCCATGAGGCTCCGGCTAGACGCTGGCAATCAGTCCACCGTCGATCCGCAGGACCGTGCCGGTGATGTAGGAGGCGGCATCGCTGGCGAGGAACACCACGCCCTGGGCGTATTCCTGCGGCGTGCCATAGCGCTTCATCGGGATCGACGCCGTGCTCTCCGCCGTCACGTCAGCCACCGGCCGGCCTTCGCGCTCGGCCTTGGCCTGGTCGAGAAAGCCGATGCGCGGCGTGGCGATGCGCCCCGGCAACACGATGTTGGCGGTCACGCCATCGGCCGCGACCTCGCGCGCCAGCGTCTTGGACCAGCCCACGAGCGAGAGCCGCAGCGCATTGGAGATGCCGAGGTTCGCAATCGGCGCGACCACGCCCGACGAGGTGCTGGTCACGATGCGGCCCCAGCCCCGGGCCCGCATGCCCGGCAGCACCCGGTCGGTGATGCGGATAACGGACAGCACCATCGCCTCGAAGCTCTTCTGCCAGAGCGCCGGGCTCTGCCCATGCGCCGGCGTCGGCGGCGGCCCGCCGGTGTTGTTGATCAGCACGTCGACCGGGCCGAGTTGCGCCTCCACCTGCGCGATATGGCCTTCGAGTGCGTCGGCGTCTGCCAGATCCCATGCGAGCGCGCAGGCGGGTACGCCGTGCGCGCGAACCGCGGCCGCCGTTTCCTCAAGCGCCGACGCATCGACGTCGGCCAGCGCCAGGTTCGCGCCTTCGGCCGCGAACGAGCTTGCAATCGCCCGTCCCAGGCCGCCGCCGGCACCGAGCACGAGCACCGTGCGGCCTTTCAATCCCAGATCCATGTTCTGCCTTTCCTTTTGTTCCAGATGAATGGTTCGATGGTCACTCTGGCTGGATACCTGCGGCCTTGACCGCGCGGCTCCAGCGTTGCAGTTCGGCGTCGATCAGGCGGCCGTAGCCGCCAGCGCCGGCCCAGCGCACCTGGGCGCCACCCGCTTCGACACGCTTGCGCACCGCAGGCCGCCGCGTCGCGGCTTCCACGGCGGCCGCAATGCGGGCCACCACCTCCGGCGGCGTGCCGCGCGGCGCCATGAAACCCGACCAGGCCACCATCTCCAGCCCCTTGGCGATCGACTCGTCGAGCGTGGGCACGTCGGGCAGCTGCGGCATGCGGCGCAGGCTGGTCACGGCCAGCGGCACGAGCTTCCTCTCCTGGGCCTGCGGAATCAGCGTGTTGGCATTGCCGACATAGAAGTCGATATGTCCGCCGAGCAGGTCGGTGATGGCCGGCGCCTCGCTCTTGTAGGGCACGTGGTTGGCCTCGCTGCCGGTCAGCCGCAGGATCTCGGCGGCAGCCAGGTGGGTGATGTTGCCGCGGCCCGACGACGCGTAGTTGAGCTGGCCGCGCTTCGCGGCCAGATAGGCCACGAACTCCTTGACGTTCTTCACCGGCATGCGCGGCGACACCACCAGCAGCAGCGGGATGGCGGCCGCCTGCGCCACCGGCACCAGGTCGCGCCGCGGGTCGTAGGGCAGCCGGGCATACAGCGCAGGGCTGATGGCCAGCGCGGAGGTGTTGTAGAGCAGCGTGTAGCCGTCGGCCGGCGCCTTGGCCACCGCGTCCGTCGCGATATTGGCATTGGCACCCGGCCGGTTGTCCACCACCAGGGGCTGCCCCAGTTCCTCGGCCATGGCACTGCAGACCAGCCGCGCCACCGCGTCGGCGCCGCCGCCGGGCGCGAAGCCGATCAGCACCTTGATCGGCCGGTCCGGATAGCGTGCCTGCGCCAGCGCGCCCTGCCCCAGGGCGGCCAGCGCCGCACCAACGGCGCCGCAGAAGCGGCGTCGCGATGTTGCCGCGGGCGCCGGCGCAATGGATGTGCCGCGCATGTCAGGAGCGCTGGTCATTCCAGGGGATCTCCTTCCACAGCTGGCGGAACTCGGCGTCGCCCTTCTTCACTTCGGCCAGGTAGGCGTCCGGCCTCAGGTAGCGCAGCGGCGCGAACATGCTTTCGGCCTGTGCCTTGAACTCCGGGTCGGCCACGATCCGGGCGATCGCCTCGGCCAACCGGTGCCGCACCGGCTCCGGCAGGCCCTTGGGTGCGCCGACGCCGCGCAGGGCCGACAGCAGCACGTCGTAGCCCTGCTCGCGGAACGTGGGCACCTTGTCGTCCATCGGCGACCGCGCAGCGGCAGCCTGCCCGAGGAAACGCAGCGCCGTTCCCGCCTTCTGGAACTGGAGCACCTTGCCGAAATTGATGACGCCCACCATGACCTGCCCGCCCATCAGCGCCACGCGCACGTCGCTGGCGCCCTTGTACGGCACGTGGCACAGCCGCACTCCGGCTGCGCGCTCGAACAGCAGCAGCCCCAGGTGATCGTCGGTGCCCGCGCCGCCGGTGCCGGCGGTGACCTCGTCGGGATGGGCCTTGGCATAGGCAACCAGCGACGCCAGCGAGGGGAAGGCGCTGGACTGCGGCACTGCGAACGCCACCGGGTCGTCGACCAGGTTGCCCAGCAGGTCGAAGCCGCTCCACGAGAAACTCGTCTTGCGCTCGATCGGCAGCGTCATCAGCGGCGGTGTGTTGATGATGCCGAGCGTGTAGCCGTCCGGCGCGGCCTTGGCCGTCTCGGCCAGGCCGATGGCGCCGCCCGCGCCGGGGCGGTTCTGCACCACGACGGCCGCGCCGAGCTGCTTCTCGAGATGCCGGGCCAGCAGCCGGGCCAGCAGGTCGGTGCCGCCGCCGGGCGCGAACGACACGATGAGCTGGATCGGGCGCGAGGGCCAGGACGGTTGCTGCTGCGCGGCGGCCGGAAGGGCCGGCGCCAGCACGGCGACGGCCGCGGCGGCCAGGGCCTGCCTGCGGCCCGGGGCGATGAGATGCATGGTTCTTGTCTCCGTTGGCTTCGTCACGTCGTCCCGCCGTGGAGGCCGTCCTTCGGATCGGCTGGCAGTGCGCACGGTGAGCGAACGAAGGGCAATGTAGACTGCCGCCCGCCGGCAAAAAAGTGAATTTTTCCGCAGGCGATTCTTTCGATTCTGGAAATCATCCGGGGCATGACACTCAAGCAACTCGAGGCGTTCTACTGGGCTGCCACCTGCATCAGCTTCGCCGTGGCCGCGGAGCGCAGCCATGTCTCCGGCTCCACCCTGTCGAAGCGCCTGGCCGAGCTGGAGGAGTCGCTGGGGCTGCAGTTGTTCGACAAGAGCGGCCGCAATGCCGTGCTGACCGTGCATGGCGAGCGGCTGCTGCCGCTGGCCAAGGAGATGCTCGGTCAGGCCGCGGCGATCCGCACCGTGCTGGGCGCCAGCACCGGTCTCGTGGGCCGCCTGCGCATCGGCATGGGCGAGATGAGCGCCCTCACCTGGCTGCCGCGGCTGGTGGCGCGTGTCGCCGAACTGCACCCGGACCTGGAACTCGAACCGGTGGTCGGCAACGACGTCTTGCTCGAACGGCGGCTGGAGGATGGCGAACTTGACTGCGCGGTGCTCGCCGGCCTGTCGTCGCGCGCGACGCTGGCGGCGCAGCCGGTCGCATCCGCCGAACTGGCCTGGGTCGCCGCAGGCACGTTGATCGCGCGGGCCGGCAGCCGCCAGCCCGCGGCGATGGCCAACCGGTTTGCCTTCATCTCGCTGCCCTCGGGCTCGGGGCCGACGCGTGCACTCGACCGGTGGTCGGCGCAGCACGGCACGACCGTCTTCAAGCGGCTCGCCTGCAACAGCTGGGGCGGCGTCGTCGGGCTCATCGCGGAGGGGCTGGGGTTCGGCCTCATGCCGCGGCTCTGGGCGGAGGACATGGCCGCACTCGGCAAGATCGAGCTGCTCGACGACAGCGAGGACGTGCCGCCGCTCGAATACGTGCTGCAGTGGCGGCGCGACGATGCGCGGCATGCGGTGGCCGAGATGCGCGGCCTCGTGGCCGACATGATCGGCTTCAGCACGCCGCGCTGCTTCATCCCGCCGGCCAGCTGACCGGGCGGCGCAAGGCCGCCGCGCGGCAGGTGGCTAGCGCAGCGCGAAGGCGGCGGTTCGTACCTCCTGCGAATCCAGCCCGATCTGCACGTTGAACCGGCCCGGCTCGGCCACGTGGCGCAACTGTGCGTCGAAGAAGCGACGCTGCTCCTCGCCGATAGCGAAGCGCACCTCGCGCGATCCGCCCGGCTGCAGGTGCAGCTTGGCGAAGCCCTTCAACTCCTTCACCGGCCGCGCCACGCTGGCGGCCGGGTCCTCGATGTAGAGCTGCACCACCGTCGCGCCGGCGCGCGCGCCGGTGTTGGTCACCGTCACGGCCGCGCTCAGTTGCTGGCCGCGGGCGAGCGTGGCGGACGAAAGAGTCACCTCGGACAGCGCGAACGTGGTGTAGCTCAGCCCGTAGCCGAAGACGTAGAGCGGCCCATTGGGTTCCTCGAAATACTGCGAGGTGTAGTTGCCCGGCTTGCCCGGCGTGTACGGCCGGCCGATGCGCAGGTGGTTGTAGTACTGCGGGATCTGGCCGACCGAACGCGGAAAGGTGATCGGCAGCCTGCCCGACGGATTGGCATCGCCGAACAGCACGTCGGCGATCGCATGGCCGCCTTCGGTGCCGGTGTACCACGTCTCCAGCACCGCGTCGGCGTTCTCCTTGACCCAGGTCAGCGCGAGCGGGCGGCCGTTCATCAGCAGCACCACGAGCGGCTTGCCGGTGGCCTTCAGCGCCGCCAGCAGCGCCTGCTGGCTCGCAGGGATCTCCAGGCTGGTGCGACTCGACGATTCGTGCGACATGCCGCGCGTCTCGCCCACCGCGGCGACCACCACGTCGGCCTGCCGGGCAGCGGCCACGGCCTCGTCGATCATGGCCTGGGGCGGGCGCTTGTCCTGCACCACCTCGGGCGTGTCCCAGTTAAGGAAGTTGAGGTATTCGACCAGTGCCGGATCGTCGGTGGCATTGGCGCCGCGCGCATGCAGCAGCGTGGCGCCGCTGCCCTGCAGCGCGTCGCGCAGGCCGGCCAGCAGCGTGACCGAATGCTTCGACTTCCCCGCCGCCGACCAGCTGCCCATCATGTCGATCGGCGCGTCGGCCAGCGGGCCGACCAGGGCGAGGGTGCCGCGCTTGGGCAGCGGCAGCGTTGCGTTGCGGTTCTCCAATAGCACGAGGCAATCGCGCGCGACGGCGCGTGCCTCGGCGCGGTGCAGGCGGTCGTCGGCATCGACGTCGGCCGGGTCGTCCTCGGCCCGGCCGATGCGCAGGAACGGGTCGTGGAACAGGCCCAGGTCATATTTCGCGCCGAGCACTTCGCGCACCGCCGCGTCGATGGTGGCGACCGGCACGGCGCCGGACTGCACCAGACCCGGCAGTTGCTCCAGGTAGACGCTGTCGGCCATGCTCAGGTCCACGCCGGCTTGAATAGCGCGCTGCGCGGCCTCGCGGTCGTCGGCGGCCACGCCGTGCTTCTTGAGCTCGGTGATCGCGCCGTGGTCGCTGAACGTGACGCCGGTGAACTTCCACTGCGTGCGCAGCAGGTCGCGCAGCAGCCAGAGGCTGGCCGTGGCCGGCACGCCGTTGATCGAGTTGAGCGCGACCATCACGCCGCCGGCGCCCGCATCGAGCGCGGCGCGGTACGGCGGCAGGTAGTCGTTGGCCATGCGCATCGGGCTCATGTCGACCGTGTTGTAGTCGCGCCCGCCCTCCACCGCGCCGTAGAGCGCGAAGTGCTTGACCACGGCCATGATGCTGTCGGCTTTCGCCAGCGCATCGCCCTGGAAGCCGCGCACGCTGGCCCGCGCGATCTCGCCGACGAGGTACGGGTCCTCGCCGAAGCCTTCGCTGGTGCGGCCCCAGCGCGGGTCGCGGGCGATGTCGACCATCGGCGCGAAGGTGGCGTCGATGCCGTCGGCGCTGGCTTCGACAGCCGCGATGCGGGCACTGGTGCGCACGGCCTCCATGTCCCAGCTCGACGCCAGCCCCAACCCGATCGGGAACACGGTGCGGTGGCCGTGCACGATGTCGTAGGCGAAAAAGAGCGGGATCTTCAGCCGGCTCTGCGTCACCGCGGCCTGCTGCAGCGGCCGGTTCTCGGCGCGGGTCACGGTGTTGAACATCACGCCGATGCGCCCGGCCGCGATCTCCGCCAGCAGCCTGGGCTTGGGATTGTCGCCGCCGATGCTGATGAGGCGCAGCTGGCCGACCTTCTCGGCCAGCGTCATGCGGGCGATCAAGTCGTCGATGAACGCGGCCTTGTTCTCCAGCGGCGGCACGCTGGTGCCGGCGGCCCGGACGACCGGCACGGCGGCGAAGCCGCTGGCCAGGGCGGCGGCCAGCACGGTGCGGCGGCGGACGGCAGGCCGGGAGGAGCGGGGGGAGGTCTGGTGCATGCGGCGATCGGGCTCGGGCGCCGCTGCGGCCACGGGCGACCGAGGGGAACCGGGGGTTTTCACTGAAGGTGCGGGGCGGGCGCTGCTAAGCTTCGGGCCCTTGCCGGAGCGGGCCGGCTGGCGGGCATTATGCGTGTGCATGCCGGTGACAGCCCGTAACCCCGGCAGAAGCCGAGTCCCTCGGCACGCGGGCACCGCACGGCGCCCGCGACACCCCGTTTTCCGCGATGTGCAGGAGTTTTCTCCCCGTGTTGACCATCTTCGCCCCGGTGCGGCGCACCGGTCTGCTGCTGGCCACGCTGGCCGGCCTGCTGCTCGGCGCCGCGCCCGCCCGCGCTTTCTCGCTCGACGACCTGACCACCCATGCGCTGGCGCTGGCTGCCAAGCCGTACCAGGAGCCGCAGAGCAACCTGCCGCCCGCGTTCAGCCAGATGCAGTTCGACGACTACATCAGGATCCAGCCGCGGCCCGAGGGCTTCGCCTGGGCGCAGGACGCCACGCCGTTCAAGCTCGGCTTCTACCACCAGGGCATGCAGTTCTCCTCGCCGGTCCCGATCCACGAACTGGTGGGCGACGCGGTGCAGGATCTGCCCTACGACCCGTCACGCTTCAATTTCAACGGCCTGGCCATCGATGCCGAGGCCACGCGCAACCTGGGCTATGCGGGCTTTCGCGTGCTCTATCCGCTCAACCGGCCGGACAAGAGCGACGAGGTCATGAGCCTGCTGGGCGCGAGCTACTTCCGCGTGATCGGCAAGGGCCAGGTCTACGGCCTGTCGGGCCGGGGCCTGGCAATCGACACCGGCCTCGCCGAGCCGGAGGAGTTCCCGCGCTTCCGCGAGTTCTGGGTGCGCCGCCCGGCGCCGCAGGACCGGCAGCTGGTGATCTACGCCCTGCTCGACTCCCCGCGCGCCACCGGCGCCTACGAATTCACGCTCACGCCCGGCGACGACTCGCTGCTCGACGTGCGCGCCCGCATCTTCCTGCGCGGCGCGGCGCCCAAGGTGCTGGGCGTGGCGCCGCTGACCAGCATGTTCCTGTTCGGGCCGAGCCAGCATGCGGCCACGCCGAACTTCCGCCCCGCGATCCACGATTCGAACGGCCTGGCGATCCACGCGGCCAACGGCGAATGGCTGTGGCGGCCGCTGAACAACCCGCCGCAGGTGGTGACCAGCCACTTCCGCGCCGACAGCCTCCAGGGCTTCGGCCTGCTGCAGCGCGGCCGCGAGTTCTCGCGCTTCGAGGACCTGAAGGATCGCTACGACCTGCGCCCGAGCGCTTGGATCGAGCCGCGCGGCGACTGGGGGCCGGGCAGCGTCACGCTGCTGGAACTGCCCACGCCCGATGAGACCAACGACAACATCGCCGCCTTCTGGCAGCCGGATGTGCTGCCTGCGCCCGGCACGCCGCTGGCGCTGGACTACCGCATCCACTGGACGCGCGATGAGGCCGCGCTGTTCGGCGGCGGCGACATTGCCTGGGTGCGGCAGACGCTGCGCGCCGCCGGCGAGCGCTACCAGCCCAACCTGGTGCGCCAGACCGACGGCAGCCTCGCGCTGATCGTCGATTTCGAAGGCCCGTCGCTGGCCCGGCTGCCGGCCGGCACGGCGGTGACCGCCAGCGTCAGCGGCAATGCCGCGGTGCGCATCGTCGGCACCACGGTGCAGGCCAACCCGGCGATCCGCGGCTGGCGGCTGACGCTGCGGGTGCAGCATGCCGACCCGGCCCAGGCCGGCGAACTGCGGGCCGCACTGGCCGGCCCCGACGGCCGCACGCTGACCGAGACCTGGAGCTACCAGCTGCCGCCGCAGCCGGTGCCGCGGCAGGTGCCAGCACCCGCAGCCGCGCCGGAACCGTCTGCCGCGCCCGCCGCGGCACCTGCACAGCAATAAGCAAGGGGGTATAGGCCCGAAGCGGGCGGACCACGCCCGTCTCAACGGCCCTCCCGGGGGAGTATCAAAAGGGAAGCTTGCCCCCGCCCAGGCCCCCGAGCCCGGCCAGGCCCTTCATGCCGCCCATGCGCTTCATCATCTTCATGAGGCCGCCGCCCTTCATCTTCTTCATCATCTCCTGCATCTGCTCGAATTCCTTGAGCAGGCGGTTGACGTCCTGAACCTGCACGCCCGAGCCTGCGGCAATGCGGCGCTTGCGGGTGGCCTTGATGAGGTCGGGCTTGCGCCGCTCCAGCGGCGTCATGCTCTGGATGATCCCTTCCTTGCGGCGCGCCTCGCGCTCGGCCTTGTCCATGTCGACCTGGCCGGCCTTGGCGGTGAGCTGCGCGGGCAGCTTGTCCATCAGGCTGGAGAGGCCGCCCATCTGCTTCATCTGCTGGAGCTGGCCGAGGAAGTCGTTCAAGTCGAAGCCCTCGCCGCTCTTGACCTTGCTCGCGAGCTTCTGCGCGGCCTGCAGATCGACGCCCTGCGCCACCTGCTCGACCAGCGCGACGATGTCGCCCATGCCGAGGATGCGGCCGGCGTGGCGCTCGGCGTCGAATACTTCGAGCCCGTCGATCTTCTCGGAGACGCCGGCGAACTTGATCGGCGCGCCGGTCACCTGGCGCACCGACAGCGCCGCGCCGCCGCGCGAATCGCCGTCGAGCTTGGTCAGCACGATGCCGGTGAGCGGCAGCGCCTCCTTGAATGCCCTGGCGGTGTTGACCGCGTCCTGGCCCTGCATGGCGTCGACGACGAACAGCGTTTCCACCGGGTCGAGCGCGCCGTGCAGCTGCTGGATCTCCTGCATCAGCGCCTCGTCGATTGCGAGCCGACCGGCGGTGTCGACCAGCAGCACGTCGAAATAATGCTTCTTCGCATAGTCGAGCGCGGCGTGGGCGATGTCCAGCGGCTGCTGGTCCGGCGTGCTGGGGAACCATTCGGCGCCGGCCTGGGCCGTCACGGTCTTCAACTGCTCGATGGCCGCGGGGCGGTAGACGTCGCCCGAGACGGTCAGCACCTTCTTCCTGCGCTTTTCGATCAGGTGCTTGGCCAGCTTGGCGGTGGTGGTCGTCTTGCCGGCGCCCTGGAGGCCCGCCATCAGGATCACGACCGGCGGCTGGGCCGCGAGGTTGATGTCGGACACGCCCTCGCCCATCGTGGCCGCGAGTTCCTTGTTGACGATGCCGACCAGCGCCTGGCCCGGCTTGAGCGAGCCCAGCACGTCCTGGCCCAGCGCCTTGTCCTTCACGCGGGCGATGAAGTCGCGCACCACGGGCAGCGCCACGTCGGCTTCGAGCAGCGCCATGCGCACCTCGCGCAGCATGTCCTGCACGTTGGATTCGGTGATGCGGGCCTGGCCGCGCATTTCCTTGACGAGACGCGAGAGTTTGTCGGTGAGTGCGGAGGCCATGGGATAAGGGAATGGGAGGTGCAGGCGCGCCTGCGGGGCCCGGACGACGGCGGTGGCGCAAGCGATAAACTATCGGCCCATGATTTTACCCAGCGCAGTCAGCGCCTCCCCCGTCGGCCTGCTCCTCGGTCTGGCCGCCGCGGCGGCCTATGCGCTGCCGGCCGCCATCGCCCAGCGGCTCAACGCCGCCTCGTCGCGCGGCCTGCTGCTCGCGGCCTGGGCGCTGCATGCGGTCGCACTGGGCTGGAGCCTGGCGGGCGAGCATCCGCCGCGCTTCGGCTTCGCGCCGGCGCTGTCGGTCACGGCCTGGCTGGTGCTCACGGTCTACGCGGTGGAAAGCCGCTTCTATCCCCGCCTGCAGACGCGCCGCGCGCTCGCCGGCCTGGGCGCGCTGGCCGTGCTGCTCGCCTTCGTCTTCCCCGGCACGCCGCTGCACATCGGCACCTCGCCGTGGCTGCCGCTGCACCTGGCGCTGGGCATCGCGTCCTACGGCATGTTCGGCGCGGCCGTGGTCCACGCCTGGATCATGACCAGCGCCGAGCAGCGCATCCGCCAGGCGGCCGACCCGGCCAGCGGCATGCCGCTGCTGACGCTGGAGCGCCTGACCTTCCGCTTCGTCACCGCCGGCTTCGTGCTGCTGACGGCCACACTGGCCGCCGGCTGGCTGTTCGGCGAATCGCTCTACGGCCAGGCCTGGCGCTGGGACCACAAGACCCTCTTCTCGGTGCTGTCGTGGATCGCCTTCGCCGTGCTGCTGGTCGGCCGCCGGCATTTCGGCTGGCGCGGCCGCGTGGCCGTGCGCGTGCTCTACGTGGGCACGATCCTGCTGCTGCTGGCCTACGTGGGCTCGCGCTTCGTGCTCGAAGTGATCCTCCACCGCACCACATGAAGTACCTCGTCCTCCTCGCAGTGCTGGCCGCGGCCTTCGGCATCTGGAACAACAGGCGCCGCGCCGAAGTGCAGCAGCGCCGGCAGCGCGCGGCCCGCAGCCGGCCGGGCGCGCCTCAGCCCATGGTGGCCTGCGCCGCCTGCGGCCTGCACCTGCCGCGCACCGAGGCCGCGAGCGACGGCCAGGGCCGCTGGTACTGCCAGGAGCATCGGCCCTGAGCGTCTGTTCTGTCAGCGCTCACGACCTATACCCCAGGCAGGATGACACCGGCTCCGGCCCCGCACGACACGGCGTTCGGCCGGCTGTGGCATGGCTTCCTCACGGCGCGCGCGATGATCGCGCTGGCGCTGCTGGTGCTGCAGCTGGTGATCGGGCTGCTGGTCACCCAGCAGCCGCCGGTGCTGCCGGCGGCCCTGTGCATGGGCTACCTGGTGGTCACCGTGGCCGCGCGGCTGAAGGGACGCCAGCCGCCGCGTTCGGGCGGCGGCTGGCGCTGGCTGCCCACGGTCGGCACCGACCTGCTGGTGTTCACGCTGCTGCCGTGGATCGGATTGGGCGCCCTCAACTACGCGCCGCTGCTGGCGCTGCCGATCCTCATGGCGGCGGTGCTCGGCTCGCTGCGCCTGGCGCTGGCCACGGCGGCGGCGGTCTCGCTGCTGCAGCTCGGCGAGGCGGTCCTGACGGTGCTGCTCTTCCATGCCGATCCGGCCCCGCGGCTGCTGCAGGCTGCGCTGTCGGGCGCGGGCTATTTCGCGGTCGCGGCGCTGGTGCAGCAGCTCGCCGCGCGCCTGGTGCACGAGGAGCAGAGCGCGCGCGGCAGCGCCTCGGCCGCGGCGCTGCAGGCGCAGGTCAACGAGCTGGTGATCGAGACCCTGGGCGACGGCGTGCTGGTGCTCGACGAGCAGACGCAGGTACATGCGGCCAACCCGGCCGCGCACCGGCTGCTGGAGGTGGCCGCGGCCCGGCTGCCCCTCAGCCTGGATGCCGCGCCCTGGCAGCCGCTGGCCGTGCTGGCGCGCGCCACCTTCCTGCAGTCCGCGCCGCAGGTGGCCGAGGTCGCCCTGCTGCAGGCCGCGCAGCGCCCGCTGCGGCTGCAGGTGCGCACCCGGCTCGCGCCGGCGCCCAGCCCGGCCGCGGCCGGGCTGTGCGTGATGTTCCTGCAGGACCTGCGCGAGCTGGAGGCCCGCATGCGCACCGAGAAGCTCGCCGCCATGGGCCGCATGTCGGCCGCCGTGGCGCACGAGATCCGCAATCCGCTCGCGGCCATCGTGCAGGCCAACGCGCTGCTGGCCGAGGAATTGGGCGACCCGGCCCAGCAGCGGCTGTCGGCCATGGTCGAGCAGAACGCGCGGCGGCTGCAGCACATCGCCGACGAGGTGCTCGACATCGCCCGCGTGCAGCACCAGATCGGCCACACGCCGGCCTCCACGGTGGCGCTCGACGAGACGGTCGCCCAGGTGCTGCGCGACTGGCAGGCGCAGGCGCCGGCGCGCCGCCGCGTGCGCCTGCGCGCCGGCGCACCGCAGGCACAGGTGGAGTTCGATGCCGAACACCTGCGCCGCGTGCTGGTCAACCTGCTCGACAACGCGCTGCGCTACGCCGGCACCAGCGATGACGCGATCCAGGTCAGCACCCAGGCCACCCCGCCCGGGCCGGCGCGGCTCGCCGTGTGGAGCGACGGCGCGCCGCTGGAGCGTGGCGTGGAGCGCCACCTGTTCGAGCCCTTCTTCTCGTCCGAGAGCCGCTCCAGCGGCCTGGGCCTCTTCCTCTGCCGCGAACTGTGCCAGCGCCACGGCGCCGCCATCGCCTACCAGCGCATCGACCAGCAGACCGCCCTGGGGCTGCGCGGCGGCAACGCGTTCTCGGTGGCCTTCCGCAACGCGGGCGGCCGCGCCCACCCCGACCCGGACTTCGACGTCCTCGTCGTTTGATACGCTCGCCCAGCCATGGCCGCCACCATCCTCATCGTCGACGACGAACCCGACCTGCGCACGCTTTATGAACTGACGCTGCTGCGCGAGGGCTACCGGGTCGAGGCCGCCGCCTCGCTGGCCGAGGCACGCGAACAGCTGTCCGCGCGTCGCTTCGACGCCGTCATCACCGACATGCGCCTGCCCGACGGCGTCGGCCTCGCGCTGCTGCAGGAGCTGCGCGGGCAGCAGCGCGCCGAGCGCTGCCTGGTGATGACCGCCTACGGCTCGGCCGAGAGCGCGGTCGATGCGCTCAAGGCCGGCGCCTTCGACTACCTGACCAAGCCGGTGGACCTGAAGCAGTTCCGCCAGGTCGTGGCCTCGGCGGTACAGGGCCAATCCGAAGTCCCCGTGCCCGAAGCGCCCCCCGTGCCGCACGGCCCGCAGCCGCCGCGCCGGCGGCCCGCGCGCTCGACCGCATCGTCGGCGAATCGGCCGGCATGCGCGCCGTCAAGCAGCGCATCCTCAAGGTGGCCCGCGGCATGGCGCCGGTGCTGGTGCACGGCGAATCGGGCACCGGCAAGGAACTGGTCGCCCAGGCCCTGCATGCCAGCAGCCAGCGCGCCGCCGGTCCGCTGGTGGCCGTGAACTGCGGCGCCATCCCCGAGAACCTGCTCGAAGCCGAGTTCTTCGGCGCGCGCAAGGGCTCCTACACCGGCGCCACGCAGGACCGGCCGGGCTACTTCCAGGCCGCGCGCGGCGGCACCCTCTTCCTCGACGAGATCGGCGACCTGCCGCTGGCCATGCAGTCCAAGCTGCTGCGCGCCATCCAGGAGCGCAGCGTGCGGCCGCTCGGCTCCACGCAGGAAGAGACGGTGGACGTACGCATCGTCAGCGCCAGCCACAAGGACCTGGCCGCCGAGGTGCGGGCCGGCCGCTTCCGCCAGGATCTCTATTACCGGCTCAACGTGATCGAGATCGCGGTGCCGCCGCTGCGCGAGCGCCGCGAGGACCTGCCGGCGCTGTGCGCCGCGCTGCTGGAACGCATCGCCCGCGAATCGGGCACGGCCGTGCCGTCGCTGACCGAGGAAGCGCTTTCGCGCATCGCGCAGCTGCCGCTGGCCGGCAACGTGCGCGAACTGGAGAATGTGCTGCACCGCGCCGTGGCCCTCGGCGACGACGGCGAACTGCAGGTCGATGCCCCCGCGCCGGCGCACAACGGCGCCGCCGTCGTGGCGCAGGACAACGCGCCGGGTGAGCCGCCGTGCGACCTGCAGGCCTGGCTCGACGGCATCGAGCGCGAGGTCCTGGTGCGCGCCCTGGGCGACAACGGCTTCAACCGCACGGCCACCGCCGCGCGCCTGGGCATCAGCCTGCGCCAGATCCGCTACCGCATCGCGCGGCTGCACATCCCCACGCCCAGCGACACCGAAGCGAATGACGACGAAGCCTGAACCCCGAACGGCCGGCGGACTCTGGGACGGCGGCTGGCTGCGCGGCGCCCGCCGGGCGCCCTCGCCCAACCACGGGCCGCGCCCGGAGGGCGCGCGGATCGATCTGCTGGTGCTGCATTCCATCAGCCTGCCGCCGGGCGAATACGGCGGCGACGCAGTGCGGCAGCTCTTCCTCAACACGCTCGACTGGGACGCGCATCCCTCCTTCCAACAGATCCGCGGGCTGGAGGTGTCGGCGCATTTCTTCGTCCGCCGCGACGGCACGGTCTGGCAGTTCGTCGATGCCGACCGGCGCGCCTGGCACGCCGGCCGCTCGCACTGGCGCGGCCGCGACGACTGCAACGACGACTCCATCGGCGTCGAGCTCGAAGGCCTGGAGGGCGACACGTTCGAGCCGGCGCAGTACGAAGCGCTGGCCCGGCTCGGCCGCGCGATCGCGGCACGCTATCCGATCGCCCACGTTGCCGGCCACGAGCACATCGCGCCGGGGCGCAAGCACGACCCCGGCCCGGGCTTCGACTGGGTCCGACTGCGGCGCGACCTTGGTTGGGATGCGGTTTTTTTCCCGCCATTGCCTGCCTCCTCCGATCCGGCGTAGCCTTCAAGTCCAGCATCCATGCGCCGCGCAGGCTGAAAGTCCGCTGCAAGCGGCACCGGCATTGGCGCCGGCGGCAGCATGCAAGCAACGGCGAGGCCCAGGCGCGGCCGCCAATCCCCCCGCGCGCGCCCCTTTTCGCTTACCGAAAAAACGTGTTGCAAACAAATGCGTTCTTCGTGATTGCCACGCTACCGGTAGCGTCTAGAATCCCGCCCAGCCCCTAGATATAGTGTGCGGAGCCCAGGCTCCGCACACCCCCGACATATCGCCCCGTGCCCTTTCCGCGCACGGACTCTCCGAAAAAACGCAGAAGAGGAAATCCATGTCCGCCGTCCTGAACACCCCTTCCACGCCCACCGCGCACACGGCCTCCACCGCCGCCCCCGCGGCCGCCTCGCCAGTTGCCGAGAACCCCTACAGCCACTACCAGATCATCCGCCGCAACGGCGCCGTCGTGCCGTTCGAGCCGCAGAAGATCGCCGTGGCGCTGATGAAGGCCTTTCTGGCCGTGCGCGGCGCCCAGGGCGCGGCCTCGGCCAGCGTGCGCGAAGTGGTCGACGAGCTCACCCAGGGCGTCGTGCGCGCGCTGCTGCGCTCGCGGCCGAACGGCGGCACCTTCCACATCGAGGACGTGCAGGACAACGTCGAGCTGGGCCTGATGCGCGGCGGCCACCACGACGTGGCCCGTTCCTATGTGCTCTACCGCGAGCGCCGCACCCAGGAGCGCAGCCGCCATGCCGAGGAGGTGGCCGCCAAGGCCGGCGTGCCGCTGCTGCACGTGATCGACGGCGGCCAGCGCGTGGCGCTGGACCTGACCCGCCTGCACCAGCGCATCGAGGCCGCCTGCGCCGGCCTGGGCGCGGACGTGAAGGCCGAGCCCATCGTGGCCGAGACGGTGCGCAACCTGTACGACGGCGTGCCGGTCGAGGAGGTCTACAAGGCTTCGATCCTCGCGGCCCGCACGCTGATCGAGAAGGACCCGGACTACACCTACGCCACCGCCCGCCTGCTGCTGCACACGATCGCCAAGGAAGTGCTGGGCCGCGACGTGACCCAGGGCGAGCTGGCGCTGGGCTACGTGGACTACTTTCCCCGGTTCATCCAGAAGGGCGTGGACAACGAACTGCTCGACGCCAGGCTGCTGGAGTTCGACCTGCCGCGCCTGGCCGCGGCGCTCAAGCCGCAGCGCGACCTGCAGTTCGACTACCTGGGCCTCCAGACCCTGTACGACCGCTACTTCCTGCACGTGCGCAAGACCCGCATCGAGCTGCCGCAGGCCTTCTTCATGCGCGTGACCATGGGCCTGTCGCTCAATGAAGCCGACCGCGAGGCCCGAGCCATCGAGTTCTACGAAGTGCTGTCGTCGTTCGACTTCATGTCGTCCACGCCCACGCTGTTCAACGCCGGCACGCTGCGCTCGCAGCTGTCGTCGTGCTACCTGACGACCGTGCCCGACGACCTCGACGGCATCTACGAGTCGATCAAGGAGAACGCGCTGCTCTCCAAGTTCGCCGGCGGCCTCGGCAACGACTGGACGCGCGTGCGCGCGCTCGGCAGCCACATCAAGGGCACCAACGGCGAATCGCAGGGCGTCGTGCCCTTCCTCAAGGTGGTCAACGACACGGCCGTGGCCGTCAACCAGGGCGGCAAGCGCAAGGGCGCGGTCTGCACCTACCTGGAGACCTGGCACCTGGACATCGAGGAATTCCTCGAACTGCGCAAGAACACCGGCGACGACCGCCGTCGCACGCACGACATGAACACGGCCAACTGGATCCCCGACCTGTTCATGCGCCGCGTGCTCGAGAAGGGCCAGTGGACCCTGTTCTCGCCCTCCTCCGTGCCCGACCTGCACGACCTGTTCGGCGCCGACTTCGAGCGCGCCTACGTGGCCTATGAAGAGCGCGCCGCGCGCGGCGAGATCCGGCCGAACAAGACCGTGCCGGCCGTGGACCTGTGGCGCAAGATGCTCTCGATGCTGTTCGAGACCGGCCACCCCTGGATCACCTTCAAGGACGCCTGCAACGTGCGCAGCCCGCAGCAGCACGCCGGCGTAGTGCATTCGTCCAACCTCTGCACCGAGATCACGCTCAACACCAGCGACACCGAGACGGCCGTCTGCAATCTCGGCTCGGTCAACCTGGCACAGCACATCAAGGATGGGGCGATCGACCACGACAAGCTCAAGAAGACGATCACCACGGCGATGCGCATGCTCGACAACGTGATCGACATCAACTACTACGCCGTGCAGAAGGCCAAGGACTCCAACCTGCGCCACCGCCCGGTCGGCCTAGGCCTCATGGCTT
Organism: Xylophilus sp.; assembly: GCA_009914555.1. Taxonomy (GTDB): domain Bacteria; phylum Pseudomonadota; class Gammaproteobacteria; order Burkholderiales; family Burkholderiaceae_C; genus WNDY01. The sequence goes on from WNDY01000008.1 coordinate 91,866, forward strand.
TCCAGGACGCGCTCTACCAGCTGCGCATTCCCTACGCGTCGCAGCAGGCCGTCGAGTTCGCCGACCGCTCCATGGAAGCGATCTGCTACCACGCCTACTGGGCATCGACCGAACTCGCCCGGGAGCGCGGCCAGTATTCGAGCTACAAGGGTTCGCTGTGGGACCGGGGCATCCTGCCGCTCGACTCGCTGGACCTGCTGGCCCAGGCCCGCGGCGGCGCCGAGTACGTGCAGGTCGACCGCTCCTCCACCCTCGACTGGGACGCGCTGCGCAAAAAGATCGCTGCCGACGGCATGCGCAACTCCAACTGCGTGGCCATCGCGCCGACGGCGACCATCTCCAACATCGTCGGCGTCGACGCCTCGATCGAGCCCTGCTTCGGCAACCTGTCGGTCAAGTCCAACCTCTCGGGCGAGTTCACCGTCATCAACGGCTACCTCGTGCGCGACTTGAAGCGCCTGGGCCTGTGGGACGAAGTAATGCTGATGGACCTGAAGCACTTCGACGGCTCGCTGCGCCCGATCGACCGGGTGCCCCAGGACATCAAGGCGCTCTACGCCACCGCGTTCGAGGTCGAGACGACCTGGCTCGTCGAGGCCGGCGCGCGCCGCCAGAAATGGATCGATCAGGCCCAGTCGCTCAACATCTACATGGCCGGCGCATCGGGCAAGAAGCTCGACGACACCTACAAGCTCGCTTGGCTGCGCGGCCTCAAGACCACCTATTACCTGCGCACCGTGGGCGCCACGCACGCCGAGAAGTCCACCGTCGCCGCAGGCCGTTTGAACTCGGTGTCGTCCGGCAGCGCGCCGCAGGCCGCCGCGGCCGCACAGCCCAGCGCACTCGAAGCCGCAGCCGCCGCGGCACGCGCCGAATCGGCCGCCGTGCCGGCCACCGACATCAAGTTCTGCGCGATCGACGATCCGGGCTGCGAAGCCTGCCAGTGACGGCACTGTACATGGCACATACTCCACCTTGCTGGGGTATGTGCGGTGCGGCAGTGGAGCAACAAATTACATCGGCAGCCCGGTGCGACGCTTTCAAATTCGCATGGCTGCTTTCATAATCCGCATATTGGAAAACCTATGCTGAACTGGGACGACGAAGTCAAGCCCTCTGTGCCGACAACGTTGCACAGCGGCTCCGCCGAAGGCCGCTCGGTGCAGGCTTCGCCCGCCGCCGCCTCCGATGCATCGCAGGCCGCACCGCGCACCGGTGCTGCCGTCTCTTCCGAGTCCCAGCGCCACCGCGTCAACGCGGCCGACAAGCGCATCATCAACGGCCAGACCGACGTCAACCAGCTCGTCCCCTTCAAATACAAGTGGGCCTGGGAGAAGTACCTCGCCACCTGCGCCAACCACTGGATGCCGCAGGAAGTGAACATGACGCGCGACATCGCGCTCTGGAAGGACCCGAACGGCCTGACCGAGGACGAGCGCCGCATCGTCAAACGCAACCTCGGCTTCTTCGTCACCGCCGATTCGCTCGCGGCCAACAACATCGTGCTGGGGACCTACCGCCACATCACAGCGCCAGAGTGCCGCCAGTTCCTGCTGCGCCAGGCCTTCGAGGAAGCGATCCACACGCACGCCTACCAGTACATCGTCGAGTCGCTGGGTTTGGACGAGAGCGAGATCTTCAACGCCTACAACGAGATCGCCTCGATCCGCGAGAAGGACGAGTTCCTGATCCCGTTCATCAACGCGATCGCCGACCCGAATTTCCAGACCGGCACGCACGAGGCCGACCAGACGCTGCTGAAGTCGCTGATCGTCTTCGCCTGCCTGATGGAAGGCCTGTTCTTCTATGTCGGCTTCACCCAGATCCTCGCGCTCGGCCGCCAGAACAAGATGACCGGCGCCGCCGAGCAGTACCAGTACATCCTGCGCGACGAGTCGATGCACTGCAACTTCGGCATCGACCTCATCAACCAGTTGAAGCTCGAGAACCCGCACCTGTGGACGTCCGAGTTCAAGGCCGAGATCAAGGCGCTGTTCCAGCAGGCCGTCGAGCTCGAATACCGTTATGCCGAGGACACCATGCCGCGCGGCGTGCTCGGCCTCAATGCCTCCATGTTCAAGGGCTACCTGCGCTACATCGCCAACCGGCGCGCCACGCAGATCGGCCTGGAAGCCCTGTTCCCGAACGAAGAGAACCCGTTCCCGTGGATGAGCGAAATGATCGACCTGAAGAAGGAACGCAACTTCTTCGAGACCCGCGTCATCGAGTACCAGTCGGGTGGTGCGCTGTCATGGGACTGACGACCCCGAGGCGCCCCTGAGCGACGCGATGTTTCCGAACCTTGCGCCTTCCACCGACTGCAGCGCAGATTGCAGCCGTGGGAGGCGCTTCCCCATTCATGGCGTTGGGCATGGGCCCAGCGCCATGAATCGCTTTGTGCCGTCCATCGTCGACGCGCAGCAAAGTGCTCTTTGAAATCCGACCAAGGAGAAAATGATGGCAACTGCGAAAAAGACTGCGGCGACGAAGGCCGCCACTCCGGCCAAGAAGGCCGCCGCCCCGAAGGCTGCTGCGCCGGCCAAGAAGGCCGCTGCACCCGCCAGGAAGGCAGCGACCGCCAAGGCTGCTGCTCCGGCGAAGAAGGCTACGCCTGCCAAGAAGGCTGCTGCTCCGGCGAAGAAGGCCGTGCCCGCCAAGAAGGCCGCCGCTCCGGCGAAGAAGGCCGCGCCCACCAAGAAGGCTGCTGCTCCGGCGAAGAAGGCCGCGCCCGCCAGGAAGGCTGCTGCTCCGGCAAAGAAAGCCGCGCCCGCCAGGAAGGCTGCTGCTCCGGCGAAGAAAGCTGCCGCACCTGCCAAGAAGGCCGCGGCTTCACCTGCTGCCAAGAAGGCCGCGCCCGCCAAGAAGGCGGCCAAGGTTGCTGCCCCTGCCCCTGCGCCTGCTGCTGCACCGGCAGCGCAGACGACCCTCAACCCCCAGGCTGCCTGGCCCTTCCCGACCGGCAACAAGCCCTGAGGTTCAGCGGGCGGCGTCCTGCCGCACCGCTTTCGCATCCACCCGGTGTCGCAAGGCACCGGGTTTTTTGTCGCCGGGCCGCTCCAAGACAAAAGCGCCCCCGGGGGACTGGGCAACCGCGCAGCGGTTGACCGAGAGGTCTTTTTCATTTCAGGCGCCAGTCCGGCGCGTGGCCCAGGCGCCCCCCATCAACGAAACCATGGTCAACGCCAGAGCGAACGACGTGGCACCCGCTGCCAGGCCCACGGCGTCGATCAGATACCCGGTCGCCACCGGCAGCAGGCCCGCCGGGATATAGCCGCCGATGTTGAGCACCGCGTTGGCCTGGGCGCGGTGGCTGTCGGGAACGTGCAGCCCGATCAGCGTGAACCCGCCGAGCTGGCCCAGCCCCTGCCCCGCGCCGGCGAGCAGCGCGCAAGCAACGAGCGCCGGGGCCCAGGCAGCATGGATGGCCAGTGCCAGCCCCGCCATCGCCAGCACCGTGGCAGCGGTGCCGGCGGCGAAGATGCGCGCCACCGGCCACTGCCGCACGGCGAACTGCACGCCGGCGGCGGCGAAGAACATCGCGCAAGCCATGCCGCCGGCCAGCAGCGGGCTGCGCACGCCGAGCAGCCGCGCCAGCAGCGACGGCCCCAGGGCCAGCACGAACGAAGTCGCGGTGATGCCGGGGCCGAAGGCGGCGATGCCGCACAGGACATGGCGCCGCTTCGCCGCCTGCACCTGCGGCAGGCGCAGGCGAAAGGAGCCGTCCGCCGCCAGCGGGCGGGCCGGCAGCCGCCAGACCACGGCCAGGGCGCCGAACAGCACCAGCGCCTCGACGGCGAAGATCGGAATCACCGGCCGCGCCAGCGCCTGCGCCAGGGCGCCCGCCAGCAGCGGCCCCAGGCCCGCGCCCAGCACCATCGCCACCGACGCCAGCAGCGACGCGCGGCGCCTGCCCTGCGCACCGCCGGCATCGACCACGGCCGCCATGCCAGCCGAGACGATCACGCCCACGGCGATGCCGGCCAGCAGCCGGCCCGCGGCGGGCATGGCGACCGACGCCGCGCCGGCGAACAGCCCGCAGGCCAGCAGCGCGGCGATCAGCCCCGGCAGCAGCACAGGCCGGCGCCCGTAGCGGTCCGACAAGGGTCCGGCCACCAGCAGCGTGCCCAGCAGGCCGGCGATGTAGAGCGCGAAGACGACCGTCAGCATGCCCGACGAAAAGCCCAGCCGCGCCTGCCAGTGCACGTAGAGCGGCGTGGTCGAGTTCGACAGCATGAACACCGCCGTCACCACCGCCGCCATGCGGACGGTGGCGGCGCGCTCCTGCATCTCCTGTGTCATGGCACGGCCTTCACGCGGGAGCGGCCCAGGTCGGGATGGGCGACGACGACCAGGGCATTGGATTCGGGCATGGCCCCTCCTGTACGATTTTTATCGAACAATAGCATGTTTGAAAAAACCCGTACAAGTGCTAGGCTGCGGCCATGCGCCTGTCATCGCCCCATCTCCGAGCCGCTGCGCCCGCCGGCCTTCCACCGCCGCTGGAGGAACCGGCGGCCGAGGCACTGCGGCTGGAGACCATCCTGGGCGCGCTCGCCGATCCGCTGCGCCTGACCATCGTGCACAAATTGCTGCGCGATGCCGACGCCTACGATCACCCTTGCGGCTGGTTCGGCTTCGACCGTCCCAAGTCGTCGCTGACACACCACTTCAAGGCGCTGCGCGAAGCCGGTGTCATCCGCCAGCGGCAGTACGGGCTGGAGCGGCGCAGCCGGCTGCGCCATGAAGACCTGAACGCGCGTTTTCCCGGCCTGCTGGCGCTCGTGCAGGAGTGGGAGCCGCCGCCTGACCGGCCGCTTCCGACGGCAGCCGCTCAGTCCTCCGGCAGGAAGTCGAGCCGGTAGTTCTGCGGGCCGCGCTGCGCGATCTTGAGTGCGCCGACGCGGTTGCCGAGCGTGGCACAGCGCAGCAGATCCCAGCCGCGCTCCAGACCGTAGAGCAGCCCGCCGCGCCAGGCGTCGCCGCAGCCGGTCGGGTCGACCACCTCGGCGGCCACCACCGGCGGCACCAGCGTGCGCTCGCCGTCCACCCATACCTCGCAGCCTTCCGCGCCCAGCGTGACGACCAGGCCGCGCACGCGGCGCGAGATCTCCGCCGGGCTCCAGCCGGTGCGCTCGGACAGCATCTTGCCTTCGTAGTCGTTGACCGTGACCCAGTCCGCCTGCTCCACGAAGCGCGCCAGTGCGGCGCCATCGAACATGGGCAGGCCCTGGCCCGGGTCGAACACGAACGGAATGCCGGCGGCCACGAACTGCTCGGCGTGCTGGACCATCGCATCGCGGCCGTCGGGCGCGATGATGCCCAGCTTCACGTCGTCGCGCGCGACGATCGCCGTCCGGTGCGCCTGCATCATCGCGCCCGGATGAAAGGCGGTGATCTGGTTGTTGTCGCTGTCCGTCATGATCATCGCCTGGGCGGTGTAGGTGTCGTCCACGGAGCGGACGAAATCGGTGCGGATGCCCAGGGCGTGCAGCCGCTCCAGGTAGTCAGCACCGTCGCGGCCCAGCGTGGCCATGGGCAGCGGATCGCCGCCGAGCAGCTTCAGGCCGTAGGCAATGTTGCCGGTACAGCCGCCGAAGTCGCGGCGCAGCTGCGGCACCAGGAAGGACACGTTGAGGATGTGCAGCTGGTCGGGCAGGATCTGCTCGGCGAAGCAGCCCGGAAAACGCATGATGGTGTCGAATGCGAGCGAGCCGCAGATGATGCTTGCCATGGCGGAAAAAACAGAAAGTGAAGGAAGCGAGGACGGAAGTCCTCAGGGATAGAAGGCCACGAGGCTGTAGCCGGCCACGCGCGGCAGCGCGCCGGCTTCCGAGCCCAGCGCGACCGACAGCGAGGCCGACCATTCGCCCTGCGGCGCCAGCGCGGCCGGCGCACCGAGCAGTGCCGGACCGAGCACCTTGCGGACCACCGTGCGGCCCTGGGCATCGTTCAGGGACAACTCCAGCGACGGCATGGCCACGGCCGTGGCGGCATGGCTCCGGAGCGTCACGCCGAGCCGATAGACATCGGCACGCACTGCGTCGAAGGAAGAGCTGTCGATGACGATGGCCTCGATCTGCCGCGGGAGGTCGATGGTGCAGGACAGCGGCCCACAGAGCGCCTCCAGCACCAGCCGCACTCCGGGCCAATGGGCTGCCAGCCGGTTGCGTTCGCGCACGGCCACCTGCAACGCCAGCAGCACGGCCAGCACGCCCGCAGCGGCGGCCAGTCCTGCCCGCACGCCGCCGTGCCGCCAGAAGGCGCGGCTGCGCGCGGTGCGCACGAAGGAGATGTGCGGTGCGAGCAGACCGTCGCCGTCGTCATCCGGCACGCTGCCATCCACCTTGCGCGCGAAACGCGGCGGACGGTCCTGCTGCCGACGGGCAAAGTCCGCTTCGACGGCGTCCGGCACCAGCTTTGGCAATCCGATCGCCGACGCGGTGGCAGCGGACCGGAGGCCCGGGACGGCATCGCGCTCCAGGGACGAGCCTTCCCGCCGCGGCGCATGGCCGTCGAGCGCCGGCAGCGCCGCGGCGAAGACCTGGTCGTCGAGACCTTCGGACGCTGGCGCCTCGCGCAGCAGGCTCAACGGCAGCTCGTAGCCTTCGTCGGCCGCATCGGCATCCTCTGCGCCCGTGGCCGGCGGCCCGGGATCGAGCGGCACGAGCATTGGCGCCCCCCCGTCGACCGGCGGCGGCTCGGGCTCGGGGGCGACCACCGGTGCGGCGGACGGCGGCCCATCGTCTTCGCTAGGCGGCGCAGGCAGGACGACGCCGGCCGGGACCTCCGGCTCGGAGACGGGAGGCGCCGGCCGGTCTTCGGGCAGCGGCCCGGCAACGGCCGCCGGCGCCGGTCCGGCCGCTGCGGCGGCCTGGAGCTGCGCCGCCGCGTCGAACACCTCGCCGCACTGCCCGCAGCGCACCCAGCCGTCCGAAATGCGGAGCTGGTCGGGCACGACCTTGAAGAGGGTCGCGCAGGAGGGACAGCGCGTGATCTGGCTCATCTGCGCGGCATTGTATGTATGCAGCGCAAGCCCCGGTGCATCAGCGCCGCGCGGTCATCAGGATCCAGCCATCCTCGCTGTCCTCGACCTCCAGTGCGAGCCAAGGCGCGTATGCCCCCTTGAGCTCGCCGGCCTGGCGCTCCAAGATGCCGGCCAGCACCAGGTGGCCGCCTTCGGCCACATGCGCACACAGCAACGGCGCCAGCACCTTGAGCGGCGTGGCCAGGATGTTGGCCAGCACCGTGTCGTAGGCGCCCCGGGCCAGCTCGGGCAGGCCGGTGCGCAGCACGGCGCCGTTGGCCTGTGCGTTGAGCGCGGCCGAATCCACCGCAGCCGGATCGATGTCCACCGCGTCGATGTCGGTGGCGCCGTGCCTGGCCGCGCCGATGGCCAGGATGCCGGAGCCGCAGCCGTAGTCCAGCACGCGGCCCAGTGAGCCCGCGCCGCCCTCGCCGTTGCGGGCGATCCAGCGCAGGCACATGCGCGTGGTCGGATGGGTGCCGGTGCCAAAGGCCAGGCCCGGGTCCAGCCGGATGGTGCGCACGGCCTGGCCCGGCGGCTCGTGCCAGGTCGGCACGATCCAGAACGTGGGCGTGATTTCCACCGGCTCGAACTGCGACTGCGTCAGGCGCACCCAGTCCTCGTCGGGCACGGCGGCGATGCCGAGCACGCGGCTGCCGGCGAAGAAATCCTGCGCGGCCACCAGCGTGGCGGCTTCCTGCGCCGCAGCCTCGGTCGGGAACAGCGCCGCGATGCGCGAGCGCTGCCAGCCTTCGCGCGGCGGCGGCATGCCGGGCTCGCCGAACAGTGCCTGCTCGGCGTCGGTGGCCGCGTCGGCGTCTTCCACGCTGACCGACAGCGCATCGAGCGCGTCCAGCGCGTCGCTCACCGGCTCGACGCTGTCCTCGGGTGCCAGCAGCCTCAGTTCGTACATGGCATCACCGCTTGCGCTGGGACAGCCACTCTTCGAGGTAGTGGATGTTGGTGCCACCCTCGACGAACTTGGCGTCTACCATCAGTTCGCGGTGCAGCGGCACGTTGGTCTGGATGCCTTCGACCACCGTTTCCGACAGCGCGGTGCGCATGCGGGCCAGCGCCTGCTCGCGGGTGTCGCCGTGCACGATGATCTTGCCGATCATCGAGTCGTAGTTCGGCGGCACGAAGTAGTTCGCATAGACGTGCGAATCGACGCGCACGCCCGGGCCGCCCGGCGGGTGCCAGACGGTGATGCGGCCCGGCGACGGCGTGAACTTGTAGGGATCTTCAGCGTTCACCCGGCATTCGATCGCGTGGCCCTGGATCTGGATCTGGCGCTGGGTGAACGGCAGCTTCTCGCCGGCGGCCACCATGATCTGGGTGCGCACGATGTCCACGCCGGTGATCCACTCGGTCACCGGATGCTCCACCTGCACGCGGGTGTTCATCTCGATGAAGTAGAACTCGCCGTCCTCGTAAAGGAACTCGAACGTGCCCGCGCCGCGGTAGCCGATCTTCTTGCAGGCCGCCACGCAGCGCTCGCCGATCTTCTCGATGAGCTTGCGCGGGATGCCCGGCGCCGGCGCTTCCTCGATCACCTTCTGGTGGCGGCGCTGCATGGAGCAGTCGCGCTCGCCGAGGTAGACGGCATTCCTGTACTTGTCGGCCAGCACCTGGATCTCGATGTGGCGCGGGTTCTGGAGGAACTTCTCCATGTAGACGGCCGGATTGCCGAACGCGGCGCCGGCCTCGGCCTTGGTCATCTGCACCGCGTTGACCAGCGCTGCCTCGGTGTGCACCACGCGCATGCCACGGCCGCCGCCGCCACCCGCGGCCTTGACGATGGCCGGGTAGCCGATCGACTTGGCAATGCGCTTGATGACGGCCGGATCATCGGGCAGTTCGCCCTCGGAGCCGGGCACGCAGGGCACGCCGGCCTTGATCATCGCCTGCTTGGCCGAGACCTTGTCGCCCATGATGCGGATCGACTCGGGCGTGGGGCCGATGAACTGGAAGCCGCTCTTCTCCACGCGCTCGGCGAAGTCGGCGTTCTCCGACAGGAAGCCGTAGCCCGGGTGGATCGCCTCGGCGTCGGTCACCTCGGCGGCCGAGATGATGGCCGGCATGTTGAGGTAGGAATGCGGCGAGGCTGCCGGGCCAATGCAGACCGCCTCTTCGGCGAGCTTGACGTACTTGGCCTCGCGGTCGGCCTCGGAATAGACCATTACGGCCTTGATCCCGAGCTCGGCGCAGGCGCGCTGGATCCGCAGGGCGATCTCCCCCCGGTTAGCGACGAGAATCTTTTTGAACATGCGCGCCCTGATTACTCGATGACGAACAGCGGCTGGCCGTATTCGACCGCCTGGCCGTTTTCGCCGAGGATCTGGGTGATGGTGCCGGACTTGTCGGCCTCGATCTCGTTCAAGATCTTCATGGCCTCGATGATGCAGATCGTCTGGCCTTCCTTGACCTGCGCGCCGATTTCGACGAACGGATTGGCGCCCGGGCTGGCGGCGCGGTAGAAGGTGCCGACCATCGGCGACTTGACCGTATGGCCCTTGGGCGCTTCGACAGCCACGGGAGCCGCGGCCGCGGCGGCCGGTGCCGGCGCGGCGGCGACCGGGGCGGCCGCAACGGCCTGCGCAGGAACGAACTGCTGCACGACCGTGCCGCCGCCCTTGACAATGCGGACCTTGCCTTCGGCTTCCGTGATTTCGAGTTCGGAGACGTTCGATTCCGACACCAGGTCGATCAACGTCTTGAGTTTGCGCAAATCCATGGGGACTCCAACGTCAGAAACTGAGACAGCGCGCGAATGTACCCCAATTTCGCGCAATTTCTGACTTCTTCGTCCTATTTCTTGTATCTCATAAGAACGAGATCAAAAATTGTTCGAGGGCAAGGGTATTTTTCAGGCAGGCGCCGCAGCCCACTGGGTGAGTTCTTCCTGCGTCAGCTGGCCCATTTTACGCTGCCGTACCGTGCCGTTCGCCGTGAAGACCACGGTGAAGGGCAGCCCCCCCTCGGCATTGCCCAGATGGCGCGCCAGATCGGTGCCGCCCAGCCCGGCCAAGCCGATCGGAAAATCCAGCGCCATGCGGTCGAGGAACTTGCGCACCGCCGACGGCTGGTCGATCGCCAGACCGACCACCTGCCAGCCCCGGGCCGCCTGCTGTGCATGGAACTGCTGGAGCATCGGCAGTTCGTGCACGCACGGTGCGCACCAAGTGGCCCAGAAGTTCACCAGCAACGGCTTGCCGCGCAGCGCGCCGAGGGCGAGCGTGCCGCCGCCGGGCTGCTCGAAGGTCTGGCTCCACAACCCCGGCACCGGTTCGGCGGCGGCTGCCGGCTCGCCGTGCGGCCGCCGCTGGCGCCAAGCCACCGTCGCGCCGGCGGCCACCGCCGCGGCGGCCACGCCCCAGCGCAGCAGGCTGCGGCGGCTCGGCGACGAATCGAGGGGTATACCTTGATGGCGCTCGTCTTCTAATCGCTGTGGATCATTACTCACGAGGGTATCTCCTGTAGCAGACGGCGCACCGCCGTCAGGTCGCCGCGCGGCGTGCGGCCGCGGGCATCGGGCCGGAGGGCGCCGCGCAAGTCGTCGAGGTCGTAGACCAGCAAGTGCACACCGATCATCTCGCCGAGTTCGCGCGAGAACGACGACAGGGAGAGCGCCTCGACCGATTCGCCCCGGAAGCCGGTGACGGTGCGCGGTTCGTAGTCCACGCGGTGGTCGATCAGCGCGATCTCGGCGGATTTCGGGTCGTCGCAGAACAACTGGATGTAGATGTCCGAGCGGCGCGTGGCCGTGCCATACCAGACGGCGCCGGCCAGATGCGGCCGGAACTCCGCCATGCGCTCCATCCAGACGAAGGCCAGCTGGCGCAGCGCGCGCAACTCGCCAGGCTGGGTGTCGGCACAGAAAACAGCGATGTACTCGGCCACGGCTTCTTCCACCGCGTCGTTGTCGGGCAGCGCGGTGCGCGCCGGCAGGCCCAGGGCCTTGAGCGCGCGGCGCTTGGCCTGGGCGTATTCGGCGCCCTCCTCCACCACGAGGCGGGCGGCGGTGTTGGCGATCTCGGCGGCGACGGTGACCATGGCTTCATCCCCCCGGCAGATGGACGGCTTATTGTCCGATGTTTGCGCTCGCCGTGGCACAGCGGGGCATTGCGCGCCAGCCTGGTCAGTAATGGGGCGGCAGTTCGTCGCGCGGGTTGCGTGCCGCCGCCTCACCGGGCGCCGGCATCTGCTGGCGCAGCTGGGCCAGCTGCTCGGTCAGCGCCTCCATCTGCCGCTGCTGGCGGTAGATCACCAGGTTGAGCTGATCGAGCAGGTCCTCGGCGAAGGCGGCCTTGATCTCCAGCGCTTCGAGCCGGGCGGCGGTATCTCCGTGGCTGGAATCCATGCATTTCATCCTTTGACCAGAGCCAGGTAGTCGCGTCGCGTGGCCGGCGAGACGGCGGCGGTCACCTGGTCGTACGAAGTTCTGTGGCGCGCCAGTAACCGTGCCGAAGCGACGGTGCGCGACTTGCAGAACCAGTGACAGGTGTGCTGCATGAGGAACAGCTCGGCGCTCATCATGAAAGCCTTGTCGCGCGGCGACAGGCCCGTCGCGTTGGCAGCGACTTCCGACAGGCCACGCGCGTGGATGGCGAAGGCCTGCCGCACGTCGAACGTGGTGCGCGGCAGCCAGCGGCCCGCATAGGGCAGCGTGAACGGCAGGCGGCTGACCCGCGCCTCGTCGCTGCCGACCTTGGCGAAGCCGGCAGCAAAGCGGGTGACCTGGCCCGCCAACGCGCTCTCGGTGCTGCCCAGCAGCTGCCAGACCTGCTCGCGTCGCCCGGCCTCGGACTCGCCCAGGCCGCGCAGATAGCCTTCGGTCAGGTTCTCCATGAGCTTCTCGATCTGGAAGTGCCGCAGATGGCTGGCCAGCAGCACGATGCGCTGGCGCTGCTCGCGCAGCCGCAGCGCCATGAAGCCCGCAGCCACAAGCAGCGCGGGCAAGAAAAGGTCGATACCCATACTGCCGATTGTATCGGTGCCATATAGCGCGCAAGGAGGCCCGCGCACCGATGATTTGATATCCATGATTCGTCAGAAGCCGAATCGAAAAATCGCTCGATCAAAATCATCCATTTACTTTGACCCGGCGGCAATCCTGGAGAAACTCCGCCGCATCGAGGGCCGAACCGGCTCTTGCAACCCATGAGCCTATTGCCATACTGCGGCCCCAAATCACGTGCATCGATCGCCACGCATTCTCCTGCCGCATGACCATCGTCATCGCGCGCTGCCCCTATCCAGCAGCGAGCGAGTACCAGCCCCCTTCGCCAACGTTCTAATACTCGTCGCCGTAGCCCATCGCCAGGTTCTCGAAGCGAGTCTGGTTCTTCTGGAAGAACAGTTTCACCGTGCCGGTCGGCCCGTTTCGCTGCTTGCCGATGATGACCTCGGCCACGTTCGGCTCCTTGCTTTCCTTGTTGTAATAATCGTCGCGGTAAATGAACATGATGATGTCGGCGTCCTGCTCGATGGCGCCGGATTCGCGCAGGTCGCTCATCATGGGCCGCTTGTCGGTGCGGGTCTCGACCGAGCGGTTGAGTTGCGACAGCGCGATCACCGGGCATTGCAGTTCCTTGGCCAGCATTTTCAGGCCGCGTGAGATCTCGCCAAGCTCGGTCGCACGGTTGTCGGAGCTGCTGGAGCCCGAGCCGCTCATGAGCTGCAGATAGTCGACCACGATCAGGCCGAGCTTGCCGCACTGGCGCGCGAGCCGCCGCGCGTTGGCGCGCAGTTCGCTGGGCGTGAGACCGGGGGTTTCGTCGATGTGCAGCGAGATGTTGCGCAGCTTCTCGATCGCCTCGGTAAGCCGTGGCCATTCGTCGTCGCTGAGCTTGCCGGTGCGCAGGTTGCCCTGGTTGACCCGGCCGATCGAGCCCACGATCCGCACCGCAAGCTGGGCGGCGCCCATTTCCATGGAAAAGATCGCCACCGGCAGTCCCTCGTTGAGCGCCACGTGCTCGGCGATGTTGACCGCGAACGAGGTCTTGCCCATCGACGGGCGGGCCGCGAGCACCACTAGGTCGCCGGCCTGCAGGCCGCTGGTCATGCGGTCCAGGTCCTGGAAGCCGGTGGGCACACCAGTCACGTCGACCGGGTTGTCGGCCATCTCCTGGACGCGGTCGAGCAGATCCACCACCAGGGTCTCCATGGACTGGAAGCCCTGCTTCATGCGCGAGCCTTCCTCGCCGATCTTGAAGATCTTCTGCTCCGCCTCGTCGAGGATGCGGTCGATCGCCTTGCCCTGCGGGTTGAAGGCGTTGGTGGCGATCTCGTCGCTCGCGGTCACGAGCTTGCGCAGGATCGAGCGCTCGCGCACGATCTCGGCGTAGCGGCGGATGTTGCTCGCGCTCGGCACGTACTGCGCGAGCGAGTTGAGATACGCGAGCCCGCCGATCTCCTCCGCATGGCCCAGGCCCTGCAGATGCTCGAAGACGGTGATCACGTCGGCCGGCTTGCTGGCGTTCACCAGCGCGGCCACGGCCGTGAAGATCAGACGGTGTTCGTAGCGGTAGAAGTCGCTGTCGATCAGCAGGTCGCCCACGCGGTCCCAGGCGCCGTTGTCCAGCAGCAGGCCGCCGAGCACGCTCGACTCGGCCTCGATTGAATGCGGCGGCACCCGCAGCTGGGCGACCTGCCGGTCGGTCTCGACGAAACCGCTGTCTTCGATCGGGGGGAACACGGCGGACATGGAAAGCACTCCTGGGTCAACCTTGCATGCTAGCGCTCGCACGCCCGCGCGTCATGGAACAAGCCTGTGGAAAACCTTGGGGTAAGGCGTGGAAGGACGGTGGGCAGCGGTGCACGGCCGGCGCTGGCCCCAAAGACAAAAGCCGCCCGAAGGCGGCTCCTGGGTGCGTGCGGCGACGGGGAAGCGCCGCAGCGGCTTCAGGCGGTTTCGCCGTAGACCGAGACGGTCACGTCGACGACCACGTCGGTGTGCAGCGCCACGCTGACGGTGCTGTCGCCGATGGTCTTCAGCGGACCATTGGGCAGGCGGACCTGCGACTTGGCGACCTTGTAGCCGAGCTTGTTGATCTCTTCGGCGATGTCGGCATTGGTGACCGAGCCGAACAGGCGGCCGTCCACGCCAGCCTTCTGCGTCAGCTTGAGGGTCGAGCCGCCGAGCTTCTCGCCCTGGCCCTGGGCTTCGGCCAGCTTGGCGGCCGCGGCCTTCTCGAGCTCGGCGCGCTTGGCGTCGAACTCAGCCTTGGCGGCGGCGGTGGCGCGGCGTGCACGGCCGCTGGGGATCAGGAAGTTGCGGGCATAGCCGTCCTTGACCTTGACGATTTCGCCGAGGTTGCCGAGGTTGACGACCTTGTCGAGCAGGATGATTTGCATGGTGTGTTTTCCTCCCGGCTTCAGAGCTTGTGCTGGTCGGTATAGGGCACCAGGGCCAGGAAGCGGGCACGCTTGATGGCGGTGTTGAGCTGGCGCTGGTAGATCGCACGGGTGCCGGTCAGGCGCGCCGGGATGATCTTGCCGTTCTCGGCGATGAAGTCGCGCAGGGTGTCGACATCCTTGTAGTCGATCTCTTCGACGCCGGCGACGGTGAAGCGGCAAAAGCGCTTGCGCTTGAACAGCAGCGACTGGGTGTTGCGCTTCGGACGCTTGTCCTTGTTGAACTTCTTGAATGCGGCCATGGAGGGACCTCTTTTCGAAAATTAGATGGGCTGGATATCGAGGATGTGGAGCACGGCGAGCCTGCCGTTGCGCGGTGTCGCGAGGAATCCGGTGAAGGTCCAGTCGCTGCCGATGGGCTGCCGTGCAAGCCGTTCGGCCACCGCACCGAAAGCCACCGCCTTGATCGATGCGGCCACCTCGCGCTGCTGTCCTGCCTCACGCTGCTGCGAGCGGTGCTCGAGCTGCAGGTCGATGGCGGGAATGCCGGCGGGCGTGCTGCGCAGGGGCTTGGCCTCGGCGATGCAGGCGCTCAGGACGATGCGGTTCTCCACTCCTTCTTCACGGGCGAACGGTGGGCTGGCGCGGTCCGGTCAACGGTCGCGTTCACCGGCGTGCTCGGGCTGGGCGGCGCGGCGGGCTTCCTCGCGCTCGACGGCCTTGAGCACCACGGACGGGCCGGTGTCTGCCTTCTTGCGCTGCACGGTCAGGTGGCGCAGCACGGCGTCGTTGAACTTGCAGGCGAGTTCGAGTTCGGACAGCGTGGCCTGGTCGACCTCAATGTTGAGCAGCAGGTAGTGGGCCTTGGCCAGCTTGTTGATGAGGTAGGCCAGTTGGCGGCGACCCCAGTCTTCCACACGGTGGACCTTGCCGCCGCCGGCGGTGATCAGGCCTTTGTAGCGCTCCAGCATGGCTGGAACCTGTTCGCTCTGGTCCGGGTGGATCAGCAGGATGATTTCATAATGACGCGACATCGATACCCCTTGCTTGTGGATGGAAAGCCGCCTGCTGCGTCGTTAGCAGTGCGGCAAGGCAAAGCGCGAGATTATAGCCATCCCGCGTGCGGGGCTGTCAGTATTTCTGTGTGTGAGGCGGTTGGTGAACTGGTTTCTGGCTGTTGATCTATCAGGCCCCTGCCAGGCCGCCGGAGGCCCCCCCGGTTGGCCCATGGACCCATGGCTCAGCCCCTCA
>WNDY01000080.1 GCA_009914555.1 Xylophilus sp.
ATGGTGATTCGCCCGAGCCGTTCTTCGGCTTGAAGCTCTTGATCGACGCCCAGGCTTCGATCAGCGTGCCATCGACAGAGAAGTGGTCCGTTGACAGCAGCCGCTTTACCTTGGGCTGCGAAAGGATCGCACCCAGGAACTTCGCGGCGATGTCGCCTTCCAGCAGCCGGTCGCGGTTCTTCGAAAACACCGAATGGTCCCAAGCTGGATCGTCAATGCCAATGTCGACGAACCAGCGGAATAGAAGGTCGTATTCCAACCGCTCCATCAAAAGTCGCTCAGAGCGGATTGAATAGAAGGCTTGCAGAAGCATGGCGCGCAGAAGCTTTTCAGGCGCGATCGATGGCCGCCCGATCGGCGAATAGAGCGCTGCGAACTCCCGTTCCAGCAAAACGAGCGCGTCGTTCACGATCTGCCGGATTGCCCGCAGCGGATGATCACGACGAACACGATCCTCCAGATCGACATAACTGAAGAGTTGACCTGTCCTCACATCGCCGCCACGCATCCATCAACTCCGAATCTCCACAAAGCCAATGAATCACGACCAAAGTCTTCACGCCAGGCCTTTTTCAACAGCCTGTTTAGTTAGGGCAATCCGGGATCAAAAATGCTTCTTTTGTCCCGCCGTAGAAAAGCCATGTTGATTTCATGTCTGAATGAAATGTGCGTAATAAAGCGATCACATAATTGACCGTTTCTGTGGGTGCGAATTCAAAGCTTTTCGAAAGCATGTTCCATGCAGAAATTCCGCCCTTTGATTGCCAGCGGGCCACTGTGCCTTTTAACGGCACTTTACGTTCTTATATTCACAAACACGTCGTTCTGGCGTGCAATCGGCGCCTATTATGCTGATGCTCCATTAAGGCTGGCTGGCATAGCCGTGGCACTATTGCTTCTGTACGTCGCGCTATTTGTGCTGTTTTCGGCGAAATATATTATCAAGCCGATGCTGATCCTGTTTGTGCAATCGCGGCGGGCGGCTCTTATTTCACAGATACGTTCGGAACGATCATAGACAAGTATGTCGTTGAAGCCGCACTTACCACCACACAGGCTGAATCCGGTGCGCTCCTGACCCCAAGCTTTCTCTGGCATATGCTAATTTGTGGTGTTGCTCCATCATTATTGATTGTCTGGGTGCGTATCAAACATCGACCTATTCTCGGCAAGCTGATGGTAAACACAGGCATTATTTTCACCTGTCTGATTGCTTCAGTCGCCATACTTGGTGCGAATTATGCTGCGTATTCATCGATGTTTCGTGAGCATGGTGCCGATATCATGCAGAAGCTGATGCCAAGCACGCCCATTGCCAGTACAATCCAATATGTCTCACATGTTTATAAGAACCGCGCTATTGTTATGGAGCCGCTTGAGCTTGATGCCAAAGAGACACTGACGCAATTGCCGGCAGGCAAAAAGCTGGTAACGGTCGTTGTCGTGGGGGAAACCGCGCGTGCGCAGAGTTTCAGCCTCAATGGTTATGCCCGTGAAACCAATCCCGAATTGAAAAAACGCGATGTTGTTGCCTTCACCGATACAACGAGTTGCGGAACATAAACTTCCGTTTCAGTGCCTTGCATGTTTTCGCCTTTCACCCGTGAAGACTATTCCAATACGAAGTTCCGCGGTTCTGAAAACCTGATGGATGTGCTCAAACATGCAGCCGTGCAGACGAGTTGGTATGAGAATAATACCGGCAGCAAGGGTGTTGCCGAACGCATCAAGTTGATCGATTTGCAGGGTGCGCAGGACAAGCGCTATTGCGAAGGCGACGAGTGTCTCGATCAGATATTAGTGGATAGCCTGTCCAAAGAACTCAGTGAAGTTTCCGGCAATGCAACCATCGTTCTGCACATGACGGGCAGCCATGGTCCAGCCTATTACCGCAGATATCCGGCTGAGTATGCGGGATTTAAACCTGACTGTCGTTCAAATGATTTTGCTAAATGTTCGCAAGAAGAGATCGTCAACGCCTATGACAACTCGATCCTCTATACAGACCATATTTTGTCAGAGGTTGTCGATCTTCTCAAAGCGCATGAGGACAAGTTTGCATCTGCGATGATTTATATGTCCGATCATGGCAAGTCGCTTGGCGAGGACGGTCTTTACCTTCACGCAGCTCCCTATTTCATTGCCCCATCTCAACAGACACACATACCGTTTATCACATGGGTTGCACCGGAATATGCGGCCGATACCGGTCTTGATCTTGATTGCTTGCGCAAGACGACAGCGGAGCCGTCATCGCATGATAATCTGTTTCATACTGTGCTTGGCATGATGGCGGTCAAGACATCTGCTTACGACCAGAAGTTAGACCGTTTTGCCGCCTGTCGAACACCACCTAACGTGGCGCTGAACTAAAACAAAAACCCCGCTAGATGAGCGGGGTTTTTGTTTTGCGTAAGATTAAACGTAGCGGTTGACCACGTTTTCCAGATATTCCTGACGACCGGATCGCGGCTGCGGATTGATGTCTTTTGCTTCAACTTCCGATGCAATCTGCTCCAGCGACATGCCGGTTGCAAGTGTCTTGCCGAAATCGCCAGACCAGCCAGCATAACGCTCATCAAGCGGCTTGCTCAGTGCGCCGTCCTGGAACATACCGGCTGCAGCCTTGAGTCCGCGCGCAGCAATCCATGCCGCCGATATGGCCGATTAGCAAGTCCTGCGGATCAAGCGATTGACGACGCAGCTTGGCATCGAAATTGGTGCCGCCATTCTTCAGGCCGCCGTTGAGCAGAACCTGGTAATAAGCGAGCGCCATTTCCGGCACATTGTTCGGGAATTGATCTGTATCCCAACCCGACTGATAGTCATTGCGGTTCATGTCGATGGAACCGAGGATGCCAAGGCTGCGGGCCAATGCCAGCTCATGCTCAAATGAATGGCCTGCGAGAATTGCATGGCCCTGTTCGATATTGACCTTCACCTCGTTTTCGAGGCCATAGCGCTTGAGGAAGCCATAAACCGTTGCGACATCGTAATCATACTG
Organism: Xylophilus sp.; assembly: GCA_009914555.1. Taxonomy (GTDB): domain Bacteria; phylum Pseudomonadota; class Gammaproteobacteria; order Burkholderiales; family Burkholderiaceae_C; genus WNDY01. The sequence continues at coordinate 3,005 of WNDY01000080.1, forward strand.
ATGCTTGGTTGGTTCCTGTGGCTTTGGCTCAATCAGAATTGTACCCTTAAATCCGATCTTGTGCTTGTACTCGACCACCAGATTGAGGAAGCGGCCCATATTGTCGAGCTCGCGCGTCAGATCGGTGTTGAGCAGGGTTTCGTAATCCTCACGGCCACCCCAAAGCACATAATTGTCGCCGCCAAGACGCTTGGTTGCATCAAGGCATGTTTTCACGGTCGCCGCTGCAAAAGCAAAGACTTCCGGATCGGGATTGGTGGCAGCGCCTGACATGTAGCGGCGATGTGAGAAAAGATTGGCTGCACCCCACAAAAGCTTGATGCCGGTTTCGGCTTGCTTACGCTCGAAAATATCCACAATAGCTTCGAGGTTCTTCGTGTTTTCAGCAAAATTATTGCCTTCCGGGCGCACGTCGGCGTCGTGGAAGCAATAGAAAGGTGCGCCGAGAAGCGAGAAGAATTCAAAGGCTACATCAGCTTTCAGTTTGGCAGCTTCAAGACCATCCTTATACCAGGGGCGGTCAAACGTGCGTCCGCCGAAAGGGTCGCCACCTTCCCATGCGAAGGTGTGCCAATAGGCGACTGCAAAACGTAAGTGGTCTTCCAGACGCTTGCCGAGGACGATTTCGTCCGGATTATAGTGGCGAAACGCCAGCGGATTATCGCTGTCGGGACCTTCATAACGTATTTTTTGGATGTCGCCGAAAAATCCGGTGCTCATCATGCTCCTCCAATGTTGATGCGGGTGACGCTGCGTCTGGGCTTACTGAGCCAGAGGTCGCAGCGCGGGATAAAGTGCGTGGTAACGCTGATAGGCTTCGTCATATGAAGCGGTCAGCGTGTGTTCGGGTTCAATCGTGCGGGCTGTGCGCGGCGGCGTGCAGATTGCAAAAGGATCGGCGCTACTGGCGGCGATCAGGCCAAGACGCGCTGCGCCAAATGCGGCACCGAAATCGCCTTCTTCGGGAAGAGAAATTGGAACATTCAATGCTGTAGCAATAGATTTGAGCCAATAGGCAGAGCGCGAACCACCACCAACCGCGATGAGTGATTTGATCTCCGTGCCTGCGGATTGCAGCGCTACGAGATTATCGCGGATCGCAAATGCAACACCTTCAAGCACCGCTTGCGTCATCGCTTTGCGGTCTGTTTCGTGTTCAAGGCCGTTGAAGCTGCCACGAATTTTGGCGTCATTATACGGTGTACGCTCGCCGGAAAGATATGGCAGGAATGTTGTGCTGCCGGGTGCGTTGAGCTTGTCGCCGAGCTCGGCGTCCAGTGTGTGTGGGCTGGTATCTGTAATGCGCGAGAACCAATCGAGAGCGCTCGCAGCCGACAGGATGACACCCATCTGGTGCCATGTACCGGGAAGCGCATGACAGAAAGCGTGGACAGCACTTTCTGGCTTTGGTTGATAAGCGCCATTGGCGGCAAACAGAACACCTGATGTGCCAAGCGAAACGAAGGCATGACCGGGCTGAACGGTTCCCATGCCGCAGGCCGAGGCAGCGTTGTCACCCGCACCACCGGCAACGACAGGAGCGTTGGAAATTCCCCAACGCGCGGTGAGCTCAGCACGCAAAGTTCCGGTGGCGTCGCTGCCCTCGGCAAGTTTGGGCAAGTGGTTTTCGGTCAGCCCAGTCTTGGAAAGCAGATCGGATGACCATTTGCGTGCGCCGGTATCAAGCCAGCTTGTGCCAGCGGAATCCGACATGTCGGATACATACTCGCCGGTGAGCCAGAGGCGCAGATAATCTTTTGGCAACAGAACCTTGCGGGTGCGCGCGAAAATATCTGGTTCGTTGCGCGCCACCCAGACGAGTTTGGGTGCGGTGAAGCCCGGGAAAACGATGTTGCCGGTTATGGCACGAAAGGCCGGATCGGCATCAAGTTCGGCAGCCTCTTTATAGCTGCGTGTGTCATTCCAGAGAATGCAGGGCCGAAGCACCTGATCGTTTTCATCTAGCAGCGTTGCACCGTGCATCTGACCGGAAAGACCAATGCCTGCAACGGCTGCAAACTCCTTTGGATGTGCTGCGCGCAGACCACCGATGGCTGCTTCACAAGCTTTGATCCATTGTGCAGGGTCCTGTTCGCTCCAGCCTGGATGTGGGCGGGACACATCAAGTTCACCATGTGCTGAGCCAATAAGCTTCTGTTCGCCGTCGATCAGAAGCGCTTTTACGCCGGATGTTCCAAGATCAAGTCCGAGATACATAATTGCTCCAGTCGAATTATCGTGTGTTCCGCGCCTCAGTCGAGCTGCGGCAGGTTGTCTTTAAGAAAGATTTCGATGCGGATATGTTCCTGTCCTTGCACAATAGCGAGGCGGTCCGCTGTTGCTTTGAGAACGCGTATGGGCACTGCGAATTTCATGTCCTGCATCCTGTGCCAACACAGCATGAACAAGGCCATCTTTCAGCGCCTGCGATGTGACACCATCGCGTTCGTGGGCGATGACCAGGGGTTGATTCCCGTTTCGGGAAGCTGCGAGCGCGCGGACAAGACCGCTATTGCCTGCACCCAGGCTATAAATTCCTGCCACGTCCTTGTGTTTCTCAAGAAGCTCAAGCACGAGTTTTTCAACGCGCGCACCTTCATCAAAACCTTCGAGAACCGGCAGAATCTCGCGCCCTGAAAAGCCAGATTCCATTGCGCTTTTAAAGCCCTCAAAGCGCGCCAGATGGTCATGCATTTTCAGCGAGCCGGCGATAACTGCGATGGCGCCGCCGGTGCCGTTGGCAAACAGGCCCAGCAAATGCGCCGCTGTCCGTCCCGCCGCGCCATTATCAATGCCCACATAATGTGCCCGCGATGAGCGGTCGAGATCGGAAACCAGTGTTACGGTGTGGATGCCCAATTGGGTAAGCCGTGCGCAAGCCTCCCGCACCGGATCAGTATCGACTGCAACAAAGGCGACACCATCAGGTTTGCGCTCTGCGCTTTCATCCAAAGCCTTAACAAGTGCCGCTTCATTGAACGTCGGTACAAGCACGAGATTGATCAGAACACGCTCGGACAAACCCCGCTCTGTCGCCGCTTCAAGTTCTGCGCGCAGGCTCTGCATGAATGTGTTTTCATTATCCGGCAAAATAAAATCGAACTGGTAGAGTCTACCCCGGGCGAGATTGGCGGCGCCCACATCACGAACATAGCCGAGCGTGTCCATCGCGGCCGTCACACGGTCGCGAGTCTTTGCTCTGACGCCGGGACGGTCGTTCAGCACACGGTCAACCGTGGCGAGACTGACGCCCGCTGTTCTGGCTATGTCATGCACTGTGGGTTTCATTCTCACTCCTCGGGGCGGAACATAGGAGCTAAAATGAGGTACATAAATCAAAAAAATGCTTGCTATTCATTTTTCTTCACGTATCAATTGCATCCAAGAATGGGATCGTGTGCCTGAGCGCGCGGTTCTGCTGGAGTGATCTTGGTGCAAGGCACCGCAGGGAGGATCAACCAAGTAAAGAGTGAGCGCCTCTTTGGGGGTGGCTTTGTTGTGCCAGACTCCGGGGGGCGGGTTCGTTCGGGGCGAGGTCATTTATCAACCGGCACAAAGCCGGCGGTGATTGGAGGAAACGTGCATGAAACGTCGTAATTTTCTAACAGGCGCGCTGGTGGCAGCAGCTCTCGGTATCGGTTCAATGGGTGCCGTGCCTGCTTTTGCATCGCCGGAAAATCCGGTTATAGGCTTTTCAATTGACGATCTGCGCGTAGAGCGCTGGGCACGCGACCGCGATTATTTCATCGCAGCAGCAGAAAAGCTGGGTGCCAAGGTCAATGTTCAGTCGGCTGACGGAAACGAAGAGAAGCAGGTCAAGCAGGTCGAAAACCTTATCTCGCAGGGCGTTGATGCCATCGTGATCGTCCCGATGAATTCGAAGGTTTTTGATGCGGTCGTAGCCGACGCTAAGGCTTCGGGCATTAAGGTTCTTTCCTATGATCGCCTGATCCTGAATGCCGATATCGATGCTTATATTTCCTTCGACAATGAGCGCGTTGGTTTCATGCAGGCGGAAGCCGTGCTGAAGGCTAAGCCAGAAGGTAATTATTATCTGCTCGGCGGTTCGCCAACCGACAACAACGCGAAGCTGCTGCGAGCTGGTCAGGAAAAGGCGCTGAAGGAAGCCGTCGATTCCGGTAAGGTCAAGATCGTTGGTTCGCAGTGGGTCAAGGAATGGAGCCCGACTGAAGCGCTCTCCATCATGGAAAATGCTCTGACCGCTGCATCCAATAAGATTGATGCCGTTGTCGCTTCCAATGACGGCACCGCGGGTGGCGCAATTCAGGCGCTTGCAGCACAGGGCCTTGCAGGCAAGACTGCAGTTTCTGGTCAGGACAGCGATCTGGCAGCCGTTAAGCGTCTCGTCGACGGCACGCAGACCGTGACCGTTTACAAGCCACTCAAGCTGATTGCTGAAGAAGCAGCAAAGCTTACCGTGCAGCTCGTCCGTGATGAAAAGCCGGAGTTCAACGGCAAGATCGACAACGGTTCGAAGGAAGTCGATACGCTTCTGCTGACGCCGACTGCCGTGACCAAGGACAATATCGACGTCTATGTGACGGACGGCTTCTACACCAAGGAACAGATTGAAGGGCAGTAAACCTTCCGTCTCGCGAACTTGAAAACAGGTTGTGGGGCCAGGTGTTGCAAGCTCTGCTTTTGCATCTGGCCTCGCATAAATCAGGCAACCTTTTTCTGACAGCGCTGTCGGATGCGGATTTAAACGCCGGATATTTTGAAAAATACTGCAAGGTCGATATTGATGTCCGAATATCTTTTGGAAATGCGAAACATCGGTAAAGAGTTCAACGGCGTGAAGGCGCTGGATGGCATTTACCTGAAAGTGCGCGCGGGAGAATGTGTCGGGCTGTGCGGTGAAAACGGGGCGGGAAAATCCACCCTGATGAAAGTGCTTTCGGGTGTTTATCCCTATGGCACATGGACTGGCGAAATATTATGGGAAGGTCATGAACTTAGGGCGAATGGCATTCGTGATACCGAAGCTGCGGGTATTGTCACCATCCATCAGGAGCTGATGATGGTGCCGCACCTCTCGGTCGTGGAGAATATCTTTCTTGGTTCCGAGCCGACGACTGGCGGTTTCATCGACTACGACCAGATGAATGCACGGGCGACCGAACTGCTCGCCCGTCTCAAGATAAATGATATCAATTTTGCATTGCCGGTTTATCATTACTCAGGCGGTAAACAGCAGCTGATCGAGATCGCAAAGGCGATCAACAAGAATGCCAAGCTTCTAATCCTTGACGAGCCTACCTCGGCGCTGACTGCTTCAGAAACGCGGGTTCTGCTCGACCTGATCAAGGACTTCAAAGCGCAAGGCACAGCTTGCGTTTATATCTCTCACAAGCTTGATGAAGTGGCGGAGATCTCCGACACGGTCACAGTCATTCGTGATGGCGCACATATCGCGACACGCCCTATGGCTGGACTCACAACGCCCGATATCATCACGATGATGGTTGGTCGCGAGATGAAAAACCTCTTCCCGCGCGAACCACACGACATTGGCGAGGTGATGTTTGAAGCCCGCAATGTAAGTTGCTGGGATGTGACCAATCCGGATCGTAAAGTAGTTGACAATGTTTCGTTCGCGCTAAGGCGCGGCGAGATACTGGGCATCGCGGGCCTTGTTGGTGCGGGGCGTACGGAACTCGTATCGAGCCTGTTTGGTGTCTGGCCGGGCGCCCATCAGGGGCAGGTCTTCCTCGAAGGCAAGGAAGTCAAAATCCGAACGCCACGCGATGCGGTGCGGCAGCACATTTGCATGGTGCCGGAGGATCGCAAGCGCGATGGCATTCTGCCTATCATGCCAGTTGGCCATAATATGACGATTTCAGTGCTTGATCGCTTTTCGCTGCGCGGCCTTATCGATAAGGAATCCGAACTCGCGACTATCCAGCGTGAGATTTTGCGACTCAAGGTCAAGACCGCTGATCCGATGTTGGCTATTGCCTCACTATCTGGCGGCAATCAGCAGAAAGCCGTGCTTTCAAAAATGATGCTGCCTGACCCGAAAGTGCTCATTCTGGATGAGCCGACACGCGGCGTTGATGTTGGTGCGAAGTACGAAATTTACAAGCTGATTTTCGCACTCGCCAAACAGGGCGTATCGATTTTGATGGTTTCGTCAGAAATGCCGGAAGTGCTTGGCATCAGTGATCGCGTGCTCGTCATCGGCGAGGGCAAATTGCGCGGTGACTTCCCGAATGAAAACCTCACCCAGGAGAAGGTTCTTGCCGCGGCGATTGGCAAGCCTGCAACCAATGCGGCCTAGTTTTTAAACATTGATCCGCAGCTAATCTAACTGGTGCATGACATGACGTTGACAGGCAAAAGCCTCAGAAAATTTTTCGCAGAATATAAGATCGTGGCGCTGCTGATTGTCGTCGCTTTGATCTGGGCATTCTTCGCCATCATGACTTACGATCCGGAAATGGGCCGGTCGCAGTTTCTGACGGCGCGCAATTTCTCCAATCTTCTGCGCCAGATGGCAATCACCGGCATGTTGGCCTCAGCCATGGTGTTCGTCATCGTGGCGGGTGAAATCGACCTTTCGGTGGGCGCTTTGCTGGGCCTGCTAGGCGGGGTCGCGGCGGTCCTCGATGTGGTCTATGGCTGGCCGCTATGGGCCACGATCAGTACGGTTCTTTTGCTGGGGGTAGTCCTTGGCGGATTTAACGGTTGGCTGACCGCCTATCTCGGTATTCCGTCCTTCATTATCACACTAGGCGGACAATTGGTGTTTCGCGGTATCGTGCTGGGCATTATGGGTGGTGTTACCATCGCGCCGATTTCGCCTGGGTTTAAATATATCGGTCAGGGTTATTTGCCCGGCTGGCTCGGCAATGTCTGTGCCATGGTGCTGTTTACAGTGCTGATCCTGATCACGCTCAGAACCCGTTCCAGCAAGCGCAAGCACAATCTGCAAACACTGTCGCCAACGATGGAAACCGCGCGTCTTCTGGGTACGGGTATTCTGATCCTTGGCTTTATCCTGATCCTCAACAGCTATCAGGGTGTGCCGGTTCCGGTTCTCGTGCTGCTGGTCATTCTCGGTGTCTTTACCGTCATTTCCCGTCAGACCGTTTTCGGGCGGCATATTTATGCGGTTGGCTCTAACCTTGAAGCCACGCGCTTTTCAGGCGTGAATGTGAACTTCGTCAAGATGGCCGTATTTGCGCTGATGGGGTTGATGGCGGCTGTCGCAGGCCTCACCACGACTGCACGCCTTGCGGCTGGCACACCATCGGCAGGTTTTGGCGGTGAACTCGATGCCATCGCATCGTGCTTTATCGGCGGCACATCCATGCGTGGGGGCGTTGGATCGGTGATTGGTGCGCTGGTCGGTGCGCTTATTATGTCGAGCCTCGACAATGGTATGTCGATGCTGGGCGTCGATACGTTCTGGCAGCAAATTATCAAGGGCAGCATTCTGGTGCTTGCGGTTTATCTCGATATCGTATCGTCAGGCACGCGTCGCGCTTGATGAGGGCGGGGGCTGTCGCGCAAAACCTTCACTGGTTTTGCGCGACACGTTTTTAGTTTTTCTCATCACCGCTTGGACGGCCAATGCTCAACAGCTGATAGATAATCAGAGCAGCAAAAGTGGACGTACCAATTCCACCCAGCGCGAAACTTCCAATATTTACGGTGAAGTCACCGGCACCAAAGATGAGTGCTACGCCAACCGTGAAGAGATTGCGTGGATCGGCAAAGTTTACCTTGTTGTCCACCCAGATGCGCGCCATTGCCGAAGCAATAAGACCGAAGACCGATACTGCAAGACCTGCCAGCACAGGGGCGGGGATTGTCTGCAGGATCGCGCCAAACTTTGGCGACATGCCGAGTGCGATTGCCACGACAGCAGCGATCACAAAAATCAGCGTCGAATAAACTTTGGTCATTGCCATGACGCCGATATTTTCAGCGTAAGTGGTGACGCCCGTACCACCACTAGAACCGGAAATCATTGTGGCGATACCGTCACCCAGAAAGCCGCGGCCGATATAGCGGTCCATGTTCTGACCGGTGATTGAGCCAAGCGCTTTGATGTGGCCAAGATTTTCAGCAACAAGCACGATGGCGACCGGCGCAATGAGTGTGATTGCAGGCCAGGTAAATACGGGTTTTGCGAAGGTTGGCAGGCCGAACCAAGGCGCCGCACTTACGGCTGCAAAGTTGATGCCTGGCACGAAACCTAGACCGTTGCCGAAAATTAGCACGAGGCAATAGCCGAACAGCAGCGCCAGCAAAACGGCAATGCGTTTGGTCGCAAGCGGACCATAGGCGGAAATCATCGCCATGCAGAGTACGGTCAGCATCGCAATGGTCATATGCGCGCCGGTGCCCTTGAGCTGACCTACGGCCACAGGAGCGAGGTTCAAACCGATTGCCACGCCAATCGCGCCGGTTACGGCCGGTGGCATGAGTTTTTCGACCCAGCCTGTACCTACTGCCATAACAATAAGCCCGATCACCGCATAAAGCGCGCCACAGGCGATGATGCCGCCAAGTGCAAGACCGATGTTAGGATTGGGGCCGCTGCCGGAATAGCCGGTGACTGCAATCACCACCGCAATGAAAGCAAAGGACGAACCCAGATAGCTCGGCACGCGGCCACCGGTCATCAGAAAGAACAGAAGCGTTCCAATGCCAGAGAAGAATACCGCAACATTCGGGTCAAAGCCCATGAGCAAGGGAGCGACGATTGTGGAGCCGGACATGGCCAGCAAATGCTGGATGCCCATTGGCACGGCTGCTGCAGTTGGAAGCCGCTCATCGGGTAGCACGATGCTGTTATTAGTTAGACGCCAATTCGGGAAATAGGACATGAACCCCTCATGATCAGATTTATCCAGAGAGACTTATCCGCAATCTGGTATGATTGCTAGCTTTTATGGGAAGAACAGTCTTTTTAACCAGTCATTTTTGACATAAGAAAAAGCCCGCGCAATTCGCAAGGGCCTTATCTTTTCAACATCAGAACTAGAATTTGTAGGCAATACCCATTCTAATTTCATTGGTGCGGAGGCGATTTGTCTCTTTCGCATTACCAAAAGCAAGGCTTTCTGTTCGCTTGCCAAAGTCTGTAAAGCGATACTCAACCCTCAAGATGACATTGTCAGTAGCGGCATAATCGACGCCAGCACCGAGTGTATAGCCTGCTCGCCAACTTTTCTGACTATATTTGCCGTCGAAGTCTTCTTCCGGTTCTACTAATGTCGCTTTGGTACTCTGGTTGACCAATCCAAAAGCAACGCCACCCGTTACAAAAGGAAGAAAGCGATCAACTGCGTAGCCAGCACGGGCACGAACAGAGCCTGACCAATCGAGCGTTTCACTAAACTTCGCCGTACCGTAATCGTTCGTTACAGTTTGATCGCCTTTCATCCGAGTATAGACTGCATCTGCTTCAAGACCCAGTATGGCGTTCCCTCCCATATCGAAGTTGTAGCCCCCGTATACGCCACCCAGAAAACCCTTTGATTTGGGTGTTATAGTTGCCTGTACGCCCGGTATGCTTTCACAATCTTCGTCCACGAATGGAGAAGAAGACACGCTGTTCTTTGGGTTTGCCCAGCCATAACCAACCTGACCGCCAAGATAACCACCTGCCCAGCTAAACAGAGCTGCAACAGGTGTTGGCTCGAACGATGAGACGACATCGGCAGCGTAAGCAGAGGAGAATGGAACTGTTGAGAGAAGTGACAATGCAATAATAGTCTTAATCTTCATAATTACCCCAATAAAGTATTCAATGAGGTGTCAATAATGTATTTGTATTATAATTAAAAATAGCAAATATTAGCTAGATATATATTTTATTGCGTATGTTTTAGAATAAATTAATGTATTGAATGCTCAGGATGGAAATTCATTTTCCATCCTGCAGTCGCGATTTTAGTTCACAGTTTGCAATATTGAATTGCTGTCAGATGTGATGCTTCTATTTGTATCAATCGCAGGCGAAATTTTATTGGCGAAATATATGTAGTGAAAAGCGTCGGTCCTTCCGCCGATCAAACAAATGTCTTGCCTGCTCCAATGCCAACTTAACTTGCTGAGCTTTTTCTCAAACTCCAGCGAAGCATTGGCCGACCAGAAACTCGCGATGCCTGTTGGCGTTAATGCGCGTTTGATAGCCGTCAAGCCGCAGCCGTCATAGATCGCATTGTTTTCACTTCTGACCAGAAACTCCGGTCCATTATCAGTATCCATTAAGATCAGATCATATGTGGACTCGTGCTGCCGTAATGTCTCCATAACGTCGCCAACGTGAATTTTCACCCGATTATCCTGAAGTGGAAAACCTGCTAGAGAACCAATCACGGAACGGTTCCAGTCGACGATTTCAGGTACAAATTCGCAAACCGTCACCTCAGTATCGTTGGGCAAATAGTTGAGGGCAGCACGAAGTGTAAAGCCCATGCCAAGCCCGCCAATGAGAACTTTTTTCGGTTTGCGGCCGAGTAGCCTCAACGACCTTTCAGCGAGTATTGTTTCTGATTGGAAATTAATGTTCGACATCAACTCGATGCCGTTATAGCGAATTTCGTAGATATCGTTTCTTCGGCGCAATAGTATTTCGTCGCCAGCATTATTGCTGGCGCGTGCCAATTCTGTCCAGATTGCCATAATAAATCCCAAACGTTGACGCTGCCGGTCACCCAGCAGGACTTTTCGCATTCATTGTGAAAGGGATTGGGGTCGCTGCGGGATTAAACGCGCAGCAACCCAATGGCATCGTCCGATCTGGCATCCATTATAAGAGGAAAGGCAGACTCATCATTCGACACACCAAGCAAAAGCAGTATTTTTCGAAAGTTGATCGTCATATCCTCAGGCAGAATTAATTATCGCAATGGATCGGTGAGTTACTGTCTCTAAGAAATGGTGGGGCTTTTTGCAAGCTTATCATGCCGATGACATTAAAGGTTGAGCTGGCTTGCCTGCTGACGCGAGCTGCGTGAAGCTGACGTATCCCAATTTTCTCTAAGTCGTATTATGGACAATGGTCGCAGCGGAAAGGCAGTGCTTCTGGACTATTCACGTTATCGGCGGTCAACTTCCTTCGAGTAATGATAAGCTCAATGCCAAAAAAATTGTGGCAAGCGAACAGAACGTCAATTGTTTGCGTTCACTAGCCGAATTGGTGCTTTGGTAATGGAGAGCACTCAATAAGTGAGATAACTTCTGGAGAGAAGCTGTGTGAGGTCAGGCTGAAGCGCGACTTTTCGGTTTGAGTTTACGCATAACCATGTCTGTTTGCGAAGAGTTTCTGCCGAAAGACTTCTGCGGGCGTTTTGTACCCCAAACATTTACGCGGTGTATTGTTGAGGCAATAGCAGATGAATGCGAGGTCTCTATCACTGAGGGTGAGCGGATCAAGATCTCGGGGAAGCCAGCGTCTTGTCCGTCTGTTGGTGTTCTCAACAGTGCCTTTCTGCCAGGGTGATTGCGGATCACAGAACCATGTTTGAGACCCTATCCCATTCTGCAGATAGGACCACTGTGTAAACTCAGTACCACGATCAAACGTAATCGATCGGCGGGCTATTTGGGGCAGGGGCTGGAGTGCCCTGATCACCCCATCCATCACCGGCTTTGATTGACGATCATTGTTGCGCAACAAAACCGTGAAGCGGCTCACCCGCTCGACCAGAGACGTCACATTGGCGTTG
>WNDY01000081.1 GCA_009914555.1 Xylophilus sp.
CAGCTATCGTACAATAGTAGCCGTTTAAATCCTTGATCTCATCATCGGTAAACTGATTGCGGTTCAGTTCACGAAAAATGGTCGAGCGATGCCTTCCAAGCTTCTCAGCAATAACGTCGACGGAAAGATTTGCAGTGCGCCAGCGGGCTATTCTGCGACGTTCATCCAAATCAATATGCGAATAGGTACGGTCCATGACAGGTTCCTTGCATTGGATAACTCATTGTTATCATTTGCAAGTCGCACTTCAAACTAGAACCCACCCAGTGACACCGAGTGGGGCAACGCGCAAATATGCGAACGCACTGAAGGTTGCAACGAGCAGTCCTGTTATAATGGGTGGCCAGCGCTTTACAAAAATGGCTTCCGCGTTGCAGATAATCGCTTCGCTACCACGATTGCTGCCGTCATTTTTTGAGCGCTTAAGAATAAATACTGCGATAGCAGCCAAGACAACCAAAGCAATAATCGTCGTAAAAGCATAGCCAAAAACGCCGGGCAACCAGATCGATGGGTCACTATAGACTGACAATGTATAGAGGCTGTTCCACGTCAGAAAGCCAATCAAAAAACCAATGCCCGCGCCGATAAGTGCTGCGATAGAACCGAAAGCGCCCTCGCCAAGTCGATAGAAATGAGCCGATAGGCATGATCCTGATATAGCCATGCCGAGCCCGAAAACCAGTGAAGCAAAGACAAGCACGACCCCGACAGGTCCGATATGCGCACCGGGCGGCAAACGGTCTGGCTGTGGCACGGGAACCCACGCTCCCAAGACGATCTGATAGAGAACGATCCCGCCAGCCAGTGCTATGATGATAGACAAAATGCCTGCGGATCGCGGTACTCTACAAAATCGCGCAAATTACATAGAAAGCAGAAACGTCCTCTTTGCAGTACAATTCCAAATGCGCATCCAGCCAACAAAGAAAATGACAGCGCTCTGCCGGGCGCATCGCTTGCCAGAAAAATACTCCAAAGAACCAGTGCTGCAAGGATACAAACTGCGCTCATTCGGGAGAGTGCTAGGCGCATGCGAAAACCAATCAGTTAATAAGCCTAATGGACGAAGCTCTAAAACTTCGTTCATTGCTAAGCATTAATATCTGTTGAACCGTGATTACTTGCCGGTCCAGACAGTGCCCGCGAGATTGGTAACCAGCACGCCTACAGCATTCCCATATTCGGTCCACGAGCCATCATAGTTGCGGACATCGTAACCGAGGATTTTTTTAAGCGCGAACCATGTATGGCTCGAACGTTCTCCAATGCGGTAATAGGTAATAACGGGCTTTGAACCATCAATGCCCTGTTCGGCATAAATCACCTTAATCTCTTCAGGCGATTTAAAGGTACCATCTTCATTGACGATTTTACCCCAGGGGACGTTGACCGCTCCCGGAATATGTCCTGCACGAACTGAGAGTTCTTTCACGCCTTCCGGTGCAAATATCTTTCCTGAATATTCGTCAGCCGAGCGAATATCGACAAGCTTGGCATCACCTTAGCCTTCGGCAACCGAAACCACGTCTACAAAACGCGCTCGGACAGAATTATCGCGTTCCGGAAGTTCAATAGCTGAATCCGCATAATCGGGCGCTATCGTATCCAGCGGCAGGCCTTTTGCCTCCCAAAGTTTGCGTCCGCCATCAAGCAATTTCACCTGATCACCAAGGCCGTAAACTTCAAATATCCATGCACCCCAAGCCGCGAACCAGTTATTGTTGTCGCCATAAAGAACAATGGTTGTATCCTTATTGACGCCTGCTTCACGAAGGAGTTTTTCAAAAGATTCACGTGTGGTGATATCGCGCTTTTCCGGATCGACAAGGTCGGTGTGCCAGTTCAGATGAGCTGCACCAGGGATATTTCCGCGCTCATAGACACCTGTATCAACGCTCACCTCAAAAACACGAACATTCGGATTTTTGAGATTATCCTGCAACCAATCGGCTTTAACCAGTGCATCAGATGCCGATGCGGAACCAGCAAAGGTAATTGCAACAACGGCACCCCATAATAGCGACTTTAAATTCACCACCAGAAATATCTCCAATATTGACAATTCCCGGAGATAATTTTAATTACATTAAAAATGATATTAAGGCATATTGTTCCATTATAAATAATTTCGAAAAATATTAATTTCTATTCATAAGCCTATTTTTAAATTAGATTTTAATACACATAAAATTCACTTGTCATTTGAAACGCGTATGTATGTTCCACCTATACTGAAGATATTCTCAGGCCGGCCCGAACACATTAGTAGCCTCTATGCAGTTTTGTGTTGCAAATCTTGGTGGTAAGTCGCAAGTTAAGTCACTTCAGGATTCAAAACCGTCAGTAGTTACGCGTTATTCCACTTTGCACGTTTTGTATTATAATATGGTTGTCTGAACCGCATATGATGGAAATAATTTCTCGAGAAATGGCATAAATCACCGCCTCGTGACTTTGCGCGAGATGCGCGAACCTGTCAATTTTATCACCTTCGACTATCAATCCAGCAATTGCCCGAAACCAAAACCCTGTTCAACTGTAAAGAGACCTGTGATGGTCCATGACTTTATCGATCAAATTCGCCGCCGTCGAAGCCAGTATAATATTGGTCGGAACCTAGAGTTGTCTCAGACCGACATAACAGGCATAATTCAGGAGGCTGCGCGCCATGCACCTAGCACCTTTAATTCTCAAAGCTCGCGAATTGTTATTCTTTATGGCTCCGAAAGCGTTCAGTTCTGGGAGCTTGTGAAGGCAGCGTTGCGTCCTCTCGTACCTCAAGATGCTTTTGAATCAACTGAAGCGAAACTCAAGAAATTTGCATCAGGAGCAGGGACGGTTCTTTTTTATGAAGATCAGCAGGTTGTTCGTGATCTGCAGGAAACCTATAAGCTCTATGCGGAAAAATTTCCTGAATTTTCTGAGCAATCATCAGGCATGGCGCAATTCTCAGTCTGGACTGCTTTAGCGAACGTAGGTGTTGGTGCGAGCCTGCAACATTATAATCCGGTGATCGACACTGCGGTTGCAGAGCAATGGGATATTCCACAAAATTGGAAGCTGCGCGCCCAATTGCCGTTCGGCTCTAATGAGAGTGAACCGGGCGAAAAGAGCTTTATTGACGATGCGTTGCGCTTCAAAATCGCAGGCAATATCTGATCAATTTTGTCCTACTCATTAGGGCGGTGACTCCGCCCTGATTTGCTGTTTCCGACGCTACATTCCTATTTTGGTTGGCGTTGTTGGTTTGCTATAACGTTTGCCAGCGCTTTTAGAAATTCAAGGTGATGAACATGACGACAGTGAAGCTCTGGAACGACGGGGATGCGGAGAAATCACCACGCGTTAAAGCCGTATTCGATGATATAAAGGCCGTGCGGGGATCGGACTTTATAAATAATTTCTGGCGAGGACTGGCGAACGATCCTCGCACCCTCGAACGGACGTGGCAAAGTCTGAAAGAGGTGATGGTAGAGCCGTCGGCACTCGATACGCTTACAAAAGAGCTGATCTATATTGCTGTGTCGGTTGCCAGTGGTTGCAATTATTGGATTCATTCTCACACGGCCGCCGCCCGCGCTAAGGGCATGACGGATGCCCAGTATGGCGATCTTCTTGCTGTTATTGGGATGGCATCAGAGACCAATCGGATTCTCACTGCTTTGTCTATTCCTGTTGATCCTGAGTTTGATGTGACCAGCTGAGGCAAATAAGCTCTGCATTGGTTCTTTGGCAGTAGACATGGTTTAAGACCTGTTTCCCGTAGGGTGCCATTTGGCGAAAAATTTTTCTCATTTTGACTTTAAGATAGAAAAGGCTGCCTGCAAGCAACGACAGAGAGCGGCTATTGATGATACGGAAAGCGTTTCAATTACCGCGATTGTTGCAGCCCGATAGGGTGCCGACTAACGGCCTGAAACGACTGTTTCAGCATGTGAAAGGTTGCCTGAAGTGTCGCGGTCATCTGGCTTTTTCAACTCTGTTAGTCAGGAAAAAATTGTTCTGATCCTGGCCGTGGCATTGTTTGCAGGCTTTGCCGTGAGCCTTGATGGTTTCAGGACGCCGGGAAATCTTATCGCCATTATACGCAGCATTTCAGTGCTCGGCATTCTTGCTATAGGTATGGGGCTGGTGGTTATCGGTCGTGGTATCGATTTATCCATGGTGGCTGTGATGGTGATAGCGACGGCGCTGCAACTTGAATTGTTGCATCATGGCTGGAACTTGCTGGCGGCAAGCTCTGTTGTTTTTCTGGCCGTTGTTACTATTGGCCTGGTCAACGGTTTTCTCGTTGCCTATGCCAGTGTCCCAGCGCTTTTTGCGACGCTCGCCACGAGCGCTTTTGTTTTCGGCTTTGTTCGTTCTCAAATATTGACGCAGGATGTGATTTCTATTCCGCAGGATGCGTTGGCGCTGCTCTCTCTGGGTCAGGAGCGGCTGGTGGGGCTTCCGCTGGATGTGCTGCTTTTTCTTGGAATGCTGGTCATAGGCTGGCTGTTTCTTCGATATACGAAGCCCGGACGGTTTCTTTATCTGATGGGCGATAATTATCAGGCGGCGCGGACCATGGGTATCGGCGTGCGTCCGCTGACGCTGCTGAAATATGTTGTCAGTGCTTTACTGGCGTGGGTTGCAGGCGTCGCTACGGCTGTCAGCCTGCAAAGCATGAACACCCGCATTGTGAATTCAACGCTGCTCTATGATGTCATTCTGGTGGTGGTGATTGGCGGCATAGGGCTTTCCGGCGGAAAAGGCGGGATGCGCAATGTTCTGGTTGGGGCTTTGCTAATCGGCATTTTGCTCAACGGCATGACCATTCTCGACTTGCCCAATATCTATCAAAACTTGATCAAAGCAACAATTTTGCTGGCTGCAATCATTCTTGATGG
Organism: Xylophilus sp.; assembly: GCA_009914555.1. Classification (GTDB taxonomy): domain Bacteria; phylum Pseudomonadota; class Gammaproteobacteria; order Burkholderiales; family Burkholderiaceae_C; genus WNDY01. Next base: position 4,893 of record WNDY01000081.1, read on the forward strand.
GCGTCTAAATCCACGCGACGAACAGACCAGTCAGCAGGGCGATATCTGACATTTGTAACTAAGGGCGCGCTTGGCGGTCCACCGAAAAGAGGGTTGGAAAATGAAGTTATGGAAGCGTGGTTTGCTCGCCGCTCTGTCCGCGACTATGGTGTTTGCTGTAGGCGCTTTTACGAGCTCGGCGCAGGATGCAGGGAATCCCGGACCTGCTGCTTATGAGAATGCGCTTAAAGGCAAGCGCGTTGTGCTCGTGCCAATGACAATGGGCTTCGATCTTGCTCAGGGCTGGAACCATTTTATTGGTGAAGAGGTCAAGGCTTTCGGTGGCATATGGGAAACACGCGATCCGAACTGGAGCGTGGATGCCGGTGCGCAGGCAATCACCGATCTGATTTCTTCTGCGAACAAGCCTGATGTGCTGATTGTACAATCTCCGGATATCAATTCCTATAGCCGCCTTTATAAGCGGGCACAGGATGCCGGCATTTTTGTTATCCAGCTCGATAACCCATCCAATTTTGCGTCTGACGTTTTCGCCGGTTCGGACTGGAAGAAGCTTGGAGAGCTCGAAACAGAAGCGGTTATCAAAGGATGTGGACCGAATACCAGCAAGAAGATCGGCGTGATACAGGGCGATCAGGTTAATGCATCAAGCCTGGATCAATGGGCTGGTGTGCAGGCTGTTCTTGAGAAGAACCCAGAATTCAAGGTCGTTGGTCAGCCGGATTCCAACTGGGATCCGACAACCGCGCGTAATACAGCCACAACACTGCTACAGCAAAATCCTGATGTTTGCGGCATTATCGATTTCTGGGACGCAACCGCGCAGGGAACCGCTGCGGCCATTCGTGATGCAGGTCTTAAAGATAAGGTATTTCTGGTGACCACCGGTGGTGGCGAACAGATCGACTGCAATCTGCTGGAAGATGGTACTTTCGGCGCTATCGTGACCAGTGAGCTGGTTCGTCAGTCGCACGACGTTGTGACTGCGATCAAGCTTCTGTTGCAGGGCGATGAAAAGCCTGGCGATAAGGCACGCTACCTTTACACGCTCGAACGCGCGCGTACGAAAGCTGATCTGACACCCGGCGTCTGCTGGAGCCAGAAAGCAATAGAAGCAGCGAAGACTTAGAGCTACTACTTGGGACAGCATGGCCTCCTTTAGAGCGCTGTGCTGTCCCATTTTTGCTTATGCTTCCCCGCTCTAGCAGCGGCGGGGACTGGATAACAGGCCTTGCCTTTCGGAAGCCGGAAACATCGAATGAAAATGAGAGAAGCGCTAGCGCGGTTTCGATATAACAGAATCCCGGATCATCTCGCTGGGGAAATTCTTGTTAAAAACTGGGCTGATAATCTGGTTCCGTTTGTCTTTCTTATCGCCGTCATCGGCATTTTCGGTGTGCTTGTTCCGGGCTTTTTTACCGCAGGCAGTCTCCTTGATACATCCCGGCAGCTGGGTGAGTTTCTAATCGTTGTAATCGGGCTTACGGTGGTTATCATCGGTGGCGGAATTGATCTGTCAGTTGGTTCCATTTTTGCCCTCGCAGCCTTTGCCACACTCTCCGTTATTTATATCGGGGAAGGACCTGGCTGGCTGGCTTTTATTGCTGCGGTCGGTGTGGGAGCATTGTTTGGCGCATTCAATGGCTTTCTCATTGGCTATCTGCGTCTGCGCGCATTTCTCACAACACTTGTTACGCTCATTATCGGTCGTTCGATCTATGATATCCTGATCATTCACTACGGCAAACAAATCCAAAGTTCTGCCGTCTATTCTGATAGCTTTGTCTGGATGGGTATGGGTACCTTATGGGGCCTGCCTGTGAGTGCTCTGATTGCCGTGCTATTCACGGCGCTCGCACATCTGATTATCACACGTTCGCGCATTGGCTGGCATATCAGTGCCGTTGGTGGTGCTCGTCGTTCCGCATTCAATATCGGCATTCCGGTGCGGCGAACTGTCTTCCTGACTTATGTTGTATGCGGGGCTGCGTGTGGCATAGCGGGCTATCTTTTTGCTGCACGTTTGTCCGGGGTTGGGCCGGGGACCGGTCTTGGGCTGGAATTACTGGCTTTGACCGCTGCCGTTGTTGGGGGAAACAGTCTTGGCGGCGGGCGTGGTTCTATTGCCAAGGGCTTTATGGGTGCTGTCGCCGTCCTGCTTATCAATAACGGATTGATCCGTATGGGCGCGGGAACGGGCACCAATCAGATGATCCTTGGATTGTTACTGGCAATCGCAATCGTGTTTGATGTTCGTTGGCTAAAAAACCGACATAAGGTCGTGTCTGAGGTTTATGTGGCACCCGTGCATCACCGAATGCAGACTGCTTTGTCGGCGGTTCCCGGGTCAGGCACACCTTACGCGCTCAACAATTCACTGGCGAATGCTGAAGCTATCGGTATTGGTGAGGTCGAAGGTCCGGAAGATGTGGTTCTGGATCGCGACGATAACTTATATGCGGGCACCCGGCATGGCGAAATCGTGCGCTATTTCGCTCCGGATTATAAACGCTCGGAAATATTTGCGCATATTGGCGGCTTCCCGCTGGGGCTTGCGATCGACCGTGACGGATCAATCAAATCCTGCGTAGGCGCGATGGGCCTGTACTCTGTTGCACAGAATGGCACGGTCAGAGAATTATCTACGGAGACAAGCCGTTCCCTTTTTTCTGTCATCGACGATGCGCGATTGCGTGATCCTAATGATTGCGACATCGACCGTCATGGTCGGGTCTGGTTTACGGATTCAACAACACGTTATGATGCGCATGACTGGGCTTTGGACTCAATTGAGAGCCGCCCCACCGGACGTTTGTTGGTGTATGATCCAAAAACTGGCAAAACACGGACGGTCCTTAAAAATCTCCGCTATGCCAATGGCGTTTGCATAGCCCATGACGGCCAGTCGTTGCTATTGGCAGAGTCGTGGGCCTGCTCCGTTCACCGCTATTGGATCGAGGGTCCAAAGGCTAGCACACTTGAAACCGTTATCCGCGACATGCCGGGTTATCCTGATAATATCAACCGTGCTTCCGATGGCACTTACTGGATGGCGTGGCTGGGGATGCGTACACCAAGTTTCGATCTTGCGTTACGAAATCCCGGTATGCGCAAACGCATGACCCGGCGTCTTCCGCAGGATGAGTGGCTGTTTCCCAATATTAACACGGGCGGCGTCGTGAAATTTGATGAATCCGGCACCATCGTTGCAACCTTGGGCGATCTTGGTGGCGCAAGTCACCCTATGGTGACGTCCATGCGCGAGCACAAAGGCTTTCTCTATATTGGCGGTATCCTCAATAACCGGATTGGCCGTATCCGAATTGACGGAGCTGATCCTGACTGGACGGGCTGGAATTCCTATTGGGGAGAGGCAAAATGAGTTTCATTGACCGCCTTCTTGATCCGTTCCGGGGCAAGGCCATTACGATCCCACCCTATGATGGTGCCTACAAACCAAATACTGCGCTGGATGATGCCCCGGTCCTTCATTCGCATGAAGCGCCAGATAATCTCGTTCATTGGTCGGGCAAGCCTGTTTTTTCGTCCGGTGCTTCGGTGTTCAAAATCACTGGCGCGACAACGGAGAAGATCGCCAACTACGATGCCGATATTTCCGCGCTGGCGGTGCTTTCCGATGACGCTCTGATTGTTGCGCTCGATAACGGAAAACTGCTTGTCCACGGTGGCACACATGACGGTAAGGCCTTCGACCGTCTTGGTCCCCACGTCCTTCATTGTCCAACGGCTGTATCAGTAATCGACGCAACGACCATCGTTGTGACAGTGGGCTCTGCCACATATGCGCCGTCTGACTGGGTTGTCGCACTCATGAACAAACAGGCGACCGGGTCTGTGTGGAGGCTTGATATTGTTTCCGGAAAAGCAACTCTTCTGGCAGAGAGGCTTGCATGGCCATCGGCTGTTCAGGTTGACCGTGATGGCTCGATTTACGTTAGTGAGGCTTTTGCACACCGCATTATTCGCATAGATGCCACAAAGGGTATAATGCCGGTTCTGACCAGAATTCCGGGTTATCCGGGCAGACTGTCCCCTGCGCGCAATGGCGGTTTCTGGCTGTCAGTTTTCGCACCCCGAAATCGACTGATCGAGTTTGTCTTACAGGAGAAGGCTTTCCGTCGCGATATGCTCGCAACGATTGACCGCGAATACTGGATTGCGCCTGCACTGTCTTCCGGCTCTGACTTTCTTGCGCCATTGCAGTGCGGATCCGTGCGTACGATGGGAGTTCACAAACCCTGGGCGCCTTCGCGTTCATACGGCCTGGCGGTGCGGCTCGATAGTCAATGCCTGCCGGAGGAAAGTTTCCATAGCCGCTCTGATGGTAACCGTCACGGATTAACGTCGATACTGGATACAGGCTCGTCGGTGCTTGCAACGGTCAAAGGAGCTGATCTGATTGTCGAGCTTGGTAAAGGCGATGGGCAATGACAGTTCTACTGGAAACCAAAGCGATTACGAAGTCTTATCACGGGAATATCGCCGTTAATGCGGTTGATTTCGACCTGGACCAGGGTGAGGTGCACGCACTATTGGGTGAAAATGGAGCGGGAAAATCAACGCTCAGCAAATTGCTTGCCGGTGTTGTGGAACCGAGTTCTGGTAAGCTTATTCTGAACGGAAACGAAATCAGGTTTTCTGGTCCTGCAGATGCCTTGCAACATGGTATCGCTATGGTCTTTCAGGAAACGAGCCTTGTGCCCTCGATGACTGTCGCTCAAAATCTCTATCTTGGCGATGAGAAAGCATTCAACCGCTTGCGCGGCATTACCATTGCGGCACAACAATTTCTGCAATCGCTGAATTTTACTGTAGATCCCACAGCCAATGTTTCGACGCTTGGTGCTGCAAAACGCCAGATGGTGGAGACCGCGCGCGCAGTGCGGCTAAACGCGAAAATCATTATTTTTGATGAACCAACGGCTACTCTGACACCTGAAGAACGCAAGCATTTCTTCGCACTTGTCAGGCGGTTGAAAAAACGCGGCGTAACCATCGTTTTCATCAGTCATGCTCTCGAAGAAGCTCTGCTTATATCAGACCGCATCACCATCATGCGTGACGGTGAAAAGGTGATGACAGAAAAAACGGCTCATCTGGATCAGGCGAAGATCGTTCAGGCGATGATCGGCCGTGCTTCTGTCGATGGTTCCCAGCCCCGCAGAGCTATTCGTTCTGCTGGTCCACGCATCCTTTCTGTCGAAGATGTGTCTATGGGAGCGATGGTGCGCAATACATCGTTCTCAGTTTTCGAGGGGCAGGCGACTGGTATTTTTGGGCTTGTTGGTTCTGGCAGAACAGAGACGGCGAAGATCATCGCCGGAGTTTTCAAACGCAATTTTCTGCGTGGCGGAACTATTGAATATCGTGGACAGCCCGTGCGCTACACAACGCCGCGCGAGGCCGTGCGGGACGGGATTGTTTATGTCACCGAAGACCGTAAAGTTGACGGTTTCTTTGAGACTATGTCTATCGCTGAAAACCTTTATGCCGGACTTCTGGCTGCTGGTTTGGAGCGGCTGCCTGTTGTCAGCTATAAGGAAATGAGGGCACTCGCCGACGCATGGAGAAGTAAGCTCGCCATCAGAAGTATTGATTCAAAGGCACAGGTTATTGAACTTTCAGGCGGCAATCAGCAAAAGGTTGTCATCAGCAAGGCGCTTGTGCAGAAGCCCAAACTCATTATTTTCGATGAGCCGACGCGAGGCGTTGATGTGGGCGCGATTGCTGAAATTCACAGCCTGATTGAAGGTCTAGCAGATCAGGGACTGGCTGTTATCGTTATCTCCTCGTATCTTCCTGAAATTCTGGCTCTTTCAGATCGAATTCTGGTCTGCCGCCAGGGACGCATCGTTGAGGAATTCTCACCGCTGACGGTCACTGAGAAAGACATCATGTATGCTGCTGTGCACTGATTAGCTATCTCGGCAGATAGGGTATTCTCTATTCAATGAATATGGTGGTGCCCTCTATTGGCGAATAATTATATTTGGGGCTTATCCGTTCAGTAATGCGTTTTCTATGATGCGAATAGAGATGACCTTGGGGCATCTTTGAGATTTTCGCAGTAGTTTAGATAGGTAATTTTAAGAAGAATATTTTTATCGTACCAAAAATTTTAGTTAATTGATGCGTGCGTCAAGTCCCTTTCATGTGAAAAACTCTAACTAGTTTTTCATTGGTGAGAGGGTCTCCAATTGCAATCAAATATACTAAGCCTCGTAGCAGCGACATTGATTATTGCTTCCTCGACGCAATTAAGTAATGCTGAGACATTGCGTTGGACCAGAGCGGCTGATGCACTCACGCTTGACCCTCATGCGCAGAATGATGGTGTAACGCACGCAATTCTCAATCACATTTACGAAAGCCTTGTATGGCGTGATGCCGAGGGAAAGCTAGTGCCACGTCTGGCGACTGAGTGGAGTTTAAAAGAGGGGGATCCGACCACCTGGGTCTTTAAACTGCGCAAGGATGTCAAATTCCACGACGGTGCGGATTTTACTGCCGACGATGTTGTTTTTACGCTTGATCGGGCGCGTTCAGATAAATCCAATCTCCGTCAGCTTCATGCTGATGTGGAAAAGGTGACGGCTGTTGATGACAACACGGTCGAGGTAAAGCTGCGTGCACCCAATGCGATTTATCCCAACAATCTGACCGGAACTTACATTTTGGATAAAGAATGGGCGGAAAAACATGACGTCAAAGACGTTCAGGATATTGCGGCAGGCAAGGATAATTACGCTGTACGAAACACCAACGGCACAGGTCCATATACACTGAAATCCCGCGAAGTCGGGGTTCGCACTGTGCTTGATGCAAATCCGGCATATTGGGCGGAGAAGAAGCCTGAAATAACAGAAATTGTCTACACACCGATTGCCGATAATGCGACACGCGTTGCAGCGCTTCTTTCAGGCGAGGTGGATTTTCTGCATGAAGTGCCCGTCCAGGATATCGAACGGCTGAGAAATACGCCGGGTATTTAAGTCTCTGTTGGCCCTGAAAACCGTTCCATTTTCCTTGGCTATCGGGTTGACGATGCACCGCTGGCGTCGTCTGACATCAAGGATAAAAATCCGCTTAGTGATGTGAGGGTGCGCGAAGCTTTTGATCTCGCAATAGACCGCGATGCAATTAAGACGGTTGTTCTTCGTGGTAATTCTGTGCCAACCGGTATCATCGTTCCGCCATTTGTTCATGGCTGGACGCAGGAACTCGACGCCTATTCAAAGCCCGATGTTGAGAAAGCAAAAGCGCTTTTGAGTGAGGCGGGGTATCCGCAGGGCTTTACGATTACTCTCGACACCCCGAACAATCGCTATGTCAATGATGAAGCAATCGCGCAGGCAGTTGTCGGGTTTCTTGGACGCATAGGCGTAAAGGTAAATCTGGCATCGCGTCCCTATGCACAACATTCCCCGTTAATTGTTGATCAGAAGACAGATTTCTATCTTTTCGGTTGGGGTGTGCCAACATTCGACAGCGCTTATAACTTTAACGATCTGGTGCACACAAAACAGGGCCGTTATGGGGCCTATAATGCAACTGGTTACTCGAATGCAGAGGTTGATCAGAAAATCGAGTCACTAGGCGCTGAAATAGATCCAGCCAAGCGTGATGCAACCATCGACGAATTATGGAATCTGGTGAAATCGGAGCATCTATACCTGCCACTTCACAATCAGGTGGGAGCGTGGGCCGTGCGTGACAAGTTTAACCTTGAACATCAGCCGGATAATTCGCCCAAGATCGGACAGGCAACGATCAATAAGTAGTACGCATTTGCAGCTAACGCCCTCGCATGCGGGGGCGGAGCATTATGATGAATATTTGCGACGCGGTGGCGGTAGAATTCAGGCTAAATATATGACCAGTTTCATCATCAGGCGTATTTTTCAATCTGCAGGTGTCATGCTGACCGTGGCCTTGATCGCATTCACCGTCATTCGCTTTGTGGGCGATCCGCTGGAATCCATTGCCAGTCAGGAAACACGTCTGGAAGAACGACAGGAGCTGAAAGAACGTCTTGGATTGAACAAGCCGGTTTATCTGCAATTCTTGTCGTTCATACAGCGTGGTCTGGTGGGTGACTTTGGCCTTTCATACAAACAGCAGGAACCCGTCAGCCGGATGATTATAGAGAAACTGCCCGCGACGATTGAACTGGCAATTACCTCGTCACTCATCGCGCTTATCGGGGGTGGCATTTTGGGTGTCTATGCTGCATTACGCCCCAAAACGCGTCTGACTGCTTTCATCATGTGACATCGTCGTTGATCGGCGTATCACTGCCAACATTCCTGATCGGGGTGGGGCTGATCTACTTGTTTTCTGTCGAGCTGGGCTGGTTGCCATCTTTTGGGCGAGGGCAGGTTATTGAGCTCGGTAACTGGTGGACGACGGGCTTTCTGACGACATCAGGGCTGCGTTCATTGATACTGCCTGCAATAACCTTGTCCCTGTTTCAGACAACGCTTTTAATGCGGCTTATCCGGTCGGAAATGCTCGATGTTTTGCGGCAGGATTATATTCGCTTTGCAAAAGCGCGCGGTCTTTCCAGCCGCAGTATCTATTTCGGACACGCGTTGAAAAATACCCTTGTCCCGGTGATTACGGTGGTCGGATTGCAACTGGGATCAGTCATCGCCTTTGCTATTGTGACAGAGACGGTCTTTCAATGGCCGGGCGTGGGTTCACTCTTTATCAACTCCGTACAGGCCGTCGATGTGCCGGTTATGGTCGCATATCTGGTCTTTATCTCTTTGCTTTTTGTGAGCATCAATCTCGTGGTTGATATTCTTTATTTTGCTGTCGATCCCCGTCTTCGTTTCGACCGTATCAAGACGGGAGCGTAACGTGACTGATACGCCTTTTTCTTTAGCAGGCTGTTGAAAAAGGCCTGGCGTGAAGACTTTGGTCGTGATTCATTGGCTTTGTGGAGATTGGGAGTTGATGGATGCGTGGCGGCGATGTGAGGACAGGTCAACTCTTCAGTTATGTCGATCTGGAGGATCGTGTTCGTCGTGATCATCCGCTGCGGGCAATCCGGCAGATCGTGAACGACGCGCTCGTTTTGCTGGAACGGGAGTTCGCAGCGCTCTATTCGCCGATCGGGCGGCCATCGATCGCGCTTGAAAAGCTTCTGCGCGCCATGCTTCTGCAAGCCTTCTATTCAATCCGCTCTGAGCGACTTTTGATGGAGCGGTTGGAATACGACCTTCTATTCCGCTGGTTCGTCGACATTGGCATTGACGATCCAGCTTGGGACCATTCGGTGTTTTCGAAGAACCGCGACCGGCTGCTGGAAGGCGACATCGCCGCGAAGTTCCTGGGTGCGATCCTTTCGCAGCCCAAGGTAAAGCGGCTGCTGTCAACGGACCACTTCTCTGTCGATGGCACGCTGATCGAAGCCTGGGCGTCGATCAAGAGCTTCAAGCCGAAGAACGGCTCGGGCGAATCACCAT
>WNDY01000082.1 GCA_009914555.1 Xylophilus sp.
TGAAGACGGCCTGCGTCCATGGTCAACGGTTTGCCACACGCGAGCAGGCACGCCAGGCGGTCATGGACTGGATCGCCTTCTACAACCATTCGCGGCTACATTCGGCGTTGGGCTACCTCAGCCCCATGCAGTTCGAACAACGCTGGTTGGCGACGCAGCGCAAATCTGCCGCTTGATGACCGGGCTATGCACTCCGGTTTTCAGGGGCAACCTCACTCCTCCTCCAGCCGCGCCACTTCACGTTTGAGCCGTGCATGTTCGGCCAACTCCAAGCGTTGTGCCTGATCGTCCTGGTCGTGCCGCCGCGCCTGGGCGCGCCAACTGTACAGCTGGGCAGGCTGCAACCCCAGATCACGAGCCACCGTGGTTACCCCTTCTGTGGCCGCTCGCAACAGTGCCTGCTGCCTGAACTCCAGGCTGAACTCCTGCCCCTTTCTGCCTGCCTTGCTCTTGGTCATCGTCCACCTCCTATTGCGATAGTTAATCGCTTATAGGGGTGTCCGTGAAACGGGGGCAAGATCAGACCTCGCCGTTCGGCATCGCGCTGGTCGGCAAGGAACTGTTCGTGGCCAACGCCGACGCGCTGGTCAAGTTCCCCTATGACGAAAGCGCGACGAAAATCACCGCGCCGGCCACCAGGGTGACCGGCCTGCCGGCCGGCATCAACCACCACTGGACCAAGAACGTCATCGCCAGCAAGGACGGCAGCAAGCTCTACGTGACCGTCGGCTCCAACAGCAACGTCGGCGAGAACGGCATCGACAAGGAAGAAGGCCGCGCCGCGATCTGGGAAGTGGACCGCGCCAGCGGCGCCAAGCGCCTGTTCGCCAGCGGCCTGCGCAACCCCAACGGCCTGGCCTGGGAGCCCAGGACCGGCGTGCTCTGGACCGTGGCTAACGAGCGCGACGAACTCGGCAACGACCTCGTGCCCGACTACCTCACCTCGGTCAAGGAAGGCGCCTTCTACGGCTGGCCCTACAGCTACTGGGGCCAGAACGTCGATACCCGCGTAAAGCCGCCGCGCCCCGACCTCGTGGCCAAGGCCATCGCGCCGGACTACGCGCTCGGCGCCCACGTGGCCGCGCTCGGCCTGACGTTCGCCGAAGGCGCGAAGCTGCCCGCGGCCTATGCGAGCGGCGCCTTCGTCGGCGAGCACGGCTCGTGGAACCGCAGGCCGCACAGCGGCTACAAGGTCGTGTTCGTGCCGTTCGCCGACGGCAGGCCGCAGGGCGTGCCGCGCGACGTGCTGACCGGCTTCCTCAACGACAAGGACGAGGCCCAGGGCCGCCCCGTCGGCGTGGCGATCGACAAGCGCGGCGGCCTGCTGGTGGCCGACGACGTGGGCAACACCGTCTGGCGCGTGACCGACGCCGCAGCGAAGTAATCGGGGGGTATGCTGCTGTAGCGACCACCATCCGGGCGCTACAACTTCCTAGCCCCGAGAGTATCCAAAAACGACAAAGCTGCGAAACGCGGCTTTGTCGTCTGGAGGTGGGAGAAAAGCCGCTCAGCCTTCGCGCGACGCGCGCTTGCGCTCGTGCTCCTTGAGGAAGCGCTTGCGCAGGCGGATGCTCTTCGGCGTGATCTCGACCAGTTCGTCGTCCTCGATGAACTCCACGCCATATTCGAGCGTGAGGTCGATCGGCGGCGTGATCTTGATCGCGTCCTCCTTGCCGCTGACGCGGAAGTTGGTCAGCTGCTTGGTGCGGGTGGCATTGACCACCAGGTCGTTGTCGCGGCTGTGGATGCCGACGATCATGCCCTCGTAGACCGGGTCGCCGGCCTTGACGAACATGCGGCCGCGGTCGTCGAGCTTGCCGAGCGCGTAGGTGAAGATCTCGCCGTCGTCCATGCTGATGAGCACGCCGTTCTTGCGGCCGGCGATCTCGCCCTTGTGCGGCTCGTAGCCGTCGAAGATGTTGCTGATGAGGCCCGAGCCGCGCGTGAGGTTCAGGAACTCGTTGGTGAAGCCGATCAGGCCCCGCGCCGGGATGCGGTACTCCAGGCGCACGCGGCCGCGGCCGTCGGGTTCCATGTTGACCAATTCGCCCTTGCGCTCGCCGAGCGCCTGCATCACGCCGCCCTGGTGGCCTTCCTCGATGTCGGCGGTGACCAGCTCGATCGGCTCGTGGCGCACGCCGTCGATGTCGCGGAACACCACGCGCGGCTTGGAGACGGCCAGTTCGTAGCCCTCGCGGCGCATGTTCTCCAGCAGGATGGTCAGGTGCAGTTCGCCGCGGCCGGCCACCTCGAAGATGCCGTCTTCATCCGTTTCCTTCACGCGCAGGGCCACGTTGTGCTGCAGCTCCTTTTGCAGGCGGTCCCAGAGCTGGCGGCTGGTCACGAACTTGCCTTCGCGGCCCGCGAGCGGCGAGGTGTTCACGCAGAAGTTCATCGTGAGCGTCGGCTCGTCCACTCGCAGCATCGGCAGCGGCGCGGGGTTGGCCGGGTCGGTCACGGTCACGCCGATGCCGATGTTCTCGATGCCGTTGATCAGCACGATGTCGCCGGGGCCGGCCTCGGGCGTCTGCATGCGGTCCAGGCCCTGGAAGGTCAGCACCTGGTTGACGCGGCCCTTGGTGGACGGACCGTCCGGGCCTTCCATCACCAGCACGTCCTGGCCGGGCCTGAGCGTGCCCTGGCTGATGCGGCCCACGCCGATGCGGCCGACGAAGGTCGAGAAGTCGAGCGCCGAGATCTGCAGCTGCAGCGGTGCGGCCGGGTCGCCCGAGTTGGCCGGCACGTGTTGGAGGATGGTGTCGAACAGCGCCGACATGTCGGGGCCCCACTGCTCGCCCGGTTCGCCTTCCTCCAGCGAGGTCCAGCCGTTGATGCCCGAGGCGTACACCACCGGGAAGTCGAGCTGCTCGTCGGTCGCGCCGAGCTTGTCGAACAGGTCGAACGCGGCGTTGACCACCTTGTCGGGGTTGGCGCCCGGCTTGTCGACCTTGTTGACCACGAGGATCGGGCGCAGGCCCAGCGCCAGCGCCTTCTTCGTGACGAAGCGCGTCTGCGGCATCGGGCCTTCCTGCGCGTCGATCAGCAGCACCACGCTGTCGACCATCGAGAGCGCGCGCTCGACCTCGCCGCCGAAGTCCGCGTGGCCCGGGGTGTCGACGATGTTGATGTGCGTGCCCTTCCAGCGCACGGCGCAGTTCTTGGCCAGGATGGTGATGCCGCGCTCGCGTTCGATGGCGTTGTTGTCCATCACCGTGTCGACCACCTTCTCGTGCTCGGCGAAGGTGCCGGACTGGCGCAGGAGCTGGTCCACCATGGTGGTCTTGCCGTGGTCGACGTGCGCGATGATCGCGATGTTGCGGATGGGAGTGCTCATAGGGTTTCCTTGGTCGCCGCCCGGTGTGCGGACGGCGGGGTCGTGCTTTCCTGCTGTTCCAGGACCTGCTGGATTTCGATGGGGCTCAACAGCCGCCCCGGGATGAGTTCGCCGGCCTTCGCATGGGCCGTGCCCAGCAGCGCCGCCGGCCGCGCGCCGAACACCGCGACCGCCGGCGCGTCGGCCCAGTGGCCGCGGCGCCGCACGCCCGAGAGAAAGCGCGCCGCATCGTCGCCCGCGAGCGTGACGCGCGTGTGATCGGGCAGCAGCGACTCGACCGGCAGCAGCCGCGCGAGCCGCGCCGCCTCGTCGAGCGATTCGAGCGCGGCCAGCGTGAGGGCCTGTGCCACGCCGAAGTGGCCGGTCGCCACGCGGCGCAGCAGCGTCAGGTGGCCGCCGCAGCCGAGCGCCTCGCCGATGTCCTCGCCGAGCGTGCGGATGTAGGTGCCCTTGCTGCAGCGCACGCGCAGGTGGACTTCGTGCACGCCGGGCGACGGCGCTTCCAGCCGGGCGTCGAGCGTGCGGATGTGCACCCGGCGCGCTGCGCGCTCCACCTCGATACCCTCTCGGGCATACTCGTAGAGCGCTTTTCCTTCGCGCTTCAGCGCGCTGTACATGGGGGGAGTTTGTTCGATCTCGCCGACGAATCGCGGCACGGCGGCGGCCAGCCTGGCTGCATCGACGTCCACCGCGCGCTCTTCGACCACGTCGCCCTCGGCATCGCCGGTGCGCGTCTTCACGCCCAGGCGCACAACGGCCTCGTAGGTCTTGTCGGCATCGAGCTGGAGTTGGCTGAACTTGGTCGCCGCGCCGAAGCACAGCGGCAGCACGCCGCTCGCGAGCGGATCGAGCGTGCCGGTATGGCCGGCCTTCTCGGCGCGCAGCAGCCACTTGGCCTTCTGCAGCGCATCGTTGCTGGAGAAGCCCAGCGGCTTGTCGAGCAGCAACACCCCATGCACAGGGCGCCGCTGCACCCGTGTGCGTGGCGCGTTCATGCTTACTCTTCTTTGGAGCGCGAGGCGACCGCCTGGGCGATCAGCGCGTTCATGTCGGCCGCGCGCTCGGTGGTGCGGTCGAACAGAAAGTGCAGCGTCGGCACGGTGTGGATGTGCAGGCGCTTGAACAGGCCGTTGCGCAGGAAGCCCGCGGCCTGGTTGAGCGCCTCCTGCGTCTCCTGCGGATCGCCGACGAGCACGCTGAAGAACACCTTCGCATGCGCGTAGTCCGGCGTGACCTCGACCGCCTGCAGCGTGACCATGCCGACGCGCGGGTCCTTCAACTCGCGCGCGATCAGCTCGGTCAGGTCGCGCTGGATCTGGTCGGCGACCTTGAAACCGCGGTTCGGGGTGGAAGACTTCTTCGGCATCGCGCGCTCACAGGGTCCGGGCGATTTCCTTGATCTCGAATATCTCGAGCTGATCGCCTTCCTTGATGTCGTTGTAGTTCTTGAGCTTGATACCGCACTCGAAGCCTTCCTTGACTTCGCGCACGTCGTCCTTGTGGCGCTTGACCGACTCGATCTCGCCGGTGTAGATGACCACGTTTTCGCGCAGCAGGCGGAAGCGCGCATTGCGGCGCACTTCGCCCGAGGTGACGTAGGAGCCCGCCACCGTGCCGATCTTGGAGGCCACGAACACGGTGCGGATCTCGGCCGTCCCGATGACTTCCTCGCGCTGCTCGGGCGCCAGCATGCCGGACATCGCGGCCTTCAGCTCATCCACGGCGTCGTAGATGATGTTGTAGTAGTGGATGTCCACTCCGCTCGTTTCGGCCGCCTTGCGGGCGCCGGCGTCGGCGCGCACGTTGAAGCCGATGACGACGGCCTTCGACGCGATCGCGAGGTTGATGTCGCTTTCGCTGATGCCGCCCACGCCGGCGTAGACCAGCTGCACCCGCACCTCGTCGGTCGAGAGCTTGAGCAGCGACTGCGACAGCGCTTCCTGCGAGCCCTGCACGTCGGCCTTGATGATGATCGGCAGGTTCTTGACCTCGCCGGCCGTCATCTCGGAGAAGACGTTTTCGAGCTTCGCGGCCTGCTGCTTGGCCAGCTTGGTGTTGCGGAACTTGCCGGCGCGGTAGGTCGCGATCTCGCGGGCACGGCGCTCGTCGGCCATGACCATGAAGTCGTCGCCGGCCTGCGGCACGTCCGACAGGCCCTGGATCTCCACCGGGATCGACGGGCCGGCCGTCTTCGACGCCACGCCGTTCTCGTCGAGCATGGCGCGCACGCGGCCGTAGGTCTGGCCCGCGAGCACCACGTCGCCCACCTTGAGCGTGCCGGACTGCACCAGCACGGTTGCGACCGGGCCGCGGCCCTTGTCGAGCTGGGCTTCGATGACGATGCCCTTGGCCGCGGCATCGACCGGCGCCTTGAGTTCGAGCACTTCGGCCTGCAGCAGCACCTGCTCCAGCAGCTCGTCGATGCCCTGGCCGGTCTTGGCCGAGACGCTGACGAACGGCGAATCGCCGCCGTACTCCTCGGGTACGACCTCCTCGACCACGAGCTCCTGCTTGACGCGCTCGGGGTTGGCATCGGGCTTGTCGATCTTGTTGACCGCCACCACGATCGGGACGCCGGCCGCCTTCGCGTGCTTGATGGCTTCCTTGGTCTGGGGCATCACGCCGTCGTCGGCCGCCACCACCAGGATGACGATGTCGGTCGCCTGCGCGCCGCGGGCACGCATGGCGGTGAACGCCTCGTGGCCCGGGGTGTCGAGGAACGACACGACGCCGCGCTCGGTCTCGACGTGGTAGGCGCCGATGTGCTGCGTGATGCCGCCGGCCTCGCCCGAGGCGACCTTGGCGCGGCGGATGTAGTCCAGCAGCGAGGTCTTGCCGTGGTCGACGTGGCCCATGACGGTCACGACCGGCGCGCGCGGCAGCAGCTCGGCCTGCTGGTTCTGCACTTCCTCGTCGGTGAAGGCTTCCGGATCGTCCAGCGCCGCCACCACCGCCTTGTGGCCCATTTCCTCGACCACGATCATGGCCGTGTCCTGGTCCAGCGGCTGGTTGATGGTGACCATCTGGCCCATCTTCATGAGCGTCTTGATCACTTCCGACGCCTTGACCGCCATCTTGTGGGCGAGTTCGGCCACGGTGATGGTCTCGGACACGTGCACCTCGATGATGCGCTGCTCCACCGGCGCCTGCTGCGGGTGGTGGTCATCGCGGTCGCGGTCGCCGCGGCGGCCGCCGCGCGGACCCCCGCGCCAGCTGTTGCGGCCCACGCCGCCCGTGCTGTCGCCGCGGGTCTTGATTTCCTTCTTCTTGGCCGTGTCGCCGGCCCAGCTGGAGGACAGCTTGGCCGACTTGACTTCCTTGTTGCCGCCGGCCGGCGCAGCTACGCCCGTGCCGGCGCGCGCGCCGGCGCCTGCCTGCGCAGCCGGCTTATGCAGCGTGCCCTTCTTGGCGGCATCGGCCGGCGCGGCGGCCTTGGCCACCGGTTTGGGCTCTTCCTTCTTGGGCGCGACCAGCACCTTCTTGGGCGTGGCCATCATCGAGCGGATCGCGGCGGCCTCGGCCTCGGCCTTGCGGCGGCGGGCTTCGAGGTCGCTGGCGCGGGCCCGTTCCTCCTCGGCGCGGGCGCGCGACTCCTCGGCGGCCTTGTCGCGGGCGGCCTGCTGGGCAGCCACCCGGGCGGCGGCTTCGGCGGCCTGCTCGCGGCTGGCCTCGGCGCGCTGGGCATCGACCTGGGCGCGCTTGGCGGCTTCCTGCTCGGCGTAGGCGGCGGCACGGGCCTCGGCCTCGCGCTCGCGCTGTTCGCGCAGCTCACGCTCCTGGCGCTTGGCCTCCAGCTCCACTTCCTGGCGACGGATCAGCTCGGCCTGGCGGCGGGCTTCCTCCTCGCGCCGGACGAGTTCCGGGTCCTGCGGCGCCGGTGCTCCGGCAGCTTGCACAGCCTCGGCCGCCGGCACGCCTTCGGCGGCTCCGTCGAGGCTGTCGTCGCGCTTGATGAAGGTGCGCTTCTTGCGCACCTCGACCTGGATGGTGCGCGCGCGGCCGGTCGCGTCGGCCTGCTTGATCTCGCTGGTCGACTTCTTGGTCAGCGTGATCTTGCGGCGGTCGGCCGCCACGGTGCCATGGCTGGCCTGCAGGAAGCCCAGGAGCCTCTGCTTGTCGGACTCGGTCAGGGCATCGCCGGTGGACGCCTTGGCGACGCCGGCGGAGCGCAGTTGCTCCAGCAGCGTTTCAGGAGATTTCTTGAGTTCGCTCGCGAACTCGGCTACGGTGTTGCTCGACATATATGGTTCGTGCCTCCATGATCTTTACTCTTGGCCGGCGAACCAGTGTTCGCGGGCCTTCAAGATCAGTGCCTTGGCCTCGTCCTCGGACTGGCCTGTGATTTCGGTGAGTTCGTCTATCGCCAGATCGGCCAGGTCGTCGCGGGTGCGGACGTTGGCGGCCTCCAGCTTCGCGATGTGCTCGGGCGCCAGCCCTTCGAGATCGCGCAGGTCCTGGGAAACGCCGGCGGCATTTTCCTCGCGGGCGATCTCCAGCGTCAGCAGCGCATCCTTGGCACGGGCACGCAACTCGGTGACGGTCTCTTCGTCGAAGCCTTCGATGTCGAGCATTTCCTGCAGCGGCACGTAGGCGACTTCTTCGAGGCTCGTGAAGCCTTCGGCGATGAGGATGTCGGCGATCTCCTCGTCCACGTCGAGCTTCTCCATGAACAGGCGGCGGCTGGTGTCGGCCTCGTTGGCCTGCTTCTGCGCCGATTCCGCCGCGTCCATGATGTTGATCTTCCAGCCGGTCAGGTCGGACGCGAGGCGCACATTCTGGCCGCCGCGGCCGATGGCGATGGCGAGGTTCTCCTCGTCCACGACCACGTCCATCGCATGCTTCTCCTCGTCGACGACGATCGAGGACACGTTGGCCGGCGCCAGCGCCCCGATCACGAACTGGGCCGGATCCTCGCTCCAGAGCACGATGTCCACGCGCTCGCCGGCGAGTTCGTTGGTCACCGCGTTCACGCGGGTGCCGCGCACGCCGACGCAGGTGCCGATCGGGTCGACGCGCTTGTCGTGCGAGAGCACGGCGATCTTGGCGCGGCTGCCGGGGTCGCGGGCGCAGGACTTGATCTCCAGCAGGCCCTGCTCGATCTCGGGCACCTCCTGGCGGAACAGCTCGATCATGAACTCGGGCGCCGAGCGCGACAGCAGGATCGGCGCGCCGCGCAGCGTCAGGTCGACCTCCATGATCATGGCCCGCACGCGGTCGCCGCTGCGCAGGTTCTCCTTGGGAATCATCTCGCTGCGGCGCAGGCGCCCTTCGACGCGGCCGCTCTCGACGATGATGTCGCCCTTGTCGAGCCGCTTGACGGTGCCGGTGAAGATCTTGTCGCCGCGCGACATGAAGTCGTTGAGCAGCATCTCGCGCTCGGCGTCGCGGATTTTCTGCAGGATCACCTGCTTGGCGGCCATCGCGCCGATGCGGCCGATGGGCAGCGACTCGACCGGCTCCTCGATGTATTCGTCGACCTCGATATCGGGGATCTGTTCCTTGGCCTCGAACAGCAGGATCTCCTGCTCGGGCAGCTGCAGGCCGGCCTCGTCGGGGACGACGTGCCAGCGGCGGAAGGTCTCGTAGACGCCGCTGTCGCGGTCGATGGCCACGCGGATGTCGACATCGCCCTCGTACAGCTTCTTGGTCGCCTGCGCCAGCGCGGATTCGACCGCGCCGAACACCACGTCGCGCTCGACGTTCTTCTCGCGCGAGATGGCTTCGACCAACATCAACAATTCGCGATTCATGCCATGACTCTCCTGTTTTCGTTCCTGCTGCGGGCCGCCGGGGGGCCTGCCGCGCATCCTGTTTGCTGTCGCCGGCGGCCGTGGGTGGACGGTCGGCCGGTCAGCCCTCCGCCGGCTTCGGGGCCGGCGCGCGGCCCTTGAAATCCACGATCGGCGCCAGGCGGATCTCCCGTACCTCGTCGAGCGTGAAGGCCATCGCATGCACCGGCGCCGGAGCACGCTTCTTGCTCACCCGCTGGCCCGGCTTGACCTTCGGCTCGTCGGACCAAACGATCTGCCAGGGGGCCGCGGGCGGCGCGGCGCCGGCCACGCGTTCGAGCTGGCCGCGGACTTTCTTCCGGTTGGCGGCGATGCCTTCGGTGGCGGCCGCGCCGAGCGGCTCCTTGAGCGTCAGGTCGACGACCTCGCCCTCGAAGCGCTGCAGGTCGCGCTCGTCGCGCAGCAGCCGGTCGATCCCCGGCGAGGACACCTCAAGCCGGTGGTAGTCAATGCCGTCGACCTCCAGCGCGAACTGCAGCTGGCGCGTGACCTTCTCGCAGTCCTCGACGGTGATGAACTGCTCAGGCACCTGGAGGGCTCCCTCTGGCGCCGGCGCCCAGGGCAGATCCACCGTGATGCGCAGCAGACCGCCCGCGGAGCGCTCGATCTCCACCAGGTCGTATCCCAATCCAATCACCGTCTGCTCGACGATCTGCCGCAATGCCACGTGCTGAAGTTTCTGTCTGGTCGATGAAAACAAAAAAACCCGAAAACCCGGGAACGGCCCCGCGGCAGCGAGCACAAAAATACACGCCCAAAAAAAAAGAGCGGTCGGAACCCGCCCTCTCGGTCGTGAACCCGGATTATAGCGCGGCCGCGCACCTTCTGTCGCCATCCATCGATGCCCACCGACCCGCGCAGCCTGCTCCAATTGCCACCCGAACGGCTTTTTTCAATATCCGCCGTGCATGACACACGCATGAAGACACCCGCTATCCCACCAGACGCATGGCGCCGGCGCGCCTGGCTCCTTCGCCTAGCCGCCGCCGCGACGGCGGCGGCGCCCGCCCCAGGCCGGGCCGGCTACAACATCTGGACCCAGACCTATACGGTCGAGATGCCGGAGATCGCGGCACGGCTGGCCCGGCACTTCCCGCTGACGGTGCGGCCCTCGCCGCTGTTGGCGGCGGAGCTGAGCGAGCCCGCGGTGGCGCTGCATCCCGAGACCAACCGGCTGTCGGTCGCCACGCGGGTGCGCATCGCCAGTCCGTTGCTGGCCCGCGTCGCCCAGGGCGCACTCGCCATGCAGACCGGGCTGCGCTTCCAGGCGGACGACCGGACGGTGCGGCTGTACCAGCCGGACGCCGAGCGGCTGGAGCTCGACGCATTGTCGCGGCGCGACAACCAGAACCTGCAGCTCGCGGCCTCGGCCCTGGCCCGCGAGGCGCTCGACGGCTACCCGCTGCACCGCTTTGCGCCGGAAGACCTGCGCTACGGCGGCCGCAGCTTCGAGCCAGGGGAAATCCGGGTGACGGCGCAGGGCATCGAGGTGCAGCTGCGTCCGGCCTGACCGCCGCCCTGCCCGCAGGAACGACGAGGCGCCGCAGCCTGCGAGGCTGCGGCGCCTTGATTTATCCGCCAGGGTGCGAAGGCCGGCACCGCACCCCGGCGGTCGCGCTCAGTCCGTGGCGTTCCTGAGCGACCTCTTGGCCTTCTTGGCCGAATGCTCGGATCGCTCCTTGTGGTAGCCCGACTTCACGTTGTTGACGGCCTTGCCGACCGGGCCGCTTCGCTGCGCCTTCTCGTCGGCGCGTTTCTGCTCGATCTTGTGCTCGGCGGCGTCGGAAGCCTCCGAGGCGGCCTTGGTGACCTGGGCGCCGGCCGTGCCTGCTGCCAGGATGGCGAAGGCCGCGGCGGCCGCGGCGAATAGCGGGTGCATCTTCATGTAGAACCTCCGTAGGAGAACAGCGAATGACCCGATCCTCGCCGCCCCGACGGGCTGCGCCTGTCAGCCGCAGGCGCGTCTGCGCGGGGGCCGGCGCCCCGAGCGGCTGTGCGCACGGTGGCGGCGCACCGTCTCGTGAGCGCCACAACCCGGCCCTCTTTCGCCACCTGCCGGGTCGCGGCCCTGACCCCGGGGATTCGACGAGGCGGCCGTGCGCGACCGGGGTTCCGGGCGCTGCCGTGCCGCCGCACGGCCACCTTTCTCGGTCGAGCCTGGCAAGCGCCGTCAGCCGCCCGCCGCAGCCGGCGCCAGGCGCTCAAGCCAGTCCAGCGTCGGGTAGCCGTCGACCGCGTCCGCGCCCACGCTCTGCTGGTAGCGGCGCAGGGCCGCGCGCGTCGCCGGGCCAGCCACGCCGTCGGGCGCGCCGGCGTCGAAGCCGCGCGCGTTGAGCGCCTCCTGCAGCGCACGGGTCTGGCTGCGCGACAGCGGCTGCAGCTCGCGCGGCCAGGGCGCCACGACGCCCGGGCCGCCATCGATCTGGCGCGCCAGCAGGCCGACGGCCAGCGCATAGCTGACCGAATTGTTGTAGCGCAGGATGGCCCGGAAGTTGGGCCCGACCAGGAAGGCCGGCCCGCGCGCGCCGGCCGGCGCGACGATGGAGGCGCCCGCCAGCGGCGGCAGCGCGCCGCCGTCGATGGCCTGCATGCCTTCGGCCGCCCACTGCGATGCGTCCTGCCGCACCGCCAGCTCGGCCCGCGCGTGGTCGAAGCCCGGCGGCAGCCGCACCTCCACGCCCCAGGGCTGGTCGCGCTGCCAGCCCGCATGCGCGAGGAAGGCGGCGGTGGAGGCTGCCACGTCCGGCACGCTGCCCCAGATGTCGCGCCGGCCGTCGCCGTCGGCATCGACCGCATGCGCCAGGAAGACCGACGGCAGGAACTGCGTGTGGCCCATGGCGCCGGCCCAGGAGCCGACCATGTGGGCCGCGTCGATGTCGCCGTTGTCGATGATGCGCAGCGCGGCGATCAGCTCCTGGCTGGCCCAGGCGCGGCGCCGGCTTTCGTAGGCCAGCGTGGCCAGTGCATCGATGGCGCGGAAGCTGCCGAAATTGCTGCCGTAGTTGCTCTCGATGCCCCAGATGGCGGTGATGACCGATGCCGGCACGCCGAAGCGGGCGGCGGCGGCATCGAGTGGCGCGCGGTACTGCGCCAGCTGCGCCTGGCCCTGGGCGACGCGCTGGGCCGACACGGCGCTGTCGAGGTAGGCCCAGGGCGGACGCGTGAACTCGGGCTGGGCCCGGTCGAGCTCGATGACGCGCGGCTCGAACCGGGCGCCGGCCAGGGCCTGGCGAACCGTCTCGGGCCGGATGCCGGCGGTGAGCGCCTCGCGCTCGAAGCCGGCGAGCCAGGCGGCGAAACCGGCGGCGTCGGGCGCGGCCTGCGCCGCGTCGGCCGGCGGGCTGGCCGGCGGCAGCGGCACGGCCGGGGGCACCGGGGCCGGCAGCTGCGTGGGCACGGACGGCGGCGCGGCGGGCCGCGGCGGCTGGGCGGCGCAGCCGGCGAGCAGTGCGGCCGCGGTCAGCAGGGCGAAGCGCCGGAGGTGGGGAGGCAGGGCAGGACGGAGGGGCATGGGCGGATTGTCTCCCGCACGGCCGGCCCCTTTTGCGTCGGCATGTGACGCCATTGGCGCCCCGATACGCGCGATTCGCGCCGCACGCGCATCCATCCGTCGCACCGCCTTGGCGGGTACGGTGGCAAGGTGCAACAGTGCCTGCCATGCCCTCCCCGATCCATCCGCTCCTGGAGTCCCGCCGCCGAGGGCGTGAATGACAATGCACTCCATGCCGATCCCGTCCCTCCTCTCCAGGCTGACACGCCACGTCCGGCCCAGCCACAGGGATTCTGTTCCTGGGCCGCCACGGTGGCGCAGGCTGCTGCTGGCAGCCGCCGCCGGCTTGGTCATCGGTGCAGCAGTCGGCTACCTGTCGCATACTCCCGGGGCCGGGTACCCAACACGGTCGAAGGACGCCGGCCATTGGCTGATACGGGCGGCTCTCGTCCTGGCGGCGGCAGGCCAGATGGTCTACCGCGTCAAAGCGGACCGCCTGAAGATCCGGGTCGCCCGCGCCGAACGCAGCGCGGCCGAGGCTCAGCTTCGGCTGCTGGAAAGCCAGCTGGAGCCGCACATGATGTTCAACACGCTGGCCAACCTGCGCGCGCTGATCGCCACCGACCCGGTCCGCGCCGAGCGGATGCTGGACCACCTGATCGACTTCCTGCGCGCCACGCTGGGCGCCTCGCGCGCGGGGCGCCATACGCTGGCCGACGAGTTTGCGCGGCTGGCCGACTACCTCGCGCTGATGGCTGTGCGCATGGCCCACGCCTGGCTTATGCGCTGGAGCTGCCGTTCGCCTCGGTGCCGGTGCCTGCGCTGCTGCTCCAACCGCTGGTGGAGAACGCGGTGTGAGGTTGCCCCTGAAAACCGGAGTGCATAGCCCGGTCATCAAGCGGCAGATTTGCGCTGCGTCGCCAACCAGCGTTGTTCGAACTGCATGGGGCTGAGGTAGCCCAACGCCGAATGTAGCCGCGAATGGTTGTAGAAGGCGATCCAGTCCATGACCGCCTGGCGTGCCTGCTCGCGTGTGGCAAACCGTTGACCATGGACGCAGGCCGTCTTCA
>WNDY01000083.1 GCA_009914555.1 Xylophilus sp.
GCGCGAGCACCGCGCCCTGTTGGAGCAATACGCTTTGATCGCCAGCATGAGTGCCAGAGGCAACTGCTACGACAACGCAGCAATGGAGAGTTGGAACCACAGTCTGAAGGTCGAGGCCATCCATGGTGAACACCTCGCCACACGGGAGCAGGCCAAGGCTCATGTGTTTGACTACATTGAGGTTGACTACAATCGGATCCGGCTGCACTCGACCCTGGGCTACCTCAGCCCAGAGCAGTACGAGCTGGCCAATGTCGCTTAGATAGGTGTCCGTAAATCAGGGGCAAGATCAAAGTACGCCGCCGCTTTTTTTAGGAAAGCGTTCTCCTCCTCCAGCCGCGCCACTTCACGTTTGAGCCGTGCATGTTCAGCCAACTCCAAGCGTTGTGCCTGATCGTCCTGGTCGTGCCGCCGCGCCTGGGCGCGCCAACTGTACAGCTGGGCAGGCTGCAACCCCAGATCACGAGCCACCGTGGTTACCCCTTCTGTGGCCGCTCGCAACAGTGCCTGCTGCCTGAACTCCAGGCTGAACTCCTGCCCCTTTCTGCCTGCCTTGCTCTTGGTCATCGTCCACCTCCTATTGCGATAGTTAATCGCTTATAGGGGTGTCCGTGAAACGGGGGCAAGATCACAGGAACACCAGGTGCGGATTGCGCCGCTTCCTCCGCTCCTTCGGGATCGTCCAAAGCGCGTCGCTGAAATTGATCTCGCTCCAGGTCGCGTTGGTCAGCTCGCTCTTGCGCACCATCGTTAACAGCAGCAGCTTGGCCGCCGCCCGAATGGATGGCGCTGTGTCGATGCGCTCCATGTACTGGTACATCAGGCCGATCTCGTCGGGCGTCAGCGCACGGTCGCGCGGCTCGAACTTGGCAATGGTCGTCGGGCGCACCAGCTCGGCCGGGTTCTCGACCTTCTGGCCGCGCTCGATGGCCCAGTGAAAGACCTGGAGCACCACCTCGCGGACATGCACGGCCGTCGCCGGCGCGCCGCGCTCGACGATGGCATCGGTCAGCGCGCGCAGGTCTTCGTGGGTGATCTCCACCAGCTTCTGATTGCCGAACTTCGGCTTCAGCTCGCGCTCGTAGACCGAGCAGCGCATGTCGCGGGTGGAGTCGGCCATCTGGTAGCCGCGCAGCCACTTTTCCGCCCAGGCCCCGAACGTCTCCGCGTCCTTGACGCGGGCCTTGTCCCGCGCCTTTTCCTTGGCCGGTGACTTCCCGGCCGCGACCATCTTCTTGGCCTCGCCCAACCGCTCGCGGGCTTCCGCCAGGGTGATGCCGCCGACACCGTAGCGACCGAAGGTGATGGTCTCCTGCCTACCGTGGATCGAGTAGTTGTAGCGGAACGAGATCGCTCCGGCAGCCGTGACGGCTACATAGAGGCCGTCACGGTCATTCACCTTGTAGAGCTTGTCCTTCGGCTTGAGGTTGCGCAGCTTGGTATCGGTCAACATGGTTCTCGCCCTGATTCAGCCAAAATACCATGATCCAAAAACCGGCCCATCCTGGCGTAAAACAGCAATTAAATCATCGCGTTACGCAACTTCGATACCATAAACATCCTCAAGGTGGCTGCATGGTATCGTCGACTTCTCATGGCATAGAAGCAATCAATGCCATCCATCATGCCATGAAAAAACGGTGCTTGGCGATGCCAAATGTTGCCAGGCGGTGCCGAACGAAACCGTAAAAAAGCCCGCAATGACGCGGGCTTAGGTGTGTTTTCTTGCTACTCGGTGCCAGCCGATGCCAGACGCAGAATCATTCCCACTCGATCGTCGCCGGCGGCTTCGAACTCACATCAAAAGTCACACGGTTGATGCCCCGCACCTCATTGATGATCCGACCTGACACCTTCTTGAGCAGCGCATAGGGCAGTTCAGCCCAGTCGGCCGTCATGAAGTCGGTGGTGTGCACCGCTCGCAGCGCGACCACATAGTCATAAGTGCGGCCGTCCCCCATCACGCCCACGCTCTTGACTGGTAGAAACACAGTGAACGCTTGGCTCGTGAGGTCGTACCAGGTTTTGCCGGTGGCTTGGTCGGTGAAATTGCGCAGTTCCTCGATGAAGATAGCGTCAGCTTCGCGCAACAGATCCGCGTATTCCTTCTTTACCTCGCCCAGGATGCGCACGCCCAGGCCTGGACCGGGAAACGGATGGCGATATACCATGTCGTGCGGCAGACCCAGCGCCACGCCGAGTTCGCGGACCTCGTCCTTGAACAGTTCGCGCAGCGGCTCCAGCAGCTTGAGACCGAGTTGCTCGGGCAGTCCCCCGACGTTGTGGTGGCTCTTGATGGTGACAGCCTTCTTGCTCTTGGCGCCGCCCGATTCGATGACATCGGGATAGATCGTGCCCTGCGCCAGGAAGGTCGCGCCCTTGTGGCCGTTGCCGCTGGCCACGAGCTTGGCGGCCTCGGCCTTGAAGACTTCGACGAACTCGCGGCCGATGATCTTGCGCTTGGCCTCGGGGTCGGCCACGCCGGCGAGCTGGCCGAGGAACTGGGCGCTGGCGTCCACATGCACCACGTGGGCATGCAGCTTGCCGGCGAACATTTCCATCACCGCCTTACCCTCGTCCTTGCGCAGCAGGCCGTGGTCGACGAACACGCAGGTGAGCTGGTCACCGATGGCGCGGTGAATCAGCGCGGCGGCCACGCTCGAATCGACGCCGCCCGAGAGGCCGAGGATGACCTCCTCCTCGCCAACCTGCGCACGGATCGCCGCGACGGCCTCGTCGACGTAGTTATCCATGATCCAGTCGGGCCGCGCGCGGCAGATGTCGAGCACGAAGCGGTCGAGCAGCACCCTGCCCTGCGCCGTGTGCGTGACTTCGGGATGGAACTGCACGGCATAGAAGCCACGCTCCTCGTCGGCCATGCCGGCGATCGGGCAGCTCGGCGTGCTGGCCATGAGCTTGAAGCCCGGAGGCAGCGCGGTGACCTTGTCGCCGTGGCTCATCCACACGCGCAACATGCCGTGGCCCTCGGGCGTGGTGAAGTCGGCGATGTCCTTGAGCAGCGCGGTGTGCCCGTGCGCACGCACCTCGGCATAGCCGAACTCGCGCTGGTGGCCGCCTTCGACCTTGCCGCCGAGCTGCTGGGCCATGGTCTGCATGCCGTAGCAGATACCGAGCACCGGCACGCCGAGTGCGAACACCGCCTGCGGCGCCTTGTCCGTCGTGTCCTCGTACACGCTCGCGTGGCTGCCCGAGAGGATCACGCCCTTGAGGTTGCCATCGGCGGCGTACTCACGCACCCAGTCGCTGCTCACGTCGCAGGGATGCACCTCGCAGAACACGTGGGCCTCGCGCACCCGGCGCGCGATGAGCTGGGTGACCTGGGAGCCGAAGTCGAGGATGAGGATTTTCTGGTGGGGCATGGCGCGGGCGATGGACGGTGAAAAATGGCGAGGCCCGAAGACCGCCTGCAGCGACTTCGGGCCCGTGTGGATTCGCAGCGAGGGATTACTCGGCGCGGTAGTTCGGCGCTTCCTTGGTGATATGCACGTCGTGCACATGGCTCTCGCGGATGCCGGCAGCCGTGATCTCGACGAACTCGGCCTTGTCGTTCATCTCCTGGATGGTCGCGCAGCCGCAGTAGCCCATGGTCGCACGCAGGCCGCCGGCCATCTGGAAGACGATGGAGACCATCGAGCCCTTGTAGGGCACGCGGCCTTCGATGCCTTCGGGAACCAGCTTGTCGGCGTTCGGGTTGCCGGTGGTCGACTCCTGGAAGTAGCGGTCGGCGCTGCCCTGCTGCATGGCGCCGATAGAGCCCATGCCGCGGTAGCTCTTGTAGCTGCGGCCCTGGTACAGGATGACCTCGCCCGGCGCCTCCTCCGTGCCGGCGAACACGCCGCCCATCATGACGGTCGATGCGCCCGCTGCGATGGCCTTGGCGATGTCGCCCGAATAGCGGATGCCGCCGTCGGCGATCAGCGGCACGCCCGTACCCTTGAGCGCGGTGGCCACGCTGTCGACGGCCATGATCTGCGGCACGCCCACGCCGGCGACGATGCGGGTGGTGCAGATGGAGCCGGGGCCGATGCCGACCTTGACGCCGTCGGCACCCGCCTCGGCCAGCGCCAGGGCAGCCGCGCCGGTGGCGATGTTGCCGCCGATCACATCGACCTTGGGATAGTTCTGCTTGACCCAGCGCACGCGGTCGATCACGCCCTTGCTGTGGCCGTGGGCCGTGTCGACCACGATGGCGTCGACGCCGACCTTGACCAGCGCCTCCACGCGCTCCTCGGTGCCGGCGCCCACGCCGACGGCCGCGCCCACGCGCAGGCGGCCCGAGGCATCGCGTGCGGCATTGGGGAAGGTGGTCTGCTTGGTGATGTCCTTGACGGTGATGAGGCCCTTCAGCTCGTCGTTGCCGTTGATGACCAGCAGGCGCTCCAGGCGGTGCTTGTTCAGCAGCGCCTTGGCCTCCTGCAGCGTGGCGCCGTCGCGCACGGTGATCAGGCGCTCGCGCGGCGTCATGATCTCGGAGACCTTGACGTCGTAGCGCGTCTCGAAGCGCAGGTCGCGGCTGGTCACGATGCCAACCACCCGGCCGCCATCGACCACCGGGAATCCCGAGATGCCGAGTTCCTCGGACAGCTGCGTCACCTGCAGCACGGTGTGGTCGGGCGTGATGACGACCGGGTCGCGCAGCACGCCGGACTCGTAGCGCTTGACCTTGGCCACCTGGGCGGCCTGCTCCTGCGCCGTGAGGTTCTTGTGGACGATGCCGATACCGCCCTCCTGCGCGATCGCGATGGCCAGACGGGCCTCGGTGACCGTGTCCATCGCGGCGGACACGAGCGGCAGGTTCAGGGTGATGTTGCGCGAGAAGCGGGTCGCTAGGGACGTGTCCTTGGGCAGGACCTGGGAGTACGCTGGCACCAGCAACACGTCGTCGAAGGTGAGCGCTTTTCCAAGTAGGCGCATGTGAAAGCTCCAAAAAAAGGATTGTACCCGCGTGGCCTGCAGCGGGTTAGACTGCGCGGATGCGCACCTCCCGACTCCTGCTCGTCGCCACTGCAGCGACCCTCGCGGCTCCGCTCGCGCTGGCCCAGTGGCAGTGGATCGACAAGGACGGCCGCAAGGTGTTCAGCGACCGGCCGCCGCCGCCCGACGTGCCGCAGCAGAACGTGCTGCGCCAGCCCCACCAGCGCGCTCCTACCGCGGCGGCTGCGCCGGCCGCCAGCGCCGCCTCTGCCCTGCCCAAGCCCAGCGGCAAGGACAAGGAACTCGAAGAGAAGAAGCGCCAGGCCGACGAGGCCGAGGCTGCGAAAAAGAAGGCCGAGGAAGAGCGCATCGCCCGCGCCCGCGCCGAGAACTGCGAGCGCGCGCGCCAGGCCAAGGCCACTGTCGATTCCGGCATCCGCATTGCGCAGCTCAATGCGCAGGGCGAGCGGATCATTCTGGACGACCAGGCGCGCGGCGCCGAGGCACGGCGTGCGCAGGAGGTGATCGCCAGCGACTGCGGCAAGGCGCCTGCCGCTCTGCAATAGCCGCCATCCCGGCACGCGGCGGCTGTCGGAATGGCCATGCGGAGTCGCCTGCATACGGCATCCGGGCCGCGAAGATGTGCCCGTCCACCCAACGGGCCCCTTCGGTTGTATTGCACGTCCTCTCCTGTGCTGCGGTGAAGAAAGCGGCATGGCTCGGTGGGGCCGCAGGGATTGCGGCCGGCAGCGAAGACGGGCAGGCGGCCCTCGGCCGGTACGGCCGTGCCACCCACCAGGTCGGGCCCCGTGGAACGTCCGGTTGTCGCCCGCGCTGCCCAGGCGGATCGCCGAGCTGGGAGAGGCCATCCTCGACACGGTGCGGGCAAGCGCGCCTGCTGACCGAAGCCGGCCACGGCTGCGCCCCTGGGCGGCCGGCCGGCCCGCCATGCAGCGGCCAGTCAGTCTTCGGCTGCGGCCGGCCTGGGAGGGCCGTCGCGGTGCGCGCACAGCCCCGGCGCGCGGGAGCCTTGCGCACGAAAGCGCTGGCGCCGCGCGACCTTCGGATCCACTCGCAGCGGCCGGCACAGCTCGATGCGGTCGCCATCGCGCAGCGGCTGGCCCGTCGCGGCCGCGCGGCCCCAGATGCTCGCCGCGGCGTCCGCGGCCTCCGACTGCGCCTGCAGGCCGCTGGCGCGGAGGGCATCGGCCACGGTGGCGCCGGACGGCAGCGCGACCAGCCGCTCCTGCACCGTGCGCGGCACCGGCGACCAGACCACTGTGACCTGCAGCGCCTGCGCGCCGGCACCGTGCTCAGCTGCTATAGACCTGCTCGGCCCGCTTGACGAAGGCCTCGACCAGCGTGGAGGCGATGCGGTCGAACGCCGGGCCCACCAAGGTGGACAGCGCTAGGCTGTCGAAGCCGTAGCGCAGGTCCAACTCGACCTTGCAGGCCCGCTCGCTGCCGTCACCCACGGGCAGGAAGCGCCATTCGCCTTCGAGGTTCGAAAAAGGCCCCTTGACCAGCGTGAGCGTCACGCGGCGGCCCGGCACGTGGGTGTTGCGCGTGGTGAAGCTCTTCTTGAGGCCCGCGAACGAGATGCCGACCTCCGCCGTCATGCCCTCGGCATCGGTTTCGAGGACGGCGGCCCGGTCGCACCAGGGCAGGAACTCGGGGTAGCGGGCCACGTCGGTGACCAGCGCGAACATCTCCTCGGGTGCATACCAGATGAGGGCGGACTTGTTGACTGTTTTCATTTCATAGAATGGAAGGCTATGGGCGCCGCGCTCCTCCATTGTAGGGAGCCCTTCCATCCTGCCGCGGCGGCCCCATCTGCCCTCCCATGTCTACCAAGAAAAAGACCGAGACCCCTGCGCGCATCGCCGACAACAAGAAGGCGGCCTACAACTACTTCTTCGAGGAGCGCTTCGAGGCCGGCATGGTGCTGCACGGCTGGGAGGTCAAGGCCCTGCGCGATGGCAAGGTGCAGCTGACCGACGGTTATGTGATCGTGCGCGACGGCGAATTGTTCATCGTCGGCTGCCAGATCAACCCGCTCAAGACCGCCTCCACCCACGTCAACCCCGACGCGGTGCGCACCAAGAAACTGCTGCTGAAGAAGGACGAGATCCGCCGCCTGATCGGCAAAGTCGAGCAGAAAGGCTACACACTCGTGCCGCTCAATCTGCACTGGAAGGGCAGCCTGGTGAAGTGCGAATTCGCGCTGGCCAAGGGCAAGGCCGAGCACGACAAGCGCGACACCATCCGCGAGCGCGATGGCAAGCGCGAGGTCGAGCGCGCCATGAAGGTGTACCACCGCTGAGCACAAGCGATGGGTATACTGCCGCAGCGGTTTCAATCCGTCCACTGTGGCGCTGCTGAGCTGGGAGTATCGGTCAGCCGCCGGCCAGCCAGCGCAGCGGATGTGCATGTGCCGGCCAGGGGCTGGCGAAGAACGCAGCCACCGCCTCGGCTGGCACATCCTCGATGCGCGCTGGGTTCCAGCGCGGGCTGTGGTCCTTGTCGACCACCAGCGCGCGGATGCCCTCGATCGTCTCGCTCTGCCCCGGCCGCAGGAAGAAGCAGTGGCGCACCAGACCGCGCTCCATGCGCAGGTCGCCGGCCAGATCCAGCGCCCGGGCGCGGCGGATCTGCTCCAGCACCACGTGCAGCATCAGCGGCGAGCGCTTGCGCAGCACGGCGGCCGTGGCATGGGCCCAGTCGCCAGCGTCCGGCCGCTCCAGCGCGGCGACGGTGGCCGGCACGCTCTCCAGCGCGAAGAAGCGGTCGATCCGCTCGCGCGGCGCGCTGCCCTGCCCTGCGGCCGTGTCACCGTGCTGCGCGAGCCAGCCTTCCACCGCGGCGGCGCCGGCGAAGTCCTGCGCGCCCAGGCCGTCCCACAGCACCGGCAGATCGGCCGAGGGCACCACCGCATCGGCCAG
Organism: Xylophilus sp.; assembly: GCA_009914555.1. Lineage (GTDB taxonomy): Bacteria > Pseudomonadota > Gammaproteobacteria > Burkholderiales > Burkholderiaceae_C > WNDY01. Next base: position 7,878 of record WNDY01000083.1, read on the forward strand.
CCCGTAGGCCAGCGCGTCGGCGCCGCCGATGGTCTCGCCGGTCAGCGCCAGCCATTCGCCCACCCGGCCCGGCGTGCGGCTCAAGAAGTAGCCGCCACCCACGTCCGGGAACAGGCCGATGGCCGTCTCAGGCATGGCCATCTTCGTGCGCTCGGTCACGATGCGCCGCGATGCGCCCTGGCCGATGCCCATGCCGCCGCCCATCACGATGCCGTCCATGAAGGCGACGTAGGGCTTGGGATAGACGTGGATCAGGTGGTCGAGCGCGTATTCCTCGGTGAAGAAATCCTCCAGCGCCGGGTCGCCCTGGCTGCCGGCGCGGTGCAGGAAGCGGATGTCGCCGCCGGCGCAGAAAGCGCCGAACGGCCCGTCCCGGCCGGCCCCGCGCACCGCCACGGCCAGCACCTGCGGGTCGTCGCGCCAGGCCAGCAGCCATCCGGTGAGCGCGCGCACCATGCCCAGCGACAGCGCATTGAGCGCCTTGGGCCGGTTCAGCGTGAGAAAGCCGGCGCGCCCCCGCACTTCGGCGATGACTTCGGGCTCGGCAGCGATGGGAGTGTCGGTGGCGGACATGCGGCGATGGCTCCTCGGTGGATGTCGAGATTGGATACTGGCGGGTGTTAACGTGGCTTTCCGTTGCATCTTGCCTGCTTCAAGCCCATACCCCTGATGTGACTGCCGGCCCGATGCGACCGGCGGCCAGCGGCCAGCGGCCAGCGGCCAGCGGCCAGCGGCCAGCGGCATTGTGCCGTGGCCGCCGCGCGCCCGCTGTCCTACACGGCACACGGCGGCTAGTCGCCGCCCGCATTTGCTAGCGCAAAAAGGTTCATTGGGCGGTGCGCCGGCCCTTCCTACACTGGCGTCGCTCCAACCAGACAGGGATGACGACATGCACAAACGCGACCTTCTCCGCTCTTTCGGCCTTGCGCTGGCCGCGGCCTCCGGACTGCCCGCCACCGAGGTGCTGGCCCAGTCCGGCGCTGCGCCCCAGACCCTGCGCGTGGGCGTGCGCGGCGGCGTGGACGAGGAGATCTGGGAGGTGGTCCTCCCGGTCGCCAGGCGCAACGGCCTGAACGTCAAGCCCATCGTCATCACCGGCAGCGCCAGCCCCAACGAGGCACTCAACAACGGCGACCTGGAAGCCAACTCGTTCCAGCACATCCCGTTCCTGCGCGACCAGATCCGCCAGCGCGGCTACAGGCTGGCCGACGTGGGCCATACCTACATCTCGCCGATCGCCTTCTATTCGAAGAAGTACAAGCGCTGGGCCGACCTGCCGGCCAACGCCAAGCTCGGCATACCGAACGACCCCAGCAACCAGACCCGCGCGCTCGTCATCCTGCGCGACCAGGGCGTGCTCACGCTGCGCGACGGCTTCGACCCCTTCACCGGCACGGCCACGCTGGCCGACATCACCGGCTACCAGAAGAAGGTGCAGCTGATCGAGGCCGCCTCGGTCGTGCTGGCACGCTCGCTCGATGATGTCGATGCCTCGGCCATCGTCAACACCTTCGCCTACCAGGCCGGCCTGATCGCCACGCGCGACGGCCTCGCGGTGGAGAAGAAGGAGAACAACCCCTACGTCAACATCATCGCGGTGCGCGAGCAGGACCAGGCCGCGCCCTGGGTCAGGCCGCTGGTGGCTTCGTACCAGTCGGAGGAAGTGCGCAGGTTCATCCTCTCGAAGTACCAGGGCTCGGTGGTGCCGGCGTTCTGATGGCGGCGCGCGACACACTCAACAGCCGCCGCGCCGCGCTCGGTGCGATCGCTGCTGCCGCTGCGCTCGCCGGCGCTCTGCCGGCACGGGCCGCACAGAAGATCCGCGTGGGCATCCGCGGCGGCATCGGCGAGGAACTCTGGGCCGAGGTCGCCCAGATCGCCAAAGGCCGCGGGCTCGACTTGCAACTTGTCGTGCTCGGCGGGCAGGTCAGCCCGAACGAGGCGCTCAACAACGGCGACCTTGAGGCCAACGCCTTCCAGCACGTCCCGTTCCTGCGCGACCAGATCCAGCAGCGCGGCTACAAAATCGTGTCGGTCGGCAACACGCTGATCGCGCCGATCGCCTTCTATTCGAAGACCTACAAGTCGCTCGAAGCCCTGCCGGCCGGCGCGCGCGTCGGCATTCCCAACGACCCGAGCAACCAGACCCGCGCGCTCGTGATCCTGCGCGACCACGGCCTCATCGCGCTGCGCGACGGCTTCGATCCGTACACGCAGACGGCCGGGCTGGCCGACGTCAAGGCCAACCCGCGCCGGCTGCAGCTGGTGGCAAGCGCCTCGGCCGTGCTGGCCCGCGCGGTGCAGGACCTGGACGCCGCAGCCGTCATCAACACCTTCGCCTACCAGGCCGGCCTGCTGGCCACGCGCGACGGCATCGCGATCGAAAAGAAGGAGAACAACCCCTACGTCAACATCATCGCGGTGCGCGAGCGCGACAAGGACGCACCGTGGGTCCGGCCGCTGGTCGAGTCGTTCCAGAACGAGCGCATCCGCCGCTTCATCGAGACGAAGTACGAGGGCACGCTGATCCCGGCGTTTTGATGGCGTCCACGGTCCCCCCGGCGTCCTGGATCTTTTTCGACCAGGTCGCCAAGCAGTACCCCGGCCACGGCGGTGGCGCGCCGGTGCATGCGCTGCACGGCGTGAGCTTCGCCGTCGCGCGCGGCGAGGTCTTCGGCATCATCGGCCGCAGCGGCGCCGGCAAGTCCACGCTGCTGCGCACCATCAACGCGCTGGAGTTGCCCACCGGAGGCCGTGTCACCGTCGACGGCACCGACGTGGCCACGCTCGGCGAGGATGCGCTCGTCGTGCTGCGCCGGCGCATCGGCATGATCTTCCAGCACTTCAACCTGCTGTCGGCCAAGACGGTGCGCGACAACGTCGGCCTGCCGCTGAAGGTGGCCGGCGTGCGGCCCGCGCGCATCCGCGAGCGGGTGGGCGAGCTGCTGGAGCTGGTCGGCCTGGCCGACAAGGCCGAGGCCTATCCGGCCCAGCTCTCGGGCGGGCAGAAGCAGCGCGTGGGCATCGCCCGGGCCCTGGTGCACGAGCCGCAGGTGCTGCTGTGCGACGAAGCCACCTCGGCGCTCGACCCGGAGACCACCCAGTCCATCCTCGCGCTGCTGGCCGACATCAACCGCACGCTCGGACTCACCATCGTGCTCATCACGCACGACATGGCGGTGATCCGCGAGGTGTGCGACCGGGTGCTGGTGCTCGACGGCGGGCGCCTGCAGGAGATCGGCGAGGTCTGGCGCGTGTTCGGCGCGCCGCAGGCCGAGGCCACGCGCGCGCTGCTGCGCCCGCTGCAGCACGACCTGCCGCCGGACCTGGCTGCAGCATTGCAGCCGGCACCGCCCGCCGACGGCCGCGCCGCGCAGGCCGTACTCAGCGTCGGCTTCGCCGGCGGCGCCCGGCCGCAGCAGGGCCTGGCGCTGGTCACGCTGGCGCAGCTGGGCCCCGGCGCCACGCTGCTGCACGGCGGGCTCGACCGCATCCGCGGCCATGCGCAGGGCCGGCTGCTGCTGGGCCTGCCGGCCGCGCAGCTCCCCCTTTCCACCGACGGGCTGCGGGCGACGCTCGCGGCCGACCATATCGAGATACTCGGCTATGTCGCTGCCAGCGATTGACCGCTACGTCGAAGCGCTGCTGCAGACGCTGTTCATGGTGTCGGTCGCCTCGGTGATCGCCATCGCCAGCGGTCTGCTGATCGCCATCGTGCTGACCGTGACCGCGCCGGGCAGCCTGTATCCACGGCCCAGGCTCAACCGCGGGCTGTCGATCGTGGTGAACATGTTCCGTGCGATCCCGTTCATCATCCTGCTGGTGGCGCTGCTGCCGGTCACGCGTGCCATCGTCGGCACCACGCTCGGCACCTGGGCCGCGATCGTGCCGCTGTCGGCCAACCTGATCCCGTTTTATGCGCGCATCGCCCAGGTGAGCCTGGGCGGCGTGGACCCGGGCCTGGTCGAGGCCGCGCGCGCCATGGGCTGCAGGCGCCGGCAGATCGTGCGCCACGTGCTGCTGCCCGAGGCCCTGCCGGGCATCATCGGCGGCATGACGGTCAGCGTGATCGCGATGGTCAACGCCTCGGCCATGGCCGGCGCCGTCGGCGCAGGCGGGCTCGGCGACCTGGCGATCCGCTACGGCTACGAGCGCTACGAGACGCGCGTGGTGTTCGAGGTCATCGTGATCCTGGTCGCGCTGGTGTCGGCGATCCAGTTCGCCGGCGAGTGGCTGGCGCGGCGGTTCGACCACCGGCGCTGAGGACATGCCGGGGCCGCGCTCCGCGATGCGCCACTGGCCTACACGCGCGACGCGCCGCGCGTCCTACATTCGGCGCCATCGTTTCTGCCGGAGACCTTCCCATGCCCGCCACCGCCTCCTTCCGCCGCACCGCCACCGCGCTCGGCGCCATCGCCCTTGCCGCGACCACGGTGCTCCACCTGCCCCTCGCCCAGGCCGAGCCGGCCGCGTCGCTCGACGACCCGGCGCTCTACGGTCCGAACCCGCGGCTGCCTCAGCCCGAGAAGTCGCTGGTGCCGACGCTGCACGTGGCCCCGGCCCGGGGCTGGCCCGCGGGCCGGACGCCGCGCGCGGCCGAGGGCCTGGCGGTCAGGGCTTTCGCGCAGGGGCTGCGGCATCCGCGCTGGATCTACGTGCTGCCGAACGGCGATGTGCTCGTGGCCGAGAGCGACGCACCCACGCCGCAGGAGAAGGAGAAGACCACGCCCAAAAAGCTGGTGCAGGGCGCCGTCATGAAGCATGCCGGCTCCAAGACGCCGAGCGCCGACCGCATCACGCTGCTGCGCGATGCCGACGGCGACGGCGTGGCCGAGGTCAAGACGGTCTACATCGAGAAGCTGACTGATCTTGCCCCTGATTTACGGACACCTATCTAAGCGACGTTGGCCAGCTCGTACTGCTCTGGGCTGAGGTAGCCCAGGGTCGAGTGCAGCCGGATCCGATTGTAGTCAAACACATGAGCCTTGGCCTGCTCCCGTGTGGCGAGGTGTTCACCATGGATGGCCTCGACCTTCAGACTGTGGTTCCAACTCTCCATTGCTGCGTTGTCGTAGCAGTTGCCTCTGGCACTCATGCTGGCGATCAAAGCGTATTGCTCCAACAGGGCGCGGTGCTCGCGCGAGCAGTATTGGCTACCACGGTCAGTATGCACGATCACTCCCCGAGGCCGATTGCGAGCAAACAGCGCCATGCGCAGCGCGTCGCAAACCAGCGTAGC
>WNDY01000084.1 GCA_009914555.1 Xylophilus sp.
CGACATCCTTGCCCGTATCGCGGGCACGCCGATTACCAAGCTCGAGCAACTGCTTCCTTGGAATTGGACACCGCCGACCATCAACGCTCAGGCTGCCTGACCTGTGGCCTTCACCGGAGGCTTACGTACCACCAAGTACGGAGCTTGTTGGATTCATGGCAATGAGAATTGGTACACCAGGGTTTATTCCGGCCCGTTTGATTGAAGCTCGAAACGCGAGACGCGTTACGACAAAGTCAGCCCTTGCTAGACGTCTGGGTGTCAGCCCAACGTCTGTTTCCCGCTGGGAAGACGAGAACGCTGATCAGAGCCCTGACTACACACACGACGCTAATCCGCCTTGCAGCCGAGCTTGACGTTCGGCCTGAGTTTTTCCTTCGCCCGCCATTCGCAAGCGAGCGGTCGACTTTTCTGCGCTCGCTAGCGAGCACGCTTGTTCGGGACCTGAACTTGCAGAAAGCTCAAATGCATTGGCTTCAAGAGGTCAGCTACGTCTTAGGTCACTACGTCGATCTACCTGATGTTGATATCCCGGATGTGCTCTCGGGCAGTCGATACACCGACCTGCGCGATGACGACATTGAAAATATCGCGTTGCAGCTCCGCCGCCATTGGAACCTGGGCGAAGGTCCGTGCACTGACGTCGTAGCGTTGATGGAGCGCGTAGGAATCGTTGTCGCAACCATCCCTATGAATACGACGAAGCTCGACGGACTATGTAGTTGGTCTCCAGTCGATGACCGTCCACATGTGTTGCTCGCGACCGACAAGATGTCGTTTCCTCGCCGTCAGATGGATGCAGCCCACGAGCTGGCCCACGCAATCCTGCACAAAAATGTCTCGGAATCTGAGTTTGAAGAGAATCGTCGCATTATCGAACAGCAAGCTTTCCGGCTGGCAAGCGCTATACTTTTGCCATCAACAACCTACCCGCACGAAGTGAAGCACCCATCACTGGCCATGTTGACGAGGCTCAAAGAGCGCTGGAGAGTATCGATCAAGGCTCAGATTAAGCGACTGTCGGATCTCGAAATCATACTCGAGGACTATTCCCGCCAACTGTACAAACTCTACTCTGCCAAGGGCTGGGCCAAAGGCGAGCCGCTTGACCAACATTGGCCGATTACAACTCCAAAAGCGCTTCGGGACAGCTTAAACTTGATCGTTGAAAATGGTGTTCGAGGTAAAGCCGATCTGCTGGCCACGGAGTTCACCATTTCAGCGTCGGATATCGAGGCATTGTGCGGTCTGAACCAAGGGTGGTTCGAGAGAGGAGCTGCTGAAGTCGTCACCCTGAAGACAAATGGCGATAAATCGCCACGGACTCCAATCGGGTCAGGCGAGGTCGTTTTATTCCCATATGGGAAGCGCTGATTGCTTATTTGGCCGAAGACAACAATCGTCAGCAGTGCTCTTCTCGAAAATAAGGCCGGGACCAATCCGGCGACAGGGTAGTATTTTTGGTCCGCTTCGCCTCATCTCCGCTGAAAGCTAGGAAGCCCAGACCATCAAAGCGATCACGAGCCCAACTTGACCTCTTCAGCATACAGAGGTCTATCAAGATGTTTCCGTCGCAAGGCGATCAAACCTAATCGTCGAGGATTGGCACGGACCACACCGGTGTCGCAGATATCGCATATGAACCGGGTCTTCCAGGGCGGGCACTTCCCCGCGTTGCTTTAGGCCCCCGCCGGCTCCGCAATCGAATTATCGGTTTTAAGTATTTTTGCTTCGATCAAGGCTAATCGGTATACGCTGATAAATTGGTTCACAACGCCCCCGTCCTTGTTGGCTTGCTCACCTCCAACAACCAGCGCTAGCACCCAGAGCAGATCATGGAAGGTCTGCTCAAAAGTCTTCCGCAGGTCGGCGAGCGGTTCACCCATTACCAAGCTGCCCGCATCCGACGCATAGAGTAATTGGTTGCGGAAATCGGCGCGCGATATCAGGAACTCGCGAAGTGTCGCTTTTTGCTGGGCCTCCACCGTACCCGCCAGCTCACCGAGAAGTGCCTTCGGCATATCCTTCTGCGCTATGTCTTCCCTTGAAATATTGATAGCGAAAGGATTGGCGCGTATCAGTTCTTTGCCATTCGCGTCATAGAGCGCCAGCCTGATGCGCTTTCCTTCGATCACAAGCTTGGGCGTGTAATTCATTACCGACTCTAGCCCATCCATGGTCAATCCGTGCCGCAGAAAGCCGCTCAAAATAAAGCGGAACTGAAGGAGCGCAGGATAGAACGCAAGCTTCACCACGTGATTCTTAAATTTGCCGACGAAATCCATGTGCTCGGGGAAGCTGTCGGCATTTAGCTTTAGCCATTCAAAGACAGCAACAACCAGCTCTTCCTCGCCCGCAATCAGCCGGATCGCACCCATTTCTTCATCGATACCTTCGAGGTTTCCTGCGCGCACGTAATGTTCGAGGGCCCGCGCGACTCGGGTAAGGACCTTCCGCGGCGCGTTCTCAAAAATGAAGTCCATGATATCGTCACCGACCAAGGCGGCGAAAGGCTCAAGATCGACTTCCTCTTTCCGATCGTAGACAGGTTTCTTCATTTAGCTTTCAATCTCACGAACTTGATGGCCACGATTGCCGGTAGGTGCTTTGCACAAGATCAGTCTGCCTTTTCGGCAATGCGCAAAGAGGACCCGTCACAGTCCCGATGGTAAATGATCATGGTAATCAAGCCGGCCAGCATATTGAGATGGCGCTCTTCCATGTCGTCGAAATGAAACTGACCAAATTCCATGGCCGCATAGACCCGGCCGGCTGCTGCTGCAATAAGATCTTCCTGGCCGATGTCGCCGAATGCTCCCTGTTCCAGGATTGAATGATAGTCGGCGCCGTGCCATTGGGCGCCTTTTTTCTGGATGGGCCATTTGAGTTGGCTTAGCGTTCGCTCGGCGAGCGTATCCTCGTGATCGTGATATCGCTCAGGCCTTTCACAGGTAGCCAAAAGATCGATGACCGCGTTGAGATCGGCGGCAAAACTATCCGCTTCCGGTTCATACTGGCGTGTCTCCCCATTCCACGCGCATTCCCAACTTGTGGTAATGTGGCTTAGCGGTCGCAGCGTCATGCGATCGAGCAAATCGCTTTTGGCAAAAAAAGACCGGATTTGGTTAGGCTTAAACGCCGTGATTGTTTTATCCATTTCGCACCTGGATTGTCCGATACATGCGGGTTTGTCTGTTCAGCAAGAGCCTGAGGCAGGGACTGCCGAGAGCCGCTATTCATATGGCAGCTCTCCAAACAGCCCGATCATAAGATCGCCCTTCAATACCTTAAACGGCATTTCTACGTACTGGCTGGGATGCCTCGACTTTGCAGGACCGTCGCCGGGTGCGTTGCGCGTGTGTCCTTTCACGCGCTCTCCATTGTCCTTAATGAATGGGAGGATTACCAACCGGCCGTGATTTGCGGAAACGGATAGTCCCTTCGGCCCAGAGTGTCGTACCTTCACCAGATTTTACGGTGTCTGTCGATTTGACCTGCCATCCAACATTTCCATCCGGCTCGTACCAGAAGACTACTCCGTTACAGACGAGTGCCTTTTCTCCACGAGCCAGCGCTTCATCGAGCAGCCTACGAACACTCGAAAGTTGCAACAGCTGATTCGCGCGCGGAAGCAATATCGTTCGAATCTTCGCTTTCACTTCTCCCCAATGTTCCGTGGGATTGAGGTCAAAACCAGATGCAATCTTCGAACGCTCTATTAATGTAGCACCGCGTTTGTGCAGGCTGCCATCGGCCAGCAAATCCCAAATCCCGCTATAAGATTTGGCCATCGCGAGGCGCTCATGAAGTTCTCCAACCCGTACGCCGGTTACATAGGGAAACTCCGCCAATGCATCCGCGAGAGCGTCTCTCAATGGCTCGGCCCGCGCGGTTAACTTCAACTCAGCTGCACTTGGGGCCGGCACAGATGCCTTACGACGTCGCGCATCTGCAAGCATTAGCGCCTCCTCGGACTGCAATCTCTCCTTTGCCTGAAGTGATTTCGAGGCCTTAAGCTGAAGCGAGTGTCGGACTTCCTCATCGATGGGGCTCACCTTCAGGTCGGCCTCATACCTAGCGTTCAACTCAAGCCGAGCAGCGAGAGCAGTATCGGCATCTCTGTACCAGTCCATCTTGATGCCGCCTCCCGCACTCGGGATCTGGCGATCGCGCCATTTCGGGTTGCCCGTCTTACCAACCGCCAGTTCTTGCATGTGCCATATGCCGGTCAGTGGTTCGTAGCTCGGCCAGACGGCCAAGATTGTATCCAAATCCCTTTGCCTGTCACCCCAACTCATATTCCGTTGTCCTTTCGCGGTCAGCGTTGCGTGCGGTCCCCATTACAAATCACACTAGTGGCATATCCCCACCACGGCGAAAATCGATGCCCCTCTCACTTGTGCGGGCACCTGACGAACGCATCGACCTCGTCAGTCAAGAACATGTGCTTGATGAGCTGCTCGCTGGACTCAGCATGTGATCGAGGGAAGTTCGGCAGCTCCGCCTTCGCCCGGTGGACATCATCAAGATCCATGTGGCGTTCGCGCTCGTCCATATCCACCCTGATGACGTTTGGCTTCCCGACCAGGAGAAACGCTTGACCCAACGCGTTCTTAGATTGCGCACGGGCCGCTAGCCGAAACAACAACGGGACCTGCATCGACACACCCCAGTCGATCTTGCCTCCTGATAGATGGCGCTTGGCAAGTTCAACGGTTTCGTCACCGGTGCCGATGGACAGAATACGGACGTTTTCTCGAGGAACATCGTAGCAAGCGAGGACATCAACTAGCGCTTGCATGATCGGGTTATTTGCCCAAATCCCGCCATCAAGCATTTGATAGCCATGGTTCTCTACCGCAGCAAAGTATGATGGGGCTGCGGCCGTATGTTGTGCAATATCGACCAGCGCCTTATGGCGATCCATCTGATAGTCGGGATGATGCGGGGTTTTGTACAGGAAGGGCTCTCCGTACTCTCCTTCGAACGACGGGATAACGACTCGCGTTTTCGCATCGTCGAGGACCTCGTGCCCGAAAACCCTGAGCAGCTCGTCCTGCAACGACGAACGGTTATACTTCGATGTCCGCAGTGAGCGAAGCCACCTCCACAGTCCCGTAAGTGGCTTTGGCCTGGGAAAGATTTACTCGCCACGGTCAGTATAAACTTGCGAGATCTCTCTCGCTGTCTTCCCGGTTGCCAAGCCAAGCGCGATGATGCCGCCCGTCGAGGTGCCGGCGACCATGTCGAAATACTTGGCGATCGAGGCACCACCCAAAAACCTGCGCTCGATCTCCGCTAGATAGGCCGCGGGAAACAGGCCGCGAATTCCGCCGCCATCTATTGATAGGATCCGGAACAACCGGTCCTTGGGCCAAGGAAGCTTCGCACGGACATGCTTTATGGTGCCATCTGACCGACGGGGAGGAGTGTAGCTCACCGCGCCTCCTCCAGATCAAAGCTCATCCCGATTTCGCCTGTCACGTGGCGGCCACCCCCGTGCCACGCTCCGGTAAGAAGCCAGCCCTCGTAGCAGACCAAACCAATCAAGCGCCCAAGGAATAATCTTTTTTGAAATCGACATCCAGAGCCCGTCCACTCACGACCCCGCGGATCGAAAAGACAGAGGTAGGGATCGGTATCACGCTCGTACACATGCGGAAGGCTGCCTTCTGGATTCCCAGGCAGCCTCGTCAGCGACGGAGATACCACTCGAACCTTTGGCCCCATTATTACCCGTTCCATCGAATACTCGATTTCGATCTTGTAGCGATTTATCCCGGGCCATACCTCCCCACGCCAAATCACACGCTGGCGCCCTGGCTCGAACAAGACAGTACGGAACTTCGGCCAATCTAGCCGAAGTTCCGCGTTCTGTTCGCGGATAGACAAAGGAAGCAGGACGCTCATGGAGCGTCTCCGAAGAACGTCTGTGACGATGGTCTAATGATGGGTGACGTCTTTGCAACCGCAGGAGCGGCGAGCGCGGCAACGCCGGCAAAAACCGCACCAGCCGGGGTGTAAAGCTGCGTTGCGGACCGTATCGCCGAACCGTTGCTGGCAGCCATGCGATCGATGACGGATGTCACCACGCGCCCGCCGAACATTTCCCGAAGCCAATCAGGAATTTTGGTCAGATCCGCCTTGCCGGCGCGCAAGACCTCAAGACCCTGAACCAGTTCACGAAGGTCGTTTGCAAACAGGTTCTGCTGTTGAACGTTTTCAGGCCAACGATCCGTAAAGACGTCGTTATCATACTCTGGATTCGCTACGTGCAGCTTCCGACCTCGCGCGCTGGCATACGCGATATCAGCAATAATCGCGTTGCAAACGCCAACCAGTGCCTCTGTCAGAGTTTGACCAGGACGCGACGTTTTGGCCGCATAGTATGCAAGCATCACCGACGGCGGCAGTCGGCCGGTGCGACGCGGATCGTCATAGCGGATGTTACGGTAGCGCTTGACGAGCTGCAGAGCGAGCGTTGCCATGCTCTTGACGCCGAAATGCGTCTGGTCCGGAACGTCATCGACCTCGGCATCCGCGGCGAACCCTTTGGCATCCAGCCAGCGCTGCCGGAAGGCATCCCGTACGACCGTCTCGTTGGGAGTGTTGCGCTTGTACCATTCGACAAACGCGTAAGCGTTGGTCGGAACGCGACAGTCCTCTGCACCATGTTGCGGTCCCTTCGCGTGCATGATGTGGCTCTGTCGATCAGGAAAGCCGTAATCACGGACAACGGGACTGATATCCAAATGCATGTTGTCCGCATGGTGCAGTGTGACGCAGCGAGTCTGGCGCGTCACCTTAAGGCCGCGGTATCCTGTGAGCTCACGTTCCAGGGTGAGCAGAACGTCGAGCGGGGACAAGGACCGAAACCTGCCACCAACCTGCGTGATGATATCAATGTCGTATTCATCGTCAGTGCCGCGGGTCGAAATAGTGGCATCGATCGCCATGGAGCCCTGCGGGTAAAAATGCTCGATATCGCCAAAAAACGAAGCGGTGGCTTCGAGGTGTTTCCTGACCGCTTCGTAGCGGCCGACCGCAGTTGCATGAAGCGACGGCGGAAGCTGAATAGAAAACGCGATCTCCGCAAGAATGCGATCGAGCGGATCAAGGAACGGGTTGATACCAGTGGGAATATTCATGTTCATCGAAACACTCCATGCGTACGAGGCTCGCAGCCTCCCAGTTTCTAATCATTGACGTCCTCCTCGTCGATTGCGTGTGCGCGGGATAAGGTCGGTTGGTTGACCTCAGACCATCGCACGCATTAAGATTGGTATCAGATGGCAATCCGTCAAGAAATACGACGGATAAAATGCCAATAAGAATATTGAATGTGAGAATGCCTGTGGAAAACCCGGATGACGCACCCCAGAGATGGCCTCTTCGCAAGCGTCTGGAGTTCATTGACTTCCGACTTTTCTGGAACCGGCGTGTAAATAGGGCCGATATCCGTGACATGTTCGACATTTCCGTGCAGCAAGCTTCGTCGGACCTGGCCCACTACGAACGGCTCGCGCCGCAGAACATGGAATATGATCGCGGGCTTAAGACCTATGTGAGAACCCCAGCCTATAAGCCCGCGTTGATCGAGCTAAGCTCAGAAAGGTTCCTGCTTCAGCTTGTTGCGATCGATAACGGCTGGATGCAGCGGGATGAGACATGGTTCGATTTCGACAAAATTCCTCCGCTTGACGTCACGACGATCAAGCGAACACCGACGAGTTCACGTGTGCTTCTCGGCGTACTGGACGCGATTAGAGACAGGACCTTGATCACAATAGAGTATCGCTCGCTCACAGAAAGTGCCGATGCGCCCCGAACGATCGCGCCGCATGCGATCTTTTACAACTCGAGCCGTTGGTATGCTCGCGCGTACTCCGTCGAACATGAAGAATTCAGGGACTACAATTTAAACCGCATTGCCGATCTCCGCATGGCTGGGCCAGCTCAGGTTGAAGTTGAATTAGATTATGGTTGGTCACACACATTGGATCTAGAAATCGGTCCCAACCCAGATCTTCCCCGGATCCAGCAGGATGGTGTAGCTGTTGAATACGGCATGGCTGACAACAAGCTGGTTTGCCCAACTAGGCTCAGCATGGCCTTCTATCTTATGTCTGAGCACAATCTCGACGTTGAGCCGGGTAAGCTCCATCCATCAAAACAGCAGCTTGTCCTTCTAAATCGCGAGGTCGTGGACCAGACAGTGAAGGCAACTCGCCTTCTATCAAAGCAGGCAATCAAGCGAGCCCTCGCAAGGCTGGGCGGTCGTGATGACCATTGAGGCCATCTTTCTCTATGGAAGCTGGGCAAGAGGCGATCAAGGAGAGAAATCGGATCACGACTTACTAATGGTGACCGACGAGACGCGCAGCTATCACGTCACCGATGGACATCATTCAATGACCTATTATCCGCTTTCCTTGCTGAAGGACAAAGCGATACACGGTGACCTTTTTGTCTATCATATTGTATTGGAGGCAAAGAGCGTCTTCGATCCAAACCACGTACTCGAAGTTCTTCGTGGACTCTTCAGGCCCAAGCTATCCTACCAGCCAGAGGTTCGGCACGGAGGCGATTTAGCCTGGTATCTTGTGCATCACCATCAATCTATTTCGCCGACTCTCGTCGCCAAACGTATCGCTTGGTCAGTTCGAACGGTCCTCATAGCTCAGTCAGCAATGCAAGGGCGCCCGCTCTTCGCCGCGGATAAGCTTGCTTCCATGTCTGCGTTCGAGGGCACGAGTCAGTTGGTGGCTGCAAGACACGGCAACGCTTCGCCTGGGACGATCGCTGTTCTACGATCTTTCCTTGAGTTCGAGGAGCTGCCAGATCCATTGGGCGCAGATGCGTCCGAATCCGCATGGAGAAGGCACTTTTCCTCAACTTCAAACCAAGTCGGCACCCAACTCTTGAAGCAACTTAGCGAACAAAGCATAGCGACACCGTATGGCTAGGTCTGCTGAATGGGTTCGGTTCTTTGACCGGACAATTTTACTCACAATACCCCCCACGCCCGAAACCTCCCCCTTCCCGTCATCTCTCTGAGCCCCAGCTCCACAACGATCCGCCGTGCGGCCTGCTGCGTGACCCCGAGCGTCTCCGCTACCATCCCCGACGACACCAATGGCTTAGCCATCACCAGCTCGACCAACTCCGGCAGTTTCGAAGACGTTCGTCTCCCCGACACCTTCCGCTCCATCATGGTCCGCGCCAGCGCCAGCCGGTCGTGCTCCTTCAGGCCGATTTCGGCGGTGGCCAGAAAACCCTGGGCGATCGCCAGCAGCCTTGTGTCGCGGTAACGATGCCGGCGCCGATCGACCGGGATGGTTTTCAGGCCAACATTGAGGGCCACCAAGTGGCCGCCGGTTGAGATGCCAGCCTGGCGCAGCAGCGCCGCGGCCAACAGCCGGCCGAGCCATGGCGCGTGCTGCGACACGGACAACTCGTCCCATGAATCGAGGGCGACGATCGCCGCCAGCACCGGCGGCAGCTCCTGTGCCTGCCGCACGACGTCGCGCCATTCCTCGAGCCGCTGATCCTCGTCCCAGTCGAGATCGTAGACCAGCGCCTTTTTATCGGCGTCGCGACCGCTCGCGCCGACACGGCCGGGGCGCTTTGCTTCCTCAATCGCTGCACTCGAGCGCGCGATGATCGCGTCGATCTCGGCGAAGACACTCATGTCCGGATCGGACTCGTTGGCGCCGCCTCGTTGCTCGCGCTCTCCCTCCCCTCCCCTCCCCTCCCCTCCCCCCGGTGGTTCGCCATCAATTTCATCAGCCACACCCTCATTGTCTCGGGATAATGGTCCAAGCGCAGGTTCAGCCTGCGCTCGGCGGAGAGTGCGCAGGCCGTCGGGGCTGAGCGCCCAGGCCGGCGGCTGGGTCGTGATGCGTCGACGGTTGCGCAGCACGTCGCGGGCGATGGTCAGTTCGTGGGTCGGGGCGCGGACGTCGGCGCCGGCGTCGTGGAGGACGAGGTCCTCGAGATGCACGAGTTCGCCGTCGAGCCACAGCGAGGCGCAGGCGTCGGCAAAATTCTGGCGTTCGAGGAGGCCGGGGCCGACGGCTGAGCGGGCGATGCGCTCGTCGAGGCGGCACAGGGCGGCTGTCGCTTCGGTGACAGGCTGCAGCAGGCTCTGGATGGGCAGTTTGGCTAGATCGTAACGCATTGAATTCATGGTAAATCATTCGTTAAACGAATGCTATATGATAATTACAGTTCGTCACTGCGTATGATTACTAGATGCATTTTCAAGTATCGATACTTGAAATTAACACACGCTTATTATTTCCGCATGGATGTGATCGCCCTACGCCGAGGGGGGCGAACCCCCATCCTGGCCAACAAACCGCGACAAGCTTAGGTCGCATCGAGTGGCGGATCGAGCTGCGCACTCATCTCTTCAAGCAAATTACGAGGACGTCGGCTGCAAAGAATGTTTACAGCAACATTTAGTGCGCGACGACCTTCGACGCTATCTATCTCGACCCTACGGATTTCGCACCACTGATTGACGCAGTCCATGACCAAGTCAATCTGGTCGTCTTCCAATGAAATAAGGGATTGCAGCATGTCCATGCTCCTCCCGTTAGACGGCAAGAGCACATGTTATCTCCCAAGCGACCCCGCCAAGGATATTCCCTGAAGCCGATAGAATATCGTACGCTTTCGGGTTAAGAAAAGATATGCCTGACTTATGAAACTTTCGCGCGTTGCGCGTCGTCCCAGCCCATCAGTCGGCAGTGGTCCTCACCAGCCTGATAGGCTGCATTCCGGGTGGTGAAAGAACCATGGAAGGTAAGTTTTTCTCGGAAGATGACGACGGCCATTTTACTGACGGTATCGAAAACGATCTGCATGCGATCTTCATAGGTCATTCCGCACACTCACTACACTGGGGTGCGGTCAAAACCTTTAGGCACGAGATTGGTTCCATAAATAAATCCCGATATGAACCGCAGGAGCTAGAGCGCGTTAACGTTTCGTCAAGTGCGCCACATCCGAGGACGGAAAGTTAGGGTCGAAAACTCGCAGAGCCACAAACAAGATGGGCATAATTAAGAAAAGGCCCGGCATCGCCGCCGGGCCTCTAACAAAGTAAGCAGGTCGCATTAGTCGCGGTGCTCAGGCAATTCCTTGAGCTGGTTCTTGGTCCAGGTTGTGACGGCATGCACATCGCCGTCCTCATCGCGCATCCATTCCAAGTCGCTGACGTTCACGGCAACCGGCTTTGCACCAATGCCAAGAAAGCCTCCGACGTCGATGATCGCCTTGGCCGTCGGTCCCATACCGTGGAGATGATCAAGCTTGCCGACCTTCTCGTCGTCGGTGCCGTAAATGGTAGCGCCTTCAAGAATGGCTGGAGTGAGTTCCGTCGTGGAGAGACGTACGTGATTGGTATGATCCATTGTCAAATCCTCCTGTTGACTGATGAGGCAACCCCAAGATCAGCAGGTTGTTCCAAACTGCTAGAATCCTCAGTCTTTATCGGCACCCGGCCAATCGTTGGAAGGCTCAGGATCGCGAACTGCAGGATCATCAGCCGGGTCGGAATCTCGATCGCCATCGCGGCGAATTGTTTCCACGGTAGCAATGAGCGCATCCAAAACATGCTCCGGTCTCGCTCCCTTGACGACGTACCTGTCTATGAAATCCTCCACATCAAAGCGGAAGTCCTTTTTCCAATCCTGGTCCGGCATGCTCGCTCTCCGATTGCTTGATACCCACGGGTCAGCGAACGATCGCCAGATTGGCCTCACGTCGTGACGGAAGCGCGGCCTTGCAAAGAGCGTCGAGGAGGCGCCTGTCGCTGAACGGCTTGCTGACGACATCTACCGCTCCGTCGATGCCCGACCCAACTTTCGCCGGGCTTCCGGTCACGTAGATGACCTTCATATTATTTTGGTCGATAAGACGACGGCCAAGTGCGGCCCCGCTCTGCCCGTCCGCCAGTCCGAGATCGACAAGGGCCGCGTCTGCCTTCATCGCATACGCAAGCGCCCGTTCCGAGGTTGCGAACGTACCAACGAGCTCGTGGCCTGCATCTTCGACGATGCGCTCGAGTTCGAGAGCGATAAGAGCATCGTCTTCGACAATCATGATTTTCATTGTATCCTCCATATGGAGGACTTAGCGCCGCCGGGAATTCCGTCGACGGCTTGCGTTCGAGAAAGCATTGAAAGTTCTGGGTTTCGACCAATCGAAGAAGATTGTTGCCTGAACGATATCGAAAAGGAAATGCGGGGCGGTTTGGCTCATGCCGGCCTGCTCAAAGCAGAAGCGTTCCGACCTGCATGCTGCGGCTGTGCAAGCTGCATTGCATCAAGCGAGCGGCCGGACAGATGGGGCGATCGATTGGCGTTTCGTTGCCCGCAGCGAGAAACCGGAAAAGTTGCCGCATTCACCATCCCTGTCGCGTGCGGTTGACACGACCACACGCTCACAGGAGCCAATGACTGTAGGTCTGCACGGTTCTGACCAATTCACGCAAGTGATGCTGCTTAGCAGGCTGTTGAAAAAGGCCTGGCGTGAAGACTTTGGTCGTGATTCATTGGCTTTGTGGAGATTCGGAGTTGATGGATGCGCGGCGGCGATGTGAGGACAGGTCAACTCTTCAGTTATGTCGATCTGGAGGATCGTGTTCGTCGTGATCATCCGCTGCGGGCAATCCGGCAGATCGTGAACGACGCGCTCGTTTTGCTGGAACGGGAGTTCGCAGCGCTCTATTCGCCGATCGGGCGGCCATCGATCGCGCCTGAAAAGCTTCTGCGCGCCATGCTTCTGCAAGCCTTCTATTCAATCCGCTCTGAGCGACTTTTGATGGAGCGGTTGGAATACGACCTTCTATTCCGCTGGTTCGTCGACATTGGCATTGACGATCCAGCTTGGGACCATTCGGTGTTTTCGAAGAACCGCGACCGGCTGCTGGAAGGCGACATCGCCGCGAAGTTCCTGGGTGCGATCCTTTCGCAGCCCAAGGTAAAGCGGCTGCTGTCAACGGACCACTTCTCTGTCGATGGCACGCTGATCGAAGCCTGGGCGTCGATCAAGAGCTTCAAGCCGAAGAACGGCTCGGGCGAATCACCAT
>WNDY01000085.1 GCA_009914555.1 Xylophilus sp.
GCTACGCTGGTTTGCGACGCGCTGCGCATGGCGCTGTTTGCTCGCAATCGGCCTCGGGGAGTGATCGTGCATACTGACCGTGGTAGCCAATACTGCTCGCGCGAGCACCGCGCCCTGTTGGAGCAATACGCTTTGATCGCCAGCATGAGTGCCAGAGGCAACTGCTACGACAACGCAGCAATGGAGAGTTGGAACCACAGTCTGAAGGTCGAGGCCATCCATGGTGAACACCTCGCCACACGGGAGCAGGCCAAGGCTCATGTGTTTGACTACATTGAGGTTGACTACAATCGGATCCGGCTGCACTCGACCCTGGGCTACCTCAGCCCAGAGCAGTACGAGCTGGCCAATGTCGCTTAGATAGGTGTCCGTAAATCAGGGGCAAGATCACTGTCCGCCCTGAAATACAGGTCGCGCTCCACCGGCAGCCCGAGCGGCCCGCGCAGCGCCTCGATTTCAGAAAGGCTGGCCCAGCCTAATTCAGGACACCCCAGGCCCAAATCGCACAGGCCGAAGCACCGGGTTTCATCGTCAGGGTCAATCTCGGTCAGCAGCCAGGTCGCGCCCGCATCGGGCGTGAACAACTTGACCACCGGCGGCGGATCGAAATCCGCCTCCTCGATGGATCGCCGGCCGTTGGCCAGCAGTTGCGCGCGTTGCGCGTCGGTGATGAGAGGTTCCTGCATGTCATTCTCCTTGAACGGTGTCCGGGCGGGATTGCCCGGGCCCGGACAGGGCACGGCGCAGCGCAGCCGTCACAGGTTCCGCAGGACGGCCGCCAGGCCGCCAGCGTGCGCAGCACGCGCCGACCTTGACGGCCAGAACGCCGTGGCACGATAGGCTCACCAGCAAGCCAGCCCCCATATCCAGACTTCTTGCAAGCGCAGCGCGCAGCGCCGCAGGCGCGAAGGCGTCAGCGATCGGCGCCCGAAGGGGTCGAGACGCCAGGCGGCTCGATGCGCAGCACTAGAGCGCGGTGCGGCATCGCCGCAGACGCACGGAATCGCCGAACCGCCATGGCTCATCTGCTGAGACCCGACGAAGCACAGAAGCGGCTCCACGCCTTCACGCACAAGCGCAAAGCCACGGAAGCACAGTTCAACGGAGCCAGCTTTGCGACGATGCAGGGGCAAGGCCGTAACTGTGTTGCCGCCGCGCACGGCCCGCGCCGAACACGACAAGGCGCCCCGCCGCAGCGAGGCGCCCAGGGCGGCGTTCAGTCGCCCTTGCTGCGCGTCCAGATCAGGTTGTGCGCGCCGTCCTCGCCTTCGACCAGGCGGGCATAGAGGGTGGCCGGGAACGAAGGGTCATCCAGCGTCACCGACAGGTAGGGCCGGTCCGCCTTGCTGACCTTCTTCCAGGCCGCGCCGATTTCCAGCCCATTGCCCGCGACGATGCGGAAGTCCGGGGCGTGCTCGCTGCCCTTGTCGTTGGGCACGATACGGACCTTGACGTTCAGGGTGAGCGTGCGCACGGTGCCGGTGTAACTGCTGCCGTTCGCGGTGCAGCTGCCGATGGTGCTCATGGTGAATTCCTTTCGAGGTGGTGCCAGGTCCGCGCCCATCGCGGCCTTGTGCGGTGATCCGATCAGGCAAGGTGCTGGGCGCGCCGCACCCGCAGGGCCGCAACGAAAGTGGAGGACCGGCCGACCCGGCAAATTTGTCTCGCGAGGAATGCGCGCAGCGCAGGGGAAATTTGTTGGGCGGGCCGGTTGCGGCGATGAAGCCCGAGGCGGGCTGGAACGCAGCGGTAGCGCAGTAGAGGCCCGCCGTGCCCGCGCCAGGATTCACGCTCAAAGACAAGGCCGTGGGAGCGGACCGTCCCCTCGCAAGGAACCAGGGGCACCGGCCACGCCAACGCTGCAGCAGCCTGCCGGCATGGGTTTAGCAAACCGAACGCCAAGCCGGCCGACCAGCGACCAGGGCAGCACGCACCGCCGCATCGTTCCCGCCGACAGCGGGGCCACCTGCGCAAGATCCGTGTACCGTCCAACCTGTTGGCGTGCCCCCGTCGTTCACCGCGCGACCGCCTGGCCTGGATCAAGGACGGCATGCCCCTGCACACTCACGCAACGGGCCACTGAATGCCCCGCGTTCCGCATCGGCGGGGCGCCTGGCTGGGGCGCGGGCCGCGCCCGCTGGCGTCGGGGTTGGGGAATGTGGTTTCCATCGCGCGCGGCACACCTGCCGCGCGCGCCGCGCCGAGGCCCTGGGCCGAGGCGCGGCAAAAGCCCCGGCCGAAGCCGGAGCGATGCTTCACGCCGTGGCGTGCGCTTCTTCCTCCACGCCAAGCTCCGCGCCATCCGCATCGGCTTCCGCGTCCGCCTCCGGTCCGGCATCGGCCGGCTTGATGGCCGCCGCCTCAGGCGTCCTGAACATCACCGGCAGCCACCCGGACCCCGCCGCCAGCCGCGCGGCCTCGGCGGCGATCTGCGCCTTCTTGAGCTTCGACAGCCGATGCACCTCCCCCGGGGCGAACACCTGCACCGCCTCCAGCGCCTTGGCCTTGGACACGTGGTCGAAGTACCCCGCCGCCGTGGGCGTCCACCAGTCGTGCATGTCCAGCCCCACGGCCCCGGCCAGCGCCGCGGCAGGCACCTCGGCCTCCTTCGACGCGAACGCCGCGACGGTGCGGCCCACGCACAGCGCCAGCAGCGACAGCAGTTCCTCATGCTCCATTGCCAGCAGTTCGGCGAACAGGGTGTCGGGATCGGACGGCAGCCGCGCCACCCAGGCCTCGCGCACCTGTTCCAGCCCCTGCGCCGCCGGGGACTCGGCAATGTCCGGCGCCATGTGCGACAGCCTGTCCTGCGGTGATGCGCTGATGTTGATGGACGCTCCGCCGTAGCCGTCAAGGATGACCCGGCGCGCGAGCACGTGCACCAGGGCCGCGAGCGCCACGCGGGGATGCCGCGCGACCTCGGCTTGCAGGGCCACGGTGCGGTGCGCGCTCAAGCGCCGGGCCAGCTTGTCCGAGATACCCGGCCCCACTGGCTCCGCGTCGGCTGCGCCGTCGCCGCTGCCGCTGGCATCGCCCGCTTCTCCGGTCTGCTGCCGTGCCTGCTCCCGCAGCGCCTTGGCCTGTTCCTCGCGCAGCAGCCCGCGATGCACCACCACCGCGCCCATGTGGTCGATCGACACCACGGCCCCGGCCAGCGGCACCACGCCCGGCGCGTAGACCAGCAACCCCTGCTCGATGGCGTCCAGTTCATCGCCCAGCCGGTCGAGTTCTTCATGCAGCGCCTGCGCGCCATCGTCCGACAGGTCGGCATCCTCGTCGTCCAGCCGGTCCTGGATGCGCGCCTGCTCGGCCTCCAGCTTGGCGATGCGCTTGGCCTCGGCCTTGCCGGGCTCCCGGCGCGTGGGCCGCGCCCGCTGGAACTGGTGCAGTTCCGCCGCCGTGGCGCGCGGCACCGCCTCCACCCAGCCCCAGCCCTCGGCCCGCACCGCATCGGCCAGCGAATCCAAGCGGTCGCGCGCCAACGACTCCAGCAGGCCGGCATCGGTGAGGAACACGCCGTTCCGGTCGTCCGCGAACAGGTCGCGCCGGATGCCGCCGCCCGCCGCCTCATAGGTCTCCACGCCCACAAAGCGCGCCACCGGATCGCGGCTGGCGTCGATCTCATCCTGCGTCAGATGGTCGCGCAGCGAATCCGGGCTGCGCTGCCACTGCGGAGCCTCGAACCATGCCGCCTCCTGGGCCTTGTGGTCATCCGTGATCGCCAGCGCCATCAACTGCTCGATGGAGGCCTCCCCGGCCTCGCACGCGGCCAGCAGCCGGGGCGAGACGTTGGCGAGCCTGAGCCGCCGCCGCACCACCAGCGGCGTGACGCCAAAGTCCGCCGCAATGTCCTCGATGGCCCGGCCTTCGGCCGCCAGCGCCTTCCAGGCCCGCAGTTCCTCGATGGCGCCCATGGACACGCGCTGCACGTTCTCCGTCAGGCTCACGGTGCGCGCCGAGGCATCGGGCACCAGCAGGCAGGGCACCGGATGGTCGCGCCCGAACTTGCGGCGCTTGGCCAGCAACTTCAACGCCGCCAGCCGCCGCTTTCCCGCCACCACTTCGAACGATTCGCCATCGGGCGAGGCGATGACGGTGAGGTTCTGCAACAGCCCGACCCGCAGGATGCTCGCAGCCAGAGAAGGAATGCTGGTGCCGCCGCTCTTGCGCACGTTGCGCGCCGAGGGCCGCAACTTCGACAGCGCGATCAGGTGCAGTTCGTAGGGCGCCACCTCCGGCAGGGTGATGGCCTGGGCCTGCGCCGGGGCGCTGGCGGCAGCAGCCGCAGCATCGGCCACGGCCTGGACTTCGGAATGGGAAACGGTGTTCATATGAAATCTCCTGTCCCGCTCGGGGACGTGGTGAATGAAAGAAAGAGGGAAACGGGGGGGATTCACTCGGTGCTCTGCATAGGCGCTCTCCTTGGAAATTCGGGCTCCGCAAGGGCCGCGAAGCGCTTTCGCGGCCAGGAGGGCCGGCTGGAGCCGGCGCGGGTGCGCCGTCAAGGGAGGAAGCGAAGGCGCTGGCGCGGCCCGCAGGCGAAGCCGAGGACACGGGCGCCGCAGCGGCCCTTGACGGGAGGAGCGCCCGCAGAGGCCAGGCAAGCCGCCGAAGGCGGCGCGCAGGTGGCGCGCAGCGCCACCGGAGAGAACTCGTTCGACAAGCAAGGCAGGAACGGCGGGCCGATCCGGCACGGCCGGTTCGGCGGGCTTGCAGGGGCGCCAAGCGGAGCGCGGCGGGGATGGGCTGACCAGCCGATCCCCCGGAGGCCAGCGCAGCGCGCAGCATCGACACCCTGCGCAGCAAAAAAAGCGCCGCCCCGAAGGACAGCGCACCGTGCGCATCAGCGCCGGATCAGTCCGCCGCCGGCGCCACCATCGCCTGCAATTGGTCGAGCACGCCCGGCTCGACGAAGACGCACGCCTGCTTGTCCTCGATT
The DNA here is from genome assembly GCA_009914555.1 of Xylophilus sp. Classification (GTDB taxonomy): domain Bacteria; phylum Pseudomonadota; class Gammaproteobacteria; order Burkholderiales; family Burkholderiaceae_C; genus WNDY01. Next base: position 4,940 of record WNDY01000085.1, read on the forward strand.
GGCACGTTGAACACCTGGGTGAACGCCGTGCGCCGCAGATGCGCCACGCGGCCCGTGCGGTACGCCTGCTCGGGCCTCATGCGCCCATCGGCCGGTGCACCGCTGCGCGCGGGGTCGCATTCGACCAAGGCGACGAAGCCGTCATCGAACAGCTTCTGGTGCTCGGGGCACAGCCCCCAGCCCGTCGTCGTATGACGCTTCATGCTCGCGCGCCGGCGCTTGTCCAGCAGCAGGCTGCCGGTGTCGAACGGAGTGCCGCACACGAGGCACACGCGCTGTTCCAGCGAAACGTAGGATTTGTCGTCCATGAGGATCTCCAGTGATCGGGCGGGATTGCCCAAGACCGGAACCGGCATGCCGCAGCGCAGCGGTCACAGGTTCGATAGACGGCCGCCAGGACGCCAGCGGGCGCAGCACGCGCAGACCTTGAGCGCGAGACCGACATGGCAGGATGAAGGGAACAGCAAGCCAGCCCCACCACCCCACGCACTCGCATTGGCAAGCGCAGCGCGCAGCGGCCTTGCCGCGGAGGCATCAGCGATGGGAGCCGAAGGGGCGAGACGAGGCAGTCGGCTCGATGCGCAGCACGTACAGCGCGGCCCGGCGCAGCCGGGGATGCCCATCCCTTCAGAAGGTGCCAATATTTCTTCTTTCTGAACACTATGGAGCCAAAATAATGTCTTGAAGTGACGAAAGTTGAGACATTATTCTGGTGATTGATGAGTGCCGAAGATAAAATATTGGCGCCATGGCCAAGAAGACTGCCCCGTTGCTTCCCGCCACCGACGAACTGCTGCGCCGGTTTGGTGAGCGCCTGCGCCTGGCGCGCCAGCGCCGGCGTCTGACAGCCAGGCAGGTGGCCGAACGTGCCGGCATGTCGCTCATGACGCTGCGGGGCCTCGAACGCGGTGGCGCGGGCGTGACCATGGGCGCCTATCTCTCGGTCATGCAGGTGCTGGGCATCGAAAGAGACCTCGACCTCCTGGGCCAGGAGGATCCGGTGGGGCGGCAGCTCCAGGACGCCCGGCTGCCATCGCGCGTCAAGGCAGCGCCTCCGGCTGCAATCACGCGGGAATCGCACTCTCCTGCCGCGCAGGCTCTGTCCATGGACCAACTGCGCAACCTGCTGCAGGGCTTGACCGGCGACCAGCTTCGCGAGGTGCTGGCCTCGATGCCGTCCGCCGCCGCGCATGTCCAGATCGATCCGCCAAGCGCGCCTGCTCGACAGCCCCCGAAAAGAGCCAGGCCTGTGACCGATGCGCAGAATTGGATCGAGGAGGGCGGTTTCGCCAGCGCCGACGACCTGGCCCGCCTGATCAAGGCGCCGCCCGCGCCGCGGGCCCGAAAAGCCCGTTGATCCATGGCTGCCTCCATCGCCGTCTATGCCGACTGGATCGGTCTCGCCCAGCCGCTTCGCCTGGGATGGCTGCATGCCCGGCGCGGTGCCGGGCGGGAGCTCTTCGAGTTCGCGTTCGAGGCAGCCGCGCTCGCACACCCGGCCATGCGGCAGATACACCTGGATCCCCGGCTGGGCCTCTTCGAGGGACGCCAGCATCCGCCACAAGGCCACACGACCTTCGGCGTGTTCGCCGATGCGAGCCCCGATCGCTGGGGCCGCCTGCTGATGCGCCGGCGCCTGGAACGGGAACAGCGCGCCGGCCGCATCGAGAAAAGCGTTCGCCTCTACGAGTCGGATTACCTGCTCGGCGTGCACGACGCCTACCGCTCGGGCGCACTGCGCTTCCGGCTCCATGATCAGGGCGACTTCCTCGACAACCAGCACGGCACAGCCGCGCCCCCTTTTGTGAAGCTGCGCGAGCTGGAAGCCGCCAGCCTGGCCCTCGAACGGGACGAGGACAACACCGCTGCCGCCGGTGACGACTGGCTCCGAATGCTGATCGCCCCGGGCGGCTCACTCGGCGGCGCGCGGCCCAAGGCCAGCGTGGTCGATCCGCAGGGAGAGCTGTGGATCGCCAAGTTCCCTAGCGTGCGCGACGAGCACGACATGGGCGCTTGGGAACTGCTCGTGCAGACCCTCGCCAAAGGCTGCGGTCTCGATGTCCCGCCCAGCCTTGCACGCCGGTTCGCGAACCCTCACCACACCTTCCTGGTCAAGCGCTTCGACCGCACACCGCAGGGCCGGCTGCACTTCGCGTCGGCCATGACGCTCACCGGACATCTGGACGGCGACGACGCCTCCACCGGCGCGAGCTACCTCGAGATCGCGCGTGTGCTGATCGAACACGGTAGCCAGGCTAGCGCCGACCTGCGCGAGCTGTGGTCACGCATCGTCTTCAACATGCTGGTGTCCAACAGCGACGACCACCTGCGCAACCACGGCTTCCTGCTGGTGCCGGGCAAAGGCTGGCGCCTGGCCCCGGCCTACGACATGAACCCCGTCCCCGGCACGCAGGGCCTGAAGCTCAACGTCAGCGAGGCCGACAACGCCCTGGACCTGGAACTGGCTCGCGCCGTGGCACCGTACTTCCGCGTCCCGAAGCGCCAGGCCGACGACATCATCATGCGCAGCCAGGCTGTGGTGCGGCAATGGCCCAGGGTGGCCTCCAGCCTGAAGATCAACTCCCGGGAGCAGGAACGCATGACCACAGCTTTCCGGTTCGGCGGCTGAGTGCTGAAGCGCGGCGACAAGCCTGGATATGCAGAACTGTGTGGTCCCTTGCGGTCCAGAATCTTCCCACTCATAGATATTTGCATGGACACCCTGACGCCGGAAGCCCGGTCCCGCCTGATGAGCCGCATCCGCAGCACTGACACCAAGCCCGAGCTTGCCGTCAGATCGCTGCTGCACCGCCTGGGATACCGTTTCCGGCTGCACCGTAAGGACCTGCCGGGGCGCCCGGATGTGGTCCTGCCCAAGCACCGGAAAGTCATCTTGGTTCATGGCTGCTTCTGGCACGGGCACGGATGCAAGCTGGCGCCGGGGTCGAAGTCGAACCTGGGGTACTGGTCTCCCAAGATCGAGGCGAACCGTGCGCGGGATAGCCGTAACCGGCAGGCATTGCTGGACCTGGGCTGGCAGGTCCTTGAGCTTTGGGAATGCGAGGTCCGGGATCTGCAGGCGACAGAAGAGCGGATCCGTGCGTTCTTGGACCCGGCCGGGAGTGCACCGTAGCGCGGGCCTCCCCCTGGGTTACAGCCCTGGGCGGCAAGCGTTCACCACCATGGTGTAAAATGGTGAAGAGGCTCTCTAACTGCGGGAAAAATGCGATGCGGGCTCCATCTAGACACCACGAAAGCGGCAAGCAGCACGAGCGCACCGTCCGCGCGTCGATCAGTTTTCCTGAACAGCAGTACCAAGTTCTAGAGCAGATTGCGGCAGAGAACAAAGTTTCTCTGGCTTGGGTGGTCCGGGACGCGATCGATGGCTACCTGAAGTCGAGGTGGCCGCTTCTCCCGCAAGGCGCTGATGCCGAAGATGCCTCGCAGAGAAGCAATAGATCGTGAGCAACAATTTTGAAAAGAATGGCGATGAAATCCGGGTTCTCTCCCTGTTCTCAGGGTGCGGAGGAATGGATTTCGGCGTCGAAGCTGCGGGCGGCCATGTTATTTTTTCGAATGATGTGCTTGCCGACGCATGCAAGACCCTAGAAAAGTACTTTTCTGGCGCTGATATCCGCAACGCGGACATCGCGAGCATTACCGCGTTCCCCGATGCCGATGTTGTCGTCGGCGGCTATCCATGCCAATCGTTTTCGATGGCAGGGAACAGGGACCCAGAGAAAGACGAGCGCACCAACCTGTACAAGCAGTTTCTGCGCGTCATCAACGTCGTCCGCCCCAAGTACTTCGTTGCCGAAAACGTATCGGGCCTGCAGCAGCTGAGTAGCGGCACGTTCTTGAAAGAACAAGTCGATGCCTATGGGGAAGCGGGCTACCACGTTAGCCACCAAGTGCTCAACGCCAAGGACTATGGCGTACCGCAATCCCGCAAGCGCCTCTTTATCGTGGGCGTGAGGAAGGACCTAAACCAGCTATTCAAGTTCCCTTCCAAGACGCACGGAAAAGAAACCAAGTCGTCGGGCCCGCTCAAGCCCTATGTATCGCACGGCGACGTAATCAAGAACCTCCCTCTTTGGCCGGAGGGGGAGTTCTATGAGCGGCCGCATGACCCCGAGGGCCACTTTTCCTGGTACTACATGTCTCGGAACCGGAAAGCCAAGTGGGCGGACCCTGCGTTTACCGTTGTGGCGAACTGGCGGCACATCACGCTGCACCCCGCGAGCCCGGTGATGAAGCTAACGTGGTCTGACCTCGCCAACGGCTGGAAGCAGCGTTGGGACTTCTCCACCGAGTACGAGCACCTTGAAGCGGATCCAAGCCGGCCAAAGCTGGAAGAAGCGCGCCGGCTCTCTTGGCGCGAGTGCGCACGCATACAGACCTTCGGAAGCAAGTTTGTCCCTGTAGGCGACACTGCTTCAAAGTTCACGCAGATCGGCAATGCCGTCCCGCCCAAGCTCGCCAAGGCAATCTTTGCGCACCTCTTCTCTGGGGCAGGCTTGGTTACTGCTGGCGTGCAGCCAGCCAAAGCGGAGTAGGCCGGCATGGTTGCCGGCCGCCGAGTTGCATGGGAAGACCTATGACTAGCAGCGCTTGCGCTTCGCTGGTGAGCGCCGTGCTTTCTGCCACGGAAGCATCCAGGAACGAAGCTCAGCTGCGGCATGAGCTGGAGAACGCATTGGAGCAAGCTTGCCTTGCCCTGTCCCTCCCGTGGACACCTTTCCAGCTTGAGCGTGCCCTCAAGGCCGCGGGCAAGCCAACTAAGTTTGCCGACGTTGCGCACGGCGCAGTCATCATTGAATACGAGCCGCCCAAGTCGTTCAGCGGCCGTGCCGGGAGTAAGGCAAACCATGCGCGCCGGCAAGCCGAAGAGTACGCAGAGCTGATCTCTGCGGAAGAGGGCCGGGCGTTGCAAGAATACGTCTTGGTCGCATGGGACGGGGCCCATATCACCTTCGGCCGGTTTGAAGAGGCTGCTGCGGCTTGGGAAGATGTGGTTGCATTCGATGCTCTATCCGCAGGGCGGCTGCTCGCAGCGCTTGAAAACGATGGCCGGCCGCTTGTCCATCCGCAGCTGCTGCAAGCACTGGTAGGCCCGGATTCGGCATACGGGATCTCGTTGATCCCAGAGCTCTACGCCAGCATCTGTAAAGCTGATGCGTCGCCCGCGACTTCAAAAACGAAGATGCTGTTTGCGGAGTGGCGCAGGCTATTCAGCCAAGTTGTAGGGTTCCAGCCCGCGCAGATGAAGAAGCTGCTCAGCCGGCAAGAGATCTCGCATGACCAGCCGTACCAAGAAAACCCGGCGGCCTACCTTTTCGCCCTGAACACCTACATTGCCATCATTGCGAAGGTTGTGGCGGCTTGCGCATTGCCGCGTGCCAGCCAGGACATCTTGCAGCCGAGAGTTCCTGTCGCGGAGCGGCTGCGGACCGTCGAAACAGGCGAGCTGTTCGAGCATGCAGGCATCCTGAACATGCTCAGCGGAGACTTCTTCTCCTGGTACCTTGACGATGCGGATTGGCCCCGGTACCAGTCCCACCTCAGCGCTATGCTTAGCCGGCTCGGCGGTGTTGATTTCACAGTCTCGAAGAAGCACGCGGATACGACGCGCGACCTTTTCAAGGGCATTTACGAGCGGTTCATTCCCAGGGAGGTCCGGCATGCGCTTGGCGAGTTCTACACACCGGACTGGCTGGCAGAGCACGGGATGGACTTGCTGGGATGGGAGCCAACCCATCCGTTAACCGATCCGACCTGCGGGTCAGGCACCTTCTTGCTCGAAGCCATCAGGCGCCGCCGCAAAGCAAGCAACGGAGCGACCGCGCAATCCTTGCTCGCAGGGCTGCACGGGATCGATCTCAATCCTCTTGCAGTCCTTGCGGCAAAGGGCTCGCTTGCCGTGTTCCTATCCCCGTACTTGGATCCGGCGCATCCCATCCGGCTGCCGGTGTACCTGGCGGATGCCATCAACCCTGCTGCCGTCGATTTCTTTTCCAACTACAGCCACATCCTGCACACGGAGGTAGGCCCGCGGGAGTTCTCTGTTCCGCAACGGATGATCGCGCACCCGGAGTTCTTCCGGATCTTTTCGAAGGTGCGGACGCTGATTGACGCCGACTACCCAGCGGCCAAGCTCTGTAGCGCCATCCTTCCCGACCTCCAATGCATGGGCCTGGACCCGTCTGATATCGCTATCGTCAGTACGACGGTAGCTAATTTAGTGGAATTGCACGACCAGGGCTGGAACGGCATCTGGTGCTCGATACTCGCGGACCGCTTCGCCGCAGGCGCGATCCCGCCGTCATCGCACATCTGCGGAAACCCGCCATGGGTCAAATGGAGCAATCTTCCCAAGGATTACGCCCAATCAATCCAGCAGCATTGCCGCGGCCTCGGCGTTTTCAGTACCGACAAGTGGGTGGGCGGTATCGAGTCGGACATCTCGACCGTGATCACCTACCAGGCGGTGAAGCACTATCTTGCCCACGATGGGCGGCTTGGCTTTTTCCTTCCAGGCTCGGTGTTCACCACCGAATCCAGCGCCGGATTCAGGCGGTTCTCGATCGACAACGGCCGCTTGCCGTGCAAGGTCCTGCTGGTCGAGGACTATCAAGATATCAGGCCCTTTGACGGGGTTAGCAACCATCCGACTTTTCTGGTGATGCAAAGGGATGCATCAACCACGTTTCCTGTCCCATACCGATCCTGGGCGGCGGGCGAAGGGACTTCTGCAATCCAGCGGGCCTATGCTTCCGCGGAGCAGTTCCGCCGTATTGCCAAGCGCATCGACGGCGTCGCTGTACCAGTGCCCGGTGGAGATGGCACGCGGCCGTGGCTCGTAGGCTCTGTGCAGGACCAGGCAGTGTTTGCGAAAGTTTTTGCTGCGGGAGCAAGGCCTGAATACAAGGCGCGGAAAGGAATCACCACCGACCGTAACGGCATCTTTTGGGTACACGCAACCGGCGAAGCCGGGCCAGGATTGGTGACCGTGCAGAACGCTGCTGACATCGGAAAAACGAAGGGCATTCCCCAGGTCACTGCGAACGTTGAGTCCGAGCACTTATTCCCGCTTTTGCGCGGCCGCGGCGTTGCGCCATTTAATGCAGTGCCGGAGGCTGAGCTCCGCATCCTCGTTCCCCAGCGGGGGATGCATGGCGACCCGGACTTGCCGGCAGCGTTCCCCAACACCTTCAAGTTTCTCAGCCGCTTCAAGAACCACTTGGAACAGCGCTCCAGCCTGAAGCGGTTCCAGAAGGGGCAGGCGTTCTACTCCCTGTGGAGCACCGGCCCATACACATTTGCCCCGTTCAAGGTGCTATGGCGGGAAATGGGCAACACGTTCGCTGCTGCGTACATCGGGAATGCGGTAATCGACTACGCGGGAGAAAAGATCGCGGTTCCGGACCACAAGCTTTATTTCATCCCTGTCGAATCAGAGCCTGAGGCGGCCTACCTCACAGGCTTCCTGAACGCACCAACCATTGCCAAAGCCGTTTCCGCGTACGCAGCTCAGCTGAGCCTGGGAGCAAGCGTGGCAGAGTACCTCAAGATTCCTAAGTTCAACGAAGCAGACGAGAAGATGGTGGCTATCGGAAGCATTGCGCGGAACCTGACAGCCAAGGCCGGCAACGCAAGCCCCTCGGATCTCGCTTTACTGGATATACAGGTACGCAAGCTACTTGCGATCTGACACCCGCTTAGCTGTCGCATCCCGGACGATCATATAGCCGCTTATGGAACAGATGCGGGTGAGTCTGATACCAGTTCTTCATGGCCTGCATGGGCGTCTTGCTGCCCAGCGCTGACTGCGGCAGTTGCTGGTTGTACAA
>WNDY01000086.1 GCA_009914555.1 Xylophilus sp.
ACAACCAGCAACTGCCGCAGTCAGCGCTGGGCAGCAAGACGCCCATGCAGGCCATGAAGAACTGGTATCAGACTCACCCGCATCTGTTCCATAAGCGGCTATATGATCGTCCGGGATGCGACACCTAAACTACCCGGCTTCCAGGAGATCCACCCAGATGGCAATCACAGAACAGGCCGTGCTCGGCGCGCTCGCGGCCGTGGCCGACCCCCATACCGGCAAGGACTACGTCTCCACGCGCGCCGTGCGCAACCTGAGCATCTCCGCCGGCGGCGACGTGGCCTTCGAGGTCGAGCTGGGCTACCCGGCCAAAAGCCTGGTCCCCGCGCTGCGCGAGCAGCTCGTGGCCGCCGTGCGCGCCGTGCCCGGCGTGGGCAACGTGTCGGTCCACATCGCCAGCAAGGTCATCGCCCATGCGGTGCAGCGCGGCGTGCAGCTGCTGCCGCAGGTCAAGAACATCGTCGCCGTCGCCTCGGGCAAGGGCGGTGTGGGCAAGAGCACCACCGCGGTCAACCTGGCGCTGGCGCTCGCGGCCGAGGGCGCGGCGGTGGGCGTGCTCGACGCCGACATCTACGGCCCGAGCCTGCCGATGATGCTCGGCATCGCCGGCCGCCCCGAGAGCACCGACGGCAAGACGATGGAGCCGCTCGTGGGCCACGGCATCCAGGCCATGTCGATCGGCTTCCTCAGCAACCAGGACGAGGCCATGATCTGGCGCGGTCCGATGGCCACGCAGGCGCTCGAGCAGATGCTGCGCCAGACCAACTGGCGCGACCTGGACTACCTCGTGGTCGACCTGCCGCCGGGCACCGGCGACATCCAGCTCACGCTCGCGCAGCGCGTGCCGATCACCGGTGCCGTGATCGTCACCACGCCGCAGGACATCGCACTGCTCGACGCGAAGAAGGGCATCCGCATGTTCGAGAAGGTCGGCGTGCCGATCCTCGGCATCGTCGAGAACATGGCCGTGCACGTGTGCAGCCAGTGCGGCCATGCCGAGCACATCTTCGGCTCCGGCGGCGGCGAGAAGCTCGCGGCCCAGTACCACGCCGACTACCTCGGCGCGCTGCCGCTGCACATCGCGATCCGCGAGCAGGCCGACGGCGGCAACCCGACCGTGGCGGCCGACCCCGACGGCGAGATCGCCCGCATCTACAGGCAGGTGGCCCGCCAGGTCGCGGTGACGATCGCGCAGAAGGCCAAGGACTTCTCGGCGAAGTTCCCGACCATCTCGATCAGCAAGGGAACGTGATACCCCTTGGAGGACCAGGCTGCACCGGGCGGATGATGCGCGCTGCATGAACATACTGGTCTCCATGCGCTACCTGGCTGCGCTGCACGAGCACCGCCACTTCGGCCGCGCGGCGCAGGCCTGCGGCATCACCCAGCCGGCGCTGTCGAATGCGCTGCGGGCGCTGGAGGCCGAGTTCGGCGCCGTCATCGTGCGGCGCGGCCGCACCTATGCCGGCCTCACGCACGAGGGCGAGCAGGTGCTGCGCACGGCGCGGCGCATGCTGCACGAGCACGAGCAGCTGCGCCAGAACCTGAGCGCCGGCGGCGGCCGGCTGCAGGGCACGCTGCGCATGGCGGCCGTGCCCACGGCGGTGCCGGTGCTCGCGCGCTTCGCCGCGCTGCTGCAGGCGCGCGAGCCCGGCATCGTGCCGGTGGTGCTGTCGATGAGCTCGCTGGAGCTGGAGACGGGCCTGGAATCGCTCGCGCTCGACCTGGCGCTCGGCTATACCGGCCGCACCCATGTGCGCGAGGTCAAGGTCGCCGCGCTGCCGCAGTACACCGAGCACTATTTCTTCGTGCGCCGCGCGGCCGGGCCGCAGGCCGCGACCCTGCGGATCGGTGCGCCGCTGGGCTGGCGCGAAGCGGCCGCGCACCGGCTGTGCCTGCTCACGCGCGAGATGCACAACCGCGCCATCGTCGACGAGGCCTTCGCCCAGGCCGGTGCGCCGGTGCAGCCGGCCATCGAGACCAATTCGGTGCTGGCGCTCGCGCTGGCGGTGGCGGCCGGCGAGGTCTGCGCCGTGCTGCCCGGCGCGGTGCTGGCCGCCGTGCGCGGCTACCGCGACCTGGAGGCGCTGCCGCTGGTGGCGCCCGAGGTGCATACGCCGATCGGCTGCATGGTGCATGCGAGCGAGCGGCCGTCGCGCGCGCTCGAAGCCGCGCTGGCCGTGCTGGCCTCGCCGCCATGGCAGGCGCACCGCGATGCGCATGCGGGCGCGGTGGGAGGCTGAGCCGACCGCGCGTCGCCGCTGTGCCGCAGCGCATCATTTCCACGGCGAATCGTGCAATTGCCGGAAATGATTTGACGCAGCTCAAAGCGGATGGCGACACTTGCTGCGCTGGAGGCGCGGCCGCGTCCGCCATGCCGCGGCGCAGGCGCCGTCCAGCGACAACGACCGCTAAAGAGAAAGGAGACATTTCATCATGGCCATCGCAATCGACCCGGCGCCCGCCACCAGGCCCGGCCTGCTCGACAAGGAGCGCACCATCGCCGGCCCCGGCTTCAACCGGTGGCTGGTGCCGCCGGCCGCCCTGGCCGTCCACCTGTGCATCGGCATGGCCTACGGCTTCTCGGTGTTCTGGCTGCCGCTGTCCAAGGCGTTGGCCACGGCCGGCGCCGGCGCGGCCTGCGGCAAGGACGTGGGCTTCTTCGCCCAGCTCTTCACCACCGACTGCGACTGGCACGTGGCCACGCTCGGCTGGATGTACACGCTGTTCTTCGTCTTCCTCGGCTGCGCCGCGGCCATCTGGGGCGGCTGGCTGGAGCGCGCCGGCCCGCGCAAGGCCGGCGTGGTGTCGGCCCTGTGCTGGTGCGGCGGCATGCTGATCTCGGCCGTGGGCATCAGGACGCACCAGTTCTGGCTGATGATCCTGGGCTCGGGCGTGATCGGCGGCATCGGCCTGGGGCTGGGCTACATCTCGCCGGTGTCCACGCTCATCAAGTGGTTCCCCGACAAGCGCGGCATGGCCACCGGCATGGCCATCATGGGCTTCGGCGGCGGCGCCATGATCGGCTCGCCGCTGGCCGTGGACCTGATGAAGGCCTTCGCCACGCCGACCGATCCGGGCGTGTTCCAGACCTTCGTGGTCATGGCGCTGGTCTACTTCGCCTTCATGCTGGCCGGCGCGTTCGGCTACCGCGTGCCACCCACCGGCTGGCATCCCGCGGGCTGGACGCCGCCGCCCGCGCAGGCGTCCAACGCCATGATCACCCGGCGCCACGTGCACGTGAGGCACGTTTGGGGCATCCCGCAGTTCTGGCTGGTCTGGCTGGCGCTGTGCATGAACGTGTCGGCCGGCATCGGCGTGATCGGCATGGCCTCGCCGATGCTCCAGGAGGTGTTCGGCGGCTCGCTGGTCGATGTGCCCAGGAAGTTCGGCGAACTCGACAAGGCCGAGCTGGCCGCGATCGCCGGTGTGGCCGGCGGCTTCACCGCGCTGCTGTCGCTGTTCAACATCGGCGGCCGCTTCTTCTGGGCGAGCCTGTCCGACCGGCTCGGCCGCAAGCGGACCTATACCGTGTTCTTCGTGCTCGGCGGGCTGCTGTACGCCAGCATCCCGGGCTCGGCTGCGGCCGGTAGCGTGCTGCTCTTCGTCGGCGCGTTCGCCATCATCCTGTCGATGTACGGCGGCGGCTTCTCCACGGTGCCGGCCTACCTGGCCGACCTGTTCGGCACGCAGTTCGTCGGCGCCATCCACGGCCGCCTGCTCACCGCCTGGGCCACGGCCGGCATCCTCGGGCCGGTGGTGGTGAACTACATGCGCGAGTACCAGCTCGGCCTGGGCCTGCCGCGCGAGCAGGTCTACAACCAGACCATGTACATCCTCGTGGGCATGCTGGCCATCGGCCTCGTGGCCAACCTGCTGGTGCGCCCGGTGGCGGCCAAATGGTTCATGAGCGACGAGGAACTGGCGGTCGAGAAGAAGCTCGCACACGAGAAGGCCGTGGCCTCCGAGGTCGGCGCGGGCCGCGGCACGGGCGGCGCGACCAGCCCGGCGCTCGTCGCCTTCGCCTGGGCGGCCGTGGGCATTCCGCTGGCCTGGGGCATCTACCGCACGCTGCTGAGCGCCGCCCAGTTCTTCCACTGACCCGACCCGCCGCCGAGGAGGAAACCACGATGTCCGAACAGAAGATCCATTTCTACCAGGGGCCTGCCGGCGGCTGGGGCGCGCTCAACAGCGTGAAGAACGCGCTGCTGCGCCAGGACATCCCGATCAAGGGCGCCAGGACGCTGCTGTCGGCCAACCAGCCCGACGGCTTCGACTGCCCCGGCTGCGCCTGGCCCGACCGCAACCATGCGTCCACCTTCGAGTTCTGCGAGAACGGCGTGAAGGCCGTGGCCGCCGAGGCCACGGCGCGGCGCGCGGGGCCCGAGCTGTTCGCCCGCCACAGCGTGAGCGAGCTGGTGGGCAAGAGCGACTTCTGGCTCGAAGACCAGGGCCGGCTCACGCATCCGATGGTCTACGACGCGGCGAGCGACCACTACCGCCCGATCGGCTGGGACGACGCGTTCGCGCTGATCGCCCGCCACCTGAACGCGCTGCCGGACCCGAACCAGGCGATCTTCTACACCTCGGGCCGCGCGAGCAACGAGGCGGCCTTCCTCTACCAGCTGTTCGTGCGTGAGTTCGGCACCAACAACTTCCCCGACTGCTCCAACATGTGCCACGAATCGAGCGGCAGCGCCATGCGCCCGCAGATCGGCGTGGGCAAGGGCACGGTCACGCTGGACGATTTCGACAAGGCCGATGCCATCTTCATCTTCGGCCAGAACCCCGGCACCAACCACCCTCGCATGCTCGGCGAACTGCGCCAGGCCCACAAGCGCGGCGCGCGCATCGTGAGCTTCAACCCGCTGCGCGAACGCGGGCTGGAGCGCTTCGCCGACCCGCAGGACAAGCTGGAGATGGCCACCGGCCGCTCCACGCCGATCAGCACGCACTACTACCAGCTGCGCGTGGGCGGCGACCTGGCGGCGGTCAAGGGCATGATGAAGCACATCCTCGAACGCGAGGACGCCGGCGCCGAGGTGCTCGACCGCGACTTCATCGTCCGCCACACCACCGGCTTCGAGGCGCTCGCGGCCGACCTGCGGGCCGAATCCTGGGCGCTGATCGAGCAGGAGTCGGGCCTGCCCGAAGCCCAGATCCGCGCCGCGGCCGAGGTCTACCTCGGCGCCGACAAGGTGATCGCCTGCTGGGGCATGGGCCTCACGCAGAGTCCGCACGCGGTGGTCACGATCCAGACGGTGGTCGACCTGCTGATGCTGCGCGGCAACCTCGGCCGCCCGGGCGCGGGCGCCTGCCCGGTGCGCGGCCACAGCAACGTGCAGGGCGACCGCACCATGGGCATCTGGGAAAAGCCCCCGGCCGCGCTGCTCGACCGGCTGGAGCAGGTGTTCGGCTTCGCCGCGCCGCGCGCCGACGGCGTCGATGCGGTCGAGGCCATCCGCCTGATGTGCGACGGCGGCGCCAGGGTCTTCTTCGCGCTCGGCGGCAACTTCGCATCGGCCACCCCCGACACGTACGCAACCTGGAGGGGCCTGCGCCATTGCGACCTCACGGTGCACGTGGCCACCAAGCTCAACCGCAGCCACGTGGTGCATGGGCGCGAGGCGCTGATCCTGCCCTGCCTGGGCCGCACCGAGATCGACATGCAGGCCAACGGCCCGCAGGGCGTGACGGTGGAGGATTCGATGAGCATGGTGCACATCTCCATGGGCATCAACCCGCCGGCGTCCGAGCACCTGCTGTCGGAGCCGGCCATCGTCGCGCGGCTGGCCGAGGCCACGCTCGGTGCCCGCAGCAGCGTGCCCTGGCTCTGGCTCATCGAGGACTACGCGCGCATCCGCGACAAGATCGAAGCGGTGTTCGACGACTTCCACGACTTCAACGCCAGGGTGGCCGTGCCCGGCGGCTTCCGGCTGCGCAACACCGCGGGCGAGCGCATCTGGAACACGCCCTCGAAGAAGGCCGCGTTCTGCACCCATGCCGTGCCGATCGACACGCCGGTGCACCGCGCCCGCGCGCAGCACCGGGACGCGCGCGTGCTCACGCTGATGACCACGCGCTCGCACGACCAGTACAACACCACCGTCTACGGCCACGACGACCGCTACCGCGGCGTGTTCGGCCAGCGCCGCGTGGTCTTCATCCACCGCGAGGACATCCGCGACCTCGGCATGAAGGCCGGCGACTGGGTCGACATCAAGACCGTCTGGACCGACGGCGTCGAGCGCCGCGCCAACCGGTTCAAGCTGGTGGCCTACGACATCCCGCGCGGCAACATCGCCGCCTACTACCCCGAGACCAATCCGCTGGTGCCGCTGGATTCGGTGGCCGAGACGTCGAACACGCCGACGTCCAAGTACATCCCGGTGATCCTGGTGCCGCACGAGGCCGCGGCAGCGGTGCCAGCGGCGCCGGCCACCGCACAGGAAGCCTTTGCATGAGCGATGCAGCCGCGGCGCAGGATCCGCTCGTCCACGCCCTCCTGGCCCTGCTGGGCGAGGAGGGCCCGGGCGCGGCCGTGTCGCTGCCGCGCATCGGCAAGCGCCTGGGGGTGGGCGCCAGCGTGGTGATGCGGGCGCTGTCGCGGCTCGGCAGCGCGGCCATCGGCGGGCAGCCCGGGCCGGGCTGGGTGGAGGTGACCCATGACGGCGCGCGCTGGCTGGTGCGCCTGACGCCCGCGGGGAGCGCGGCCGCGGCGCAGGCCGCAGGAAGCGCCGGTGGCGCGCAGTCCGGCACGCTCTGAGCCGCCACCTGAGGCGCGCCTAGAGCCTGTAGTCGAGCGTGATGGCGAAGTTGCGCGGCGCGCCGTAGATGGCGCCGTATTCCACGGTGCCGATGTACTTCTTGTCGAACACGTTGTTGATGTTCAGGCGCAGCGTGGCCGCCGGCGTCAGTTCGTAGGCCGCGAAGGCATCGGCCACCGCGTAGGCGCCCTGGTGCGCGCCGCCGACCTTGCTTACGCCGGACTGCCAGCGCGCGCCCGCGCCCAGGCGCAGGCCCGGCAGCGCCGCGACGCGGCTGTCGGCGCGCAGCTTGAGCGTCTTGCGCGGCACCCACTCGTAGATGTCGTTGCCGTCCGGGCCGGTGAGCTTGAGCTGGGTGTAGCCCACGCTGACCTTGGCATCCTTGCTGATGCGGCCGGTGGCCTCGGCCTCGAAGCCGCGCGACTTCACGTCCTGGCTCGTACCAGTAGTTGCCGCTGGCATTCACGCCCGCGTAGGTGGCCAGACCAGACTGCCTGGCGGTGAATACCGCAAAGGTGGTGAGCAGTTGGCGGTCGAGCCAGTCGGCCTTCACGCCGGCTTCGGTGTTGACGCCCTTGACGGGGTCCAGGTACTGGCCGTTGTAGTCGGTCTGGTCCTGGTTCTGGAAGAGCGCAGCGCCTCATTGCTGCCCGTCAGGCCGTAGTCGGTGATGTCTTCCTGGTCGATGACGCTGATGGTCTGCGGAGTCTCCTTGATCTCCAGGGGCAGGCCGGTGGCGCCCGTGGACACGCGGTTCTCACGCTTGTTCGTGATGGAGACTTCCTTCAGCGTCGCTTCCTGGGCGTGGGCGACGCCGGCGGCGGCGACCATCGCTGCACAGGCGGAGACGGGGAAATTCGATGTCATGGTGATGGATGGCGGACAGGACGAGTGACGTCGAGCAGGGCGTTCCTTGCGGTTTTGCAGCAGGCAGCGCGCTGAAGATGTGATAATTCAAATGAGAATGAAATGAATTCATGGATTATGTCGGGATTGCAGCCTCGCGGTCCGCGCACCGTTGCGCCGATGCGACTTCCTCCCGGTCCCGACGGCAGGCGCACAATCGGCGCACGATGACCGAATCCCGGCCCGACACCTGTTCCGACGCCGTCCTGCCGCCTGCGGTGGTGGCGGCTACCGTGCAGCAGCACCGCAGCGGCGCCGAAATGCGGACGGCCGACGACCGCATCGCCAGCGAAGTCCCGGTGGCCCTGGTGTTCAACGGTATCTCACACGCGGTGATGATGGCGACGCCGCAGGACCTGGAGGACTTCGCCCTGGGTTTCGCCCTGAGCGAAGGCGTCGTCGACACGCCGGCCGACTGCCGCGATATCGCCGTGGCCACGCAGGCGCCGGTCTGCGGCACGGACGGCCTGCCTGCCGGGACCGCATCGTGCGAGGTGCAGGTCGAGATCTCCAGCCGCAGCTTCGCTCGCCTCAAGGAGCGCCGCCGCAGCCTGGTCGGCCGCACCGGCTGCGGCGTCTGCGGCACCGAGAGCCTGGATGCGCTCGACCTCGTGCCCGAACGGGTGCAGGCGCGCGACTGGCTCGCCGGCATCGACCTGCCAGTCGTGCAGAAGGCATTCGCCTCGTTCTCGGCGCGGCAGCCGCTCAATGCCGAGGCCGGCGCCATCCACGCAGCCGGCTGGGCGACCCCGGAGGGCGAACTGCTCGACGTGCTCGAAGACGTGGGTCGCCACAACGCGCTCGACAAGCTGATCGGCCGCCTGGCCCGCCAGCGCCGGCTTGGCACGCCGGGGTTCGTCGTCATGTCGAGCCGGGCGAGCTACGAGCTGGTGCGCAAGTGCGCGCGGCTTGACATCCCGGCGCTGGCCACCATCTCGGCCCCGACCTCGCTCGCGGTCCACATCGCCGGGCAGGCCGGCATCCGGCTCTGGGGCCTGTGCCGCGGCCCGCGCGCCGTGCTCTACGCGGCGGGCTGAGAGGCCTTCCACCAGTCGATGAAGGCCCGCAGCGGCGGCGCGGCCTGCCGCCGTCCCGGGTAGTAGAGCTGGAACGGCGTGCCCGGCGGCAGCCAGCCGTCCAGCACCGCCACCAGTTCGCCGGCCGCCACGTGGGGCGCCGCAGCGGCTTCGTACAGATAGGCCCAGCCCACGCCGTCGAGCGCCGCGCGCAGTGCCATGCGCTGGTCGTCCACCGTCAAGGGCCCGGGCACGTCGAGCGCCAACGGCGAGGCGCCGCCCTGCCGGAATTCCCAGTGGTAGAGCGCGCCGCTCGGAAAGCGCAGCCGCACGCAGGGCTGGGTCAGCAGGTCCCAGGGTTCGGCGGGCCGCGGGAGGCGTTGCAGCAGCGCCGGGCTGCCCGCGACGATGAAGCGCTGCGGCCCGCCCAGCGTGAGCGCCACCATGTCGCGCGGCACCGATTCGGCGAAGCGGATGCCGGCATCGCAGCCGGCGGCCACGATGTCGACGAAGCCGTCGTGCGTCACCAGTTCGAGATGGATCCGCGGGTGGGCCGCGAGGAAGGGTGCCACGACCGGCTCCAGCAGCAGGCAGGCCGCGTTGCGCGGCAGGTTGATGCGCAAGGTGCCGGCCGGCGCGCCGTCGGCGCCGCCGACCGCGCGCAGGGCCGCCGCCAGCCCGTCCAGATGCGGCCGCAGTTCGGCCAGCAGCCGCTGTCCGGCCTCGCTGGGCGCCACGCTGCGCGTCGTGCGCTGGAGCAGTGGCACGCCGAGCTGCGATTCCAGCGCCCGCACCGCCTGGCTCACGGCCGAAGGCGTCACGCCGAGCCGGGTTGCGGCGCGCCGGTAGCTGCGCAGTTCGGCCACGGCGGCGAAGGCGCGCAGCTGGGCCAGGTTGGTATCGGACGGAGAAGGCATGGAGAGGGTTGGGGGGAACAGTGAAGCGGAGCTGCATGCGGCATGCAGCGCTGGCGGGATTGTCGCCAGCGCCCGGGATGCGCAGGATCGCAGCTCCTGCAACCCCTTGCCGATGCTCCACCATGCCACTGCCATCCAATACCGACTCCGCTCCCCGCTTCCCCGACCTGCGGGGCAAGGTCGTCCTCGTCACCGGCGCATCCTCGGGCATCGGCGCGGCCGCCGCGCGGCTGCTCGGCGCGCAGGGCGCGCGCGTGGCGCTGTGCGCGCGCCGCGCCGATGCGCTCGACGCCGTGCTGGCCGACGTGCGCGCCGCCGGCGGCGAGGGCATCGCCGTGCCCGGCGACGCGGCGCGCGACGATGCCGCCCGGGCCCTCGTCGCCGCCGCGCTCGGCCGCTGGGGCCGCATCGACGGCGCCTTCAACAACGCCGGCACCCTCGGCCGCGGCGGGCCGGTGGAGGCCCAGGGCGATGCCGACTACGACGCCGTGTTCGACGTCAACGTGCGCGCGGCCGTCCACGCGCTGCGCCACCAGGTGCCCGCGCTGCGCGCCGGCGGCGGCGGCTCGCTGGTGTTCACCGCGTCGATGGCCGGCACCGTCGGCTTCGCGCAGGCGGCGCTCTACAGCGCGAGCAAGCATGCGGTGGTCGGCCTGGTGCGCAGCGCGGCGCTGGAACTGGGGCGCGAAGGCATCCGCGTCAACGCGCTGTGCCCGGGCGTGGTCGCCACGCCGATGTCCGATGCCGGCTTCGGCAGCCCCGAGGGGCGCAACCGCTACGTCGCCGCCACGCCGGCCGGCCGGGCCGGCACGCCCGCGGAGATCGCCGCCGTCGCCGCCTTCCTGCTCAGCGGTGCTTCGGACTTCGTCAACGGCGCCCAGATACTGGCGGATGGTGGTTTCACTGCCGCTTGAATAGCAAGCGCTGCAAAGGGATACTCCCACGCATAAACATTCCGTCCTTCCCTTCGCGCGCGCTCGCCGGCCGTGCCGTCCACCCGATCGGCCTGGGCTGCATGGGCATGAGCGAGTTCTACGGCGCCGCCGACGAGGCCGAGTCGCTGGCCACGCTGCATGCCGCGCTCGACCTCGGCATCGGCCACTTCGACACCGCCGACACCTACGGCCTGGGCCACAACGAGGAACTGCTCGGCCGCTTCCTCGCGCAGCTGCCGCCCGGCCGGCGCGCGGGCATCGTGGTGGCGACCAAGTTCGGCATCGTGCGCGCGCCGGGCCGCTACGAGCGGCGCATCGACAACAGCCCGGCGTACATCCGCAGCGCCTGCGACGCCTCGCTGCGCCGCCTGGGCGTGGAGGCGATCGGCCTGTACTACTGCCACCGGCGCGATGCGTCGGTGCCGATCGAGGACGTGGCCGGTACGCTGGGCGACCTCGTGCGCGCCGGCAAGGTGCGGGCCATCGGCTTTTCGGAGGTCAGCGCCGACAGTCTGCGGCGCGCCCATGCAGCGCATCCGGTGGCCGCCCTGCAGACCGAGTTCTCGCTGTGGGAGCGTGGCGCGCAGGCCGAACTGCTGCCGCTCGCGGCCGCACTGGGCGCGGCCTTCGTCGCCTACAGCCCGCTGGGCCGCGGCATGCTGACCGGCGCGCTGCCGGCCACCGACCGGCTGGAGGCCGGCGACTTCCGCCGCGCGCTGCCGCGCTTCAACGGCGACCACGGCGCGGCCAACCGCGCGCGGGTCGATGCCTTGAAGGCCCTGACCGCCGATTGGAACGTGACGCCGACCCAGCTCGCCCTGGCCTGGCTGCTGCACCAGGCGCCGCACGTGCTGCCGATCCCGGGCGCACGCCGGCAGACGCATCTGGCGCAGAACGCCGCGGCGTCGGTCATCGGCCTCGACGATGCGCAGCTGCGCTCGCTCTCGGCGCTGTTCGACGGCGCCGAGGCCGGCGCCCGCTATCCCGACGCGGGCTGGGCCGGCATCGAGACGCGCGGCTGACGTTGCGGCGGCGCGAGCGTCTGCGGCCGGCCGGCCGGGCCGGCCTCATTCCCCCGCCAGCGCCACCACCGGGTCGAGCCGCGCGGCCTGCCGCGCCGGGATGAAGCCGAACACCAGCCCGGTGGCCACCGCGCTGCCGAAGGCCATGAGCATGGACCGGACCGAGAAGATCACCGGCACGTGCCAGGCGATCAACGCCACGCCGATGGCCAGCCCGGTCACCACGCCCGCCGCGCCGCCGACCAGCGACACCATCACCGCCTCGGTCAGGAACTGGCGCTGGATGTCGCGCTGCCGCGCGCCCGTGGCCACGCGGATGCCGATCTCGCGCGTGCGCTCCTTCACCGCCATGAGCATGATGTTCATGATGCCGATGCCGCCCACCACCAGGGAAATGCCCGCGATCAGCGCCAGCAGCAGGTCCTGCTGGCGCGCGGCCTCCTGCTGCGCCTGCACCTGCGCCGCGCTGTTGCTGATGCGGAAGTCCTCCACGCCATGCGCGTGCCGCAGCACGGCCGTGATGTCGCGCACCGTCTGGTCGATGCGCTCCAGGCTGTCCACCAGCACCGAGACGAACGACAGCTGCGTGCTGCCGAGCACCCGGCGGCTGCCGGTGGAAAACGGGATCAGCACCACGTCGTCGTCGCTGGCGTCGCCGCTGACCGCGCCCTTCTCCTGCAGTTCGCCGATCACCAGGAAGGGCACGCTGTTGATCAGCAGGTGGCTGCCCACCGTGTTCACGTCGCTGCCGTACAGGCGCTCGCGCGCCGTCTTGCCGAGCACGGCCACGGTGGCGAGCCGGCGCTCGTCCTCGCGGTCGAAGAACACCCCCCTGGCGAGGTTCCACTGCAGCACGGCGGGCGCATCGGCGGTCACGCTCCAGACGGAGGTGGAGAAATCCCTGCCGCCCGCGCGCAGCATCGCCTTGCCGCCGAGGAACGGCATGGCCACCTGCACGTTGGGCACGGTGGCGACCAGCTGCGCGTCGGCCTCTGTCAGCACGCCGCGCAGGCCGCGCGCGCTGTCGGTGCCGGGGCGCACGTACATGCGGTGGGTGCCGAACAGCGCGATCTGATCTTGCCCCCGTTTCACGGACACCCCTATAAGCGATTAACTATCGCAATAGGAGGTGGACGATGACCAAGAGCAAGGCAGGCAGAAAGGGGCAGGAGTTCAGCCTGGAGTTCAGGTAGCAGGCA
>WNDY01000087.1 GCA_009914555.1 Xylophilus sp.
GGATTTTCGTGTCCAAAGTTCAGCGACCTTTGAGCCGCTTTTTCCTTTTCAGCAGTGTGGAGCACCGGTAGCTCATCTGGTTCGTACCCAGAAGGAAGCGGGTTCAATTCCCGCCACTGCAACCAGTTTGCCCACCTGTCGCGTGTCGGCAGGCTTAAGGCGCGTATGCCCTGCTTATTCGCGGCTTAGAACCATCGCTCCCGCTCCGGGGTGACTCCCCGCATTATAGGCGATAAGTGAAGCAAGCCCGGTAACTCATTTCACCATTCGCAGCACTCAAACTGCGCGAAAGGAAACAATATGACCGATAAAGAGGTAAAGACGGGAAGGCCGACAAAGTTTAGCCAGGCACTGGCTGACGCAATATGTGAGCGCATAGCTGATGGCGACAGTCTGCGCACCATTTGCGATAAAGAAGGCTTTCCAGCACGTTCCACGGTTTTCAAGTGGCTTAGCGAGAACAAATGCTTTTCGGACCAATACGCGCACGCGCGTGAGGAGCAGGCCGACACCCTTTTTGATGAAATCCTGACGATTGCTGACGATGGTCGTAACGACTGGATGGAAAAGACGAACAAGGACGGCGAGGTCATTGGAGAGGTCTTCAACAAGGAGGCCGTTCAACGATCTTCCCTGCGTGTTGAGGCGCGCAAATGGATGGCTGGCAAGCTCCGACCGAAGAAGTACAGTGAAAAGCTTGACCTGAATGTATCTGGCTCTCTCCAGACCACGCCAGAGGAGCAGTTGAATGCTCGAATTGCTGAATTACTCGGAAAAGCAGGAGTTGCAATCGCTGCTGGCGGAACTGGAACGCCGGAAGAGGACGAACAAGCTTAAAACCTATTCGCCATATACGAAACAGAAAGAGTTTCACGCGGCGGGCGCAACGAAATCAGAGCGTCTGTTTATGGCAGGCAACCAGCTTGGCAAGACTATTGCCGGTGGTGCTGAATGGGCCGTTCATCTGACCGGTCGTTATCCTGACTGGTGGGAAGGCGCAGAGTTCAACAAAGCCCCGGTGCTTTGGGCTGGCTCTGTAACCGGTGAAAGCACACGCGACAACCCGCAACGCATTCTGGTGGGCCCGCCAGCGATTGAGGATCAATGGGGAACGGGCTTTATCCCAGCTGACTGTATCGTGTCACGCACAAGAGCGATGGGAGTTCCCAATCTGCTCGATAGCATTGTGGTGCGATGGGGCGGCGGTGGCGACGTACAGGCCGATGAAGCGCTTTTGTCGTTCAAGGCTTACGAAAAGGGCCGTGAGAAGTGGCAAGGGCCAACGGTTGATGGCGTATGGTTCGATGAGGAACCGGCAGAAGACATTTACAGTGAAGGTCTGACACGAACGAACAACGGCCAGCGCGGGCAGTTCGCGCAGACCACGTTTACACCTTTGCTTGGTATGTCCACGGTTGTTTCGAGGTTCGTCATGCCAGCAGCGGACGACATGGCTACCGAGTCTCGCAAGGTCATATCAATGACGATTGATGACGCGGAGCACTACACGCCGGAGGAGCGCGCTAAGATCATTGCTAGCTATCCAGCGCATGAACGTGAGGCGCGCGCTAAGGGCATACCGACGCTGGGAAGCGGTCTTATTTTTCCAGTATTGGAAGAAGATATTACGGTTGAGCCTTTCGAAGTCCCCGCTCATTGGGTGCAGATCGGCGGACTCGATTTTGGTTGGGATCATCCGACCGCTGCCGTGAACCTTGCGTGGGATCGTGACGCGGACGTGGTGTATGTCACCAAGGACTACCGCAAGAGCCAGGCAACACCGATCATTCATGCTGCTGCACTGAAGCCTTGGGGAGATTGGTTGCCTTGGGGATGGCCGCACGATGGTAACAACGATGTGGCAGCGGGCAAGAACCTTGCAACGCAGTATCGCGAACAAAACCTCAATCTCCTGCCAGAAAGGGCGACGTTTGAGGATGGATCGAACAGCGTTGAAGCTGGCTTGATGGATATGCTGAGCCGGATGCAGACCGGTCGCTGGAAGGTGTTTCGGACATGTGCGCACTGGCATGAGGAGCGCCGTCTGTATCACCGGAAGAACGGACAGGTAGTGAAAGAGCGGGACGATACGATTTCTGCTTCTCGCTACGCACTGATGATGCTGCGATTTGCTACGGTTTACACACCGGCAACCAGCTGGAAATTCACCCCTCGTAAGGTGGTTTAATTTATGCCGAACATGACAAAAGAAGAGCTAGCCGGTGCTGTCGGCGGGCTGTTGGATGACTGCGACAATTATTACGACAGTCAGCTGAAGCCCGATTTGCAGAAGGCTCAGGAATACTATGACGGCACGATGAAGGACACTCCTTCGGATGAAGGCCGTTCGTCTGCAATCTCGAAAGATGTTCGTGCAACGATCAAGAAGGTACTGCCGTCGGTTTATCGGGTTTTCTTCGGTTCAGATAAGATCGTAGAGTATGCGCCCGTTGCTGAAGGCGATGAAGGCAGCGCAGATCAAGCTACCGATTACGTGAATTACATTGTGCTGCCAGAAAGTGGCGGGCAACGCGCAATCTATGATGCGATGCATGATGCTTTGCTGAAGCGCAATGGCGTTCTCAAGTGGTTTGTTGAGAAGAGGAAGGAAACAGAGACAAGCACGCTGGATGGGCTCGATATGGAAGCCGCACAGATGCTTGTCTCTGATCAGTCGATAGAAATTCTTGGCGCTGCGCAGGATGACCTAGGCTTCTATACCGTTCAGATCAAGCGGCAGTTTGACAAGAAGAATGTCATTCTGGAATGCGTTCCCCGCAGTGAGTTCCGTATTCATCCGGACGCAAAGACCATTGATGACAGTCCGATAGTTGCGCAGGTCACTACAAAGCGCCGGGGAGAGCTGATCGCCGCAGGATATGACAAAGCCACCATCGAAGCTTTGTCGGCAGCTGATGGGGCCGATCTGCTTAATCTGGATGAGGACAACGAGAGCAAACGATCAATCGGAACGTCAGCGCAGGGTCATCATCCATCCATTGATGAAATAGAAGTCGCTGAATGCTTTGTGCGCGTTGACTATGATGGCGATGGAGTTGCGGAACTGCGCCGCGTTATCATGGCAGGCGGACGGGGTGAAGAGCACATCATCGTCAATGAACCATGGGATGATATGGTGCCATTCGGTGATCTGGTTGCGGAAAGCGAACCTCATCAGTGGGAAGGCCGGTCGATCCCTGATGATATCGAAGAAGTACAGCGGGTTAAAACTGTGCTGCTGCGCAATACGCTCGACAACATCTATTGGCAGAACAATCTTCAGCCAATTGTGCAGAGCGACAGCGTTGAAAACCCTGAAAGCATAACAAATCCGCGGTTTGGTGAGCCGATCCGTGTCAAATCTGGCAAGAGCGTTCAAGACGCGGTTGGATATAGCAGTGTCCCGTTTGTTGCAGCACAATCCTTTCAGATGCTCGGATACATGGATAATATTGTGACGGATCGGACGGGTATTTCCGATGCGGCCAGTGGTCTGGCACCTGATGCATTGCAGAACACCACAGCTAAAGCGTCAGCCATGATTGAGCAGTCTGGAATTGCTCAAACAGACATGGTGGTAAAGAACTTTGCGCATGGCTTGCAGCGCGTTTTCAAAGGCGTACTTCGCCTCATCGTTCAGCATCAGGACAAACCGCGTACAGTCCGTCTACGGGATAAATGGGTGACGTTCGATCCCAGATATTGGGATGCGGGCATGGATGCCAGCGTTAATACCGGTCTGGGTGCAGGCACACGCGAGCGCGACATGATGGCTTTGCAGTTCGTCATGGGCATGCAGGAAAAGCTTCTCGCTAACTTCGGAGCGGTCGATAACCCTTATGTGAAGCCAGACAATCTCTGGAATACGATTTCACGTATGGTCGAAGCTTCGGGCCTGAAGACAGTGAGCCTGTATTTCACCAAGCCGGATGAGCAAGAAATCCAGCAGATGAGTGAAGCCGCTCGCAATCGTCCGGATCCTGAAACCGTCAAGCATAAGAATGCAATTGAGCTTGAAGACGCGAGAGCACGAACGGCTGAACGGCGTGAAGCTGCTTGTGTTGAAGCCAATCGCCAGATTAAGCAGGCCGACCTGTTCAGAAGCTCCGAAGACAATGCGCAGAAGCGCTTGGCAGAGACGCAGCGCGACGAACGCCGTGCAATGCTTGAACAATACAGGATTGACCGCATGGCAGAGATCGAGCGGGAGAAGATCGCGTCCAGCGAACGCATTGCTTTGCACCGGACCGAACGTGAACTTCAGAAATCACAGGCAGCCGCTTTTGCATCTGCTCTGGAGCGAGGAGTTCATCAATGAGTACCGATAGTGGCGATGCCAGTTTTCTGATTGAGCACCCCCTGTTTGTTTGGTTGCTCGATGAACTGGAGAAAGACGCAACCAACGCTGCGATCTATGCTTCCTATGATGATCACGAAGCGCGGCAGGCACATTGTGCTGAAGCCCGCGCAATAAGAGCTTTGCGCACGAAGCTTAAAGCCTTGGCCGAACAAGGTTCAGCTAAACCGGTGCGTAGAGGTGCAGTGGCATAAGCCGCGCACTCACCCGACAAAGGAATTACCAACATGGACGGCGAACACACCAACCTGCCAGCCGGTGGGAGTGATAACGCACAACCCTCTGATCTCGACACGGCGCTTGATGCCATGTTTGAAGCGGAAGGAGAGGCCATCGAGCCCAACTCTGACCGGTCAAATGCGGATACTGCCACCGATGAAGCTGAGACGGGTGACGCCCTTGAAGATGGCGAAGAGACCGGAAATGAAGATGACGGCGAGAACGGCGGTGAAGGCGATGAGCCGGATGCCGACGATCAGACCGTGGTTACACTTGCCGATGGCACCGAAGTTTCCCTAAAAGAATTGAAGGGCGGCTATCTTCGGCAGGGTGATTATCATAAGAAAACGCAGGAACTTGCCAATCAGCGGAAAGAAGCCGAAACAAAGCTTTCGAAGCTGGTTGAACAAGAAACAGCGTTTTCCCGTCAACATAACCAGTTGCAGACAACCTTGGATGGGTTGGTGGACTATCTGGCTAGTCGATTGCCAGAGGAACCGTCAACCACTCTTGCTATGACCAACCCGAATGAATACACGCGCCAAAAGGCAATGTATGACACCGTGGTTGGTGAACTGCAGACCATTCTTGCGGCAAAACAGCAGGCTGGTGAGCAGGAGCAGCAGTTCACATATCAGCAGTATCAGAAGCGGCTTGCCGCTGAGAATGAACTGCTTGAAGCTGCGCTCCCTCACATCAAAAACGCTGAAAAGCGCGATGCCTTCAACAAGGACGTTCTCGACACGGCGCAGCAGCTCGGCTTCACAGTCGAAGAACTGAATACTGTGGTCGATCATCGCATGTTGAAGCTAGCCTACTATGCGAGGATTGGTCTCAAAGCGATTGAGCAACAGAAGGCCGGGAAAAAGAAGCTTGAGAATGCGCCAGCGCTCAAGCCTGGAAATAATCGCCCGTCTGTGAGCGGCTCCAACAAGGCTCTGCAAAACTTCAAAAAATCTGGATCAGTCGATCACGCCAAGCAAGCTCTTGATGCGTTGGACTGGTCATAGAGCTGTTTTCAAGGAGAAAATACAATGGCTCAGATGGCAGGCACTACCGATACCTATGACGTGAAGGGCAAGGCTGAAGACTTCCGCGATGTGATTTACACGGTCGCAAAGGAAGAAACTCCTTTTCAGAAGCTCGTCGGCACCAACTATGACGTTTCGGCTACGAAACATCAGTGGCAGACCGATACGCTACGCGCCCCCGGTGACAACGCCAAGCCTGAAGGCAACGACGCTACGTTCCAGCAGGTGGCTCCGACCGTCGAAGTTGGCAACTATTGCCAGATTTCTGATGAAACATTCATGATTTCCGACACCACGGAAGCTGTGAAGAAGTATGGGCGCAAGTCGGAAATCAAGCGTCAGACTGTCAAGAAGGCCAAGGAGCTCGCCCGAGACATGGAACATGCCATGGTTGGCAAGGTTCAGCCGTCTTCGGCAGGCAGCAATGCGACACCGGTTCGCCAGTCCGGTTCTATCTGGACCTGGCTTTCCACCAACACGGATCGCGGGGCCACCGGTGCAGATGGCGGCTATGATCAGGCAACTGGCCTGACTGTCGCGCCAACGGACGGAACTCTGCGTGACTTTGCAGAGGATCAGGTGAAGAACGTCCAGCAGCAGGCATTTGACGTGGGCGCAAAGCCAACCGTCATCATGATGCACTCTTCGCTGAAAAAGACCTTCTCGAAGTTCCCCGGCATTGCCGCCATTCGTGCTGATGCTCCCGCAGAACGCCGGAAGGACGCTCAGGCCGTAATCGTTGGTGCAGCTGATGTGTATCAGGGTGACTTCGGTTATCTGACTGCGATTGCCAATCCTTGGCAGCGTGCGCGTGACGTTGCCCTGCTTGATCCTGAAATGTGGGAAGTTGGTTTCCTTCGCGGCATTTCTCAGAAGCCATTGGCAAAGACCGGCGATGCTGAAAAGCGTCTGGTCAACTGTGAATGGACGCTGGTTGCCAAAAATGAAGCATCGAGCGGCGCAATCGCTGACGTGCAGGCTGCTTAAGACAGCTGAAATCCAGTGAGAAACGGGGGCTTCGGCCTCCGTTTTCGTTTTCAACGAGGATGTACCAATGACCGATAATCAGAACAGCAATCAGGCAAGTCAGCCGAATACCAATCCGTCCGGAACGTCAGCGCCAACAGTTGCGGCGCAGGACGCTAACGCGAAGCCAAAATCTGAGAAGACAATGGAAGTGCGACTGTTGCGCGGTTACTTCCCTGAGAGCGGTGTCAAATTGAAGCCAGGCGAAGTTCATGAGCTTCCTATCTCGGTCGCCAAGAAGCTCGTAAACTCCCGTAAGGCAGAGCTTCCAGAAGATGAAGCTTGAGCGCCCTTATCGTCACGGTGAAGTGATCGAAGATGACCCGGTGCGCGGATTTCGACGCATCTGGTACGACATTGACGACAATTACGGGGCGGTGAAGACCGAATATTACGCAACGGACGCGCTTCTTAATCAGAACGCATTGGAGCGTAATGAGGGCGGCAAGTGGGGCGATTTCGCAAAGGTCGCCTCAATCCCCCTCAATATCTTCTATCGCGATTTGCTGCCCGCTGTGCGTGTCGGTGATGACGATTTCATTCGCCGCTATCTCAAGAACTCCGACAATGCCGGTTGGCGAACACGAGACAAGCTATGATCACTGATTATGCTGATCTGTTGGTGACGGCTGGCGAATACGTTGGCCGAAACGACTTCGCGAACCTGTTTCAGCGGTTCGTCGGGTTGGCCGAATTGAAGATCAATCGACAAATCCGGGTTGCGGAAATGGAGAGTAGCGCCGCCGTTACCGTGACAGATGGCGTTGGCCCACTGCCAGAAGGCTTTCTTGAAGCACGTTCCGTTCAGACGGGATCAGGGCGTGTCATTCGCTCTTATTCCATTCAGGCGCTCGAAGAGTCTGTGCGCGGTTGTCGGGAGGTGCCTTTTGCGTTCGCTATTCAGGGACGGAATGTGATTGTTCGGCCTGTATGGAGTGGCAATCTGCAATTCGACTATTATCAGAAAATTCCCTCACTCACGCCTGCAAATCCATCGAACTGGCTGCTGGAAACCGCTTCAGACGTTTACCTCTATGCGGTAGTCGAAGAAATTTCGATATGGGCGAAAGATGCAGCCGGTGCCACAGCCGCAGCCGGTATCAAATCCCAGGCACTCGCAGACTTAAGATCAGACGATGAGCGCTCCCGGTTCGGACAGAACAAGGTGCGCATCGGTGGAGTGACGCCATAATGTCCATTATCGAAGCAATCAACGAAGTCTGTGACGTGGTTTCCCTTGACCGCTTCGATACGCTGGTTGGCAACTCAAATCCCAATGCACAGACCATGATCGAGTTTGCGCAACAAGCAGGCGAAGAGATTTCACGGCGTGGCGACTGGAACCGGACTTTAAAATCAGCATCCGTCGATGCATCGCCGTTTCCGTTGCCAGAGAATTTTCAGCGTTTGATCGCGGGTGGCGGTATCCAGTTTGGTGATGGCCGGTTCGCAAGGCTGGTATTGAACTCTGGCGAATGGGCGATCATCAAAACCGTCTCTTCAACCCAGCCTTTCGCATTCATTCAAGCCGGAAAAGTCGAGTTCACTTCGACTGCTGCTTCGACCGGAGCGACTATCAATTATGTGTCGCGGAACTGGTTGGTGGATGGAAGCGATGAACGTGACAAGATCACGAGCGATGACAACGATCTCCTCTTTCCGGATCGTCTGCTGACTAAAGGCGTGATCTGGCGCTGGAGAAGGCAAAAGGGAATGACCTTCGATGATCAGGTGGCAGAGTTCGAAGCCGATCTGGCGATAGAACTTTCCGCCGACCGTGGAGCAAGCCAATGATGCCACGCCCGGGTAGACTTCCATCTTCGGTGCGCTCAGCCAACAGCGGTAAGGCTCAGACAGGATCGCCAATTACTTTTCCAGCCCCTAACGGTGGGTTGGTTACAAATTACGATCTTTTGCAACCCGGTGCAGGTGCAGCCTCCATTCTTCGAAACTTCTGGCCGACATTAAAGGGTGCTCGCATCCGAGGCGGTTCAATCAAGCGTGCTCTGTTAGCTGGAGCCGGTAATATCCTGTCTGCGTTCAATTACCGGTTTGGAGGTGTCGAAAAGCTATTTATGGCGACCGATGCCGGTATCTACGATCTGACGAGCCCTGCTTCACCGCCGGATACAACTGCACCAAGCCTTGGTGCGCAAAGCTCCGGACTTTGGTCAACGGTTCAGCATACCTCGCAAGGTGCATCAATGATGGTGTGCGTAAATGGTGCTGATCCGCGCCAGCTTTACAACGGTTCTGGGTGGACAACGACGCCAGCCATTACTTTCGCGGCTGGGGATGCAACGACGACAAATCAGTTCAATTACGTCTGGCTTTTCAAAAACCGCGAGTTCTTTCTCAAGAACAGCAGTATGGACGCGTATTATCTGCCGCTAAATTCGTTCGGTGGCGAGGCCAAGCCCTTTCCCCTTGGTGGCGTCATGAAAAAAGGCGGATCGCTTCTGACGGGCTTCTCGTGGTCGATTGAAAGTGGCGACGGCCTCAACGATATGTGCGTGTTCATTTCAACAGAGGGGGAAGTCGCGGTATATCAGGGCGATGATCCGTCCAACATAGCTTCCTTTGCGCTCAAAGGCATTTACCAGATCGGCAAGCCACTCGGCAAAAATGCCTGGATCAGAGGCGGTGCGGATATTTTGATCTGCACGACAGACGGTTTCATTCCGATGAGTCAGGTATTTCAACGCGACCGTCAGGCTCTCAGCCTTGTTTCGGCCAGTCGTGAAATTGAAGACGACTGGCGGGAGGCTGCCAACGCGACAAGCACCGGTTGGACAGTGACGCAATGGCCCGAACGCAACTTAGTCTTCATAACGTTTCCTGAGAATACAGTCGTTCAGGATAAATCTTTCGTTCTCAATGTTTTGACGGGCAAGTGGGCTATTACCACGAACTGGAGCGCGAACTGTTTTGCAACGCTACAAGGTAGCCTTTTCTTCGGCTCGAATGGCGGCAACTTCTGGCAAGGAGACATTACTGGTTCCGATGACGGAATGTCATTCGCGGCAGTTTATTTGTCTCAGTTTTTAACGGGCGGCAATGTTGGGCAACGTAAAACAGCTTCCCTTGCTCGCTTCTTGATTAAAGGCAAGACGCGGCCTTCGGCGCTTCTGTTTGCTCGAGCGGATATGGATCGCTCATTCCCTTCCAACAGTACAGTATCTCTTGGCGATGAGGGTTCGTCAGAATGGGACGTTGGCGTCTGGGATCAGGCGCTCTGGGATAATTCAACCGAGCGCAATGATTATTGGTTCCGCCAGAACGTGCGGGCTTCTGGTGATCTGCTTGCTCTCGGTTGTGTGATCACTTCCGGCGGAGATTTCCCAATCGATGCTGAACTCAGCATTGGGTCAATTCAGGTCGAATTGGGCGAGGCAAGTGCATGATTACTGTATTTGGTGGCGAGCGATGCCCGGAAATCAACGAGGGAATTGCAAGCTTTGTGGCATCTCATATTCCGGGGTGTGAGCGTGGGTTTACCAACTTCACTACAAT
This sequence comes from Xylophilus sp., assembly GCA_009914555.1. GTDB lineage: Bacteria > Pseudomonadota > Gammaproteobacteria > Burkholderiales > Burkholderiaceae_C > WNDY01. Next base: position 10,147 of record WNDY01000087.1, read on the forward strand.
GGGTGTTGTCGAGGGCGACCGACTTATAGCTGGTGTGGTCTTTCATAACTGGAACCCTGAAAGTGCAGTAATCGAGCTATCCGCAGCGGCCCTCTCAAAGCGTTGGTTGAACCGATCCGTTCTCACTTCACTGTTTTCCTATCCGTTCGACCAGCTTGCCTGCCAGATGGTCATTCTCCGCGTTGCAGAGCAAAACAAGTCCATGTGTCGGATCGCGCAGGCATATGGCTTCACTCCCTACCGCATCCCACGCCTGAGAGGGCGCGATGAGGCGGAAATTGTTTTCACACTGACTGACGACGCTTGGCGGTCAAGTCGCTTCCATAAAAGGCAGGTGCGGAATGGGTAAGCCCAAAGCTCCAAAAGCTCCAGATCCAAAAGAAACCGCAGCGGCGCAGACCGGTACGAATATCAGCACGGCGACCGCAAACGCTTGGTTTCAGCAGCCAAATCAGATCACTCCTGATGGCTCATTGACCAGAACGCAGACCGGCACACAGACAGTCTTTGACCCGAGCTCGGGCAAGTCGTATCAAATCCCGACTTTCACCGATACCGTTAAATATTCGCCGGAACAGCAGGCGATTGCTGATGCAAATAACTCCGCAAGCCTAAATCTCGCACAGTTGGCTCGTGACCAATCCGGGCGCCTGCAAGGCTTGCTCGGCCAGCCGATCAATCTTGATGGTCTGCCCGCTGGCGGTGATGCATCCAAAATTACTACCCCGACTTATCAGCAGTTCGGCAGCGGTCCTGATCTTACGACCAGCTACACCGATGATTTCTCTTCGGATAAGCAGGCTGTACAAGATGCGATGATGGGCAGGCTGCAGCCTAAGATAGATCAGGAGCGCTCAGCTCTTGAACAAAGGCTTTCAAACCAAGGTATTCAGCTTGGTTCGGATGCCTATATGGCGGCGATGCGAAACTTTGACCAGGGCGTCAATGATCAGCGCACATCGGTTCTTCTTGCCGCAGGCCAAGAGCAAAGCCGTCTTGCCGGCCTATCACGCGATCAGGCAAGTTTCGGCAACTCAGCCAAGCAGCAGATGTATCAGAACCAGAATACTGCGATTGGCGGCAATAACGCTTTGCAGGATCAGCTCACCAACTCTCAGCTCGCACAGTTCAACGCCGCCAACACTCAACGCCAGCAAGCCTTAAACGAGCGGTATGAGGAACGTGCACGTCCGATCAATGAAATCGGTGCGCTGATAAGAGGCGGACAGGTCAGCAAGCCACAGTTCGGGGGCTCACAGATCGGCGGAATTCCAACTGTCGATTATGCGGGGCTGGTGCAGCAGAAATACGCGAATGATCTTGGCGCATACAATCAGCAGATGAGCCAGATGAACGGCTTCCTTGGTGGTCTGGGTAGTCTTTTTGCAAAGGGATTGCCCGCTGGTTTCCTTTCCGACGAACGCGCCAAGAAGGACGTTGAAAAAGTCGGGAAGATCAAAGGACAGAACGTCTACCTCTACAATTACCGTGACGAGCCTGACGGCTCACCGAAGCACCTCGGCCTATTGGCACAGCAGGTACAGAAAAAGAAGCCAGCGGCGGTTTCGAAGCGTCCTGACGGTCTGCTTCAGGTCGATTACGGCCTTGCTCTTGGAGGGAAATAAATGGCTACACCATCTTTCATTTTCGGTCAGGGCACGGCATATAAGACGCCCGAGCAATTGCAGGAAGCGCGCCGCCGCGTCCAGCAGCTTATGAGCGGCGGTCCACAGGACTATTCGCGTCCGGGCGGGTGGCTCTACGCATTGGGAGACGGACTTGGTGCGGCTCTTGAACAGCGCCGCATCAATCAGGGCGAAAAGTACGCAGACGAGCAGCGACAGAAAGGCAGCGCGCTTTTCGGTCAGCTTATCAACGGCTTTGGCGGGTCAGGTGGTGCGTATCCGTCAACGGTTGCGGCTGGTGGCTCGCCCACGAGCGGTGCGGCGACCGGTACGGGCCCTCAAGGCAAGTTCAATTTCGGTGAAAACGCCGACGCTCTGCGGTCCGGCATTATCGATACGGCGCAGGCCATTGGCGCTGATCCGGTGGACCTTGCAACGGCCATTTCCTACGAGACTGCTGGTACTTTCGACCCGACGAAAGCCGGACCTCGCACCCAGTACGGCCAGCATCGCGGACTTATCCAGTTCGGAGAACCGCAGGCTGAAAAATATGGTGTCGATTGGAATGATCCTATCGCTTCACAGCTCGGCCCGAACGGCGCGGTTGCCAACTATTTCCGTTCGTCCGGATTTAAGCCAGGTATGAGTGGCCTTGACCTATACTCGACCATCAACGCCGGTTCTCCGGGCCGGTATTCGGCTTCTGACGCCAATAACGGCGGCGCTCCGGGCAACGTGCGGGATAAGTGGGAAAACCAGATGGCGGGCCATCGCCAGAAGGCTCTTGCACTTCTGGGAGAAGGTATTGACTATACACCAACCGGGTCAATAGCTGACACTCCACAGCAAGCCATTCAAGCGATTTCTCCCGTTGCCGATCCAGAAGGACTATTTGCACCGGGTGCAGATGTATCGCAGGCCGATCTGG
>WNDY01000088.1 GCA_009914555.1 Xylophilus sp.
GACCTGTATTCGCGTAAGGTTGTGGGCTGGTCGATGTCTGAGCGCATGACGGCTACGCTGGTTTGCGACGCGCTGCGCATGGCGCTGTTTGCTCGCAATCGGCCTCGGGGAGTGATCGTGCATACTGACCGTGGTAGCCAATACTGCTCGCGCGAGCACCGCGCCCTGTTGGAGCAATACGCTTTGATCGCCAGCATGAGTGCCAGAGGCAACTGCTACGACAACGCAGCAATGGAGAGTTGGAACCACAGTCTGAAGGTCGAGGCCATCCATGGTGAACACCTCGCCACACGGGAGCAGGCCAAGGCTCATGTGTTTGACTACAATCGGATCCGGCTGCACTCGACCCTGGGCTACCTCAGCCCAGAGCAGTACGAGCTGGCCAACGTCGCTTAGATAGGTGTCCGTAAATCAGGGGCAAGATCACTGTCATTCCTAACCTCACAGCAGATCGACACGCTCATGCAAGCGTTGGACGAGTCCTCCAATCCGCACGTCAAGCTCATCACCAAAGTCGCACTTGCGACCGGTGGACGATGGGGCGAGTGCGAAGGACTGAAGACACAACAGGTACGAGCTGGCCGCGTCCAGTTCGCTCAGACGAAATCGAAGAAGACGCGGGCGGTGCCAATCTCTCAGGAGCTGGCCGACGCCATCGAAGCACACGCAACCACCAGGCCAAAAGACACAGACCGTCTATTCGACAGCAGTTACGGCGCATTCCTCAAAGCTTTGGAACGCGCCGGCCTACCGTTACCGGAAGGCCAGGCCAGCCACGTGTTGCGGCACACATTCGCCAGCCACTTCATGATCAACGGCGGCAACATCCTGACGCTTCAGCGGGTGTTGGGACACGCATCGTTGACGATGACCATGCGATACGCCCACCTGGCCCCGGACCACATGCAAGAGGTACTGGCGCTGAACCCCCTCGCAAATCCCGGTCGGAAGTCGGTCGGAAGCTCCAAGAAAAAAGCACCTAACCAAAAAAGCTAAGTGCTTGTTTTCATTGACATTTTTGGTAGGCCGTGTTGGACTTGAACCAACGACCAAAGGATTATGAGTCCTCTGCTCTGACCAACTGAGCTAACGGCCCCCAAGGGAACCGGAGCCTGCGCTCCAGCACCCCGATTTCACAATCAATATCAGCTTGCCGCCGGCGTCGTGCCAGCCGTGTTGCGCAGGCGGATGTGCAGCTCGCGCAACTGCTTTTCGTCCACAGGCGACGGCGCCTGGGTCAGCAGGTCCTGCGCACGCTGGGTCTTCGGGAAGGCGATGACGTCGCGGATCGATTCGGCACCGGTCATCAGCGTGATCAGGCGGTCCAGGCCGAAGGCCAGGCCGCCGTGGGGCGGCGCGCCATACTGCAGCGCGTCGAGCAGGTAGCCGAACTTGGCGCGTGCGTCCTCGGGCGTGATCCTCAGCGCACTGAACACCTTGCTCTGCACCTCGGCGCGGTGGATCCGCACTGAGCCGCCGCCCAACTCCCAGCCGTTGAGCACCATGTCGTAGGCCTTGGCGATGCAGGCGCCCGGGTTGGTGTCCATCAGGTCCTCGTGGCCGTCCTTCGGCGAGGTGAACGGATGGTGCACGGCGACCCAGCGGTCTTCTTCCTCGTCGTGCTCGAACATCGGGAAGTCGACCACCCAGAGCGGCGCCCAGCGGTTCTCGAACAGGCCGGTCTTCTTGCCGAATTCGCTGTGGCCGATCTTGATGCGCAGCGCGCCGATCGAGTCGTTGACCACCTTTTCCTTGTCGGCGCCGAAAAACAGCAGGTCGCCGTCCTGCGCGCCGGTGCGCTTCAGGATCTCGGCGAGGGCCGCGTCGTGCAGGTTCTTGACGATCGGCGACTGCAGGCCTTCGCGGCCCTTGGATGCTTCGTTGACCTTGATCCAGGCCAAGCCCTTGGCGCCGTAGATCTTGACGAACTCGGTGTAGCCGTCGATCTCGCCGCGCGAGAGCTGGCCGCCGCCGGGCACGCGCAACGCGACCACGCGGCCGCCCTTGGTCGTGGCCGGCGCCGAGAAGACCTTGAAGTCCACATCCTTGACCGCGTCGGTCAGCTCGGTGAATTCGAGCTTGACGCGCAGGTCCGGCTTGTCGGAGCCGAAGCGGCGGGCCGCCTCCTGGTAGGTCATGATCGGGAACTCGCCGAGGTCCACGCCCAGCTGGGTCTTGAACACCTCGGAGATCATGCGCTGGAAGATCGCGCGGATCTCTTCCTCGTTGAGGAACGAGGTCTCGCAGTCGATCTGGGTGAACTCGGGCTGGCGGTCGGCGCGCAGGTCCTCGTCGCGGAAGCACTTGGTGATCTGGTAGTAGCGGTCATAGCCGGCCACCATCAACATCTGCTTGTAGAGCTGGGGCGACTGCGGCAGCGCGAAGAACTGGCCGTCGTGGACGCGGCTGGGCACGAGGTAGTCGCGCGCGCCTTCGGGCGTGCTCTTGCCGAGCATCGGCGTCTCGATGTCGATGAAGCCTTCCTTGTCGAGGAAGTTGCGCACCTGGATCGCCGTCTTGTAGCGCAGCAGCAGGTTCTTCTGCATGTGCGGGCGGCGCAGGTCCAGCACGCGGTGCGTGAGGCGCGTGGTTTCCGACAGGTTGTCGTCGTCCATCTGGAACGGCGGCGTGACCGACGGGTTGAGCACCACGAGCTCGTACGCCAGCACCTCGACCTTGCCGCTGCGGAGGCTCTCGTTGACCGTCCCTTCGGGACGTGCGCGCACCAGGCCCTTGACCTGCACGCAGAACTCGTTGCGCAGGCCCTCAGCGGCCTTGAAGGTCTCGGCGCGGTCGGGGTCGAACACGACCTGCACATGGCCTTCGCGGTCGCGCAGGTCGGCGAAGATCACGCCGCCGTGGTCGCGGCGGCGGTTGACCCAGCCGGTCAGCGTCACGGTCTGGCCCAGCAGGGCCTCGGTCACCAGACCGCTGTAGTGAGAACGCATAGCCATAACAATTTCTTCCTGCCGCCCTCGCGGGCGTCTGTACTCACGGGGTGTGCCGCGCTCTTCGACAGCACGGCCGACGATTCTTCCAGCCTACCGGGGCGGGTCCAGCAGCGCCGGGGCCGCCGGTGCCACCACGCCCATCGACACGATGTATTTCAACGCCTCGTCGATGCTCATGTCGAGCTCGATGCAGTCGCTCTTGCGCAGCATGACGAAGTAGCCGCCGGTGGGGTTCGGCGTGGTCGGGACATACACGCTCAGGTATTCGTCGCCGCGCAGGTAGGTTGCCACGTCGCCGCCAGGCACCCCCGTCACGAACGCCACCGTCCAGACACCTTCGCGGGGCCACTGTACCAAGACCGCCTTGCGGAAAGCCTGACCGCTGTCGGAGAACAGCGTCTCCGACACCTGCTTGACGCTCGAATAGATGGAACGCACCACCGGGATGCGGCTGACGAGCCTGTCGCCCCAGCGCACCAGCGTGCGGCCCAGGAAGTTGCTGGCCGCCGCGCCGACGACGAGCAGGATCAGCAGCGTGAGCAGCACACCAAAGCCCGGCACGTGGAAGCCGAGCAGTTTGTCCGGATGCCAGGCCGACGGCAGAATCAGCAAGGTCTGGTCGAGCGTGCTGATCACCCAGTCGAGTACCCAGACGGTGATGCCCACCGGCACGATGACCAGCAGGCCCGCGAGAAGCCATTTGCGCAAGGCAGCCATCCCGGATCAGCTCGACGACGCGGTGCTGCCGCCCGCAGCAGCCGGGGCTGGCGCTGAGGTGGCGCCCGCATCGGGGGCCAGCTTGGCATCCGCAGCGGGTGCAGAGGCTTTGCCTTCGCCGGAGCCGCCGCTGCCGTTGTTATTGCCGCTGCCGCGGAAATCCGTCACGTACCAGCCCGATCCCTTGAGCTGGAAGCCGGCAGCCGTGACCTGTTTGGCGAACGTGGCTGCGCCACAGGCCGGGCAGACGGTCAGCGGAGCATCGGAAATCTTCTGCAGCACGTCCTTGGCATGGCCGCAGGAGCCGCATTTGTAGGCATAGATGGGCATGGCGTCGAAAAACGGCGAGATGAAGGCGCAAAGCCTTCAATTATAGGCCGTGGCCCTATTCTGATACGGCTCAGACCTGGCCTGCCAGGCGGTGGTGGCCGGCATGGCGGTTGCGGATGGACTGCGGACCGAGCGAGCCCAGCAGCATGCCGGCCACCGAGGTCAGCAGGCCGGCGAGCTGCGCCGGGAATGCTTCGCCCGCCGGCGCGGCCAGGAACAGGAGCCAGGCCGCCAGCCCGAGCACGATGGCGAAGACCGCGCCCTGGGTCGTGGCCCGCTGCCAGTAGAGTCCCGCGACCAGCGGCACGAATGCGCCGACCAGCGGTACCTGGTAGGCGCCGGAGACCAGTTCGTAGATCGACGTGCCTTCCATGTGGATGGAATAGGCCAGCACGCAGAGGCTGAACGCCAGCGTGGTGATGCGCATGGTGCGCAGATGCTGCCGGTCCGAGCCGTGCGGGCGGAACTGGCGCCAGATGTTCTCGGTGAAGGTCACGCTCGGCGCAAGGAGCGTGGCAGACGCGGTGGACTTGATGGCCGACAGCAGCGCGCCGAAGAAGATCACCTGCATCGCGAACGGCATCCGGGTCAGCACCAGCGTGGGCAGCACCTTCTGCGGGTCGTCGGCCAGCAGGGCCTGCGCCTGCTCCGGCATGATGATCAGCGCGCTGACCACGAGGAACATCGGGACGAAGGCAAACAGGATGTAGCAGACGCCCCCGATCACCGGCCCGCGCGTGGCCGCGCGCTCGCTGTTGGCCGACATGACGCGCTGGAACACGTCCTGCTGCGGGATGGAGCCGAACATCATCGTGACGGCCGCGCCGATGAAGAACACGGTGTCGTGGAAGCCGGGCTCCGGCAGGAAGCGGAACAGGTCGCGGCTCGTCGCCAGGTCGACCACCTGCTGCGCGCCGCCAGCCATGTCGCTGGCGAATACTGCGATGACGGCCAGGCCCGCCACCAGGATGATCATCTGGATGAAGTCGGTGACCGCCACCGACCACATGCCGCCAAACAGCGTATAGGCCAGGATCGACACCACGCCGATCGCCATGCCTGCGGCCACCGACACCGATCCGCCCGACAGCAGGTGGAACACCAGGCCCAGCGCCGTGACCTGGGCCGACACCCAGCCGAGGTAGCTCAGCATGATGATGAGCGAGCAGACCACCTCGACCGCGCGGCCGTAGCGCTCGCGGTAGTAGTCGCTGATGGTCAGCAGCGTCATGCGGTAGAGCCGCGCCGCAAAGAAGAGGCCGACCAGGATCAGGCAGAAGCCGGCGCCGAACGGGTCCTCGACCACGTTGCCCAGGCCGCCAGCGATGAACTTGGCCGGAATGCCCAGCACTGTCTCGGAGCCGAACCACGTCGCGAACGTGGTGGTGACGATCATGAACAGCGGCAGGTGCCTCCCGGCGATGGCGAAATCGGCCGTGTTCCGGACCCGCCGGGCGGCCACGAGGCCGATGGCGATGGTGACCAGCAGATAGACGACGACCAGGGTCAACAGCACAGGGGCTCCTTTGCAATGCGGCGGCGATTATCGGGAGTTTTCGACAACGCCCCGCACAACCCCCGTCCGGGTCAGCGGAAGACCCAGCTCCGCATCAGCAGCAGCGTCGCGAACACGCCGAAAGCAAAACCCACGCCGTAGATCAGCAGCGATTGCAGCAGCCGGTTGGTCCGCTTCTGCGCGACCAGCAGTTCCTCCAGCGCGCGCCGGTGGTCGGCCGGGCGCTGCTGGAGGTAGTCGTGGAGCAGCCGCGGCAGCGCCGGCAGCAGTTTGGTGAGGAGTGGCGCCTCGTCGCGCAGCTGTTTCCACAGGCGCTTGGGGCCCACCTGGTCGAGCATCCACTGCTCCAGGAACGGCTTGGCCGTGCTCCAGAGGTCGAGATCCGGGTCGAGCTGCCGGCCCAGGCCCTCGACGTTGAGCAGCGTCTTCTGCAGCAGCACGAGCTGCGGCTGGATCTCGACATGGAACCGGCGCGAGGTCTGGAACAGCCGCATCAGCACCATGCCGAGCGAGATCTCGCGCAGCGGCCGGTCGAAGTACGGCTCGCAGACCGCGCAGATGGCCGATTCGAGCTCGTCCACGCGCGTGCCCGGCGGCACCCAGCCGCTTTCGATGTGCAGCTCGGCCACGCGCTTGTAGTCGCGCCGGAAGAAGGCGGTGAAGTTCTGCGCGAGGTAGCCCTTGTCGAACTCGGTCAGCGTGCCGACGATGCCGAAGTCCAGCGAGATGTAGCGGCCGAAGGTCTCGGGCGCCAGGCTCACCTGGATGTTGCCCGGGTGCATGTCGGCATGGAAGAAGCCGTCGCGGAACACCTGGGTGAAGAAGATGGTGACGCCGTCGCGTGCGAGCAGCGGGATGTTCACGCCGGCCTCGCGCAGGCGGTCGAGCTGGCTGATGGGCACGCCGTGCATGCGCTCCATCACGATGACCTCGGTGTGGCAGAAGTCCCAGAACATCTCGGGGATCAGCACGAGGTTGAGGCCCTGCATGTTGCGCCGCAGCTGGGCGGCGTTGGACGCCTCGCGCAGCAGGTCGAGCTCGTCGTGCAGGTACTTGTCGAACTCGGCCACCACCTCGCGCGGCTTCAGCCGCTTGCCCTCGGCCGACAGGCCCTCGACCCAGCCGGCCATCATGCGCATGAGCGCCAGATCCTGGTCGATGATGGGGCGCATGCCGGGGCGCAGGACCTTGACGGCCACCTCGCGCTCGCGGCCCTCGCCGTCGACGATGCGGCCGAAGTGCACCTGGGCGATCGAGGCGCTGGCGATCGGCTCGCGGTCGAACTGGGTGAAGACGGCATCGACCGGCCGGCGGAAGGCGCGCTCGATCGTCGCGACGGCCACCGCGCTGCTGAAGGGCGGAACGCGGTCCTGCAGGCGTGCGAGCTCGTCGGCGATGTCCACTGGCAGCAGGTCGCGCCGCGTCGACAGCACCTGGCCGAACTTCACGAAGATGGGGCCGAGCCGCTCCAGCGCCTCGCGCAGCCGCTGGCCGCGCGGCGCATCGAGCCGCCGGCCGAACGACAGCACCCGCGCCGCCACGCGCAGCCAGGGCTTCTGGAAACTGGTGAGCACGAGCTCGTCGAGCCCGTAGCGCAGTGCGATCCAGACGATGGTCGCTCCGCGGAGGAAGCGCCTCACGGAACGGCCTTGCGATGATCCGCCGCCTGCGGACGCGCTGCGCCAACGAATCGGCGCAGCGCCTCGGCCACGCCGCGTGCAGCGCGCGCCAGCGTGTGAGCCGGCACGTCCCCGATGACGCGCGACAGGTCTTCCTCGGCGTCCCAGCGGACGTTGTCGGCCAGCCAGTGGATGTCGGCGGCCAACTGCACGTCGCCCTCGATTCGGATCGCGGGCTTGCCGCCGCGCAGCGCGGCGCGGGCGAGATCGAGCGGTGACTCGTCGGTGACGACGATGGTCAGGTCCGGCAGCGCATTCACCGATGCCACGTCGAGGAGCCCGGCCGGCGTGACCAGCAGCGGGATGCTGAACTGGCGCCACTGCACGCGGGCGACGCGGCCCTTCTGCCGGGCCAGGCGCTCGGTGGCCTGGGGTTCCTGGCCGAGCACATGGTTGAGGAACAGCACAGCGCGGTGGTGCACCCCGTCGATGAGCCATTGCGCCGGCGTCGGACCGGCGGAAAAGCTGCGCAGCAGCGTGTCCAGAAACGGGAAGGGGGACTGTGGTGTGGCCATGGTCCCCCGATTATTCCCTGAAAGGCGGCCGCGCAGCCGCCGCAGACGCCCGGTTACTGCAGGGCCTGCACGCCGGCCACGAGCCAGCCGCTGACACCGTTCTTCGGCTTGGTCATGTTCCAGACTTCGCGGAACGGGCTCGGGCCGGCCGAGGGCTCCTCGCGGATCATGCCGGAGAACTCCACGCTGGCCATGTAGTCGTCGCCCAGGTCCTCGATGCCGAGCAGTTGCGCCTCGACCACGACCACGTCGGTCTTGTTCGGCTGGCCGCCGAGGTGGTTCTCGCGCTCGGCCAGCTGCGAGCGGATCTCGCCGAGCATGCCGTCGGTCATCATCGAGCGCAGGGTCGGGATGTCGGAACGGTCCCAGGCATCCTGCAGGGTGACGAAGTTGCGCTTGGCCGCGGCCAGGAAGCCGGCGGTGTCGAAGCCGGCCGGAATGCCCCAGCTCTGCGAGCCCGACAGCGCCGCTGCGCCGCCACCGAGTGCCGCGCCGATCTGCACGCCGCCGCCCGCGGGCTGGGCCGCCTTGGCCTCGAACGAAGTCTGGCTTTGTTCCCACGGGCGGGCCGACGCGTCGTTGCCGACCTTGTCGGGGCTGTACCGGCGTGGCGTGACGGCCACCGGCACGTTGCCGGTGCCCGCGCCCTGGAAGGCGAACGGCGCATTGCCTGCGGCCGCCGGCTGCGCGTTGCCGTGGCGCGAGCGCGTGACCAGGCCGATGACCGCGAAAGCCACCAGCACCAGCAGGGCGATGAGCAGGAACTGGCCGAACGCGGCGCCGAAGCCGAGCGAATGCGCCAGCCAGGCCAGTCCCAGGCCCGCGGCCAGACCGCCGAGCAGGGAGCCCCAGGGTTTGCGCGGCGCGGCTGCCGGCGCAGCAGGCGCCGGCGAGGCGGGCCGCGCGGGTGCGGCATTGTTCTGCTGCTGGGCCGGCACCGCAGGGGCCGGCGGCGTGGCCTGCCGCTGCATGACGTTGCCCGACTGCCGCCCGACGGACCTGCCGCCGCCCAGGCGGGCGGCTTCGGCATCAAGGTGCCCCAGCGCCAGCGCACCGACCAGCAGGGCGGCTCCCAGTTTCATCATCGTCATCCTCGTGCCTCTCTTTCCATTCGCTCGTTCGCTTCCGGCGCCGCTGCGGCGCCTCAGCACTTGATGCCGACGTGCAGCGCGGCAACGCCACCCGTCAGGTTGTGGTAGTCGACATGGCCGAAGCCGTTGGCCTGCATCAGGGCCTTGAGCTCCTGCTGGCCCGGATGCATGCGGATCGATTCGGCCAGGTAGCGGTAGCTCTCGGAGTCGCCGGCCACGCGCTGGCCCAGCCACGGCAGCACCTTGAAGGAGTACCAGTCGTAGGCCTTTTCCAGCGGCTTGGCGACCTTGGAGAATTCCAGCACCAGCAGCCGGCCGCGCGGCTTGAGCACGCGGACCATCTCGGCCAGCGCCCGGTCCTTGTGGGTCATGTTGCGCAGGCCGAAGGCCACGCTGACCAGGTCGAAATGGTTGTCGGGAAACGGCAGCTGTTCGGCGTCGCAGACCGCCGTGGGCAGCACGATGCCGGCGTTGATCAAACGGTCGCGGCCGGTGGACAGCATGGCCGCGTTGATGTCGGTGTGCACGACCCGGCCGGTGCGGCCGACCTTTCTGGAGAACGCCATCGCGAGGTCGCCGGTGCCGCCGGCGATGTCGAGCACCTCGTCGCCCTCGCGCAGGTTGGCCACCATCACGGTGTAGGCTTTCCAGGCGCGGTGCAGCCCGCCCGACATGAGGTCGTTCATCACGTCGTACTTGGGCGCGACGGAGTCGAACACGCCGCGCACGCGGCGCGCCTTGTCCTGCTCGTCCACCGACTGGAAACCGAAATGGGTCGTCGTCATGCATGCATCCTAGAGAGAAGCCCAGGGCGCGTACAGCGACAACCCCGTGCGGACACGGGTATTCGCATGCGGCGCACGCCGGGAAAGAGGTGGCTCAATGGCCGCCGCAGGCGTGCCCGCCGCCGGCGCCGCGCACGGCCATCGGCGTGTCGCGGTCCACGCCCGCGGCCTGCAGGCGCCCGAGGTAGTCGGCCCAGAGCTGCTCCTGCTTCTGGCCGAGTTCGTAGAGATAGGCCCAGGTGTAGATGCCGCTCTCGTGGCCGTCGGAGAAGGTGGGCCGCACGGCATAGTTGCCGACCGGCTCCAGCGCCTCCAGCGTCACCTCGCGCTTGCCGGTCTGCAGCACCTCCTGGCCCGGGCCGTGGCCCTGCACTTCGGCCGACGGCGAATACACGCGCAGCAGCTCGAACGGGATGCGGAACGCGGCGCCGTCGGAAAAAGCGACTTCGAGCACGCGCGACTGGCCGTGCGCGGTGATGGATGCGGGCGTGGGATCGCCGGGGGTCAGACCTGCCATGGAGACGAGACGACGGTTCGTTTCAGGAAACGCGATTGTCGCCGCCCGCCGCCTCGGCGGCCGCGAGCCGCGCCGCCAGGACCTGCTCCAGTTCGGGCAGGCGGGCGCGCACGGCTTCCTCCAGCGCCGCGTCGCGCGGCCGCTGCGCCGCGGCCCAGACGGGCGACGGGAAGTGGCTGTCCCAGCCGAAGCGCGCGATCACGTGCCAGTGCAGGTGCGGCACCACATTGCCGAGCGCGGCCAGGTTGATCTTGGCCGGCCGCAGGTGCGCGCGCAGCGCTTCTTCCACCGCCACGACCGCATCGAGGCATTCGATGCGCTCGGCGGCCGACAGGTCCGACAGCTCGGGCGCGTGCGCATTCCAGACCACGCGGTAGAAGGCCGGAAAGCCGGCCTCGTCGGCGCGGATCACGCGCAGCCGGGCGCCGCGCCAGACCAGCGCGCCGCCGTCTCCGTCGCAGAGCGGGCAGCCTGCGGTCATACGAGCACCCGCTCGATGCCGCCGGCATTGGCGGCGGCCACGTACTGCGCCATCCATTCCTCGCCGAGGATCTGGCGCGCCATCTCGACCACGATGTAGTCGGCTTCGAGCAGGCCGTTGGCCAGGTCGTTGCCGTAGCGCGACAGGCTCTGGAGGCAGCTCGGGCAGCTGGTGAGGATCTTGACGTTGTCCTTCTCGCCTACGGCGCCCTGGGCACGCAGCGCGGCCTCGCCCTTTCGGATCTCCTCCTCCTTGCGGAAGCGGATCTGCGTGGAGATGTCGGGCCGGGTCACGCCGAGCGTGCCCGATTCGCCGCAGCAGCGGTCGCTCTTCAACACGTTGTCGCCAACCAGCGCCTTGACCGTCTTCATCGGCTCCTGCAGCTTCATCGGCGTGTGGCAGGGGTCGTGGTACAGATAGGCGTTTTTGCCGGCCAGCGTGATGCCCTTCTCGAGCAGATATTCGTGGATGTCGATGATCCGGCAGCCCGGGAAGATCTTGTCGAACTCGTAGCCCTGCAGTTGGTCGTAGCAGGTGCCGCAGCTCACCACCACCGTCTTGATGTCGAGGTAGTTGAGTGTGTTGGCCACGCGGTGGAACAGCACGCGGTTGTCGGTGATGATCTGGTCGGCCTTGTAGTATTGGCCGCTACCGCGCTGTGGATAACCGCAGCAGAGGTATACTGGCGGGAGTACCGTCTGCACACCGGCGTGCCACAGCATCGCCTGGGTGGCCAGGCCGACCTGGCTGAACAGGCGCTCCGAGCCGCAGCCGGGGAAGTAGAACACTGCCTCGGTCTCGGGCGTGGTGGCCCGCGGGTTGCGGATGATCGGCACGTAGTCCGGGTTCTCGATATCGAGCAGCGCGCGCGCGGTCTTCTTCGGCAGGCCGCCCGGCATCTTCTTGTTGACGAAGTGGATCACCTACTCGGCAACCGAGGGCGTGCCGACGGTTGCCGGCGGATGCGCCGTCTGCCGCTTCGCGAAGCCGCGCAGCAGGTCGGCCGCGACGCGCTGGGCCTTCATGCCCACGCCGACCATCGCGCCGCGCGCGAGCTTGATCGTCTCGGGGTTGGTCGCGTTGAGCATGAACATCGCAGCCGCGTTGCCGGGGCGGAAGCTCTTCTGCCCCATCTTGCGCAGCAGGTTGCGCATGTTCATCGTGACGTCGCCGAAGTCGATCTTCACCGGGCACGGCGAGGCGCACTTGTGGCAGACGGTGCAGTGGTCGGCCACGTCCTCGAACTCCTGCCAGTGCTGCAGCGACACGCCGCGCCGGGTCTGCTCCTCGTAGAGGAACGCCTCGACCAGCAGCGAGGTCGCGAGGATCTTGTTGCGCGGGCTGTAGAGCAGGTTGGCCCGCGGCACGTGGGTGGCGCAGACCGGCTTGCACTTGCCGCAGCGCAGGCAGTCCTTGACGCTGTCGGCGATCGCGCCGATGTCGCTTTGAAGTTGCCCCCGATTCCTGGAGTGCATAGCCCCAACCCGGAGAATGCCGGGACGGGAGCATGAATTGAACGAGAAGCAAACGAGAGCGAAGTACACGCTGGAGTTCAAGCAGGAGGCCGTGCGGC
>WNDY01000089.1 GCA_009914555.1 Xylophilus sp.
CGCCTTCTGCCGCCTCAAGGACTGGCGGCGCGTCGCAACCCGATATGACAAGCTTATGATCAACTTCGCAGCAACATGCTACATCGCAGCTATCGTCACTTGGTGGCTCAATTGAGTCTGGAGCCTAATGCGCGGCTGCCTTCAGGATCACCTTCTCTATGTCTGGGACGAGCTACAGCCGACGCTGGTGATCGTGACCCACGATATCGAAGAGGCCGTCGCCCTCGCCGATAAGGTCGTCGTAATGCTACCCCGGCCTGGCCGTATTCGGGATGAGATAGCGATTGATTTGCCGAGAAAGCGCGACCGCACGTCGGCCGCATTCGACGCGAAGAAACGAGAGGTTCTTGGCCTGCTCGACCGATCAATGGTCAAGTGCTTGGCTTGACGGACCGGAGGCATACCATCCAATGGCCGAATCTAGGGTTTCTGAAATTTCAGGATAAAGCGGTCGCTCTCACTGATCGCCTCATACTTCGCATGATCTTCTTGGCCGAGCTTATAAGATGGCGGTAGCGTCCAAACCCCACCAGGATAGTCCTTCGTATCCTTCGGGTTGGCATTTACCTCTGAGCTGCCGACGAATTTAAATCCGCCTACCTCAGCGAATCCGATAGCGACGTCCTGGCGGACATAGCCTAACTTGGCGAGTGGGTCCTGGGGCTGGTCGGGTTTCCCGCGATGCTCTTCGACATCCACGACGACGCTGTTCGCTTTCACCCCAAAGAACGTCAAGGCCTCTCCAGGATTTCGGTATTTGCCGCGAGCAGAGTTGGGCACTGATCGCTGTGAGGCTTTGATCAACACGGTTAGCTGCGTTATTTAATTGTCGGTTGTTGCCAAACTCGATGGTCGGCCAAGTCCTGTCTCTGCGCATCTGAGAGCCAAATAGTTTCAAGCCCGTCGATAGTCGATTGCTCTCGGCCAATTGGCGTGGATTTTCGCGTTCGGGCAAATTTTCTAAGGTTGACTGAGCAAGTGGGGTAATTTTGCTTTAATCTATATAATTACTCGATTAACCTCCCGAGAAATAAGCATGCTAACGTTCAGGATCAAATATAAACCCGACTTTGCACCAACTTTCTCTTAGGGCAAGGCATTCGGACGCAACCGAAATTACTCAGATCTGTCGTTGGGCATATGCAAACCTCTTCAAACCAGCCTCTCACCGGCTGGCTGCGCTGGTTAGCCGCTAAGAGAACGGTCAAATTGTGTACAACCTCAGTCTCTTAGACAAGAGCCCCGTAGCCGAGGGCGACAGCCCTTCGATTGCCCTTTCGAACACCATCCAGATCGCGACACTAGCCGAGAAGCTTGGATACGAGCGTATATGGGTTGCTGAACATCCTGGCTCTAACGAACTTGCATGTTCGGCGCCCGAGATCATTATCTCCTGGATTCTTGCGAATACCTCGCGAATTCAGGTCGGCTCAGGCGGTGTAATGCTGCAGCACTACGCGCCGTACAAGGTCGCAGAGGTTTTCAACGTCCTTTCCTCGTTGGCGCCGGGCCGTGTTGACCTTGGTGTGGGCAAGACACCTGGAGGGCTTCCCTATTCAACAGCCGCACTCCAGGCATATCGTTCATCGAAGCCAGATTTTGAGCAGCAGCTTTCTGAGCTTTCGGCACTTCTCGATCAAGGTCACGGCCATGTGTCCGAGCGTAGCTCGCCCTATGCTGGCCCAAAGCCAGACCAAGGTCCCCGACGCTATGTTCTTAGCGCTAGTCCCCAGAGTGCCAGTCTTGCCGCCTCTCATGGCTGGGATTTTGTGTTCGCGGGTCATCTGAATGGTGATGCGGAAAATATGCGGACGAGCCTTGCGACCTTTCGCGAGCAGAGTGGCGGACGCTCGGCCATCCTCGGTCTCGCAGCTCTCGTATCCGACACCCAGGCCAAAGCGGCAGAGCTGGCATCACAGCTGAAGGTTTTCGTCGTCAAACTTAAAAATGGCACAACCCAACTGGTGGGGAGCCCTGAGCGGGGTGCGGAGTTTGCCAGGCAAAGCGGAACTACTGAATATACGCTGGAAGAGCGCCGCCCTACCCTTCTCCACGGCACGGCCGAAACTGTGCATCAAGAATTGGCCTATTTGGCACGCGAGCATCACATAAACGAATTCATGATCGATACCCCAGCGGTCGGCCATGCGTTGCGGCAGCGATCGATTGAGCTGCTGGCGGACTCGCGACCGCGACCGGCCTCACAGCAATATTAGAGATCAAACGAGCAACCTTGTCACTAGGGTCACCAGGATGACGAACGCGTAAGACGAGCCTTCGTTAGAAAGCGATCAGGTAAATGACGATCACTGCTTTAAGAGATGTTTCGGACAGATCAGATTTCGACTTGAGCGCGTTCATCACGCAGGTCGCGGAAGGCGCGTCCACTCGGGACAGCGAGCGCCAACTGCCTTTCGAGTTGATTGAAGCGGTTCGAAATCTTCGACTAGGGGCTTTGCGCCTTCCAACGCATACGGGTGGCGCGGGATACACCTACCGGCAGCTGCTTTCCTTCATAATTGATCTTGCCGCCGCCGACCCGAACGTCGCGCACATACTTCGAAACCATTACTCTTTCGTGGAGCTTTACGCTCAGCCTCATGTCAAGGGCAGCGCCAAATGGACGGAGCTTGTTTCTGAAGGCTTGATCTTTGGATTGGGTGCAGGAGAGCTTCATAAGACCGTCGGAGCGGGCCTGGTGTCGACGACAGTTTCCAAAACAGAAGACGGTTTGCGAATTAGCGGCTCCAAATACTACAGCACCGGCAGCCTGTACGCGGATTACATCCTCATCCGCGCGGCCTGGGCTGACGGCCCGAAAGCATCGGTGGTATTGCCGACGAAGCGTGCTGGCGTTCGCCTGGTCGATGATTGGGACGGGATTGGCCAACGCCTGACAGGGTCGGGCTCGACATTCCTGGAAAATGTGGAAGTCAACGAGGACGAAGTCTTTTCAGACGAAGCCGAAGACGACTATCGCACTCCCTATAACACGACGCTGGGTCATATCCTGGTGACAGCGGTTGCTACCGGGGTCGCCAGGGCCGCTGCGAATGAGGCCGGAGCCCTGATTGCTCGCCGGGAACGGAGTTTTTCGCACGCGCCTACCGTCTTGCCCACTGAAGACCCGATCCTGCTCCAAGATCTAGGTGAGATTTCAAGTGCGGCGTTCGCGACTGAGGCGCTGGTGCTCGCAGCGGCCGATGCCTTGGACCTCGTGGACAAAGTAGCAGCCTCGGGCGGCAATGCCTCGGTGGAGCGACATGCAGCCTCACTTGCGGCAGCCAAGGCGAAGGTGGTTATCGACAATCTTGCGCTCAACGCGGCTTCCAAGATTTTCGACGTTGGAGGCGCCTCCGCGACCAAGCGAGCTGAGAACCTGGATCGACACTGGCGCAACATCCGTACCCTGATCTCGCACAACCCTGCTTCCTACAAGGCGCTCCATATCGGCAAGTTTGAGCTAGATGGCACCCTCATACCCGACAATGGTTTCTTCTGATCCACCACCTGAAAGCATTAGACAACGAGGTAAACCGAGCGCAAATGACACGTCGTGAACTCCATTTGAATGTCAACGCATTGAACTCCGGCTTCCACGGAGCGGCTTGGCGTGCCTCGTGGAGCAATCCGGCGGCATTCCTTGACATGAACCATTTCCTGGAAATCGCGAAGACGGCCGAGCGTGGGACGTTCGATGCCGTTTTCATGGCTGACATTCCGGTCATGGCCGGGGTTCCGCGCTTTCGACCCTATCAGGCTTTGGAGCCGACGCTGGTCCTCGCGGCCATGGCGGTTGTGACAAATAGGATCGGCTTGATTGCCACCGCATCCACGACCTTTAATGACCCCTACAATCTGGCACGCCGACTTCTCAGTCTCGATCACATGAGCCAAGGCCGTTGCGGATGGAATGTTGTCACCACGGCGGATGCAAGCGCAGCCCGCAATTTTGGATACAAACAGCAGCCACCGCACCACGAACGCTACGTCCGGGCCGACGCTTTCACTCGAGTTGTCAAGAAGCTTTGGGACAGCTGGGAAGACGGGGCATTCGTCGGGGATAAGTCGACAGGCATCTTCATTGATACGGATCGCGTCCACGACATAGCACATAAAGATGAATTCTATAGCGTTCAAGGCTCGCTAAGTCTTCCACGCTCAGTCCAGGGCTACCCGGTCTTGTTGCAGGCTGGAGGTTCAGATGATGGCCGGGATCTCGCAGCCAAGCACGCCGACGCGATCTTCTCCATAGCGCAGACGATTGACGAGGGCGTTGAGTTCACGACGGACATCCGTCGCCGTGCCGTCGGTTTTGGGCGAACAGATCCAATCTTGGTCATGCCTGGGTTATCGACATTGATTGGCTCTGATGAATCCGAGGTCAAGCGCCGTGAAGATGAATTGTGGGGCCTTTTCCCCGAGACCTCAGCCCTCGATCGTCTGACCGTGCTTTTTCGCATCGACGTCGATCGACTTGAACTCGACAAACCCTTGCCCAATGATATTGTCACACCACCCAATGGCGACCGTACCTTTTCGGGTGCGACGCTTTCCGCCGCTCGACGCGACAATCTCACGGTCCGTCAGTTGATCCGGCGTCTCGGTGGTAGTACCGGGCATCGCTTTCTGGTCGGAACGCCGAGAACGATCGCAGACGACATTGAAGCGTGGTTCCTCGCCGGAGCGGCCGATGGCTTCAATTTGATGCCAGACGTCTTGCCGGATGGGCTGTCCGTCTTCGTTGACGAAGTTGTACCGATTCTGCGAGCCAAGGGCATATTTCGCACGCATTATGAAGGCCGCACCCTTCGCGACCATTTCGGACTTTCGATCCCTCAACAGAACCATACGCCGTCGACCCTTGAGGCGACGGCCGTACCCTTGCGCTGATATCCTGAAGGAAAATTCAACAATGACGACGATCAGTAGGCGAAATTTCATGGGGCTCGCAGGTACGGCCCTGCCCTTGATTTATCTCGGCAGCAGCGGGACGGTGCTTGCGCAATCCAGGCAAGATACACTGCGCTACATCACCGGCGGCACTTTTAATTCCCTGGATCCAATTGGCCTTGGTGCTTCGGCCGACTCTGTCGTTCTTGGAGCAAGCATCTATGACCGGCTTGTTCGGTTTGAACGCCTTCCCGGTTCGACGCCCGAAAGTTTCGTCTTCGACTATAACAAGATCGAGGGAGAGTTGGCCGAACGCTTCGAAGTCAGCGCCGACAGCCTGACCTATACCTTCTACCTTCGCCAAGGCGCTGTGTTCCATGATGGTCGTCCCGTAACGGCGCACGACGTCAAATGGTCGCTCGACCGAGCGGTATCCGGCAAGGGTATGGGTAAGGGCCAACTCCAGACCGGGTCGCTCACTGATCCCAAGCAGTTTACAGCAATTGACGATTTGACTTTCCAGATCAAGCTGGAAAAGCCGGACCATCTGGTTCTCCCTAACCTCGCCTCGATGTTCGCGCCAATCTATAACTCGAAGCTGGTGCAGAAAAACAAGGCTGCCGACGAACCTTGGGGAGAAACGTGGTTGCTTGCCAATGAAGCCGGTGGCGGTGCTTACAAGGTTGAGTCTTACGCACAGGGCCGTCAGCTTGTTCTCGCACGCCACGATGCCTGGAAGAGTGCACCATTGCCCCCATTTCCCAAGGTCATCATTCAAACTGTCCCCGATGCGTCCACACGGGCCAACCTTATTGCAAAGGGCGACGCTGACGTCACGCTGAACCTGGTGCCCGAAACGTTTGCCGCTTTGAAATCAAACAAGGAAGTGAGGACGATCGCGACACCGATGCCGGGTGGGTTTACCTACTTGGTGTTCAACACCAAGCTGGCTCCGTTCGATAATATCCGGGTTCGAAAAGCCATCTCTCTGGCACTTCCATACGATGACTTGTTCGCGAACGGCGCATCTGGACAGGGTGTTCCGCTCTTTGGCGCCAAATGGGATAAGTCGCCTCCCTCTGGTTCTTATCCGCAAGCCTTGCCATGGCACACGGATATCGAGGAAGCGAAGAAGGAGCTTGCCGCGGCGGGATTTCCAAACGGCTTCACGACGAAGCTCCATTACAACATCAACAAGGCTTCTTTCGCGGCCTCGCCTTCCGTGCTTGTCCAGGAGGCGTTGGCCAAGATCGGGATCACCATCCAGATTGAGCCCCTGCCCGACGCCCAATGGTCCGAGACAACGGCCAACAAGCGGCTGCCGTTGATGATGGAGCGCACATTCTCGATATTCCCGGCGGTCGATTACTTCTTCCGGATCTTCTTCGCGTCCGGCCAAAGGTGGAATATTTCTCAGTGGGACAACGCGGAGGTGACGGATATTCTCGCCAAGGCGCACTACGAGGCCGATCCGGCGAAGTATGAGGAATATGCAAAGCGGCTGATCAGCTTGGTATACGAGGAGGCTCCCGCCATCCTACTTTGGCGCCCTACCCAGGAAGTTGTGACGGCGACGTCAATCTCGGGCTTCACCACCTGGTTCCACAATCTGGTCGACCCCCGTGACCTGAAGCGTGTCTCGTAGGTCGGTCGATTGCGGATGGCGAGCGGGATATGGCGCATGGTTTCCCTTCGAATAGTGTCGGCAGTCCCGGCACTATTCGGCGTGCTTGTCCTCATTTTCGTCGCCCTCCGGGTTTTGCCAGGTGATCCAGCCGCTGCGTTCGCCTCTTCCCCGTCCGCGAGCCAGCAGGATGTGGCAGCACTCCGCTCACAACTTCACCTCGACCGCCCCCTGATCGAGCAATTCGCTCTCTACCTGACAGATCTTGGGAAAGGTAACCTGGGAACATCACTGTCCACCGGCAGACCCGTGGCAGCAGATTTGGCTGATAGGCTTCCAGCGTCAATCGAATTGATCGCCTTAAGCTTTGTTCTAACTCTTGTGGGAGGTATGGGCCTCGGGATCTTGGCTGCGCTACGCCAAGGCTCCCTGGTCGACCATCTCATCCGCCTGGTTTGCTCCATTTGGATCACGCTCCCTGCCTTCGTGACGGGCTTGGTTCTTGTCTACCTCTTTTACTATCTGGCAGATTGGGCACCCGCTCCGACCGGGCGCCTCGACATGTTTGCCGTTACGCCTCCGACCGTAACGGGTCTACTGCTGATCGACATATTGCTTGCCAGGGATTTCGACACGTTTGCCTCCGCGATTGGGCAACTGGCGCTTCCGGTGTTGACGCTGACATTTTTCGCCTTGCCGCCTGTCGCACGTATCACGAGGACGTCGATGTTAGGCGTGCTCAGCAGCGACTATATCCGCACAGCACGGTCACTCGGCCTCTCCAGCTTCCGTGTGGTAATCGTCTATGGGCTTCGAAACGCCGTTCTCCCCCGTTTTGACCACGCTTGGAACGAGAGTGGCTTCACTTCTCGGCGGCAGCGTCGTCGTCGAGAAGGTCTTTGCCTGGCCAGGGATTTGCGCCTACGCAACGGACGCACTTCTGTCTGGAGACTTCGCGCCGGTCCAGGGATTTATTGTTCTGGTGGCTGTCGTGTACCTCTTGTTCAACCTCCTCGTGGATATTCTCGCCGGGGTTGCTGATCCAAGGATATCGATGGGATGAGCAAAACTGGGACGTCGACCTATGCTGCAACACGCTGGGCTAATAGGGAATCTTATGTTACGCCGTGCTGCGTGTTCATACTGCTGGCGACCGCGCTGATCGGACCTGCCATCGTTCCATACGATCCGCTTCTGTCCAACGTTTCGCAGGCCTTGCATCCGCCTAGCTGGCAACATTGGGCTGGTACCGACCAGATCGGAAGAGATGTCTTCGCCCGCCTCCTTGTTGCCACGCAACTAGACCTGTTGATCGTGCTTTCTGCAGTATTCCTATCACTTCTTATCGGTGCGATCACCGGCGCACTGGTCGGCTATTATGGCGGATGGGCAGACAAGCTGGTGGGACGCGCAGTCGATATCCTCATGTCCTTCCCTCTATTCATTCTCGCGATGCTTCTGGTTGCTGCTGTCGGAAGCGGCGTTAGCAATATCATTTACGCCACAGCAATCATCAATCTGCCATTCTACATCCGCGTCACCCGATCCGAAATCAACTCCCGCAAGAGCAGCGGCTGGGTGGAGGCCGCGCGTCTGTCCGGTAACGGCCACGGCCGCATCATTCTCAATTTCCTCATGCCAAGCATACTGCCCATCCTGGCAGTGCAGGTCTCACTGAATCTTGGTTGGGCGCTTTTGAATGCCGCGGCCCTGTCGTTTCTCGGTCTTGGCATCCAGCCCCCGACGCCGGAATGGGGGATCATGATAGCCGAGGGAGCCCAGTACATCACCAGCAGCGACTGGTGGCTTGTCGTGTGCCCGGGCGCAATGCTGATGTTCGTGGTCCTCACCTTCAACGCGATGGGCGACCGCCTACGAAATTTATTTGACCCAAGGCAACGCCAATGAGCGCCCCCCTCTTAGCAATTGAGGATCTGTCAATCGAGTTTACGACGTCGCGCGGCTCCGCTCTCGCGGTTTCCAACGTTTCTCTGAAAGTTCGCCCGGGCGAAAAGCTGGCGATCGTAGGCGAAAGCGGCTCTGGAAAGACGACCACGGTTATGGCTGCGCTTTCTCTCTTGCCCCAAGGCGCCAAGTTTGCTGGTGGTAAGATCCTTCTTGGTGGGAGGAATGTCGCGACCGCATCCAACACGGAGATAAGAGGCCTGCGTGGTCGCTTTGCCTCTATTGTATTTCAGAATGCGCGGGCAGCCCTCAACCCGGTTCGCGGCATTGGCGACCAGATCATCGATACCATTCTCGCGCATACGAGAGTGTCCCACCGGACCGCCAAGGCCTGAGCGCTTGAATTGCTTGAGGACGTGAGGTTCCCATCGCCGGAAAGGCAGTTTTACGCGTATCCCCATCAGTTGTCTGGTGGGATGTGCCAACGTGCGATGTTGGCGCTGGCGATTGCCTGTGAGCCGCAACTATTGATCGCCGACGAGCCAACCACAGGCTTGGATGTCACGACCCAACAAACCATCATGGCCTTGCTCAACGATATCGTCCTTGCGCGGAATATGTCGCTGATCTTGATCACTCACGATCTAGCTCTGGCGGGCGCATACACGGATCGCGTCATTGTCATGCGAAACGGGGCCATCGTTGAACAGGGATCGACGATTGATGTCTTGACAGCTCCGAGGACAGACTACGCAAGGACCCTTGTTGAGGCGACCCCACGTCTCTCTGGCGGAAATCCAAACACCGCGACACGAAAGCCACTGTTGGCAGTGTCGGATCTGGCCAAGACGTTTGCTGGCCACAGATCCGTCAATAATGTCTCGTTCGCAGTTGGGCAGAACGAATGCGTCGGGCTCGTTGGCGAGTCAGGATCGGGAAAAAGCACGATCGCAAGGTTGGTGTCACGGCTTATCGATCGCGACAGCGGTTCGATCGAATTCCATGGCGAGAAGATCGGCCGAATTGCCGCGCAGGACTTTTACCGTTCACCGACGCGATCAAAGATCCAGTTGGTTTTCCAAGACCCGACCGATAGCCTTGTCCCGCATAGAACAGTTTTCGCATCTATCGCAGATCCGCTGCGTAGGCTCACCGGTTTGAGTGGCTCGGAGTTGAGAAAACGTGTTGAAATGCTCGCGGATCAAGTCCAGGTTTCTCGTTCGCTGCTGGATCGCCTGCCACACCAGCTATCGGGCGGTCAAAAAGCAAGGGTCGGCATCGCAAGGGCCATCGCCGTTGAGCCCGAATTGCTGGTCTTGGATGAGCCAACAGCTTCCTTGGATGTATCCATCCAGGCCGCGATCCTTGAACTGCTAGGCGAGCTGAGGCGCCAGTTAGGAATGAGCTATCTGTTTATCAGTCATGATTTGAACGTCGTCAGCAATTTCTGCGATAGGATAATTGTGCTCCAGAAGGGCGCCATCGTTGAGACAGGTGACAGTTCAAAAATCTTCACCACTCCTTCCCATTCCTATACCCGGCAATTGCTTGAGGCAGCCTTGCAGCTCCCAACGACCGACCACGTTCCACTCATCAGCTTGGCGAAATAGCTATGACAAAGCGCAAAGACCAAATGAAACTTGGTGCCTTCTTGCTGTTTACCGGTCATCATGTGGCGGCATGGCGACACAAGGAAGCAATGCAGGGGACCGAGCTTGCCGATTATGTTGCTCTCACCCGTATGGCGGAAGATGCAAAGTTTGACGCAGTTTTCCTGGCTGACAGCCTGGAGGTAAGATTGGAAAAGCTGGCGGCCGCCAGTCGGAAAGCGCACAATGGGGTGCTTCCATTCGAGCCCATCGCGCTGCTGTCCGCCCTTGCCGCTGTGACGAATAACATCGGTCTAATAGCGACTGCTTCGGCTACTTATACCGAACCCTTCAACCTAGCTCGGCAGTTCGCATCTCTCGATCGTCTCTCTAACGGCCGTGCTGGTTGGAACCTGGTCACTTCGCCAGATCCCAAGGCGAGCCTTAATTTCGGACATGATGGCCAGATACTTCATGCCGATCGCTACGAGCGTGCCGAGGAGTTCGCTGACGTTGTGCTTGACCTCTGGCGATCATGGGACGATGACGCATTTATCCGAGACAGGGAGACGGGCGAATATTTCCATCCAGACAAGGTGCGGACGTTGGATCACCGTGGAAAGCACTTCAGGGTACGCGGTCCATTGAACGTGGCACGATCAGAGCAAGGACACCCTGTGCTTGTTCAGGCTGGTGCCTCGGAGCCCGGCAAGGAGCTGGCTGCGCGGACGGCGGAGCTTGTGTTTGCGGCCCAAATCACGCTTGAGGAATCTACTCGGTACTATTCGGACGTGAAAGGGCGATTGCTCAAATACGGACGCTCCGATGACGATCTGAAGATTATGCCGGGAATATTTCCGGTTGTAGGAAAGACCCAAGCGGAAGCCGATGAGAAGTTCGAGGAGCTGCAGGCTCTTGTTCAACCCGATGTGGGCCTGGACTTCTTGTCCAGATTCTCTGGTGGTTTCGATCTTTCCGGCTACCTCTTGGATGGTCCGCTCCCGGATATGCCAGAAACCAACTGGACTAAGAGCAGGTAGACACTAATCGTTGAACTGGCCCGCCGCGAGCAATTGACTATCCGACAGCTGTACTTGCGCATCGCTGGGGCACGGGGGCATTGGCAAGTCGTTGGAAAACCGGAGCACATTGCAGATGTGATGGAAGAGCGGTTCGACAATTTTGGGGCGGACGGCTTCAACATCATGCCACCGATTGCGTCTGGAGGCCTGAAAGACTTCATTGAACTTGTCGTTCCGGAACTACGTCGACGTGGTCGCTTCAGGACAGAATACGAGGGCAAGACACTGCGGCAGAATCTTGGGCTCAAGTTTCCGCGCTAGGTGTTTGCGGGAAATCCTGCAAATTACGCTTCTTCATATCTTCGCTGCCAAGTAGTTATATCGGCAATCAGCTGAATCTACAGTCCTATGGCATCCGGCGCGATGTATCCACCCACGATCGTATCTCGCACGCCCGTGCCTGAGAGCATATTATCTATTACAAGGTCAGTTTTCATTGCGCAAATCTAGCGCCTTATCCGTATTATCCGCAACAGCTGATTTCGAATTATGAGTTCACGGCTTAATAAACTTGAACAAGTCCTCTAGGCTCCAGACTTAATTGAGCCACCAAGTGACGATAGCTGCGATGTAGCATGTTGCTGCGAAGTTGATCATAAGCTTGTCATATCGGGTTGCGACGCGCCGCCAGTCCTTGAGGCGGCAGAAGGCGCGTTCGATGATGTTCCTGCGGCGGTAGGCGAC
>WNDY01000009.1 GCA_009914555.1 Xylophilus sp.
CATGGGGCGGCGGCGCGTATCCTGTCACTGCCGTAGCGGAGGGCCTCCCTAGAATTGTTCGCCTCGCCCCCCACATGACCTCCCTATGACCCAGGGCTCCATCCGCATCCGAGGCGCACGCCAGCACAACCTCAAGAACCTCGACCTCGACATCCAGACCGGAGAGCTCACGGTCGTCACCGGGCCCAGCGGCTCGGGCAAGTCCAGCCTCGTGTTCGACACGCTCTATGCCGAAGGGCAGCGGCGCTACGTCGAGACCTTCTCGGCCTACGCGCGCCAGTTCCTCGACCGCATGGACAAGCCCGCGGTCGACAAGGTCGAAGGCGTGCCGCCCGCGATTGCGATCGACCAGACCAACCCGGTGCGCTCCTCGCGCTCCACGGTCGGCACGATGACCGAGCTCAACGATCACCTGAAGCTGCTGTTCGCGCGCGCGGCGCAGCTGTTCGATGCCGACACCGCGCTGCCGGTGCGCCACGATACTCCCGACACCATCTACGCAACGCTTGCGGAACACGTCCGCGCCGAGGGTGACCCCCGGGTAGTATTGACATTCCCGGTCGAACTGCCCGGCTCGTCGACGCCCGAGGAGGTCGAGCAGTGGCTGTCGGCCAGCGGCTTCACGCGGGTGCAGGCCGAGCGCGAGGTCGCCACGCCGACCGGGCCGCGCAAGGTGCTCGATGTGGTGGCCGACCGCTTCCGCGTCGGCACGGCCGAACGCGCCCGCGTCATCGAGGCGATCGAGGTGGGCTTGAAGCGCGGCGCGGGCCGGCTCACGGTCTACCGGCTGCGCGAGGACGGTGAACCGGACATCTGGAAGTTCTCCACCGGCCTGCACTGCCCCGAGAGCGACCGCCGCTATGCCGAGCCGTTGCCGTCGATGTTCTCGTTCAACTCGCCCGTCGGCGCCTGCGAGACCTGCCGCGGCTTCGGCCGCGTGATCGGCGTGGACTGGGGATTGGTCATCCCCGACGACAAGAAGACGCTGCGCGCCGGCGCGGTCAAGACGATCCAGACGCCGGCGTGGAAGGAGGCGCAGGACGACCTCATGCGCCATGCCGAGGCCGCCGGCATCCCGCGCGACACGCCCTGGGCCAAGCTCACCGACGCCCAGCGCGACTGGGTGATCGAAGGCACGCCGAACTTCAAGGAAGGCAACTGGAACAAGCAGTGGTACGGCATCCGCCGCTTCTTCGGCTACCTGGAGAGCAAGGCGTACAAGATGCACATCCGCGTGCTCTTGTCCAAATACCGCAGCTACACGCCGTGCCCGACCTGCGGCGGCGCGCGCCTCAAGCTGGAGAGCCTGCTCTGGCGCATCGGCTCGAAGGAAGACGCCGACGCGGTGCTCGCGCCCGGGAAGCGCTTCCTGCCGGTGGGTGTGCAGTGGTCGCGCGACCAGCTCGGAGCGCTGCCGGGCCTGTGCCTGCACGACCTGATGCTGCTGCCGATCGAGCGGCTGCGGCGCTTCTTCGACCGCGTCGCGGTCGGCGCGCAGGCCGGCGGCGATGCGGGCGAACAGCAGGCGCTCAAGCTGCTGCACGAAGAGATCACCACGCGCCTGCGCTACCTGCACGAGGTCGGCATCGGCTACCTCACGCTCGACCGCCAGAGCCGCACACTGTCGGGCGGCGAGGTGCAGCGCATCAACCTGACGACCGCGCTCGGCACCTCGCTGGTGAACACGCTGTTCGTGCTCGACGAGCCGAGCATCGGCCTGCACCCGCGCGACATGGACCGCATCACCGAGGCGATGCAGCGCCTGCGCGACGCCGGCAACACGCTGGTCGTGGTGGAGCACGACCCGGCCGTGATGCTCGCGGCCGACCGCGTGATCGACATGGGCCCGGCGCCCGGCGAGCGCGGCGGCCAGATCGTATTCGACGGCACGCCCGACGAACTGCGCACGGCCGACACATTGACCGGCGCCTACCTGGGCGGGCGCCAGCAGATCGGCCTGGGCCTGCAACGCCCGGTGACCGATGCCACGCCGCGCCTGATCCTCGAAGGCGCGCGCGAGCACAACCTGAAGGACGTGTCGGTCGACTTCCCGCTCCAGCGGCTCGTGACCGTCACCGGCGTCAGCGGCTCGGGCAAGTCCACGCTGATCCAGGACGTGCTCGCGCCGGCGCTGCTGCGCCACTTCGGCAAGGCGACCGAGTCGCCCGGCGCGCACGACCGGCTGCTCGGCGCCGACTTTCTCTCCGACGTGGTCTACGTGGACCAGTCGCCGATCGGCAAGACCGCGCGCTCCAACCCGGTGAGCTACGTCGGCGCCTGGGATGCCGTGCGCGAGATCTTCGCGACCACCTCGGTGGCGCGCCAGCGCAGCTACACCGCGGCCAAGTTCAGCTTCAACTCGGGCGACGGGCGCTGCCCGACCTGCGGCGGCTCGGGCTTCGAGCATGTGGAGATGCAGTTCCTCTCCGATGTGTACCTGCGCTGCCCCGACTGCGACGGCAGGCGCTACCGCGACGAGATCCTCGAAGTGACGATCGAGCGCGGCGGCAGGACGCTCAACGTTGCCGACGTGCTGGAGCTGACGGTCAGCGAGGCCGCCGCGCTGTTCCACACCGACCGCGAGGTGATCCGCGCCCTGCAGCCGATCGTGGACGTGGGCCTCGAATACGTGAAGCTCGGCCAGCCGGTGCCCACGCTCTCGGGCGGCGAGGCGCAGCGCCTGAAGCTCGCGGGCTTCCTCGCCGAGGCCGCGAAGAGCGCCACGTCGAGCCGCCAGGCCGTGGCGCGCAAGGGCACGCTGTTCCTGTTCGACGAGCCGACGACCGGCCTGCACTTCGACGACATCGCCAAGCTGATGCGCGCGCTGCGCCGGCTGCTCGAAGCCGGGCATTCGCTGGTCGTCATCGAGCACAACCTCGACGTGATCCGCGCCAGCGACTGGCTCATCGACCTCGGCCCCGAGGGCGGCGACGCGGGCGGCGAACTCGTCGCGGCCGGCACGCCGGCCGACCTGCGCGCGCATCCGCGCTCGCACACCGGCCGCGCGCTGCGCGAGTACGAACGGGCGCTCGGTGTCGGCGCGAGCCCAGCGGTAGAGGAGGGTATACCGCTGCAGCGCGCGGTGGCCAAGCGCAACAGGAGCATCCTCCCCGAGAGTATCCAGATCGTCAACGCGCGCGAGCACAACCTCAAGGGCGTCACCGTCGAGATCCCGCGCGGCAAGTTCAACGTGGTGACCGGCGTGTCGGGCTCTGGCAAGTCCACGCTGGCATTCGACATCCTGTTCAACGAAGGCCAGCGCCGCTACCTCGAATCGCTGAACGCCTATGCGCGCAGCATCGTGCAGCCGGCGGGCCGGCCCGAGGTCGATGCGGTCTACGGCATCCCGCCCACGGTCGCGATCGAGCAGCGGCTGTCGCGCGGCGGGCGCAAGAGCACGGTCGGCACCACGACCGAGGTCTGGCACTTCCTGCGGCTGCTCTACGTCAAGCTCGGCATCCAGCACTGCATCCACGACGGGGCCGCGGTCCAGCCGCAGACGCCCGAGAGCATCGCCGCCCAACTGCTCAAGCGCTTCCGCGGCCGGCACATCGGCCTGCTCGCGCCGCTGGTGATGAACCGCAAGGGCGTCTACACCGAGCTGGCCGACTGGGCCCGTCCGCGCGGCTACAGCCACCTGCGGGTGGACGGCGAATTCCTGCCGACCACCAAGTTCCCGCGCATCGACCGCTTCAAGGAACACACGGTCGAGCTGCCCGTGGCCAGCCTCGACGTCACGCCTGAGAACGAGGCCGCGCTGCGCGAGGCGCTCGCGACCGCGCTCGACCACGGCAAGGGCGTGGTCCATGTGCTCAGCGACCTCGACGGCCTGGGCGCGGCGATCGAGGCCGGCACGCCCACGGCCGGCATCGGCACGCTGCACGCGTTCTCGACCAAGCGCGCCTGCCCGGTCTGCGACACCAGCTATGCCGAGCTGGACCCGCGCCTGTTCTCCTACAACAGCAAGCACGGCTGGTGCCCGGACTGCGTCGGCACCGGCGTGAAGCTCACGCGCGAGCAGCGCAAGGTGTTCGACGACTCGGTGCAGGCCGACGACAGCCGCGGCCGCGAGCAGACCTTCGCCGAGCCCGAGGCGGAGGACGTGGGCGACCAGGTCTGCCCCACCTGCGAGGGCACGCGGCTCAATGCGGTCGCGCGGGCGGTGAAGTTCGCCGGCGTGTCGATCACCGACATCGCCCGCCTGTCGGTGCGCGACGTGCGGCTGTGGGCCGAAGGGCTCGCGCTCGACGGCCGCATGACCCAAAGAGACCGCGACATCGCGCGCGACCTGCTGCCCGAGATCCGCAGCCGGCTCCAGTTCCTCGAAGACGTGGGCCTGGGCTACCTCACGCTCGACCGCGGCGCACCCACGCTCTCGGGCGGCGAGGCGCAGCGCATCCGGCTCGCGGCGCAGCTCGGCAGCAATCTGCAGGGCGTGTGCTACGTGCTCGACGAACCCACGATCGGCCTGCATGCGCGCGACAACCGCATCCTGCTCGACGCGCTGCACACGCTCGGCGACAAGGGCAACACGCTGGTCGTCGTCGAGCACGACGAGGACACCATCCGCCGCGCCGACCACGTGATCGACATCGGCCCGAGCGCGGGCAAGCGCGGCGGCCGCGTCGTCGCGCAGGGCACGGTCGCCGAGATCGAAGCCGCGGCCGACGCATCGCAGACCGGCCGCTACCTGCTGCATGCGATGCGCCATCCGCTGCAGCCGCGCCGCGCGGTCACGGGGGAAGAGCTCGACTGGATCGCCCTGCGCGGCGCGCAACTGCACAACCTGCAATCGATCGACGTCGACCTGCCGCTGCGCCGCCTGGTTGCCATCACCGGCGTCAGCGGCTCGGGCAAGTCCACGCTGGCGCGCGACGTGCTGCTGGCCAACGTGGCCGCGGCCGTGCAACAGCGCAGCACCAAGGCCGGCCGCGACGCCGACGACGCCGGCCGGCACCCGGCCTGGAGCGGCGCCGACGCACTCGACGGCTACCAGGCCGTGGACCGCGTGCTCGAAGTGGACCAGACGCCGATCGGCAAGACGCCGCGCTCCTGCCCCGCGACCTACATCGGTTTCTGGGACACGGTGCGGCGCCTGTTCGCCGACACGCTGGAGGCCAAGGCCCGCGGCTACGGCCCCGGCCGCTTCTCGTTCAACACCGGCGAGGGTCGCTGCCCGGTCTGCGAAGGGCAGGGCGTGCGCACGATCGAGATGAGCTTCCTGCCCGACGTAAAGGTGCCCTGCGAGGCCTGCCACGGCGCGCGCTTCAACCCCGAGACGCTGGCCGTGACCTGGCGCGGCAAGAGCATCGGCGACGTGCTGCGCATGGAGGTGGACGAGGCGGTCGGGTTCTTCGCGAGCATGCCGGCCATCGCGCACCCGCTGCAGCTGCTGCACGACGTGGGGCTCGGCTACCTCACGCTGGGCCAGCCGAGCCCGACGCTCTCGGGCGGCGAGGCGCAGCGCATCAAGCTCGTGACCGAGCTCAGCAAGGTGCGCGACGACGTGACGCGGCGCGGCAACAGGGCGCCGCACACGCTCTACGTGCTGGACGAACCCACGGTCGGCCTGCACATGGCCGATGTGGAGCGGCTGATCCGCGTGCTGCACCGGCTGGTCGCGGGCGGCCACAGCGTCGTCGTGATCGAGCACGACCTCGACGTGATCGCCGAGGCCGACTGGATCATCGACCTGGGGCCCGAGGGCGGCTCCGGCGGCGGGCGCGTGGTGGCGACGGCGACGCCGGAGGACGTGGTGCGGCTCGGCACGCACACGGGGGTGGCGCTGGCGCCGGTGCTGGCTCGGGAAACGGCATGACGCCGGTCCGGCTCATCGGGCCCGGTGGTGCCGGCAAGACCACCGCCGGGGCTGCGCTGGCGAACCGCCTCCAGGCCCGTTTCGGCGACCTGGATGCCGAGTTCATCGCCCGCAATGGCGACATCGCCGATTTCATCGGCAAGCGAGGCTATGACGCCTACGCCGCCGAGAACGTGCAGGCGTATCTGGCGTTGTGCGATGCGCCTGCTCCGTACGGTGTCCTGGCACTGTCGTCGGGGTTCATGACGTACCGCGACGGCATCCATCCTGCGTACACCGCGATCCGCCGGCAGATCGTATCGGACGCCCGGGCATTCGTGCTGCTGCCGTCGCTCGATCTGGAAGCCTGTGTTTCCGAGATCGTGCGCCGCCAGCTGCAACGGCCGCTGCCCTTCGTCCGCACGCCGGAGCGCGAAGAGCGCGTCATCCGGACGCGCTTCGCGCTCTACGCGGATCTGCCTGTCCGAAAGGTGGTCACGCACCGGCCGGTGCAGACGGTGGTCGACGAGATCGCTGCCCTGCTGGATCCCCAGGCCTCGGTTTTCTGAACATGCCTCGGGGCGAAGGCGTCGAAGGTCCTTCGCTCCCGCTGGCAGGCGTGCGCGTCCCGGGTGCCGTGCCGGATTTCGGCTGCGATCAGGTGGCCAGCACCCTGCATCGGGTCAGGCGCAGGCTGCCACCGCCGAGCCGCCGGCCGGCTGGCGCCGGCTCCCCAGCGCCAGCAGCAGGCCCACGGCGGTCAGTGCGGCCGCGGCCCAGGCCGTGGACAGCAGGCCGAGGCCACGAGCCAGCACCAGCCCGCCGGCCCAGGCGCCGAGCGCGTTGCCGAGGTTGAAGGCGGCGATGTTGAGGCTCGATGCCAGGTTGGCACCGTCCGGCCCGGCCTGCTGCAGCACGCGCATCTGCATCGGCGCGACGGTGGCAAAGGCCACGGTGCCGAGCAGCACGACATAGGCCATGGCGACGGCCGGCGTGCCGAAGGCCCAGCGCCCGGCCGCGAGCACCAGCATCAGCGTGCCGACCGACAGCAGCAGCGCCCGCACCACGCCCCGATCGGCCAGCCTGCCGCCGAGCAGGTTGCCGGCCGCGAGGCCTGCGCCGAACAGCAGCAGCGTCAGCGCCACCAGCCCGTCGCCCATGCCGGTGACCCGGGTCAGCAGTGGCTCGACGTAGGTGTAGAGCGCGAACACCCCTGCGAAGCCGAACACGGTGATGCCCAGGCCCAGCCACACCGGCCCGCGCCGCAGCACGGCCAGCTCCTGCCGCAGCGGCACCGGCTGCGGCCGGGCGCGGTCGCGCGGCACGAAGGCGGCCAGGATCGCGAACGCGACCACGCCGACGGCGGCCACGGCCCAGAACGCCGTGCGCCAGCCGAAATGCTGGCCGATCCAGGCGCCGGCCGGCACGCCGAGCAGCGTGGCCAGCGTCAGGCCCGAGAACATCAGCGCGATGGCCGAGGCGCGCCTGTCCTGCGGCACCAGCCCGGTCGCCACCACGGCGCCCACGCCGAAGAAGGTGCCGTGCGTCAGCGAGGTCAGCACCCGCGCGGCCAGCAGCCAGCCGTAGCCGGGCGCGAGCGCGGCAGCGGCGTTGCCGGCGATGAAGATCAGCATCAGCGCCAGCAGCAGGTGCTTGCGCGGCCAGCGGCGCGTGGCCAGCGTGAGCACCGGTGCGCCGACGGCCACGCCGAAGGCATAGCCCGAGATCAGCGTGCCGGCCGTGGGGATCGAGATGTGCAGGTCGCCGGCGACCTGGGTCAGCAGGCCCATGATGATGAATTCGGTCGTGCCGATGCCGAAGGCACCGGCCGCGAGGGCCAGAAGGGAAAGCGGCATGGAATGCATCCTTGCG
This sequence comes from Xylophilus sp., assembly GCA_009914555.1. Lineage (GTDB taxonomy): Bacteria > Pseudomonadota > Gammaproteobacteria > Burkholderiales > Burkholderiaceae_C > WNDY01. Next base: position 7,670 of record WNDY01000009.1, read on the forward strand.
TGTTCGGTGAGTGCAGGAATGTGGCGCACCGGCCGCGCCGTGTGTAGATGGAATAATGGAAATGCAGCTGTGCCCCCAGGGCACAGGTTGCGCCGCTTCCCATGACGACAGACGCCGCCACGCCGCCTTCGGGCGCCGACATCAACCGCACCGCCGAGATCGAGGCGCTGGTGCTCGTAGCCGAGCACGGCAGCCTGTCGGCCGCGGCGCGCCGGCTCGGCGTGTCGCCCTCGGCCGTGAGCAAGACCATGTCGCGGCTGGAGGCGCGGCTCGGCGTGCGGCTGCTCCAGCGAAGCACTCGGCGGGTGCAGCTCACGCCCGAGGGCGTCGAGCTCTACGAACGCGGCAAGCGCGTGCTGGCCGACCTTGACGAGGCCGAGGCCACGGTGGCCGCGCGCAGCGCGCCGCGCGGCCTGGTGCGCATCAGCGCCAGCACGTCCACCGGCCAGCGGCTGCTGGTGCCGCTCGTGGGGCGCCTGCTGGAGACGCATCCGGGGCTGCGGCTGGACCTGGACTTCACCGCCCAGGTGGTGGACCTGCTGGCCGGCGGCGTGGACATCGCGATCCGCTGGGGCCGGCTGCCCGCCTCGGACATGGTGGCCCGGCTGCTGGGCCGAACGCGGCAGGTGGTCGTGGGCGCGCCGGACTATCTCGCGCGCCGCGGCGTGCCGCGCCATCCGGACGAGCTGCGCGGCCACCTGCGGCTCGGCTGGAACTACCGGCGCGCCGTGCCGCACTGGCCGTTCTCGGTGGATGGGCGGCGCGTGGAGGTCGCGGTCGGCGAGACGGTGCGCGTCAACGACGGCGAGGTGCTGCGCAATCTGGCGGTCGCGGGCGCGGGGCTCGCGCGGCTGTCGCTGTTCCACGCCTGGGACGACCTCTGCGCCGGCCGGCTCGTGCCGCTGCTCGAGGACTTCGACGCTGTAGAGCTGGAGCCGATCCACGCGGTCTATCTCGGCCGGCCCGACCGGCTGCCGCCGCGCACGCGCGCGGTGCTCGATTTTTTGCGGGCCCATGTGGACCTGCGCCATGCCGAAGGCCCCGCGCCGCGGCCCGAAAGAGTGCCCCCTGCATGACGGAACCCGTGGAACGCCCGCCGGCCATCGGCCTCGGCAGCGCGGCGCGCGATCTGTACCGCGCGCTCTGGCGCCATGCGCACGGCGCACGCGCCCAACTGCTCGGCGCGGCCGGCCTGCTGTCGGCCGCGCAGCTGCTGCGGCTGACCATGCCGTGGCTCGCGGCCCAGGCCATCAACGCGCTGCAGCAGGGCAGCATGGCCACGGCCGGGCGCTGGATCGTCTACCTGATCGGCATCTACCTGCTGTCGTGGCTGCTGCACGGCCCGGGCCGGGTGCTGGAGCGCAACGTGGGCGTGCGGGTGCGCGAGCGGCTGGCCGACCAGCTCTATGCGCGCATCGCCTCCGCGCCGCTGGCCTGGCGCGACGGCCGGCATTCGGGCGAACTGCAGCACCGCGTGGTGCAGGCCAGCCGGGCGCTGTCGGACTTCGCGCAGAACCAGTTCGGCTACCTGCAGAGCGTCTTCAACTTCGTCGGCCCGCTGGTCGCGCTGGCGCTGCTGTCGCGCACCAGCGGCGCGATCGCGATCAGCGGCTACGTGGTGATCGCGCTGATCATCCTGCGCTTCGACCGCACGCTGATGCAGCTGGCCCGCGCCGAGAACGACGCCGAGCGCCGCTATGCCGCCGCGCTGCTGGACTTCGTCGGCAACGCCGGCACGGTGATCGGCCTGCGGCTGCAGGCCGCCTCGCGCAGGCTGCTGGGCCGGCGCATGGCCGCGGTGATGGCGCCGCTGCGCCGCGCGGTCATGGTCAACGAAGGCAAATGGTTCGCGGTCGACCTGCTCGGCATGGGGCTCACCTGGATCCTGGTGGTGGTCTATGTGCTGCAGCACCGCGCGCCGGGCCAGGCCGTGCTGCTGGGCACCGTGTTCATGATCTACCAGTACGCGCAGCAGGCCGCGTCGGTCGTCGGCGCGATGGCGTCGAACTTCCAGAGCTTCGCGCGCATGCACACCGACTATGGCAGCGCCGAGCCGGTCTGGGCCGCGCCCGGCGACCCGGATGCGGCCGTGCCCGCCGTGGCGGCCGATGCGCCCTGGCAGACGCTGGCGCTGCGCGGCGCCACCTGGCGCTATGCCGACGACGCGCGCGGCGGCCTGCACGGCGTGGATCTGGTCCTGCGCCGCGGCACGCGCGTGGCGCTGATCGGCCCGAGCGGCGGCGGCAAGAGCACGCTGCTGCGCACGCTGGCCGGCCTCTACCTGCCGCAGCAGGGCGAGCTGCTGCGCGACGGTGCCGTGGTGGAGTGGCCCGAACTGCGCACGCTGGCGACGCTGATCCCGCAGGAGGCCGAGGTGTTCGAAGCCAGCGTCGAGGAGAACCTCACGTTCGGCGAACCGGCCGACGCGGCCGCGCTGCAGTCGGCCGTGCACACCGGCGTGTTCGACGAGGTGCTGCAGCGCCTGCCCGAGGGGCTCGCCAGCGGGCGCAACGAGCGCGGCGGCAACCTCTCGGGCGGACAGCGCCAGCGGCTGGCCCTGGCGCGCGGCGCGCTGGCGGCGCGGGGCAGCTCGCTGCTGCTGCTCGACGAGCCCACGAGCGCGCTCGACCCGCAGGCCGAGGGCCGCGTGTTCGACCGCATGGTCGCGGCGTTTCCGTCGGCCTGCATCGTCGCCTCGGTGCATCGGCCGAGCCTGCTCGCGCGCTTCGACACCGTCGTCGTCGTGGAGGCCGGCCGCGTGGTCGACGCCGGCCCGCGCGACGACGTCCTCGCACGCCGGCCGCACTGATGGCCGCGCCGGGGTGCTCGGTGCGCGCTGGCGCTGGCTCGCGGCCGGCACCGGCTGCGACGCGACGCTGGACGTGCGGCGGTGAGCCGCGGGCAGGCCGTCAGCGCGGCGGCCGCCAGCCCATTTCCATCGAGATGCCCGCGGCCGCGGCGATCACGCGCGGACGCAGCTCTTCCATGCGCTCCAGCGACAGGTAGGGCACGGTGCTCGTCACGCTGAGGCCGCCCGCGATGGCGCCGTCGGCCCCCCGGATGGGCGCGGCCACGCAGCGGATCGAAGGCTCGTTGTCCTCCAGGTCGTAGGCATAGCCGCCGGCGGCATAGCTGCGCATGCGGCGCACGAAGGCCGTGCAGGTCAGCCGGCGGGCCGCCTGCGGCACCGCCGCGCTGCCGGCCTGGTACAGCCGCTTCCACTCGGCTTCGCCGTCGTCCAGCAGCAGCGCCTTGCCCACGCCGGTATAGGCCAGCGGCATGCGCTGGCCCACGCGCGAGCGCATCTGCAGGCCGCGGGTGCCGGCGATCTTCTCGATGTAGAGCGCCTCGTCGCCGTCGCGCTCCACGAGGTGGATCGTGTCGCCCGTGTGGCGGGCGAGTTCGTCGAGGTAGCCGCGTGCCACGTCCACCAGCGCCAGGCCCTCGCGGGCCTGGAAGCCGAGCGCGATCAGCTGCGGGCCCAGCGCATAGCCGGTGCCCGGCAGCAGCCGCAGGTAGCGCTCCTGCACCAGCAGGCTCGCCAGCCGGTGCGCGGTGCTGCGGGCCATGCCGGTGGCGGCGCACAGCGCCTTGAGGTCACTGGCGCCATCGGCCACCGCCTGCACGACGGTGAGTCCGCGCATGAGAGTCTGGGTACCCGCGAGGGCGGCGGCATCGGTCGGAGAGGCGGAAGGCATGGGCAAAGTGGCGGTGGGGCGGAAAAAGACGGCGCGCCGAAGCATACTCCGTAGAAAATCCGTTATCCCTATATGTGGGATTAGAAACTATATGTTGAGAAATTGGGAGGGCGAGCGTAGACTTCGCCCGCCGGCGGATCCGCCCCCGCACCGCCGGCCTGACGGCCGCGAAACGACGAGACACACGCATCCTCGATGACTGCAACCCTGATCGCCCTGGACTGGGGCACGTCCTCCCTGCGCGCCTACCGCATGGGCGCCGCCGGCCGCGTGCTGGAAAGCCGGCGTCTGTCCTGGGGCATCATGCATCTGCCTCCGGCGCCGGGCGGCACGGCCGACGCGGACCCCGCCCAAGGCTTCGACCGCGCCTTCGAGGCCGCCTGCGGCGACTGGCTGCGCGACGAGCCGGGCCTGCCCGTCATCGCCTGCGGCATGGTGGGCAGCGCCCAGGGGTGGCGCGAGGCGGCCTACCTCGACCTGCCGACGCGGCTGGACGGCCTGGCCGCGCAGCTGGTGCGGGTGCCGCGCGGCGACGCCGCGCCGCTGCACATCGTTCCGGGCCTGATCGCCCGCGGCACGCTGCCCAACGTCATGCGCGGCGAGGAGACCCAGGTCGCCGGCGTGCTGGCGGGCCTGCCGCCGGCGCGCGCCGGCGGCGACGTGCTGATCGGCCTGCCGGGCACCCACAGCAAATGGGTGGACGTGCGTGCCGGCGAGGTCCGGCACTTCGACACCTTCATGACCGGCGAGGTCTACGCGGTCCTGCGCGGCCACACCATCCTGGGCCGCACCATGCAGGAGGCCGGCCCCCCGGACGAGGCGGCCTTCGCGCGCGGCCTCGACGTCGCCGGATCGCAGGCCGGCCGCCTGGGCGTGCTGTCCACCATCTTCAGCTGCCGCACGCTGGGTCTTACCGGCGAGCTGGGCGCCCGCGCCCAGGCCGACTACCTGTCGGGCCTGCTGGTCGGCCACGAGGTGGCCGCGCTGGCCGCCTCGCTCGCCGGGGGCGGCCGCACGCCGAACATCGTGCTGTGCGGCGAAACCGCCCTGTGCGACCGCTACGCCCTGGCGCTGGAGCGCAACGGCCTGGGCCGCCCCGCGCGGGTGCACGGGGCGACCGAACGCGGCCTCTGGCAGCTGGCGGTCGCCTCCGGCCTGGCGGCCGCGTGACGCCGGCCGCATCCCTTTCCCCCGACTTGTGGAGATCCACCGAAATGTCCTCCTCTCCCACCGCCTTGCAGGCCGCGCTGGCCGACTGCGGGCTCGTCGCCATTCTGCGCGGGCTCAGGCCCGCCGAGGCCCAGGCCGTGGGCCGGGTGCTCCATGACGCGGGCTTCCGTCTCATCGAGGTGCCGCTGAATTCGCCCGATCCGCTGGGCAGCATCCGCATCCTGCGCGATAGCCTGCCGGCCGGCTGCCTGGTGGGGGCGGGCACGGTGATCGATCCGGCCGCCTGCGCCGAGATCCGCGCCGCCGGCGGCCAGATCGTGGTGATGCCGCATTCCGACGCGGCCGTGATCCGCGCCGCCAAGGCGGCCGGGCTGTTCTGCACGCCGGGCGTGACCACGCCGACCGAGGCCTATGCCGCGCTGGCCGCCGGCGCCGACGCACTCAAGATGTTCCCGGCCGAGCAGCTCGGCGTGCCGGCGCTCAAGGCGTGGCGGGCGGTCCTGCGCCCGCCCGTGGGCCTGATCCCGGTGGGCGGCATCGTGCCCGAGAGCATTGCCGCCTACGCGGCCGCCGGCGCCACCGGTTTCGGCCTCGGCTCGGCCCTGTACCAGCCCGGCCGCAGCGCTGCCGACGTGGGTGAGCGCGCCCGCGCCTTCGTGGCCGCATGGCGCGCGGCCTACCCCCGCGCCGCAACCCCTTCGGAGACCTCCGCATGAAGATCACCAAGCTCACCTCGTTCATCGTCCCGCCGCGCTGGTGCTTTCTGAAGATCGAGACCGACGAGGGCATCGCCGGCTGGGGCGAGCCGATCGTCGAGGGGCGCGCCCACACCGTGGCTGCGGCCGTGGACGAGCTGGCCGACTACCTCGTCGGCAAGGATCCGCGCAACATCGAGGACCACTGGACGGTTCTGTACCGCGCCGGCTTCTACCGTGGCGGCTCGATCCACATGAGCGCGCTGGCCGGCATCGACCAGGCGCTGTGGGACATCAAAGGCAAGGCCCTGGGCCAGCCGGTATCGCAGCTGCTCGGCGGCAACGTGCGCGACCGCATCCGCGTGTACTCATGGATCGGCGGCGACCGCCCGGCCGAAACCGCTGCGGCGGCCAGAGCGGCGGTGGCGCGCGGCTTCACCGCCGTCAAGATGAACGGCACGGAGGAGCTGCAGTACGTGGACACCCACGACAAGGTCGAGAAGTGCCTGCAGAACGTGCAGGCCGTGCGCGACGCGGTCGGCCCGAACGTGGGCATCGGCGTGGACTTCCACGGCCGCGTGCACAAGCCCATGGCCAAGGTGCTGATGAAGGAGCTGGAGCCCTACAAGCTCATGTTCATCGAGGAGCCTGTGCTGTCCGAGCACTACGAGGCGCTCAAGGAGCTGGCGCCGATGACCTCCACGCCGATCGCCCTGGGCGAGCGCCTGTTCTCGCGCTGGGACTTCAAGCGCATCCTGTCCGAAGGCTGGGTGGACATCATCCAGCCCGATCCGTCGCACGCCGGCGGCATCACCGAGACCCGCAAGATCGCCGCCATGGCCGAAGCCTACGACGTGGCCCTGGCGCTGCACTGCCCGCTGGGCCCGATCGCGCTGGCGGCCAACCTGCAGATCGACGCGAACTGCTACAACGCCTTCATCCAGGAGCAGAGCCTGGGCATCCACTACAACGCGGCCAACGACCTGCTCGACTACGTGAGTAACCACGAGGTGTTCGCGTACCGCGACGGCATGGTGGACATTCCCACCGGGCCGGGCCTGGGCATCGAGGTCAACGAGGAATACGTGCGCGAGCGCGCCGCCGTCGGCCACCGCTGGCGCAACCCCGTCTGGCGGCATGCCGACGGCAGCTTCGCCGAGTGGTGATGTCCCGGCCGCCGCGGCGCGCGGCGGCCTTTCCTTCACGCTGAACCCTGCCGCGCCCGCCGGCCTTCTCCCGTGCGGGTTTCCTTTTCCGGAGACAAGACCATGTCCACTCCCCTGAACGCGGCGGCTGCGCCGCAGCGCGGCGAGCGCGCCACGCGCAGCCGCTACCTCATCATGGTGATGCTCTTCATCACCGTGGTCATCAACTACCTCGACCGCAGCAACCTGTCGATCGCCGCGACCGCGCTGCGCGACGAGTTCGGCCTGACCACGGTGCAGGAGGGCCTGATCCTCTCGGCCTTCGGCTGGACCTACGCGGCCATGCAGATTCCCGGCGGCTGGCTGGTGGACCGGGTGGCGCCGCGCGTGCTGTACGCGGCCGCGCTGATCCTCTGGTCCGCCGCGACCTTCTTCATGGGCTTTGCCGGCAGCTTCGTCGCGCTGGTGCTGCTGCGCCTGTGCGTCGGCGCCTTCGAGGCCCCCGCCTATCCGATCAACAACCGCGTCGTCACCGCCTGGTTTCCTGAAAAGGAACGGGCCACGGCCATCGGCTTCTACACCTCGGGCCAGTTCGTCGGCCTGGCGTTCCTCACGCCCGTGCTGGCCTGGCTGCAGCACCACTACGGCTGGCACATGGTTTTCGTCGCGACCGGCCTGCTGGGCATTGCCTGGGGCCTGGTCTGGTTCGCGGTGTACCGCGAGCCGCGCCAGTTCAAGGGGGCCAACGCCGCGGAGATCCGCCACATCCGGGAAGGCGGCGGCGTCGTCGACCTGAGCGCCGCCGGCCCTTCGGTCAAGAGCCCTTTTCGCTGGGACGACCTGGGCCTGGTGCTGTCGCGCCGCAAGCTCTGGGGCGTGTATCTCGGCCAGTTCTGCCTGACCTCGACGCTGTGGTTCTTCCTGACCTGGTTCCCGACGTACCTGGTCAAGTACCGCGGCATGGACTTCATCAAGTCCGGCTTCCTGGCGTCCATTCCGTTCCTGGCGGCGTTCGCCGGCGTGCTGTGCTCGGGTCTGCTGTCGGATCTCCTGGTGCGCCGCGGCGCCAGCCTGGGCGTGGCGCGCAAGCTGCCGATCATCCTGGGCCTGCTGATCTCCACCGCGATGATCGGCGCCAACTTCACCGGCTCTACCTCCTGGGTGATCTTCTTCCTGGCGATCGCCTTCTTCGGCAACGGCCTGGCCTCCATCACCTGGTCGCTGGTGTCGGCGCTGGCGCCCACGCGTCTGCTGGGGCTGACCGGCGGCGTGTTCAACTTCATCGGCAACCTGTCGTCGATCTGCACGCCCATCGTCATCGGCCTGCTGGTGAGCAAGGACAGCTTCGCGCCGGCGATCATCTACGTCTCGTCGCTGGCGCTGCTGGGCGCGCTGTCGTACATCCTGCTCGTGGGCCGGGTGGAGCGCATCGAGGGCTGACGCGCCGCCACGGCTCCTCCTCGGGCGGCGGCCGTGTGCGGGTTTGAGTGCACCCGTTTGCACAGCAGACCTTCGCATGGGAAAAGTGCTGATCGAGCCGGGCCTGGTCAATCCCGCCCCGGGGCGGGCGGCCGGGCGTCTCCACAGTACCGCCACATTCGCTCGACAGCCGGTCAAGGTTGCCGCCGCAGACTCCGCTCCACCTCGCGCCCGGATGTCGGGCGCATCCTGGAGCCCGCCTTGACCCTGAACCACGCCCAACTGCTGGCCGACGAAGCGAAGTACTGCTCGCACGGCGACACCGTTCACTATGTGAACCCGCCCAAGATCTTCACCGGCTGCGACGGCAGCTACATGTTCGACGACGAGGGCACGCCGTACCTCGACCTGCAGATGTGGTACTCGGCCGTGAACTTCGGCTACAAGAACCTGCGGCTCGAGAACGTGATGAAGAAGCAGCTGGAGACGCTGCCCCAGATCGCGAGCCAGTACCTGCACCCGACCAAGATCGAGCTCGCCAAGTTCATCGCGGAGGACGCCAAGGCCAAATGGGGCAGCGACGGCCGCGTGCACTTCAACGTCGGCGGCGCGCAGGCCATCGAGGATTCGCTGAAGGTCGTGCGCAACGCCAGCGGCGGCAAGAGCCTGATGTTCGCGTTCGAAGGCGGCTACCACGGCCGCACGCTGGGTGCATCGAGCATCACGTCGAGCTACCGCTACCGCCGCCGCTTCGGCCATTTCGGCGACCGCGCGCAGTTCATTCCGTTCCCGTACCCGTTCCGCCGCCCCAAGGGCATGACGGCCGAGGAGTATTCCGAGCAGATCGTGCGCGAGTTCGCCCGCAAGTTCGAGAACGAATACCACGCCATCTGGGACCCGAAGACCAACCAGTGCGAATACGCGGCCTTCTACGTCGAGCCGATCCAGGGCACCGGCGGCTACGTCGTGCCGCCGCCGAACTTCTTCAAGGGCCTCAAGAAGGTGCTCGACGAGCACGGCATCCTGCTCGTGGTCGACGAGATCCAGATGGGCTTCTGGCGCACCGGCACACTGTGGTCGGTCGAGAATTTCGGCGTCCAGCCCGACGTGCTGGTCTTCGCCAAGGCGCTGACCAACGGCCTCAACGCCCTGAGCGGCCTGTGGGCGCGCGAGGAGCTGATCAACCCGACGGTCTTCCCGCCGGGCTCCACCCATTCGACCTTCGCCTCCAACCCGCTCGGCACCGCGCTGGGTTTGGAAGTGCTCAAGATGACCCACGAAGTGGACTTCGGCAAGCAGGTGCGCGACAGCGGCGCCTACTTCCTCGATGGCCTGAAGGAGCTGCAGAAGCGCCACAAGGAAATCGGCGACGTCGACGGCCTGGGCCTGGCCCTGCGCGCCGAGATCTGCACCGACGACGGCTTCACGCCCAACCGCGCGCTGCTCGACAAGATGGTCGACATCGGCCTGGAAGGCACGCTGGAGTACCGTGGCCAGAAGCGCGGCCTGGTGCTGGACGTGGGCGGCTACTACAAGAACGTCATCACCTTCGCGCCGTCGCTGCTGATCTCGCGCGGCGAGATCGACGAAGCCCTGGTGCTGCTCGACCAGCTGCTCACGCGCGCCAAAAAGTCCTGATGCGCTGGCGCAACCAGCTGGAGCCCGACGCGCTGCTCGACGCCTTCGCCGCCGAGCCGCCCGAGGGCTTCACGCTGTTGGCCGGCCTGCCGGCGCCGGCCTTCGCGGCGCCGTTCGATCTGCTGACCACGGCCGACGCCGGCTTCAAGCGCAAGCTCGCGCGGCTGCCGCTCTACGCGCGCTGGTCGCGCTGGCTGCGGCTGCGCACCGCCTTCGTGGGCACCACGGTCAGCGAATACGCGCCGCTGCCGCGCGGCGTCGCGCCCGAGGCCCTGGCCGCCGCGCTGCGCCAGCGACTCGGGCGCGGATACCCGCTGTCGATCGTGAAGGACCTGCCGCAGCAGTCGCCGCTGCTCGGCGCGGAGGACAACGCCTATGCCGAGGCGCTGGCCCAGGCCTGCGCGGCGCAGGGCTGCGTGCTGGTCGAGGGCCAGGCGCTGGCCTATGTGCCGATCGACTTCGACAGCATCGACGGCTACCTGTCGCGCCTGTCCACCAGCCGCCGCAAGAACCTGAAGCGCAAGCTCCGAAGCCGCGCCCAGGTGCAGGTGCGCCGGGTGCCCACCGGCGAGGCCTTCGCCAGCGACGCGGCGGTCGATGCGTACTACGTGCTCTACCAGGGCGTGTTCGCGCAGAGCGAGGTCCACTTCGACCGGCTCACGCGCGCCTTCTTCGCCACCGTGCTGCGCGATGCGCGCAGCGGCGGCATCGTCTTCGAATACCGCCGCGCGAGCCATGATGCGAATGACGGCGCGTTGGTCGGCTGGAACCTCTGCTACGAGCACGGCGGCCGCCTGGTGGACAAGTACATCGGCCTGGCCTATCCGGATGCGCGCGAACTCGACCTGTACTTCGTGAGCTGGATGGTGAACCTCGAATACGCGCTGGAGCGCGGCCTCACGCACTACATCGCCGGCTGGACCGACCCCGAGGTCAAGGCCAAGCTGGGCGCGCAGTTCACCTTCACGCGGCATGCGGTCCATGTGCGCAACCCGGTGCTGCGGGCACTCGCACGCAAGTTCGCCGGCCGCTTCGAATCCGACCGCACCTGGCGCGATGCGCAGGAGGCGGCATGAGCATCGCCCGCCCCGTCGTCCTCGACATCGACCACTCCGTCGGTGCGCTGCCCGGCGAGCGCCGCATCGCCCTCGCCGATGCGTGGCAGGAAGCGATCCGCTTCGGCTGCGGCCTGCCGCGCATGCGCGCCTTCGCGGCCGAGCTGGATGCGCGCATGCCCGCGTTCGCCGACCACGGCACGGTCTTCCTGGGCAGCGGCGACTTCCACCATCTGAGCTGGCCGCTGATCGCGCGCTGCATCGCCGCGCGCGGCCATACCGTGGGCCACCCGTTGCGCATCGTCGTGCTCGACAACCATCCGGACAACATGCGCTTCCCGTTCGGCGTGCACTGCGGCTCCTGGGTGCGCCGCGTGGCCCTGCTGCCGCAGGTGGCACACGTGCACGTGGCCGGCATCACCTCGGGCGACATCGGCCGCGGCCATGCCTGGGAGAATTACCTGACCCCGCTGCGCGCCGGCAAGCTCACCTACTGGAGCTGCGGCGTGGACACCGGCTGGGCGAAGTGGCTCGGCCTGGGCCGCGCGTTCCGCAGCTTCGCCGACGGCGATGCGCTGGTCGCCGCGCTGTGCAATGAACTGGCGGCGAAGCCGCAGCCCACGTACCTCAGCATCGACAAGGACGCGTTCGCGCCCGGCGTGGTGCGCACGAATTGGGACCAGGGCGTGCTGCTGGCGCACCATGGCGACGCCGTCATCGCCGCGCTGCGCGGCAGCATCGTCGGCAGCGACGTGACCGGCGACGTCTCGGTCTGGCGCTACCGCACCGCCTGGAAGCGCTGGCTCAGCGTCGGCGACGGACAGGACACGGCCCATGCGCCGGCCGATCTGCCGCAGTGGCAGGCGGGGCAGACAGCCTTCAACCAGCAGTTGCTGACAAAAATATGGGGGGTATGTGGTTAAAGTGCTTGCTGGAAGAGCGCTGTAGACAATAACCTTGGGGGGTATGCATGGAGTGCGCCGCGTGCCGGCCACCAGTTGCGCACTGCCTGCCGCACCTCGCGATCACGTGCCACGAGAAGGCCAGCACCTTTATCGGCTGGCCGATAGGCGCTGCCGTCGGGCCTTGCGGCATGCCCACCGGCTCCCTCGATGAACAGCACGCCGGGCGCATGGTCCCACGGCAGCGTGCGCCAGTACAGCAGAAAGGCCCAGCGGCCGCGGGCCAGCTCGGGGTCGTCAATGCCGGCTGCGCCGGTGCTGGCTGACACGCGCACCGTCGAGCCAGGCGCCGGCGCCGTGTTCTGCCACGGCCAGGCTGCCGGACGCGGGCGCGAAGATCCAGGAGCCGCACGCCAAGCCGTTGTGCAGCAGGGCGACCATCAGGGCGAAGTCATCGTGACCCCGCACCAAGTTCGCCGTGCCGTCCAGCGGGTCGACGAGCCAGACCCAGCCTTGGCCCATACCATCCCGAAGCGATGGCTGCGCTGCCACAGCTTCCTCAGCGACGACGCGCGAGCCGGGCAGCAGCCGCGGCAGCACGGCCGCCAGCGCGGCTTCGGCTTCGCGGTCCACGATCGTGACCCACTCGCCTGGCGCTTTCTCGCCGACGTCGGCATCCCGCAGCCGACGCAAGCGTGGCAGCACGAGGCGTTGCGCCACATCGCGCAGAGGGTCGGAAACCTGGTCGAAGAGCGCGGCGTCGGGCAACGGCATGGCAGCAAGGGGAACGGGCAGAAGCCTGTTGAACCTGGCAGCGCGGGCGCGCCACCGTCCATGCATATTCGCTCGTGCGATCCGCCAATGTCGGGGCGCAACGGCGGCAAACAGCGCGGCTGTCACGGATAAGCCATGATGGTGCGTCTGCGCCGCCCGCCCACCTGACAGACGATCTTCATGCCCACACCTTCCTTCGCACCCCTGGGCGCCGCGCTGCGCCGCCGCATCGACGACGGCCTGCTGCCCGGCGCCGTCGCCCTCGTCCACCACCGCGGCGAGACCGCCTATTTCGAAACCTTCGGCGCGCGCGTGCCGGGCGGCGAGGCGATGCCGCGCGACGCGGTGTTCCGCATCTATTCGATGACCAAGCCGATCGTCTCGCTGGCCGCGCTGATGCTGGTGGAGCAGGGCCGGCTGCTGCTGTCGCAGCGCGTGGACGAATGGCTGCAGGCCTTCGCCAACCAGCAGGTGCTGCTGCCCGACGGCCGCCGTGTGCCGGCGCAGCGCGCCGCCACGGTGCACGACCTGCTGCGCCACACGGCGGGCCTGAGCTATGGCTGGGAGCCCGGGCTGGTGCAGGACGCCTACCAGGCCGCGCGGATCGGCTCGCGCGCGCTGACGAACGCGCAGCTCACTGCCGCGCTCGGCCCGCTGCCGCTGGCGCACCAGCCCGGCAGCGCCTGGGAATACAGCCGCGCCACCGACGTGCTCGGCGCGCTGCTCGAAGCCGTCTGCGGCGAGCCGCTCGGTGCGCTGCTGCAGCGCATGGTGCTCGCGCCGCTCGGCATGCGCGACACCGGCTTCCACGTGCCGGAGCGCGCCCACGGCCGGATCGCCGAGCCGTTCGCGCAGGACCCGCAGACCGGCGCCGCGATCGCGCTCGCCGACGTGACCGTGCCGGCGCCGTTCGAGTCGGGCGGTGGCGGCCTGGTGTCGACGGCCGAGGACTATGCGCGCTTCCTCGCGCTGCTGCTCGGCCAGGGCACGCATGCGGGCCTGCGCCTGGCCGGGCGCAAGACCATCGCGTTCATGACGGCCGACCATCTCGGCGCGATCCCGGCGCCCGGCGCCGTGCTGCCGCCCGGCTATGGCTTCGGCCTCGGCGTGGCGGTGCGCCGCGAAGCGGGCCTGGCGCCGCGCCTGGCCTCGGCCGGCAGCTACGGCTGGAGCGGCGTGGGCGGCACGGTGTTCCTCGTCGATCCGCAGGAAGACCTGTTCGCGATGGTGCTGGCGCAGGCGCCGGGCCAGCTCGACGCGCTGTGCGACCTGCTGCCGAACACGGTCATCAGCGCGCTCTGAGAAAGAAGGGGACCGCGGCGCACCGGCGCGGGTTCTGCTAGCATCCGCGCCCCCATGCCGCCATCGCCCCACATCGCCGTCGACAACCTCGTCAAGACCTACCGCGTGGCCGAGCGCGCGCCCGGCCTCTGGGGCGCGGTGCGAGGCCTGGTGCACCGGCGCCATCGCACGGTGGCCGCGCTCTCCGGTGTGTCGTTTGCGCTGCAGCGCGGCGAGCTGCTCGGCTTCGTCGGACCGAATGGCGCGGGCAAGTCCACCACGATCAAGGTCCTCTCGGGCATCCTGCGGCCCGATGGCGGCACGGTGCGTGTCGACGGGCGCGACCCGTTCGCCGACCGGGAGCGGCACGTGGCCGGCATCGGCGTCGTCTTCGGCCAGCGCAGCCAGCTCTGGTGGGACCTGCCGGTGGAGGAGGGCTTCGCGCTGCTGCGCGACATCTACCGCGTCGATCCGGTGCGCTTTCGCGCCACGCGCGACGAGCTGGTCGCGCTGCTGCGGCTCGACGGCGTGCTCGCGCAGCCGGTGCGCCAGCTCTCGCTCGGACAGCGCATGCGCGCCGAGATCGCGGCAGCCCTGCTGCACGAGCCGGCCACGCTGTTCCTCGACGAGCCGACGATCGGGCTCGACGCGCCGTCCAAGCTCGCCGTGCGCGACTTCGTGCTGCGCGCCAACCGCGAGCGCGGCACCACGGTGCTGCTGACCACGCACGACATGCACGACATCGAGGCGCTGGCCAGCCGGGTGATCGTGATCGGCCACGGCCGCGTGCTGGCCGATGCGCCGGTCGATGCGCTGCGCGCGCAGGTGCTGGCCGAGCGGCGGCTGGTCGTCGATTTCGCCGGGCCGGCGCCGGCCGACATCGCGCTGCCGGGCGTGGCGGTGCGCGCACGCGAGGAGCGGCGGCTCGTGCTCGGCTTCGACCCCGCGGCCGTGCCCGCGCCGGCGCTGATCGCGCAGGTGGCCGCGGCCCATGCGGTGGAGGACATCCGCATCGAGATGCTGCCGATCGAAGAGGTCATCACCCGCTTCTATGCGCTGCACGATGCCGGCGAGTGAGGCATATACCCCTGGGGTAAGCATGCTGCAGCGCGCATGTGGAAAGCGTTTCAGGCGTATACCCTCTGTATTCTACGGGGGGTGGTGCCGATGAGCGCGGCGCGCTGGCGCCCGTATGCCGCGGCCTGCGCCGCACGCTTCCTGCAGATGCTGCAGTACCGCGCGGCCGCGCTCGCCGGCTTCGCCACGCAGTGCTGGTGGGGCGGCATCAAGGTCATGGTGCTGGCCGCGTTCTATGCGGGCGGCGCGGCGCCGCCGGTGCCGCTGGCCCAGGCGATCACCTACACCTGGATCGCGCAGGACCTGCTCGCGCTGCTGCCGTGGTTCGGCGACCCGGAGGTCGCGCAGGCCGTGCGCAGCGGCGCGGTGGCCTACGACCGGCTGCGGCCGGTGGACGCCTATGCGTTCTGGTTCGCGCGCACCACCGGCTGGATCGCGGCGCGCGCGCTGCCGCGCGTGCTGCTGATGCTGGCCTTCGCGGCCGTGGCGCTGCCGCTCGCGGGCTTCGGCGCGTGGGGCTGGCAGCCGCCCGCGGGCGCCGCGGCGGCGCTGGCCTTCGCCGCGGCGCTGGTGCTCGCGCTGCTGCTGTCGGCCGCGTTCGTCATGCTGCTCAACGTGGCCGCCGCGGCCGCGCTCGATGCGCGCGGCATCAACGCCTTCGCGGTGCCGGCCGTCATCGTGCTGTCGGGCATCCTGCTGCCGCTCGCGCTGCTGCCCGACGCCTGGCAGGCCGCGCTGCTCGCGCAGCCGCTCGCGGGGCTGCTCGACATTCCGGTGCGCCTCTACTTCGGCCAGCTCGCGGGCTGGCAGGCCGTGGGCGGGCTCGCGCTGCAGGCGTTCTGGATCGCGGTGCTGGTCGCGCTGGGGCACGCGGCACTCGTGCGCACGCTGGCGCGGCTGGACATCCAAGGCGGGTGAACGATGGATTTCCTCACGCTGTTCTTCCGCCTCGCCGGCGCCTCGCTCGCGGGCCAGGCGCGCTACCCGGCCTCGGCGCTGCTGCAGACGGCGGGGCAGTTCCTCGCCACGGCCATCGAGGTGGTCGCGATCTGGGCGCTGTTCGACCGCTTCGGCGCGCTGCAGGGCTGGGGCATCGGCGAGGTCGCACTGTTCTACGGGCTGGTGCATGCGATGTTCGCCATGGCCGATGCGCTGGGCCGCGGCTTCGACGTGCTCGGCACCGAGCTGCTGCGCACCGGCGCGTTCGACCGGCTGCTGCTGCGCCCGCGCCCGGTGGCGCTGCAGCTCATGGGGCACGACGTGCGCCTCAGCCGCGCGGGCCGGCTGCTGCAGGCCGCGGCGGTGCTCGCGTTCGCGACCGCGCAGGCCGGCATCGCGTGGACGCCGGCGGCCGTGGCGCTCGCGCTGTTCGCGCTGGCCGGCGGCGTGGCGCTGTTCCTCGGCATCCTGGTGCTGCAGGGCGCGCTCGCGTTCTGGACGATCGAGAGCCTGGAGATCGCCAACGTCTTCACCTACGGCGGCGTGGAGGCGGGCCAGTTCCCGCTCGCGATCTACGCGCGCTGGTTTCGCCGGCTGCTGACCTTCGCCGTGCCGCTGGCGGCCGTGGCCTACTACCCGGCGCTCGCGATCCTCGGGCGGGCCGACCCGCTCGGCGCGCCGGGCTGGGTCGGTTGGGTGTCGCCGCTGGCGGGCTTCGCCTTCCTCGCGCTGGCGTTCGCGGCCTGGGGCGCGGGGCTGCGGCGGCATGCGTCGACGGGGAGTTGAGAAGGTGCGAACGAACCTGCCACGCCCGCTGGTCTCTGCAGACGCTCGCCGTGGCCGCGAGCCCTGTCTGCGCTTTGCACCTTGATCGCCCGCGTTCTGGCGGGCCATCGGGCGAAGCCGGATCCATTCCCACGTTCTGGGGCGAAGCGCCCTCCGTTCCCGCACAGCGGATCAGGCGGCCACCGCTTCCCCGCGCAGTGTCTTCGCCGCCGCCACCATGTTGGTCAGCGCCGGGATCACCTCGGCCCACTGGCGGGTTTTGAGGCCGCAGTCGGGGTTGACCCACAGGCGCTCGGCCGGGATGCGCTCGGCGGCCTTGCGCATCAGCTGCACGATGTGCTGCTGCGTCGGGATGTTGGGCGAATGGATGTCGTAGACGCCCGGGCCGATCTCGTTGGGGTACTGGAAGTGCTCGAAGGCATCGAGCAGCTCCATGTCCGAGCGCGAGGTCTCGATGGTGATCACGTCGGCATCCATGTCGGCGATCGACGCGATGATGTCGTTGAATTCCGAATAGCACATGTGGGTGTGGATCTGCGTCTCGTCGCGCACGCCGTTGGCGGTGATGCGGAAACTCTCCACGGCCCAGTCCAGGTACTCCTTCCACTGCGAGCGGCGCAGCGGCAGGCCCTCGCGCAGCGCGGCCTCGTCGATCTGGATGATCTTCACGCCGGCCTTCTCCAGGTCCAGCACCTCTTCGCGGATCGCCAGCGCCAGCTGCAGGCACGAGGCCGAGCGCGGCTGGTCGTCGCGCACGAACGACCAATTGAGGATCGTCACCGGGCCGGTGAGCATGCCCTTCATGGGCTTGGCAGTCAGCGACTGGGCGTAGGTGATCCACTCCACGGTCATCGCCTTCGGGCGGCGGATGTCGCCGAACAGGATCGGCGGCTTCACGCAGCGCGAGCCGTAGGACTGCACCCAGCCGAACTGGCTGAAGGCATAGCCTTCGAGCTGTTCGCCGAAGTATTCGACCATGTCGTTGCGCTCGGCCTCGCCGTGCACCAGCACGTCCAGGCCGAGCTTCTCCTGCTCGCGCACGCTGTGCTCGATCGCGGCGCGCATCGCGGCCCGGTAGCCGGCTTCGTCGAGGCGGCCGGCCTTGAACTCGCTGCGCGCGTGGCGGATCTCGCCGGTCTGCGGGAAGGAGCCGATGGTGGTGGTCGGGTAGGCCGGCAGGTGCAGCAGCGCCGACTGCTTCGCGGCGCGCTCGGCATAGCCGTGGGCGCGCCGGCCGAGCTGCGCGGTGATGCCGGCGACGGCGGCCTGCACGGCCGGGTTGGTCACGCGCGGCGAGGCGCGGCGCGCGGCCAGCGCGGCCTGGTTGGCGGCGAGTTCCGCCCGGACCGCGTCGCGGCCTTCGCGCAGCGCACGGCCCAGCACGCGCAGTTCGTCGAGCTTCTGCAACGCGAATGCGAGCCAGGACTTCACCTCGGCGTCGAGCTTCTGTTCCTGCGCCAGGTCCACCGGCACGTGCAGCAGCGAGGACGACGGCGCGATCCACAGCCGCTCGCCCAGGCGCACGGCCAGCGGCTCCAGCCAGTCGAGCACCGCGTGCAGGTCGGTCTTCCAGATGTTGCGGCCGTTGATGACGCCCAGCGACAGCACCTTGTGCGCGGGCAGCAGGTTGATGAGCGGCAGCACGCCGTCGCGGTCGTTGACCGCGTCGATGTGGATGCCGGCCACCGGCAGGTGGGCGGCGAGATAGGCGTTCTCCTGCAGCTGGCCGAAGTAGGTCGCCAGCAGGATCCTGACCTTGCTGGACTTGAGTTGGTGGTAGGCCGTGTTGAAGGCGTGCTGCCAGTCGGCGTCCAGCTCCGTCACCAGGATGGGCTCGTCGATCTGCACCCACTGCACGCCCTGGGCGGCCAGCGTGTCGAGCAGCTCGGCATAGGCGGGCAGCAGGCGCGGCAGCAGGGCGAGCTTGTCGGAGCCGTCCTTGGCCTTGCCGAGGGCGAGGTAGGTGACGGGGCCGATGAGCACGGGTTTGGCCTTTACGCCCTGGGCCTTCGCCTCGGCCAGCTGCGCCAGCAGGCGCGAGGCGTCGAGCCTGAATTCGGTCGCGGCGGTGAACTCGGGGACGATGTAGTGGTAGTTGGTGTCGAACCACTTGGTCATCTCGCCGGCGGCCACGCCTTCGCAGGCGGCGTGGTCGTGGCCCTGGTCGGCATGGGCCGCCGAACGGCCGCGCGCGACGCGGAAGTAGTTGTCCAGCACGTCGCCGGGAAAGCCGCGCACCCGCTCGGGCAGGTTGCCGAGCAGGAAGCTGGCGTCGAGCACCTGGTCGTAGAACGAGAAGTCGCCCACGGGCACCCAGTCCAGACCGGCCTGCTGCGCCCAGTGGCGTTCGCGCAGCTGCGCGCCGGTGGCCTGGAGCGCGTCGCGCGAGGATTCGCCCTTCCAGTAGGACTCCAGCGCGAACTTCAGTTCGCGCCTGGCGCCGATGCGCGGAAAGCCGAGGTTGTGGATCGTGGTCATGGGCTCGTCGCTCCCTGAAGATGAGGAATAAAGCGCGATGGTAGGAACGATGCACCATTACGTAAAATGGTCTTATTTCAATGATCCATGAGTTGAGTTCATAGATATGCTGGAGCGCATCCACCTGGCCATCGTGCAGGAGGTCGAGAAACAGGGCTCGCTGACGGCCGCCGCCGACGTCTTGCACGTCACCCAGTCGGCGCTGAGCCACAGCATGAAGAAGCTGGAGCAGCAGCTGGGTACCGCCATCTGGCTGCGCGAGGGCAGGAGCCTGCGGCTGACCCAGGCCGGCCAGTACCTGCTGGCCGTGGCCAACCGCGTGCTGCCGCAGCTCGGGCTGGCCGAGGAGCGGCTGCGCCAGTTCGCCGCGGGCGAGCGCGGCACGCTGCGCATCGGCATGGAATGCCACCCGTGCTACCAGTGGCTGCTGAAAGTGGTGTCGCCCTACCTGGCCGCGTGGCCGGACGTGGACGTGGACGTGAAGCAGAAGTTCCAGTTCGGCGGCATCGGCGCGCTGTTCGGCTACGAGGTCGACCTGCTGGTCACGCCCGATCCGCTGGCTAAGCCGGGCCTAGTCTTCGAGCCGGTGTTCGACTACGAGCAGGTGCTGGTCGTGGCGCGCGGCCATCGGCTCGCGGAGGTGTCCTACGCACGGCCGCGCCAGCTCGCGCAGGAGACGCTGATCACCTACCCGGTGCCGACCGAGCGGCTGGACATCTACAACCAGTTCCTGCTGCCCGAAGGCATCACGCCGCGGCGCCACAAGACCATCGAGACCACGGACATCATGTTGCAGATGGTCGCCAGCGGCCGTGGCGTGGCTGCGCTGCCGCGCTGGCTTGTGGAGGAATACGCGGGCAAAATCGACGTCGTGCCGGTGCGGCTCGGCCCGCGCGGCATCGCCAAGCAGATTTCCCTCGGCGCGCGCGAGGCCGACATCGCGATCGACTACCTGCGGGCCTTCGTCGAGCTCGCGCGCCATCCCGCCGCCCCCCTCCTGCGAGGACTCGCGATATGACCACCACCACCACGACATCCCCGGAGCGCAAGCTCCTGCCCCTGCCCGGCGGCCACCGCAAGGTGCTGCTGCATTCCTGCTGCGCCCCGTGCTCGGGCGAGGTGATGGAGGCCATGCAGGCTTCGGGCATCGACTACACGATCTTTTTCTACAACCCCAACATCCATCCGCTCCAGGAATACGAGCTGCGCAAGGACGAGAACATCCGCTTCGCGGAGAAATTCGGCATCCCGTTCATCGACGCCGACTACGACCGCGACGACTGGTTCGCGCGCGCCCGCGGCACGGAGGACGCGCCCGAGCGCGGCGTGCGCTGCACCATGTGCTTCGACATGCGCTTCGAGCGCACGGCGCTCTACGCGCACGAGCACGGCTTTGCGGTGATGACCTCCTCGCTGGGCATCTCGCGCTGGAAGAACATGCAGCAGATCAACGACTGCGGCATCCGCGCGGCCTCGCGCTATCCGGGCCTGATGTACTGGGACTACAACTGGCGCAAGGGCGGCGGCTCGGCCCGCATGATCGAGATCAGCAAGCGCGAGAACTTCTACCAGCAGGAGTACTGCGGCTGCGTCTATTCGCTGCGCGACACGAACCGCCACCGCGTGGCCAGCGGGCGCGAGCGCATCCGCATCGGAGTGAAGTACTACGGCGACGAGGCCGCAGCCGATGGGGATTGATATACCCCCTGGGGTGCTTGGCCAGCGTGCTTGAGATCCGGGCGCTGTGGGCCTATACTCCCTCCTGGGCGTCAGGTATAGCGTTTTTCCAGCGCGTCCCACTGCGGCTTGCCCACGAGCCGCTGGCGCTCGGCGAAGGTCGCCACGAGGCCGCTGGACTCCTGCACTTCCTGCGTGTCGCGCAGCACCGCCAGCGTCTTCTGCATGCCGGCCACGGCGCCCTGCAGCGCGGCGTTGGCGTAGAGCACGATGCCGTAGCCCAGTTCGCCGAGCTGGCGGGCGTTGAAGATCGGCGTCCTGCCGCCGATCACCATGTTCATGAGCTGCGGCTTGGACAGGCGCTGCGGCAGCGCGCGCACTTCCTCTTCCCGGGTCACGGCCTCGACGAACAGGATGTCGGCGCCGGCCTCGGCGAATGCCTGGGCGCGCTCGACCGCGGCCTCGCAGCCGTGAGTGGCCGCGGCGTCGGTGCGGGCCATGACGAGGAAGTCCGGGTCGCGCCGCGCGTCGACGGCCGCCTTGATCTTGCTGACCGCCTCCTCGGTGGAGATGACGTCCTTGCCGCTGAAGTGGCCGCAGCGCTTGGGCGCCACCTGGTCCTCCAGCTGGATGCAGTCGGCGCCGGCGCGCTCCAGCGTGCGCACCGTGTGGTAGGTGTTGAGCGCGTTGCCGAAGCCGGTGTCGGCATCGACGATCAGCGGCACGTCCACCGCGTCGCGGATGCGGGCCGTGTGGTCGGCGATCTCGGCCAGGCCCATGAAGCCCTGGTCGGGCAGGCCGAACCACATGTTGGTGACGCCGGCGCCGGTCACGTAGATGGCCTCGAAGCCGAGGTCCTCGACAACCTTGGCCGACAGGGCGTTGAATGCGCCGGGGACGAGGACGCCGCGGCGGGCCTCGACGAGCTGCTTGAGTTTCTGCTTGGTGGTGGTCATGGTTCGGGGTCAGTCCAGGGAGAGGTTGGCGTTCTTGATCACCCGCGCCCACTGCGCGCCTTCCCGGGCGATGGAGCCGCCGCGCGGCGCGCGGGAGCGCGGGGAGTTCAGGGATGGGTGCGGCATATATCGGAGTCTTTCTTCGGGTATCGGCGGCGCGATCTTCCCTCACCACGCCGGCGGCCGCAGGCGCTCAGGTGTCCAGCGCGTCTGCCGGCACGCGTACGCAGCCTTCGAAGAGCACGCGGGCGCTGCGGCTCATGAGGGCCTTGGTGACCTTCCACTGCCCGTCGACCAGCGCGGCCTCGGCACCCACGCGCAGCGTGCCCGAGGGATGGCCGAAGCGCACGGCGCTGCGTTCGCCGCCGCCGGCTGCCCGGTTGACCAGTGTGCCCGGGATGGCTGCGGCGGTGCCGATGGCCACGGCCGCCGTGCCCATCATGGCGTGGTGCAGCTTGCCCATGGAGAGCGCGCGCACCAGCAGGTCCACGTCCGCCGCCCGCACCGCCTTGCCGCTCGACGCGGTGTAGTCTGCGGGCGGCGCGACGAAGGCGATCTTGGGCGTGTGCTGGCGCGTGGCGGCTTCGGCCACGTCGCCGATCAGTCCCATCTTCACCGCGCCCCAGGCGCGGATGGTCTCGAAGCGCGCGAGCGCGGCCCGGTCCTCGTTGATGTCGCCCTGCAGTTCGGTGCCGGTGTAGCCGATGTCCGCCGCGTCGAGGAAGATGGTCGGGATGCCGGCGTTGATCAGCGTGGCCTGGAAGGTGCCGACGCCCGGCACCTCCAGGTCGTCGACCAGGTTGCCGGTGGGGAACATCGCGCCGCCGCCTTCGCCTTCTCCCTCGTCGGCCGGGTCGATGAATTCGAGCTGGACCTCGGCTGCAGGAAAGGTCACGCCGTCGAGTTCGAAGTCGCCCGTCTCCTGCACCTGGCCGTTGGTGATCGGCACATGGGCCACGATGGTCTTGCCGATGTTGGCCTGCCAGATGCGCACGGTGGCGATGCCGTCGCGCGGGATGCGACCTGGCGCCACCAGTCCGCTCGCGATGGCGAACGGCCCCACGGCCGCCGAGAGGTTGCCGCAGTTGCCCGACCAGTCCACGAAGGGCTGGTCGATCGACACCTGGCCGAACAGGTAGTCCACGTCGTGGCCGGGCCGCGACGGGGCCGAGACGATCACCGTCTTCGACGTGGACGAGGTGGCCGCGCCCATGCCGTCGATCTGCTTGCCGTACGGGTCGGGGCTGCCGATCACGCGCAGCAGCAGCCGGTCGCGCGCGGGGCCGGGCCGCTGCGCGGCCCCGGGCAGGTCCTGCAGGCGGAAGAACACGCCCTTGCTGGTGCCGCCGCGCAGGTAGGTGGCGGGGATGCGGATCTGCGGTGCGAAAGCCATGTCAATCCTTCTGATTCTGTGCGAGGAAGTCCTGGGCGAAGCGCTGCAGCACACCGCCGGCCTCGTAGACCGAGACTTCCTCGGCCGTGTCGAGCCGGCAGGTCACCGGCACCTCGGCGGTCTCGCCGTTCCTGCGGTGGATGACCAGCGTGAGCGTGGCGCGCGGCGTGCGCGCGCCCGCCACGTCGTAGGTCTCGGTGCCGTCGAGGCCGAGCGTGGTGCGGCTGGTGCCGGGCTGGAATTCGAGCGGCAGCACGCCCATGCCGATGAGGTTGGTGCGGTGGATGCGCTCGAAGCCCTCGGCCACCACCGTCTCCACGCCCGCGAGGCGCACACCCTTGGCGGCCCAGTCGCGGCTGGAGCCCTGGCCGTAGTCGGCGCCGGCGATGATGATGAGCGGCTGGCGGCGGTTCAGGTAGGTCTCGATGGCCTCCCACATGCGCACCACTGTCCCTTCGGGCGCGATGCGGGCGAGCGAGCCCTTCTTCACCTGGCCGTCCACCACGGCCATCTCGTTGACGAGCTGCGGGTTGGCGAAGGTCGCGCGCATGGCGGTCAGGTGGTCGCCGCGGTGGGTGGCGTAGGAGTTGAAGTCCTCCTCGGGCAGGCCCATCTTTGCGAGGTATTCGCCGGCCGCCGAGTCGCGCAGGATGGCGTTGGACGGCGACAGGTGGTCGGTCGTGATGTTGTCCGGCAGCAGCGCCAGCGGGCGCATGCCGCGCAGCGTGCGCGGGTTGGCGGCCAGCGCGCCGACGCCCTCGGTGTCCCAGTAGGGCGGGCGGCGGATGTAGGTGGACTGCGGGCGCCAGTCGTACTGGGGGGAGGTGGATGCCTCATCCGCCTGCCGGATGGCGAACATGGGCTCGTACACCCGGCGGTATTGCTCCGGCTTGACGGCGGCGCGGACCACGGCGTCGATCTCCTCGTCGCTGGGCCAGAGGTCTTTCAGACGGATCTCCCGGCCGTCCACCACTCCCAGCACGTCGCGCTCGATGTCGAAGCGGATCGTACCCGCGATGGCATAGGCCACCACTAGCGGCGGCGAGGCCAGGAACGCCTGCTTGGCATACGGGTGGATGCGCCCGTCGAAGTTGCGGTTGCCCGAGAGCACGGCCGTGGCGTAGAGGTCGCGGTCGATGATCTCCTGCTGGATGACCGGATCGAGCGCGCCGCTCATGCCGTTGCAGGTGGTGCAGGCGAAGGCCACGATGCCGAAGCCGAGCGCCTCCAGGTCGTGCAGCAGGCCGGCTTCCTGGAGGTACAGCTCCACGGCCTTGGAGCCGGGCGCCAGCGAGGTCTTGACCCAGGGCTTGCGCACCAGCCCGAGACGGCGGGCGTTGCGCGCGAGCAGGCCGGCGGCGATCACGTTGCGGGGGTTGCTGGTGTTGGTGCAGCTGGTGATGGCGGCGATGATGACCGCGCCGTCGGGCAGCAGGCCCTCGGCCTCCTGTTCGCGCGCCTTGTCCAGATCGACCGCGATGCCGCGCGCGGCGAGGTCGGAGGTCGGCAGGCGCCGGTGCGGGTTCGACGGGCCGGCCAGGGTGCGCACCACGGTGGAGAGGTCGAAGCGCAGCACGCGCTCGTACTGCGCGCCGGCGAGCGTTTCGGCCCAGAAGCCGGCCGTCTTCGCGTAGGTCTCGACGAGCCGGACCTGCGCTTCCTCGCGGCCGGTGAGCCGCAGGTAGTCCAGCGTCTGCTCGTCGATGGCGAACAGCGCCGCGGTCGCGCCGTACTCGGGGCACATGTTGGAGATGGTCGCGCGGTCGCCGATCGTGAGGCTCCTGGCGCCGTCGCCGAAGAATTCGAGGTACGCGCCCACGACCTTTTCCTTGCGCAGGAACTCGGTGAGCGCGAGCACCACGTCGGTCGTGGTGATGCCGGGCTGCCGGCGGCCGGTCAGCTCCACGCCGACGATGTCGGGCAGCCGCATCCACGAGGCGCGGCCGAGCATCACGTTCTCGGCCTCCAGGCCGCCCACGCCGACGGCGATCACGCCGAGCGCATCGACGTGCGGCGTGTGGCTGTCGGTGCCGACGCAGGTGTCGGGGAAGGCCAGGCTGCCCTTCTCGTCCTTCTGCACGGAGACCACCGGCGACATCTTCTCCAGGTTGATCTGGTGCATGATCCCGTTGCCCGCGGGGATCACGTCCACATTGGCGAACGCCTTCTTCGTCCATTCGATGAAGTGGAAGCGGTCCTCGTTGCGGCGGTCCTCGATGGCGCGGTTCTTGGCGAAGGCGTCGGGGTCGAAGCCGCCGCACTCGACGGCCAGCGAATGGTCGACGATGAGCTGCACCGGCACCACGGGGTTCACCGCGGCCGGGTCGCCGCCTTCCTGGGCGATGGCATCGCGCAGGCCGGCCAGGTCCACCAGTGCGGTCTGGCCCAGGATGTCGTGGCAGACCACGCGCACCGGGAACCACGGGAAGTCCAGTTCGCGCCGGCGCTCGATCAGCTGGCGCAGGTAGTCGTCGACGCGGGCCGGATCGGCGCGGCGCACGATGTTTTCGGCATGCACGCGGGCGGTGTAGGGCAGGCCGGCCCAGGCGCCGGGGCGCAGCGCATCCACGGCCGCGCGGGCGTCGATGTAGTCCAGGGCGGTATCGGGCAGGGCTTTTCTGAAGGAGGAATTCATCGGGGGCAGTCTTCTGGGGATGACCCGGCGCGAAGCGGCTGCCGGGGCAGGGCGGCTCGCTCACTGAGCGCGGATGTCGTTGTCGGTCACCACTTTTGCGTACCGCGGGATCTCGGCGCGGATCAGCGCGCCGAAGGCGCCGGGGCTTCCGCCCGCGGGGGAGACCCCGGTCGGCTCCAGCTTCGCGGCGAGTTCGGGCGTCTTCAGGCCGGCGTCGAGCGCGCCGTTGAGCCTGGCCAGCATCTGGGGCGGCACGCCGCGGGGCGCGATCAGGCCGTGCCATGCCACGACGTCATAGTCGGGCAGGCCGCTTTCGGCCACGGACGGGATCTGCGGATAGGCCGCCAGCCGCCGGGCCGTCGTGACGGCCAGCGCGCGAAGCCGGCCGGACTGCACATGCTGCATCAGGGCTTCGGTGCCCGCGATGAACAGGTCCACGTTGCCGGCCACCAGGTCGGTCACGGCCGGGCCCGTGCCCCGGTAGGGAATGTGCGTCGCCTTGGCGCCGGCCATGCCGAACAGGTATTCGGTCGCGATGTGCAGGTGGCTGCCGTTGCCCGCCGAGGCGAAGGTGAGCTTGCCGGGGTTCTGCCGGGCGTAGGCCAGCAGCTCCTGGAGGTTCTGCGCCTTGACGCGCTGCGGGTTGACGCACAGCACGTAGGCGCCCTTGGACAGCTGGATCACCGGCGTCATGTCGGCCACCGGGTCGAAGCGCAGCTTGTAGAGGGCGGGGTTGACCGTGTAGCTCCCGGCGATGAGCAGCAGCGTGTACCCGTCGGCCGGCGTGTGGAGCGCGTACTCGGTGCCCAGCGTCCCGCCCGCGCCCGGCCGGTTGTCGACGATGACCGGCTGGCCCAGGCGCTGGTTCAGGATGTTCGCCGCGACGCGGGCGATGAAGTCGGACCCTCCGCCCGGCGCGAAGGGGCAGACGATGCGGATCGGCTTGCCGGGGAACGCCTCCTCGGCGTGCCCCGTCCGCATCGCGGGCAGCGCCATGCTGGCCAGTACCGTGGTGGAAAAGGCGCGGCGGTTCAGTGCCATCGTTGTCTCTCTGGTTGGTTGGTCCGCCGCCACTCTCGATCCAAGTGCGCCGCCTGTCCAGGCCTAGCCACGCTCGTCGATGGGAACGAAGGCCAGGTCCTCCGGGCCGGTGTAGTTGGCGCTCGGGCGGATGATCTTGCCGTCCTGGCGCTGCTCGATCACGTGGGCGCTCCAGCCGCTGGTGCGGGCGATCACGAACAGCGGCGTGAAGTGGGCGGTCGGCACGCCCAGCAGGTGGTAGCTCACGGCGCTGAACCAGTCGAGGTTGGGGAACATCTTCTTGACTTCCCACATCACGCTCTCCAGCCGCTCGGCGATGTCGAACAGCCGGGTGCTGCCGGCCTCGGCCGAGAGCTGACGCGCCACTTCCTTGATGACCTTGTTGCGCGGGTCGCTCACGGTGTAGACCGGATGGCCGAAGCCGATGATGGTTTCCTTGGCCTCCACGCGGCGGCGGATGTCGGCCTCGGCCTCGTCGGCGCTGTCATAGCGGCTCTGGATGTCGAAGGCCACTTCGTTGGCGCCGCCGTGCTTGGGGCCGCGCAGCGCGCCGATGGCGCCGGTGATGGCCGAATAGATGTCGCTGCCGGTGCCGGCGATCACGCGGCCGGTGAAGGTGCTGGCGTTGAACTCGTGCTCGGCATAGAGGTTCAGGCTGATGTGGGCGGCCTTGACCCAGCTCTCGGAGGGTTTGCTGCCGTGCAGCAGGTGCAGGTAGTGGCCGCCGATGGAGTCGTCGTCGGTCTCGACCTCGATGCGGCGGCCGTTGCGGGCCCAGTGGTGCCAGTAGAGCAGGGCCGAGCCGAGCGAGGCCAGCAGCCGGTCGGCGATGTCGCGCGCGCCGGCCACGCCGTGGTCGTCCTTCTCGGGCTCGATGGTGCCGAGCGTGGAGACGTAGGTGCGCAGCACGTCCATCGGATGGGCCGCCGCCGGGATCTGCTCCAGCACCGTCTTCACCGGTGCCGGCAGGCCGCGCAGCGCGCGGAGCCTGGCCTTGTAGGCGCGCAGCTCGGCGCGGCCGGGCAGCTTGCCGTGGACCAGCAGGTGGGCCACTTCCTCGAACTCGGCCTTGTCGGCCAGGTCGAGGATGTCGTAGCCGCGGTAGTGCAGGTCGTTGCCGGTGCGCCCGACGGTGCACAGGGCGGTGTTGCCTGCGGCGACGCCGGAGAGGGCGACGGACTTCTTGGGCTTGAAGGGGGCGGGTGCGGCGGTCTCGGGGGGCGTGGTAGCGCTCATGCAGGGGTCTCCTGGGTTCAAAAAGGCCCCCGGACAGGCACGCGGCGGCCTGCCCGGTCCCCGGAGCCGGGGGTGTTGCCAAGGTTCGCAATTTACGCAAAATCAACCCCGGCGAACAGGGGTAAAAAGGCGAAGTTTTGCGAAATGGTCCCCAGCGCTTTGCGAAGATTGCGAATCAAAAAGCCATGACCGAAAGAGCCCGAGCCAGAAAGACCTTCATGGGCGTGAAGCTGCGCCGGCTGCGCGCGGAGCGCGGCCTGTCGCAGACCGCGCTGGCGCAGGCGCTGGGTCTGTCGCCGAGCTACCTCGATCAGCTGGAGCAGAACCAGCGGCCGCTCACGGTCGCGGTGCTGCTGCGGCTCCAGCGGGCGCTGGATGTGGACGTGCAGGCGTTCTCCAAGGACGAAGAGGCCCGGCTGGTCGCCGGGCTGCGCGAGGCGCTGGCCGATGCGCTGGAGCCGGTCGCGCTGCCCGAGCTGCAGGAGGTCGCCGCCCAGATGCCGGCCCTGGGCCGGGCCGTGGTCGCGCTGCACCGGCGCGCCGCCGACCTGCGGGAGCGCCTGGAGATGCTGTCGCTGCGCCTGGGCGACGACCGGGCCGACACGTCGGCCCTGCCCACGATGCCGTTCGAGGTCGTGCGCGACTTCTTCTTTGCCCACCAGAACCATTTCGACCCCCTCGAACGGGCCGCCGAGGCGCCGGCCGCCGGCATGGCGCAGGTCGACTGGCTGGAGCGGCGGCTGGCCCACGAGCACGGCGTGCGCGTGGTCCTGGCCGGGGAGGGCGAGGCGCGCAAGCGCCGCTACGACGTGGCCAGCCGCACGCTGCGCATCCATCCATCGCTGGGGCCGGCGCAGCGCGCCTTCCGGCTGGCCACCTAGCTGGCGCTGCTGGAATTCTCCCGTCTGATCGACGGCCTGACCGACGTGCCCGAGCTGGCCGACGATGCCGCCTCGCGCGCCCTGGCGCGCATCGGCCTGGCCAACTACTTCGCCGGCGCGCTGCTGCTGCCCTACGGCGCCTTCCTGCGGGCCGCCGAGGCCCTGCGCTACGACATCGACCTGCTGGGGCAGCAGTTCGGCGTGGGCTTCGAGACGGTGTGCCACCGGCTCTCCACGCTGCAGCGCCCCGAGGCACCGGGCGTGCCGTTCTTCTTCGTGCGGGTGGACCGCGCGGGCAACATCTCCAAGCGCCAGTCGGCCACCCATTTCCATTTCAGCCGCACCGGCGGCACCTGTCCGCTGTGGAACGTCTACGAAGCCTTCGGCCAGCCCGGGCGCATCCTGCGGCAGCTGGCCCGCATGCCCGACAGCCACACCTACCTCTGGATCGCGCGGGTGGTGTCGCACCGCACCGGCGGCTACGGCGCCCTGCAGCAGGAGTTCTCGATCGGCCTGGGCTGCGACATCCGGCATGCCTCGCGCCTGGTGTATGCCAAGGGCCTGGACCTGCGCGACCCCGAGGCTGCCACGCCGATCGGCATGGGCTGCAAGGTCTGTGAACGCGAGCGCTGCCTGCAGCGGGCCTTTCCCTACGTCGGCCGGCCGCTGGAGGTGGACGAGAACCAGAGCCGGATCGCGCCGTACGCGGATTGACGGCTGCACATACTCCCGCCTCAACTATGCCGTAGCGCGCGCAGACTGGGCGCCAGGAAAACATACTCCCTGCCTATGCGAAGTCCGGATGCCCGGGCGGAGGCCCGCGTACATCGGCCGCGATCAGCCGTTCCAGCCCTCGGGCGCGGGCAGGCGGTCAGGCGGCGCTTTCATCGAGCGTGCCGGTCTGCAGGTGCTGGGTATCGGCCCAGCCCACGAGCGTGAGCCCGCCGGGCGTCCACAGCAGGCGGTTGATGGCCGCGTTGCCCAGGTGCCAGGTGCGCGGCGCCTGGATCTCCTGGCCGGTGGCCGCGCGGTAGAGCACGTCCATCACGCCGCCGTGGCCGACGAGGACGATGAGCTGGCCCGGATGGCGCGCGGCCAGCCGGTGGGCCACGCCGGTGATGCGCTCGCGAAAGCGCACCAGCGACTCGCCGCCCTCGGGCTCGAAGTGCGGATCGCGCGTGCGCCAGCGGCGGGCCTGCTCGGGCAGCGTGGCCTCGATCTCGGCGAAGGTGCGGCCTTCGAACACGCCGAAGCCGCGCTCGCGCAGGCCGGGCTCCGGCGTCACCGCGATGCCCGCGGCCGCGCCCACCGCCTCGGCCGTGTGTCGGGCGCGCTGCAGGTCGCTGGCGTAGATCGCCGCGATGTCCTCGCCGGCCAGCGCACTGCCGACCTGGCGCGCCTGCCAGCGGCCGGTGTCGTTGAGCGGGATGTCGAGATGACCCTGGATGCGCGTGTCCACGTTCCAGGCCGTCTCGCCGTGGCGGATCGCGATGATGCGGGTGGGTTCTTCCATGTGTGGGTGCTTCCCTGTTGTGATCGGCTGCCAGTTCCGGCGCGGCCCAGGCCAGCAGACGCCGCGCAAGGGCCGCCCCGCCGCGCTGGCGTCACCCTCTCTCCCTTCCCGGAGCGCGCAGCGCTAGAGAGAAGAGGGGAGCGGCGCAGCCGCTCGGGGGGTGTGCTCTACCTTGGAATCTCTACGTCCACGCGCCGGATTCCCGCCAGCGGCTGCGGGAAGTCGCGCAGCGCCGCGTCGAACATCGCGCCCAGGGTGGCGTCGTCGGGCCAGACGCCCTCGTGCACCGCACGCGTCTCGTAGACCACCTTGCCGCTGGCTGCGTCGCGGATCACGATGCTGGCCTCGCGCAGGTACAGCGTGGGCGGCGGCAGGTAGAGCGGATGCGGGCGCAGCCAGCCGGCGCCCCAGTAGCCGCCGCGCCAGCCGCCGTACGGGCCGCCCCAGTAGCCGCCGCGCAGCCAGGGATCGGTCCACGGGTCGTAGCGCAGCTCGCGCGCGGTGTGGCTGCCGATCTGCACCGTGAAGCGCGCGGCCTCGTCGGTGCGGCGCAGGCCGACGCGGGCCAGCGCCTGCTCGGCCAGGTCCTCCAGCTGCTTCTGTTCGGTGGCGCGCGCCTGCTGCGAGGGCAGCCGCTCGAAGCGGTAGGTGGACGGCTCGACCGGGCCGCTGAGCGACGAGAAGCTCTGCACGTTGCTGTCGACCAGCCGCGAGGTCGAACAGCCGGCGATGCACAGCGCCGCGGCCGTCAGCAGCAGGGCGGAGAGGGTTCTTGGCAGGGATTGCATGGAATGTGCTCCTTTCCGGACCTGCCGCGCAGGTCAGATGGTGACGACCTGCAGCCCGGGCAGGCTGGGCTGGGCGGCGGGAAAGTCCTCGTGGTCGAAGGCCCGGTCGCCGTCCTCGCTGGCCACGCCCGTGGCCTTCAGGTTGCGGAAGTCGTGCAGGCTGGCGTCGAGCAGGTGGCTCGGCACGATGTTCTGCAGCGCGGTGAACATGTTCTCCACCCGGCCGGGGAAGCGCTTCTCCCAGTCGCGCAGCATCTCGCCGACCTGCTTCCTCTGCAGGTTTTCCTGGCTGCCGCAGAGCGTGCAGGGAATGATCGGGAACGCGCGGTGCCGGGCCCAGCGCGCCGTGTCCTTCTCGGCCACGTAGGCCAGCGGGCGGATCACCACGTGGCGGCCGTCGTCGCTCACCAGCTTGGGCGGCATGCTCTTGAGCTTGGCGCCGAAGAACATGTTGAGCAGCAGCGTCTGGAGGATGTCGTCGCGGTGGTGGCCCAGCGCGACCTTGGTCGCGCCCAGTTCATCGGCCACGCGGTAGAGAATGCCGCGGCGCAGCCGGCTGCACAGACCGCAGGTGGTCTTGCCTTCGGGCACGACGCGCTTGACGATGCTGTAGGTGTCCTGCTCCTCGATGTGGAACGGCACGCCCAGGTTCTTCAGGTAGGTGGGCAGCACGTCCTCGGGGAAGCCCGGCTGCTTCTGGTCGAGGTTGACCGCCACCAGGTCGAAGCGCACCGGCGCGCGGGCGCGCAGCTTGAGCAGGATGTCGAGCAGCGCATAGCTGTCTTTGCCGCCCGACACGCAGACCATGACCTTGTCGCCTTCCTCGATCATGTGGAAGTCGGTGATGGCGCGGCCGACCTCGCGGCACAGGCGCTTTTCGAGCTTGTGGCTCTCGCGCTCGATCTTCAGGCGCGCGGCGGCGGCACCGTTCATGGACGGTGCGGTTGGCTCGGAGGGGTCGATCCAGACGGCGCTCATGGGGACAGCAGGCAAGGGGCGGACGAGGGCACGGATTTTACCGGCCGCTCACCATTGCCCTGTTTCGACGCGTATGGCCACTTCGCAGTCGTCGAAGATTTCCAGCTTGGCGATCTTCACGCGCACGCCCAGCACCCCCGGCAGCTGCAGCAGCCGGCGGGCCAGGCGGCCGATCAGGCTCTCCAGCAGGTTGACGTGCTCGGCGGTGCATTCGTTGATGATGATCTGGCGGACCTTGCGGTAGTCGAGCACGTGGGTGATGTCGTCGTCGCGCGGCAGCAGCGGCTGGGTGCCGAGGTTGAGCTCGGCATCGACCTGGATCGGCTGCGGCGCGGTCTTCTCGTGCGCGAGGATGCCCAGGTTGGCGTCGAAGCGCAGGCCGCTGAGGGTGAGGATCTGGTTGCCCTTGGTGATGGACATGGTGGCGTGCCTCGTGGCGGCTACATCAGGGAGAAATCGCGCTCGAAGCGCATGAGGTGCTGGCCGCCGTCGACCAGCAGCGTGGTGCCGGTGATCGACGGCGTCTCCAGCGCGAAGCGCACGGCAGCGGCCACATCGGCCGGCGTGGACGAGCGGCCCAGCGGCGAGAGCTTGTGCAGTTCGGCGAATTTTTCCTCGCCGAGCATGTGGCTGGTCAGCGTGAGCCCGGGCGCCACGCCGACCACGCGCACCCGCGGCGCCAGCGCCAGCGCCAGCGCGGTGCCGGCGGCCTCCAGCGCGGCCTTCGACAGCGTGTAGCTGAGGAAATCGGGGTTCTGGTTCCAGAGCTTCTGGTCGAGCAGGTTGACCACCACGGCCGGCGGTTCGCCCTCGGCCGGCTCGCGCGCCGCGACATGCGCATGCAGCGCCTGCGCCAGCAGGATCGGCGCGCCGGTGTTGCTGCGCAGGTGCCGCTCCAGCGCGGCGAACCCGAAGTCGTGCACCGTGTCGTGCTCGAACAGCGAGGCGTTGTTGACCACCGCATCGACCCGGCCGAAGTGCGCGGCCACGCGCGGCAGCAGCGCCCGCACA
Source organism: Xylophilus sp. (assembly GCA_009914555.1). Classification (GTDB taxonomy): domain Bacteria; phylum Pseudomonadota; class Gammaproteobacteria; order Burkholderiales; family Burkholderiaceae_C; genus WNDY01. The sequence goes on from WNDY01000009.1 coordinate 40,836, forward strand.
TCGGCCTCGTCGGACAGATCTGCATGAAAACTGGCGGCAGTATGTCCCTGGAGCGCACATTCTTCCACCGCCTCCATGGCATCCTGCTCGGAGTATCTGTAGTGGATCGCCACTTGCCAGCCGGCCGCGGCGAGCGTGCGCGCAATCGCGCGGCCCAGGCGGCGGGCGGCGCCGGTCACGAGGACGGTGCGGGGGCGGGAGGGTGCAGGCATGGGAGGGGCGGGAGGGGCGGGCGGCGGCAGGCGGCCAGTTTAGCGGCGGCCGGCGCTCAGGCCCTTGTATCTTTAGACCTCGGACCGGCTTGGGTGGCCCGACCGCCCTCTGGGATGTTTGAAGCCAATTGCGACTCCGGCCAGATGCGCGGGCAGCGCACCGTCTGGGCCGGCAGAGCCGATGTGCGCCGAACCCTGTGTATGGCCACGCTGACCGCCGTACGCCACAACCTGATGCTGAGGGCCGACTACCAACGGCTGCTCGCTGCGGACAAACGCAAGAAGGTCGCGCTCATGGCATGCATGCTCAACGCCATCGCCAAGCATGGCTCGACTTGGAATTTGGACCTTCATCAAACTTGACTTCCAAGACGGTTACTTCATCCCACGGCCAGCACCTTGCCTACCGTCCGGGCACAGACTGATTGGATCGAGTGCGCCCGCGGCCCACCGGGCGGGCCGCACGCCGAAGCCAGGCGGCCAGCCCGGCGGCGCCCGGCTGTGGCTCGCGATCCGAGCGCAGGCAGAGGTAGTAGTCCTCGCCAGAGTCGAAGCCGCGCTGCGAAAGCTGTACCAGCGCGCCGCTGGCCAGTTCCGGCGCGATCAGGACTGGCCGCGTCAGCGCCGCGCCAATGCCTTCGAGCATCGCACCTCGGGTCAGCAGGCCGTCCTCGCAAACCATGCCTGCCAGCGCGGCTTTGGGCGGTGCCCCGGCTGCGGTCAGCCAGGCGGCCCACGGCTCAGGCGTGCCGTCGTGCACCAGGGGGAGTGCCGCCAGATCGGCATCCCGTGCGAACGGCCCGTGCCGCTGTGCCAGAGCCGCGCTGCAGACTGGAAAGGCCTTTCCCGAGAGCAGTTTCTCGCTGGCATAGCCCGGCCAGACGCCTCGTCCGAAGCGAAGCGACAGGTCCGCCACATCGCTGGCGTAATTGCGGTAGCGTGCATATTGAAGCTGCACCTGTACCTGCGGATGCTTTTCCATGAAGGCGGCCAACTGCGGCATCAGCCAACCCGAAGCGAGCAGCGGTTGCGCACTCACGGTCACGCGTTCCGGTAACGCCTCCTGGCGCAACTGGGCCGCAGCGCGCTGCAGCAACAGGAAGGCCGGGCTCACGGCATCCGAGAAGCGCCGGCCGGCCTCGTTGAGCACCAGAATGCGGCCCCGCTTCTCCGTCAAGGCAGTACCGAGCTGGTTCTCCAGACCGCTGAGCTGGTAGCTCACCGCCGACACGGTGATGCCGAGTTCCGCCGCCGCCGCAGAGATGCTGCCGAGCCTTGCGAAGCTCTCGAACGTTCGCAGTGCTGCCAGCGGCAGCCCTGCGGCGGCCGCATTCAATTCTTGAGATGAACTCATATTTATATAACTATTTAACTCAAATGATCTTATAAGATTCGCGCCTTGGCAAACTCTGGACCTTGCGCATGGCGCTGCACTTCCCACCATTGGAGTATCAGGCCCGGCAGCACCGGGCCCTTGCGCGCATCCGCTCGGAAGACCTGGCCGGCCTGCTCGTGTTCCGCCAGGAAAGCATGTACTGGCTGACCGGTTACGACACGGCCGGCTACTCGCAGTTCCAGTGCCTCTGGCTCGGTGCCGACGGCGACATGACGCTGCTCACGCGCTCTTCCGACGTGCGGCAGGCGCGGCTCACCTCGGTGATCGAGGACGTGCGCCAATGGGTCGATGCGCACGGCGCCAATCCTGCCCAGGCGCTGCGTGAAGCCATCGGAGGGCGCCTGCGCCCGGGCGAGCGGATCGGCGTCGAGTACGCCTCGGTGTCCCTCAACGCGCAGCGCGGCCGTCTGCTCGACGAAGTCTTTGCGGCGGAGTGCACCCTGGTGGACGCTTCGACGCTCGTTTCTTCGCTGATGGCGGTGAAGTCTGCGGCCGAGCTGGAGTTCGTGCGCAAGGCGGGCCGCATCGCCGACGAGGCCTGGTTGCGCGCACGGGACGCCAGCCGGCCCGGCCAGTCCGAATCCGACATCCTGGCCGAGATCTACGCCACGGTGCTGCGCGCAGGCGGCGACCCGGCCGCGGGCCGCTTCGTCTGTGGCGCCGGCGACAACGCCCTGCTGTGCCGCTACTTCACCGGCAAGGGGCGCATCGGCGCGCAGGACCAGGTCAACATCGAGTTCGCCGCCGCCTGGCGCCACTACCACGCGGCGCTGATGCGCACCGTGGTAACCGGGGCAGTGTCGGACCAGCAACGGCGCATGCACGACGCCAACGTCGAGGCGCTCGGCGCCTGCCGCGCGCTGCTGCGCCCGGGCCGCAGCTACGGCGAGCTGTTCGACGCGCACGCCCGCGTGCTGGACCGCCACGGCCAGCGCCACGCGCGCCTCAATGCCTGCGGCTACAGCCTCGGCATCTCCTATCCGCCGACCTGGATGGAATGGCCGATGGTCTTCGCCGGCAATCCAGTGCCGCTGGAGCCCGGCATGGTGGTGTTCCTGCACATGATCCAGCTCGACAGCGAACGCAACCTCGCCATGTGCCTGGGCGAGACCTTCGTCGTAACCGACGGCGAACCCGAGCGGCTGTCCGCGCTCGGCCACGAACTTCCGCGCGCCTGACCGCCATGACGCCGACCGATCCGGGCCAATCGCTGGAGCTGCAGGACATCCGCAAGCACTACGGCGCCGTCACGGCGCTCGATGGCCTCTCGCTCGAGGTGCGCGCGGGCGAGTTCGTCGCCCTGCTCGGTCCGAGCGGCTCGGGCAAGACCACGGCCCTCATGGCCATCGCAGGCTTCGAGCGGCCCGACGGCGGCCGCATCGTCATCGGCGGACAGGCGATCGACGGTCTGCCGCCGCACCGCCGCAACATCGGCATGGTGTTCCAGCGCTATGCCCTGTTCCCGCACCTCACGGTCGCTGAAAACGTTGCCTATCCGCTGCGTCGCCGCGGCCTGCCCACCGCCGAGATCGCGGCGCGCGTGGCGCAGGCGTTGGCGCTGGTGCGGCTCGACGGCCTGGGCCCGCGCGGTACGGACCAGCTCTCCGGCGGACAGCAGCAGCGCGTGGCGATCGCACGCGCGCTGGTGTTCCGGCCCGGCGTGCTGCTGATGGACGAGCCCATGAGCGCGCTCGACAAGAAGCTGCGCCAGCACATGCAGATGGAGTTGCGCCTGCTGCACCGCGAACTGGGCTGCACGATCGTTCTGGTGACGCACGACCAGGAGGAGGCGCTGTCGATGGCCGACCGCGTCGCCCCGCTCAGCGAAGGCAGGTTGCGCCAGTTCGATGCGCCTGCCGCACTGTACGAGAACCCGGCCGATGCCTTCGTGGCCGACTTTATCGGCCGCACCAACTTCCTGCCGCTGGACGGCAGCGGCGATGCGCGCATCGCGGGCTTTGCCGCACCGCTGGGGGTCGACGCGCTGGCCGCCGACAGCCCGCCCGCCCTGGCCGGCCGCGTCTTCGGCATCCGGCCCGAGCACGTGGCGCTGCGGACCGCGGACCACGCCGGCGGCGAGCCCTGTCGCGTGGTGGAGGCTGCCTACGCCGGAGCCACGCAGTCGGTCCTGGTCGAAGCCGCCGGCCACCGCATCCTCGCCGAGGTTCCGAGCAGCCTGCGGCTGTGGAGCGGCGGCGACGCGGCGCGCCTGGACTTCCATGCGCGGCGCGGCCGCATATTCCTTCCCCTGTCCTCACCATAGTCCACGTCCCAAGGAGCGCTTTCCATGACGTTCGTCCCTTCCTCCAGCGGCCGCCGCCGCTTTCTCGCCTCTTCCCTCGGCGCGGCCACCGCCGGCCTGGGCTTTCCGGCAATCGCCGCAGGCAGCCTGCGCGGCTCGGGGAGCGTGGTCGTCCATTTCGGCGGCGGCACCATGGGCGAGGCACAGCGCATCGCCTACTCAGAGCCATTCGAAGCCGAGACGGGCATCAAGGTCATCCACCAGCCCGGCGTGACCGCGGGCGTGCAGCGCGCGGCGACCCTGGCAGGCGCCCCGAAGCACGACGTCGCCAACATCTCGGGCGGATCGCTCTCGGCGTTCGAGCGCGAGAAACTGCTGCTGCCCATCGACTATGGCCACTGGGAACGGGCCGACCGCGACGGCTACGACATCGTGCCGAGCGCGCCGCTGTACGTGCCCGCCATGCTCTACTCGATGGTGCTGGCTTACGACGCCCAGCCCTATGGCCGCCGCAAGCCGGACAGCTGGGCCGACCTGTGGAACGTGAAGGACTTTCCCGGCCGCCGCACCCTGGCGGCCGGCGCCAATGCCGCCGACGGTGCGACCTACGAGATCGCGTTGCTGGCCGACGGCGTGAAGCCCGAGAATCTGTATCCGCTGGACTGGAACCGCGCGCTGGCCAGCCTGGCGCGGCTGCGCGCCGACATCGCCAAGTGGTGGACCAAGGGCGCGGAGTCGGTGCAACTGCTGGTGGACCGCCAGGCCAGCATCGGCAGCGCCTGGAACGGCCGCATCGACGGGGCGAACGATGAGGGAGCGCGCATCGCCAAGAGCTGGAACCAGGGCATCCTGCAATGGTCGGCCTGGGCGATCCCGAAAGGGGCGCCCAACGTGGAGAACGCCCAGAAGTACATTGCCTTCATGAGCCGGCCCGAGGCGCAGGCCCGGTTCTCCGAAATCATCACCTACGGCCCCACCAACTCGCGGGCCTTCCGCCACATCAAAGCCGACCGCGCGTTGCAGCTGCCCACGGCGCCTGCCGTCAAGGGCAAGCAGATCGTGCAGGACTACGCCTTCTGGAACGCCGCGGATGCCAGCGGCCAGAACAACCTGCGTCGCGCGATCTCCGAGTGGGAGCGCTGGGTGGCGGCGCGCTGACGCCCGGGGCGGTACGGCGATGCGACGTCCCTCATGGCGCGGCAGCCTGGCGGCGATGCCGGCACTGCTGCTGCTCGGCCTCGGCTACCTCGGGCCGCTGGCCACCATCGCCTGGACCAGCCTGCACCGGAACGGGCAATTCGGCATCGCCGCCTACGCGGAGATTCTGGCGTCGCCGGTGCTCCTGGGCATCCGCGGGCATGGCCGCCGCCGTCACCGCGCTGTGCGCGCTGATCGCCTGTCCGTACTGCTACTTCGCGGCGAGGCACGGCCGCCGCCACGCCGAGTTGCTGATGGCCCTGGTGACGGTGCCCTACCTCACCAGCATCCTGATCCGCTCCTATGCCTGGGTCGCCATCCTCGGCAACCACGGTCCTGTCAACCGTGCGCTGCTGGCGCTGGGCGTGACCGAAGCGCCGGTTGCGCTGGTGTTCAACACTTTCGGCAGCTACCTGGGCACGGTGCACGTGCTGCTGCCCATGATCGCGCTGCCGCTCTACGCGGGCATGCGGCGCATCAGCCCGGCGCTGCTGCAGGCCGGCCGCGGCCTGGGCGGCTCGCCGGCCGCGGTGTTCGCCACCGTGTTCCTGCCGCTGTCGCTGCCGGGGCTGGGCGCCGGCGCGGCACTGGTCTTCCTGAGCGCGCTGGGCTTCTACATCACCCCGGCACTGCTGGGCGCGCCGGGCGATTACCTGCTGGCACAGGCCATCGAAGTGCGCGTGTCCACGCTGGGCGAGTTCGACGTGGCGGCCGCGCTGTCCTGCCTGCTGCTGCTGCTGGCTACCAGCGGCGGCCTGCTGCTTGCGCGGCGGCGCATCGCGCCCTTCGATGGCGACGGGAGCGCACGCCCTACCGTCGCCGGTGCCGCCGGCTTGCGCCGCCGGCGGCTGGCCACGCTGCGCTGGCCCCGGGCGGCCGAGCCTTTGGCCGCCTGCGCCGCCCAGGCCCTGGCCTCGTCTGCCGGGCCCCTGCTGGGCGGTTATGCCGGAGTGTTGCTGGCGGTCCTGCTGGCGCCGATGGCCGTGGTGGTGGCGCTTGCCTTTAGCAGCGCGCCCTATCTCACCTTCCCGCCGCCGGGCTATGCGCTGCGCTGGTTCAGGACCCTGGCCGCTGATGGCGCCTGGCTGGCCTCGGCGGGCTTCAGCCTCTGGATCGCCCTGGCCGCGGCGGTGACGGCTCTGGCAGCCGGTACGCCGCTCGCCTTTGCACTGGCGCGCGGACGGCACGCCGCGCGGCGGGGCCTGTGGCTGCTGGCAGTCTCGCCGATGATCCTGCCGCACATCGTCATCGGCCTGGGCATGTTCTTCTGCGCCGTGGCGCTGGGCATCAACGGACGGCCGGCGAGCTTCTGGCTGGCCTATGCGGTGATCGGCCTGCCCTATGTGGTCATCATCCTGCTGCCGGCGCTGGAACGCCTCGACGGCGACCTGGAGCGGGCGGCGGCCAGCCTCGGCGCGTCGCCGGCCGCCGTGCTGCGCACGGTAACGCTGCCGCTGCTGGCGGTGTCGCTGGCCAGTGCGCTGCTGTTCGCCTTCCTGGCCGGCTTCGACGACCTGATCATCGGCCTGTTCCTCAGTTCGCCGAAGGCCACGACGCTCGCAGTGCGCATGTGGGAGGACATCAGCATGGAGATCAGCCCCAAGACGGCGGTGGTGGGCACGCTGCAACTGGTCGTGGTGCTGGGCGTGATGGCGGCGTCGTGGGCGGCGCGCAAGGTCGGGAAGTCGCTGCGCTGAACCAGGAGAAAGATATGACGGCGTGCTGGCGCCGGGCATGTTCGTGCGCGCCCGGCTGCCCGGAGGCGTGCAGCGCGCCCGCCCGGGCATTTAGGTCAAGCCGGCGCCAGCCAGCGCGAACTGAGGGTCGCCCATGGCCAGATTTTTCATCGACCGCCCGACCTTTGCCTGGATCGAGCAGCAGCTCAGCGGCCTGGACGGCCTGCGCTACATCCGCTCGGAGAGCAATTCCGGCGACAGCATCACCATCGTCGTCGCCTTCGAGCAGGACATCGATCCCCACATCGCCCAGGTGCAGAACAAGCTGCAACTGCCCATGCTGATGCTGCCTTGTATTACGGATGACTTACCGGCCGCCGCGCGGGCCCGGTGCATGGCGGACAATCGCTCCCGTGACGAAGACCCGACCCGACAGTGCAGGCCCCGCCGCGGTGGCCGCTCCCGATGCCGAGCGCTCGACCCTGCTGCATGCGCACGTCGCCGAGACCATCGCCCGCGCCGGCGGCTGGATCGGCTTCGACCGCTTCATGGAATTGGCGCTCTATACGCCGCAGCTCGGCTACTACACCAGCGACTCGACCAAGTTCGGCGCGTTGCCGTCCTCGGGCAGCGACTTCGTGACCGCGCCCGAGATGACGCCGTTGTTCGGCGAGGCGCTGGCGGTGCAGGTCGGCCAGGCCCTCGACGCGACCGGCACGCGCGAGGTCTGGGAGTTCGGCGCCGGCTCCGGGGCGCTGGCGCAGCAGCTGCTCGACGCGCTGGGCGACCGGGTAACCCGCTATACCATCGTCGATCTCTCCGGCTCCCTGCGCGCGCGCCAGCAGGCGCGGCTCGCGGGCTGGGGCGACCGCGTGCGCTGGGTGGGCGAGCTGCCCGAGCGCATCGAGGGCGTGGTCGTCGGCAACGAGGTGCTCGACGCGATGCCAGTCCAGCTCCTCGCCCGGCATGCCGGTGCGTGGAACGAGCGCGGCGTGGCGCTGCACGAAGGCCGTTTCGCCTGGGCCGATGTGCCGACCGGCCTGCGCCCGCCAATGGAGATTGGCGGCGGCCACGACTACCTGACCGAGATCCACCCCCAGGCCCAGGCCTTCGTGCGCACGCTGGGCGACCGGATGGCGCGCGGCGCGGCGCTGCTGATCGACTACGGCTTCGGCGAGCGCGAGTACTACCACCCGCAGCGCCACATGGGCACCGTCATGTGCCACCAGGGCCACCGCAGCGACTCCGACCCGCTGGCCGACGTGGGGCGCAAGGACATTACGGCGCACGTGGACTTCACCGGCATCGCCGTGGCCGCCCAGGAGGCCGGACTCGACGTGCTGGGCTACACCACGCAGGCGCGGCTGCTCATCAACTGCGGGCTGCCCGAACGCATGGCCCGGGGCACCGCTGCCGAGCGCGCCGCAGGCGCGCGGCTGATCCACGAGCACGAGATGGGCGAGCTGTTCAAGGCGCTGCTGCTCGGCACGGCCGGCGCGGCATGGGAGCCGGTCGGCTTCGCCGAAGGCGACCGCACGCACCGTCTGTGAGCGGCGCTCAGTTCAGCCGCGCACCGCTGGCCGCGTCGAACACATGGGCGTGCGCCGCCACGGGTCGCAGCCGGAGCACATCGCCGGGGCGCGGCGCCAGCCGCTCGCGGAACGCGGCCAGGATGTCCTGTCCGCCCAGGCGCAGCGCCACCTGCGTCTCCGAGCCGGTCGGCTCGACCACGGCCACCTGCGCCGGCAGGCCGTCCGCGCCATCATCCAGCGTGAAGTGCTCAGGCCGTACGCCGTAGAGCACGCGCGTGCCGTCGCCCGCGCGCGGCGGCGCGACCAACGGCAGGCGCAGGCCGTCCTCGGTCAGCACGACGGGCGCGCCGTCCAGACTCAACCGCCCGGGGACGAAGTTCATGGCCGGCGAGCCGATGAAGCCGGCCACGAAGGCGTTGGCCGGGCGGTCGTACAAATCCAGCGGCGTGCCGGCCTGCTCGACGCGGCCGTCCTTCAGCACCACGATGCGATCGGCCAGCGTCATGGCTTCCACCTGATCGTGCGTCACGTAGACGGTGGTGGTGCCCAGGCGCTGGTGCAGCGCCTTGATCTCGGTGCGCACCTGCACGCGCAGCTTGGCGTCCAGGTTGGACAGCGGCTCGTCGAACAGAAACGCCTCCGGCCGCCGCACGATGGCGCGGCCCATCGCCACGCGCTGGCGCTGGCCGCCCGACAGCTGGCGCGGCAGCCGCTCCAGCAGTGCTTCCAGTCCCAGGATGCCCGCGACCTCCTCGACGCGGCGGCGGATGGCGGCCTTTTCCTCGCCTTGCAGCCTGAGGGCGAAGCCGAGGTTCTGCGCCACCGTCATGTGCGGGTAGAGCGCGTAGTTCTGGAACACCATCGCGATGTTGCGCTCGCGCGGCGGCACGTCGTTGATGACGCGCTCGCCCAGGCGGATCTCACCGCCGCCGATGGCCTCCAGCCCGGCGATCAGGCGCAATAGCGTCGATTTGCCGCAGCCCGAAGGACCGACCAGCGCGACGAACTCGCCGTCGCCGATTTCGATGTCGATGCCGTGAATGACTTCGGTATCGGCGTAGTGCTTGACGATCCGGTGCAGGGTGAGTCGGGCCATGGTTTTTTCAGTCCTTGACGCCGCCCGCCGTGAGGCCGCGCACCAGGTAGCTGCGCATCAGCACCGTGAAGATGACCACCGGAAACATTACCAGCGTGCCTGCGGCGGCGATCTTGGTCCACTCCCAGCCCTCGAACTGCAGGAAGTTGACGATCGCCACCGGCGCGGTCACGGCGTTGGTGCGCGTGAGGATGAGCGCGTAGAAGAAATCGTTCCACGAGAAGATGAAGCACAGCACCGCGGTGGCCGCCAGCCCCGGCGCGGACAGCGGCAGCGTCACACGCCAGAATGCCTGCCAGACGCCGCAGCCGTCGATGTAGGCGGCCTCCTCCAGCGCGGGCGGCACCGCTTCGAAGAAGGTCTGCATCAGCCAGATCACGACGGCGAGATTGAAGGTCAGGTAAACGATGGCAAGGCCGGGTACCGTGTCCTGCAAGCCGAGCCAGCGGTAGGCCAGGAAGAACGGTATCGTGAAGGCGATGGGCGGCGCCATGCGCGTCACCAGAATCCACAGCGCCACCCGGCGGCGCCACCGGAAGCGCCAGCGCGCCAGCGCGTAGGCGGCAGGCACGCCGATGAGCAGCGACAGCACGGTGGACAGCGTGCTCACCAGCAGGCTGTTGCCGAACGAGCGCGGAAAGCTACCCTGCAGCAGGCTGCGGAAGCCCTCCAGCGTGGGAGTGAAGAGCAGGTTTTCCTCGAACAGCTCCCCGCCCGGCTTGAAGGCCAGATGCACCAGCCAGAGGAAGGGAAACATCACTGCCAGCAGAAGCGCCAGCGTGACCAGTTCGCGCGCGTGGCGGCGCAGCCAGCCGGCAAGACGCCGCCGGCGGATCGCCGGGGGAGCCGCCGCTGCGCGCGCCGGTTCAATGCTGCTGCGCATGGTCATTCCACCCGAGACGCTGCACCAGCCAGCTCAGGGCGAACACGCCCGCCAGGATGACCATCGCGATCGCGCTGGCGTAGCCCCAGTACGAGAAATTAAAGGCTTGGACGAAGCCATAGTAGTTGGTCACTTCTGTGACGCTGCCGGGGCCGCCGTCGGTCAGCACGTAGATCAGCGGAAAGGCCTTGAGGCTGTCGATCAGCCGGAACAGTCCGCACACCGCCAGTACCGGTCGGATGTGCGGGAACACGATGTGGCGGAACAACTGCCAGCGGTTGGCGCCGTCCAGGCTGGCGGCTTCCAGCGGGTCGTCGGGCATCATCTGCAGCGCGGCCAGCACCATCAGCAGCGTGAAGGGGAACCACTGCCAGGTGTCCGCGAAGGCAATGGCCCAGAGCGCCGTGGCTGGATTGGCTATCAGCGAGTGCACTGGCAGCCCCAGAGCGTCCAGCGCGCGGTGCACCGGGCTCACGTCGGGCGTGTAGATGATCTTCCAGATCAGCGCCACCACGATCGGCGGCAGCACCATCGGGATCAGGAAGACGGCGCGGGCCGCGTCCAGGATGCGCGAGCGGCCGTTGAGCAACAGCGCCAGCCCCAGGCCCGCAGCCAGCTGCAGTGCCACGCTGACGACGGAGAGCTTGGCCTGGGTGGCGACCGAACCGATGAAGCGGTCGTCTTCCAGCAAGTGCCGGTAATTGACCAGCGGGTCGTCGAAACGGAAGGTGCCCGCAGGGTCGGTCAGGCTCAGCGGAGTGAGGCTCGCCACCAACAGCGCCACAGACGGCGCCAGCGTAATGACGAGCAGCACCGCGAGCGAAGGGGCGAGCCCCAGCAGGAAGGCGCGGCGGCGTTCGGCCTCCCAGCCGGGCGTGGATGCCGCGGCCGGTGTATTCATCGAAACCGGTGGCTCAGATGTTCTGCCCGGCCCGCGTGAGCTCGGCGATCGATTGCGCCTGCGCCTGCTGCAACGCCTGCTTGGCCGTGGCTGAGCCCGAAGCGATCAGTGCGATGGCCTTGTTGAGTTGCTGGTCCACCTGCGGATAGACCGCGACCGTGCGGTATTTCATGTAGCCGCCCTTGGCTGCGATGTCGAGCGAGTCGATCGAGAGCTGGGCCAGGTCGACGCCGTTGATGATCTGCTTGGCGCGGAATTCCCTGGTGTCCAGGTCGGAGCGGCGCGCCGGCGAACCGTAGCCGGCCAGGACGGCACGGCGCGTGGTCTGCTTCGACAGCGCCCACTGGATAAAGCCCAGGCCGCCTCCTTGTTCCTCGAACCCGTCGGAATGCTGAGCGCATGCACCGCCGTGCCCGGAAAACGCCCCGCCGGCCCCTTGGGCAGCAGGCCGAAGTGGGCGGTCTGGGCCACCTTGCTGCTGGCTTTGTCGGCGAGCTGGGCGAGGTAGATCTGCCCGGCATCGGCGAAGTTCACGCGCCCCGACTTGAGTGCCTGCGTCACCTGGTCGGGTTGGTAGGTGATGGCGCCGTCGGGGCCGAACTCCTTGAGCAGGTTGGCGTAGTACTCGGCGGCGGCCACGGCCTCGGGCGTGTCCAGCGTCGGGAACAGGTCGTCCGGCGCCTTGCGGAACACATCGCCGCCGAAGGCGTGCAGGTAGGGCACGAAGGTCCAGCCGTAATGGTTGTCGGCCACGAAGCCGGCAACGCGCTCCTTCTTGTTGACGGCGCGCAGCACCTTCACGAGGTCGTCGGTGGTGTCGGGATAGCCGAACCCGGCGGCTTTGACGAGATCGAAGCGCGAGGCGCCCGACAGCAGCGCCTCGGCCACCCAGGGGATGCCGTAGAGTTTGCCGTCCTTGCCGGTCTCGGGCGCGCGCGCGCCGGGCAGGAAGTCGGCCACGTCCCAGTCCGGCGGCGTCAGGTTGGGGTTCCTGATGAAATCGTCCAGCGGCGTCAGCCAGCCCGAGTTGATCCAGCGGCTGATGTAGATGAAGGTGACGTTCACCACGTCGTAGGCCGAGCCCTTGGTGGACAGTTCCAGGTCGGTGCGCTGGTTGTAGACCGGGAACGAAGGAGTGTCGAAGTTGACCTTGGCGCCGGTGGCGGCCTCGAACTCCGGTAGCCACTGCTTGAGCAGCGTGTGGTAGGCGGAGCTGAAGGCGGAGACATTGAGCGTCACGCCCTGGAATTTCCTCGCACCGGACTGGGCCCGGGCGAGGGTGGGCAGCAGTGCAGAGGCGCCGAGTGCGCCGGCGGTCTGCAGGAAATGGCGGCGTTGGGTCATGGTGCTCAGGCTGCGGGGGGAAGTCATGCAGTGGCGGCAATCACGGCGTCGATCTGCGCGTCGTTGGTGGCCTCGGGCCGGCGCAGCGTGCGGCTGCGCCGCCCGTCGATGGCCACCGCCGTGTCGCCATGCACGGTGACCCGCCGCACCAGGCGGGGCTGGTCGCCGTAGTCGTTCACGGCGAAATGCTGGGTCGCGCGGTTGTCCCAGATCGCCACGTCGCCCTGTTGCCATTGCCAGCGCACGGTATTTTCCAGCCGGATCACGCGGTTTTGCAGCAGTTCGAACACGCGCGCCGACTCGTTGCTCGACAGGCCCTGGATGCGCTTGATGAAGTGGCCCAGCAGCAGGGCCCGCTCGCCCGATACCGGGTGCACGTGGACTACGGGATGCTCCGCCTCGTACACCGCCGAGACGAACACGTCACGGTGGTGGCGCAGCCGCTGCTCGTTCACCACGACGCGGTCGGCGCCGTAGTCGTAGTCGTTGCTGTGCACGGCCCAGAGGTTGTCGGCCAGCCGCTGGAGGCTCTCTGGCAGACGCGCGTAGGCGGCGGCCGTGTCGGCCCACACGGTATCGCCGCCGTAGGCCGGAATGGTGACGCCGCGCAGCACGCCGTACTTGGGGAAGGCGTCGAGAAAGGTCACGTCGGTATGCCAGGAGTCGGCCCGCCCGCCGCCCTTGGAAGCATCGAGCTCGAAGATGCGGGTGCCGGCGGGCGCGGGCACCGTCGGGTGCGTCACGGTCTTGCCCAGACGCGCGCCGAACGCTTCGTGCTCGGCGTCGTCCAGATGCTTCTGGCCACGGAAGAACAGCACCTTGTGCCTGACCAGCGCGGCGTGCAGATGCTGGATGACGGCTTCGTCGAGCTGCGAGCTCAGCTTGACGTCGAGGACCTCGCCTCCCAGGGTGCCGGCCACGCGCCGGACGCGCAGGTCGCCGATGGAGGTGTCGATGTGAGACGTGGAAGACTGGGACACGATGGGTCTCCGCTGTGGACAGGGAATAGGACGCCGAAATTCTCTTTGACAAACTCGTCCGGCATAAACGAATCAATCCAGATAACAAAATCAAGCCTGCTCATTAGAAGTTCGATCCGGTAACGAAGCCGCTGGCCGTGCTCCTGTGGGAATGCCGCTGCGGCGGATTCATCCATAGAAGCCGGCGTAATTAGCAGCCAATAAACAATTCGTTTTCCGAAGAAGGTGCGCTCCTTACAGTCGCAGCTTTTGCCTTGGTGAGGAGAGAGCATGACCGTCCCGCATTCCGTCCGCCGCCGCTTCGTCCGCCGGGCCGCCGCGTTCGCCACAGCCATCGGCCTGTTCGGCGCGAGCCTCGGCGCCACTAGCGCCGCCCACGCGGCCGAAGGCCAGCTGCGCATCGCCGAACAGTTCGGCATCGTCTACCTGCTGCTCAACGTGGCGCAAGAGCAGAAGCTCATCGAGAAGCACGGCAAGGCTGCGGGCGTGGACATCAAGGTCGAGTTCCTCAAGCTCTCCGGCGGCTCGGCCGTCAACGACGCGCTGCTGTCGGGCAATGTCGAGATCGCCGGCGCCGGCGTCGGCCCGCTGTTCACGCTGTGGGACCGCACCAAGGGCAGGCAGAACGTCAAGGGCGTGGCCTCGCTGGGCAACTTCCCCTACTACCTCGTCACCAACAATCCCAACGTGAAGTCGATCGCCGACTTCACCGACAAGGACCGCATCGCGCTGCCGGCCGTGGGCGTGTCGGTGCAGTCGCGCGTGCTCCAGTTCGCATCGGCCAAGCTCTGGGGCGACAAGGAGTACAACCGCCTCGACAAGATCCAGGTCGCCGTGCCACACCCCGACGCGGCCGCCGCCATCATCAAGGGCGGCACCGAGATCACCGCGCACTTCGGCAACCCGCCGTTCCAGGAACAGGAACTGGCCGACAACAAGAACGCGCGCGTGGTGCTCAACTCCTACGACGTGCTCGGCGGCCCGGGCTCGGTCACGGTGCTCTATGCCACCGAGAAGTTCCGCAACGAGAGCCCAAAAACCTACAGGGCCTTCGTCGAGGCGCTCGACGAGGCGGCCCGGTTCATCACCGCCAACCCCGAGAAGGCGGCCGACATCTACCTCAAGGTGACCGGCGCCAGGACCGACCGCAACCTGCTGCTCCAGATCATCAAGAACCCCGAGGTGCAGTTCAAGGTGCAGCCGCAGAACACGCTGGGCCTGGGCCAGTTTCTGTACCGCGTGGGCGCGATCAAGAACGAGCCCAAGGCGCTCAGGGACTACTTCTTCGACGAGCCGCTGACGGCCAACGGCAGCTGACCGGCCTCGTCCCGTTCCGCCGCATGGCTTCCCGGCGCCTGCGGCGGGCTTGTCGTTTCAGAGCACAACACATTCCATGCATCTCCATCTGAATCCGACACCGCACCGCCGCCAGCCGGCCTTCCCTCGCGGGAGCCTGCGCTGATGGCGGCGGCCGGTCTTTCGCTCGTGCGCGCGCCCGCCGATGCGCCGCAGGAGCCGCTGGCCCTGCCGGCGCCGCTGCTCGCGGTGGACGGCGTGAGCCTCGAATACCGCACGCCCGAGCGCGTGGTGCGGGCCACCCACCGCGTGCGCTTCGACGTGTATGGCGCCGACCGCTTCGTGCTGCTCGGCGCCTCGGGCTGCGGCAAGTCGACGCTGCTCAAGGCCATCGCCGGCTTCATCGCGCCGGTCGAAGGCCAGATCCGGCTCGACGGCCGCGCGGTCACCGGCCCGGGGCCGGACCGCATCGTTGTGTTCCAGGAGTTCGACCAGCTGCCGCCGTGGAAGACGGTGCGGCAGAACGTCGCCTTCCCGCTGCGCGCCTCGGGCACCTTGGCCAGGCGCGAAGCCGACGAGCGGGCGCTGCACTACCTGGAGAAGGTCGGGCTCTCGAAGTTCGCCGATGCCTATCCGCATACCCTCTCGGGCGGCATGAAGCAGCGCGTGGCCATCGCGCGCGCTCTCGCGATGCAGCCGCGCGTGCTGCTGATGGACGAGCCCTTCGCCGCGCTCGACGCGCTCACGCGCCGCAAGATGCAGGAGGAGCTGCTCGCGCTGTGGGACGAGGTGCGCTTCACGCTCGTCTTCGTCACCCACTCGATCGAGGAAGCGCTCGTCGTGGGCAACCGCATCGGCCTGCTGTCGCCCCACCCGGGCCGGGTGCGCGCCGAGATCAACAGCCACGCCTGGGGGCTCGACAGCCTTGGCGGCGCGGAGTTCCAGGCCGCGGCGCAGCGCATCCACCGCCTGCTGTTCGAGGCCCACCCGCCGGAGGCAACGCCGTGAGCTCCGCCCCGCTGCCGGCGCCGCCGGTGCGCCCCGAGTACGAGCGCCCGCTGGAGCCGCTGACCGGCGTTGCACCCGAGCGCACGCTGCCTTTCGCGGCGCGCCTGTGGCAGCAGGGCTGGCTGCGCAAGGGCGTGATCCTGGTCGTGCTGGCCGTGCTGTGGGAAGCGCTCGCGCGCTGGCAGGACAATGACCTGCTGCTGCCGACCTTCCTCGCCACCGCCCGCGCGCTGGCCGAGGGGCTGGCCAGCGGCGAGCTGATCGAGAAGGTGCGCATCTCGCTCATCGTGCTGGTGCAGGGCTACGTGGCCGGCATCGCCGCGGCCTTCGTGCTCACCACGCTCGCCGTGTCCACCCAGTTCGGCCGCGACCTGCTGACCACGCTGACCTCGATGTTCAATCCGCTGCCGGCGATCGCGCTGCTGCCGCTGGCGCTGCTGTGGTTCGGGCTGGGGCAGGGCAGCCTGGTCTTCGTGCTGATCCATTCGGTGCTGTGGCCGCTGGCCCTCAACACCTATGCCGGCTTCCAGGGCGTGCCCGAGACGCTGCGCATGGCCGGCCGCAACTATGGCTTGAAGGGTCTGCGCTATGTGCTGCAGATCCTGGTTCCGGCTGCGCTGCCGTCGATCCTCTCGGGCCTGAAGATCGGCTGGGCCTTCGCCTGGCGCACGCTGATCGCGGCCGAGCTGGTGTTCGGCGCCTCCTCGGGCAGGGGCGGCCTCGGCTGGTACATCTTCCAGAATCGCAACGAGCTCTATACCGACCGGGTGTTCGCCGGCCTCGCGCTGGTCATCATCATCGGCCTGCTGGTCGAGAACCTCGGCTTCCATGCGCTGGAGCGGGTCACCGTGCGGCGCTGGGGCGTGCAGCGATGAGCCCTGTGCTGGTGTTGCTTGCAGCAGCACTGTTGCTCCAGCAACACCGCGCCGGCGAAAAAGCCGGCGCGCTGCCGTCCAAGTTGCAGAAATGGTGGTCTTGGACGGCGTTTGCCGCCGCGGCGGCACGGCCTGGAATTTGCAGCGCTTCCCACCTTCCTCCCCCTGCACATACAACACGGGCGCCACTGCGTCCGATCGGAGTTGAACCATGGCCGTCAAGCCCCTGAACGTGGTTGCCGTCACCGGCAGCGCCTACCTTCCCTCGCGCACCCTGGTGCTGGTCGAGGCCCTGCTCGCCGAGCTGGGCAGCCGCCTGGCGCTGCAAAGCCGCATCATCAACCTGGGCGACATCGCCCGCCCGCTGGGCGCTGCGCTGTCGCGCGACGAACTGCCGGCCGAGGTCGAGCAGGAGCTGCAGGCCATCGAGTCGGCCGACCTGCTGATCGCCGCCGCACCGGTCTACCGCGGCTCCTTCCCGGGCCACTTCAAGCACCTGTTCGACCTGGTCGGCGTCGATGCGCTGGTCGACAAGCCGGTGCTGCTCGCGGCCACCGGCGGCAGCGAGCGCCATGCGCTGGTGCTGGACCACCAGCTGCGCCCGCTGTTCTCGTTCCTGCAGGCGCTCACGCTGCCGATCGGCGTCTACGCGTCGAATACCGATTTCGAGAACTACGTGATCACGAGCAAACTGCTGAAGGAGCGCGTCCGCCTGGCGGCCGACCGCGCCGCGCCGCTGTTCGCCGCGCATCAAAAACGCCTGGTCGCATGAACGTCTTCTGGTTCCTCCCCACCCACGGCGACGGCCACTTCCTCGGCACGGCCGAGGGCGCGCGGCCGGTGTCACTGGGCTACCTGAAGCAGGTTGCGCAGGCGGCCGACAACCTCGGCTACTACGGTGTGCTGATCCCCACCGGCCGCTCGTGCGAGGACTCCTGGGTCGTCGCCTCGGCTGTGGCGCCGGCGACCGAGCGGCTGCGCTACCTCGTCGCGATCCGCCCGGGCATCATCTCGCCGACCGTCTCTGCCCGCATGACCGCCACGCTCGACCGGCTCACGGGCGGCCGCGTGCTGATCAACGTGGTGACCGGCGGCGACCCCGACGAGAACCGCGGCGACGGCCTGCACCTGGACCATCGCCAGCGCTACGAGGCGTCGTCGGAGTTCCTGCACATCTGGCGCCGCGTGCTCCAGGGCGAGTCGGTCGACTTCGACGGCAGGCATTTGCAGGTGAAGAACGCCAAGGCGCTCTATCCGCCCGTTCAGAAGCCATACCCCCCACTGTATTTCGGCGGATCGTCCAACGAAGCGCACGACCTCGCCGCCGAGCAGGTCGACGTCTACCTCACCTGGGGCGAGCCGCCCGCGGCCGTGGCGCAGAAGATCGCCGACGTGCGCGCGCGTGCCGCGAAGCACGGGCGCACGGTGAAGTTCGGCATCCGGCTGCACGTGATCGTGCGCCGCACCAGCGAGGCGGCCTGGCGCGCGGCCGACGAGCTGATCGAGCGCATCTCCGACGAGACGATCGCCGCGGCCCAGCAGTCGTTCGCGCGCTTCGACTCCGAAGGCCAGCGCCGCATGGCCGCGCTGCACGGCGGCCGGCGCGACCGGCTGGAGATCCATCCCAACCTCTGGGCCGGCGTCGGCTTGGTGCGCGGCGGCGCCGGCACGGCACTGGTCGGCAGCCCGCAGGAAGTCGCGGCGCGCATCCGGGAATATGCCGACCTCGGCATCGACAGCTTCATTTTCTCGGGCTACCCGCACCTGGAAGAGGCCTACCGCTTCGCCGAGCTGGTCTTCCCGCTGCTGCCCGAGCCCTACCGCAGCTATGCCGCAGCCGGCGGCGCCACCAACCTGACCGGCCCCTTCGGCGAGATGATCGCCAACGACGTGCTGCCCGGCGCGTCGCGCGCGCGGCCGTCGTGACCGCCGCCGCCGACGCACCGCCGCCGCAGGCCGCCGAGGCGCTGGCGGAGCGCTTCGCCGCCTCCGCGGCCGAGCGCGACGAGCGTGGCGGCACGCCCAAGGCCGAGCGCGACGCGCTGCGCGAAAGCGGCCTGCTCGCGCTGGCGATTCCCACGGCGTTCGGCGGCCTGGGCGCGCGCTGGAGTGAGACGCTGGCGGCGGTGCGCATCTTCGCGCGCGCCGACAGCTCCATCGCCCACGTGTTCGGCTTCCACCATCTGATGCTGGCCACGGTGCGCCTCTTCGGCCAGCCGGCGCAGTGGCAGCCCTGGTACGAGCAGACCGCGCGCAAGCAGTGGTTCTGGGGCAATGCGCTCAATCCGCTCGACACCCGCACGGTGGTGCGCCAGGCCGGGCCGCTCTGGTACGAGTTCTCGGGCAAGAAGAGCTTCTGCTCCGGCGCCCTCGATTCCGAGATGCTGGTCGCCTCGGCCGTGGACGAGGCCGCCGGCGGGCGCCTGCGCATCGCCGCGCTGCCCACCGCGCGCAGCGGCATCGTGCTGCACGAGGACTGGGACAACTTCGGCCAGCGCCAGACCGACAGCGGCAGCGTCGGCTTCGAACGCGTGCGCGTGGAGCACCACGAGCTGCTGCTCGACCCCGGCCCGCTCGGCACGCCGTTCGCGAGCCTGCGCCCGCTGATCGCGCAGCTGGTGCTCTGCCACACCTTCCTCGGCATCGCCGAAGGCTCGTTCGACGAAGCCCGCCACTACACCCGGGCCGAGGCGCGGCCGTGGTTCAAGTCGCGCGCCGACCACATCACCGCCGACCCCTACGTGCTGTCGCACTACGGCGAGTTCTACACGGGTCTCGAAGGCGCGCGCCTGCTGGTCGAGCGTGCGGCCGCGCTGCTCGACGCGGCCTGGGATACCGGCCCGTCCCTCGGCGACGCGCAGCGCGGCGCGCTGGCCGTGGCCATCGCCGCGGCCAAGGTGGCGGCCACGCGCATCGGGCTGGAGCTGTCGAGCCGGCTGTTCGAGGTCACCGGCGCGCGCGCCACCCATGCCGCGCTGCGGCTGGACCGCCACTGGCGCAACCTGCGCACCCAGTCGCTGCACGACCCGCTGGACTACAAGCTCGCCGAACTGGGCGACTGGGCGCTCAACGGGGCCGTGCCCGCACCGACTTTCTATTCATGACCGGAGGACGCCCCGTGCCCATGCAGCTCGTCTCCTGGCCGCCGGCGCCGCGCGCCGAGGCGCACGTGTTCGCCGACGCGAAGTCGCTCGCGCTGCTGGCGCACCTGGAGAAGGTCGCGCCGAGCGAAGCCAGCATCCTCATCATCGGCGAGACCGGCACCGGCAAGGAGCTGGTCGCGCGCCAGGTGCATGCGCTGAGCCACCGCCGCGCGGGCCGCTTCGTCGCGGTCAACTGCGGCGCGTTCTCCGAGGCGCTGGTCGACGCCGAGCTGTTCGGCCACGAGAAGGGCGCCTTCACCGGCGCGCTGGCCGCCAAGGCTGGCTGGTTCGAGGAGGCCGACGGCGGCACGCTGTTCCTCGACGAGATCGGCGACCTGCCGATGTCGCTGCAGGTCAAGCTGCTGCGCGTGCTGCAGGAGCGCGAGGTGGTGCGCCTGGGCTCGCGCCGCCCGATCCCGATCGACGTGCGCGTGCTCGCGGCCACCAACAAGCGGCTCGACGAGGCGATCGCCGCTGGCCAGTTCCGCAAAGACCTCTACTACCGGCTCAACGTCGTCACCCTGCAGCTGCTGCCGCTGCACCGGCGCCCCGGCGACATCCTGCCGCTGGCGGCGCATTTCATCCGCCGCTACGGCGAGCGCCTGGGCTATGGCGACGTGGCGCTGGAGCCGGACGCCGCCCAGCGGCTCGCGGCCTACGGCTGGCCCGGCAACATCCGCGAGCTGGAGAACGTGATCCACCATGCGCTGCTGGTCAGCCAGGACGGCACCATCCGTGCGGCCGACCTGCATCTGCCCGGCGGCGACGCCGCCGCGGCGCCCGCGGCCATGGACGAGACCGCCGACAACCAGCTGCAGCGCGCGCTGCAGCGGCTGTTCGACGAACAGGGCCGGGGCGTGCACGAGACGGTGGAGGACGCGCTGCTGCGCGCCGCCTACCGCCACTGTCGCTACAACCAGGTCCACACCGCCCAGCTGCTCGGGCTGAGCCGCAACATCACCCGCGCGCGGCTGATCCGGCTGGGCGAACTGGTGGTCAACCGCCGCGCCGCGGGCGGCGACGGCGAGCAGCCGGGCGATCCCCGCACGATCGCCGTGGCGATCTGAACTGCGCAGCAGCAGCGCGCCGGGGCTGCCGGGCGGGGTTCCAGGCTCGGCCATGGACGGCAGAGGAGATGCCGCAGGTACTGCCGAGCCGGCACTTCAACAACAAGTCGAGGATCCGGGCGCCGGCCACCACGACTGGCTGCGCCGCCGCCTTGGCCTTGCCGGGGCCGCGCATGCCTTTTTTCTTTGCCGCTCTTCAGCAGAAGAAATTGCCGGGGTATAGTGCCACAGCGCTTATTCCTCAGGCACTCTAATTGATAACACCGGGGGGGTATGTGTTTCTGGCGCCGGGCAGGCAACGGGTGGGCAACGCCATCGGTGAGCAGTGCGCCAGTGGCGTCCGCAAGCGCGGTGTCTGAATCGCGGTCCCTCACCTTGTATGACGAACGAGAACGGAAAAAGGACACCTTTTCCTATGTAAAGATAAGTAAAGGAACGCTGGCCTGCGGCCGACCCGCTGGCTGCCCAGGCCGCGCTGCAGGCGAAATGCCGTTGAGGGGCTGGTGGACGGCACTTGCCGCAGCTTCGGGCGAGCCCAGCGGCGCATCCGATGCCATGCGCAGTGCGCGCATGGACACAGTCGATCCTAGATCGCCCCCACGCTGCCCGTCACTGGCAGCACGATGCCGGTGATATAGCCTGCCGTGACCGGCGAGGCCAGAAACACGTAGGCCGGCGACAGCTCCTCGGGCTGGGCCGGACGCTTGAACTGGGTCTGGCTGCCGAACTCCGCCACCTCCTTACCCTGGCGGTCGGCCGGGTTCAGCGGCGTCCAGACCGGGCCGGGGGCGACCGCGTTGCCGCGGATGCCCTTGCCGATCAGGTTGCTGGCCAGCGCCTTGGTGAACGCATGGATCGCGCCCTTGGTCGTCGAATAGTCGAGCAGCTGCGCGCTGCCCTGCAGGCCGGTGGTAGAGCCGGTGTTGATGATGGCGCTGCCGCTCCTCAAGTGCGACACGGCCGCGCGGGCGAACTGGAAGTAGCCGCGGATGTTGGTCTCCAGCGTCATCTGCAGCCGCTCATCGTCGATGTCCTCGATGCGCTCGGCATGCAGCTGGAAGGCCGCGTTGTTGACCAGCACGTCGAGCTGGCCGAAGGTGTCGACCGTCTGCTGCACCGCATGCTCGGCGAAGGCGCTGTCGCGCACGTCGCCCGGGATCAGGATCGCGCGCCGGCCCTCGGCCTCGACGTGGCGGGCGGTCTCCTGCGCATCGTCGTGTTCGTTGAGGTAGACGATGGCCACGTCCGCTCCCTCACGGGCAAACAGCACGGCCACGGCGCGGCCGATGCCGGAATCGCCCCCGGTGATGAGGGCCACCTTGCCGTCGAGCTTGCCGCTGCCGCGGTAGTTCTCGGCTTGGAAGCGCGGCGCCAGATCGAGGTCGCCCTCGTCGCCAGGCTTGTCGAGGTGCTGCGCCGGCAGCGGGTTGGCGGGCTCGGATGCCGCGCCGGCCTGGACGGCGGGCGGGTTGCCACCTTCCCCTTTCTCGTCCTTCTTCTGCGCCGGCTGCTTCTTTTTCTTTTCCTGGTCGAGGGCGTCCTGGCGTTGTTGCAGCGCGGCCTGCCGGTCGGCGGTCTTCTCGGCGGCTGCGGCGAAGGGGTTGGCAGCGGTCATGGAACCTCCTGGGTTGCGTGTCGGATGGGTTGCGAAGAAAAAACCCACACGCTCGTCCAGCGGGCCGGCGCGATGTGTCGGCGGCCGTGGCGCGCGCCTGTAGGACACGCCGCGACGCCCGGTCCGCCGCGCCCTATTCCTGCAGCTCCACCTTGGCCTTGGCGCGATGCGCTTCCACTGCCGGATCTCCTCGGCCTGGAAGCGGCGCATCTCCTCGGGGCCGCCCTGCATGGTCTCGGCGCCGACGCGGGCGTAGAACTCGCGCGTCTCGGGCAGCTGCTCGATCTGCGTCAGCAGCGCGGCCAGCCTGACCGCCTCGGCGGCCGGCGTCTTCGCCGACACGGCCGCGCCGACCCAGACCGAGGCGGCGAAGCCGCGCAGGCCCAGCGCGCCGGCCGTGGGCAGCGCCGGCAGCGCGGGCGAGCGGCGCTCCGCCGCGATCGCCAGGGCGCGCAGCCGCCCGCCCTTGATGAGCTCGTAGGCCGCAGTGATGTCAACGAACGAGAAGTCCACTGTGCCCGAGGCCACGGCGGTCAGCGCCTCCGCCGCACTCTTGAGGCAGGCGCTTGAACAGCGCGACGTTGACCGCCAACGTCGAGTTGCTGCCGGCCAGCACCGCGGCCTCGCTCGCGCGGGCCTTGGCCACGGCGGCCTGGAGCAGCGTCGGCGCGCCCGTCGGCCGCGAACGCGGTGGCAGCCGCGATGCGCACGGCCGCCACATGCTCGGCCATCTCGGCCAGCTGGTGCTGGATTGCCTGGAACTTGCCGATCGAGCGGCCGAACTGGCTGCGGTCGTTGGCGTACTGCAGCGTCAGGCCGAGCACCTGGCCCAGCGCGCCGGCCGGCAGCAGCGCGCGGGCCACGATGGCTGGCCGACCGGCAGCGGCGCAGCATGCGCGCCGAGCAGCGCGAACACCTCGAAGGCATCGGCCAGCGTGGCGCCGGCGCCGCCGGCCTCCTCGGGCGCGAGCAGCTCCAGAAAGCCGGCGTCGGCCACGGCATCCCAGAGCGCCTGCGGCGCGCCGCCGGCCTCGATGGCGCGCACGGCGGCGGGCGTGCCGTGGTCGCGCAGGATGGCTTGCAAGGCGTCGGTGAACATCGTCGTCATCTCGGTTGTCTTCCTCAGCGCAGTCCCAAACCACGGGCGATCCTGCCGCGCAGGATCTCGCGGGTGCCGCCGCACAGCGAATAGGTCGGCGCGACCTGGGTCACGTAGGCGGCGGTGCGCAGCAGCTGTTCGTCGGGCAGCGCGGCCGGGTCGGCGGCGATGGCGTCGGCCACGAACGCGGGGATGAACTGCTCGAACATGGTGCCGATGTCCTTGACCAGCGCCGCCTCGACGACCGGGCTGCCGCCCTGCGCGAGCCGCGCGGTCACGGCGAACGACATCTGCCGCAGCGTGGCCAGCTGCGCGGCGAAGCGGCCGATGGCGGCGGCATGCGCCCCGGCCTGGCCGCCGGCTTGCAGCGTGGCGATCCAGTGGTCGAGCAGCACGATGCTCGGCGTGGAACTGGGCCTGCGCGAGGCGACCTCGGAGCGCATCGTGCAGATGATCGAGGACGGCGAGCTGGACGTCGGCATCGTGCGCACGCCGCTGCTGTTGCGCGGCACGCGCTGCAGGCTGCTGCCGCTGACGCGCGAGTCCTTCGTCGCCGCGCTGCCGCGCGGCCATCCGCTGGCCGAGCAGGCCGAGCTGAAGCTGGAGGAGCTGGAGCGCGAGCCCTTCGTGATGTACACCCGCGGCGACGCCGCCGGCCTGCCAGGCCAGCGGCTTCGTGCCGCGCATCGCGCAGGAGGCCACGCAGGTGCAGACGGTGCTGGCACTGATCGAGACTGGCCTCGGCGTGGCCCTGGTGCCCGAGGTGGTGCAGCGCTTCACCAGCCCCAGGATCGCCTACCGCCGGCTGGCCGGCCTGCCCGCGGCGGCCGGGATCGGGCTGGCGCTGGCCTTCCAACCCGGACGCGAGACCGGCGCCGCGCAGCGTCTGCGGGAGCTGGCGGCGCGGGAGTTCGGCGTGGTGTGATGGGTACTATGTGAAGGATATGCTTGTAGCGGCTCGGAATTGGCGGCTATGGACATATGTCGGTTTGTGTATTCGATCGTTCGCCATGCGCTAGAGCAGCAGGGCCATGTGCAGTTCGTTCACGTAGCCGCCGTCGATGAACAGAGACTGCCGCCTCACCCCTTCCCGCGCGAACCCGGCTCTCTCGTACAGGGCGATGGCCCGCCGGTTGGATGCCACTACGGTCAGTTCCAGCCGCCGGATGCCCGCCTGCGCTGCCCACTGGCGCGCCGGTGCAGCAGGCTCGTGCCCAGGCCCTGGCCCCAATGGCTCCGCCGCACGCCGATGACGAGTTGCGCTGTGTGCCGGGTGCGCCGCAGCGTGCCCGCGCTGACCGCGACGAAGCCGGCCAGCCGCGCGCCCTCATCCGCCACGAACAACGCCACGGCCGGGGAGCCGGCGATGTCTGCGATCCGTTGCGCCTGCTGCTCTTGTGTGGTCGTGCGCTCGCCGGGCTCCATGCTCATGAAGCGGGTTTCCTGGTCGAGCGTGCGGTTGAGCTCGACCAGCTTGGCGGCGTCACCAGTCTCGACCTTGCGCACGCGGACCGTGGCTGACGCTTGAGAGGAAGGCATGGCTACACGCCGGCGATTCCGAACAGCCGCGCCGCGTTGCCGTACAGCAACCGGTCGAGCACGCTTTCCTTGAAGCCGAGCGCGAGGAAGTCGTCGATGCTCTGGCCGATCGGCCGGAACGGGTAGGACGAGCCGAACAGCAGCTGCTCCGCCAGGAAGCCGTTGGCCGCGTCCACGTAGCCCTGGCTGCCGGGCTGGAACAGGTACATGTCGGGCACCACGAACACGTTGTCGTAGCGGAAGGCCACTCCGACGATCTGCTGCACGTTGGGCCAGTAGCCGTGGTAGGCCACGATCGGCAGCCGCGGGAACTGCTGGGCCACGCGCGCGAGCGGCGCCGGGTCGTTGAAGCGCAGGTCCGGCGTGGTCGGCCCGCTCATGAGGAAGACCGGCACGCCGAGCTGCTGAGCGAGGTCGTAGACCGGCAGGTAGGCCGGGTCGTCCGGATGGCGCGGCGGCTCGCCGAAGCCGGGCTCGATGTCGATGCCCGCCAGGCCCAGCGTGCGCACCGCGCGCTCGGCCTCGGCCAGCGCGGCCTGCTCGCCCTGCACGACCGGGTCGACGGCGCCGATGCCGATCAGTTCGGGGTGGCCGTGCACGATCCCGTGGATCGTGTCGTTCGGCAGGTGCTGGCCGGGCGTGTGGCGGCCCACGACCACCGCATGGGTGAGGCCGTGCGTGCGGCCCGCGTCGCGCACCTCGGCGAGGAAGCCCTCGGGCGTGCGCGAGCGCACGAAATGCGCGTCGTCGCCGCGCGTGCCCACGCGGCGGTTGAGCCAGCGCGCCGTGGCCTCGCCGGGCGAGCCCGGCGTCCTGCCGAAGAAGTCGTGCAGGTAGGCGGGGCGGGCGCGCAGGTCGATCACGCGCCGGGCATGCGCACGCGGGAGAAGGTTCTCGTTGCTCATGGTCTCAGGTTCTCACGGAGGGTACGGCCTTCGTAGCGGGTGCGCAGCAAGCCGCGCGCCTGCAGGAGCGGTACGACGTCGTCCACGAAGGCATCGAAGCCATGCGGCAGATGCACCGGCGTGACGACGAAACCGTCGGCGCCGCGCTTCTCGACGACATGCTGCAGCCAGTCCGCCACGTCCGCGGGCGTACCTGCCACTTGCGGCACCAGAATGCCTTGCGCATACAGGCGCCCGACATCGCGCAGGCTCAGTTGCCGTTCGGCTGAAAGCTCCAGCACCAGCCTGAACAGGCCCTGGATGCCGGCCACCTGCACGTCGCCCAGCGGCGCATCGGGATCGAAGCCGGAAAAGTCCGTGTCCATGTGGCTGGACAGCGTGGACAGCCCCACCTGGGGATCTGCCGCGGCAATGTGCGCGGCCTGCAGGTCCTGCGCCTCGCTGCGCGTGGCCGCAACGAAGGGCATGACCGCCGTCAGCACTTTCACGTCCTCCGGCGTGCGTCCGAACTTCGCGGTGCGCCCCTTCAGGTCGGCATAGAAGCGCTGCATGTGCGGCAGGTCGGGCTGGATGCCGAACACGACTTCGGCGCGGCGCGCGGCAAAGTCCTGCCCGCGGTCGGAGGAGCCGGCCTGGATGATGACTGGACCGCGCTGCGGCGAAGCCGGAATGTTCAGCGGGCCGGCCACCTTGAAGTAGGGGCCCTCGTGCTGCAGGGCATGAACCCTGGCGGCGTCGGCATAGCGGCCTTCGGCCTGCAGCAGCAGCGCATCCGGCTCCCAGCCATTCCACAGGCCGAGCGCGATGTCGATGAACTCATCGGCGCGGTCGTAGCGCGTGTCGTGGTCCAGGGTCCGGGCCAGACCGAAGTTCGCGGCTTCGCCGCCATTGACCGAGGTGACGACGTTCCAGGCGGCGCGTCCGGCACTCAGGTGATCCAGTGTGGCGAACTCGCGCGCCAAACTGTAAGGCTGGCTGTAGGTCGTCGATCGCGTGGCGCCCAGGCCGATGTGCGAGGTGCCTGTCGCCAGCGCGCCCAGCAGGGGCAGGGGATCGAGCCGCGTCGCGTCCTGATCGCCCAGTTCCAGCCCGAGCGCCGGGCTGCCGCCGTACCGTGTGGAAACGGCCAGCCGGTCGGCAAAGAACAGGAGGTCGAAAAAGCCGCGTTCCAGCGTCCTTGCGATCTGCAGGTAATACGGCAGGCGCAGGAAGCCGCCGCGGTCACTCTGCGGGTGGCGCCACAACGCCTGGCTGTGCGCGGTGTTGCCCGCAATCAGAAATGCGGCCAGGTGCATTGCGGCGCCTCAGACCAGTACGTTGGGATAGACATAGTCCGCGACCTTGACGCGCGTCTTGATCAAGCCCAGTTTCTGAAACGTGTCCACGATGCCCTGCTGCTCCGCCACGATGTCGGGCGTGACGGCCACGGTGGTGTAGTTGCGGCGATCCGTCGCCTTCTTCAGCACCGGCGCGGGCACGCCCAGCTGCGGCGACAGCAGATTAGCGGTTTCCTGCGGGTGCGACTGCGTCCAGTCGTTGGCCTTCTTCAACTCGCGGAACAGGATGCGCACGATCTCCTCGTTGGCGCCGACGAAATCTGGCCGGGCCAGGTGGAACGTGCGGTTGTTCGACAGGGCGCTGCCGTCGCGCAGGATGCGGGGCGAGGTGATGATCTCCTGGCTGGCCAGGAACGGATCCCACAGGCTGCCGGCATCGACCTTGCCGGACAGGAAGGTCGCGCTGACGTCCGCCGCGCTGGTGACATAGACCGGCTCGACGTCCTCATAGCGCAAGCCGGCCTCTTCCAGTGCCTTGACCAGCAGGTACTGGACATTCCAGCCGCGCCCGGTGACGATCTTGCGCCCTTTCAGATCCTTGACCGAGCGGATCGGCGAATCCTTGTCCACGAAGATCGCAATGCCCTTGGGATACGGCTGCTCGGCTCCCAGATACACCGCCTTGACGCCGGCGGCATTGGCGAATGCCGAAGGCGTGTCCGCAGCGTGGCCGAAGTCGATCGCGCCGGCATTGAGTGCCTCGGTCAGTTGCGGGCCGGCCAGGAACTCCGCCCAGCGCACCTGCCACCCCAGGGGGGCGAGCGCCTTCTCCAGGTTGCTGGTGCCCTTGAGGATGTTGAGCGTGTTGAACTTCTGGTAGCCGATGCGCAGCGTCTTGCTGCCGTCCTGCCCCCAGGTGCTGGCGGCGGCTCCCAGGGCCAGCGCGCTGACGACGCTGCGGCGCGACAGGGTAAAAGTCTGCGATTCGGTATGGGACACGGCAATAGCTCCTTGACAGTTCGCGAGGCAACGGGATAACGGACCAACTGCTCAACTCGCATCACACGGCAGGACTGCGAATGATGGTTTTGCTTGATCCTTCTGAGAGAATCGGCGGTGGTTGCCCGAGGCGTGCGCCCGGCCGGCATGTGCCTGAGCGCCCTTTGTGCCCGTGCCGGAGCCGGTGGGCAGGTCTCCGCCGTGCTCACCGCGCGTCCTGGGTGGTGGCCCGCACGTCGAACGCGCCGCCGGTCAGTGCCTGGTCGCGCAGCGTCACGGGGGTCTTACCCGGCAGCAGCGGGAACACGAGTTCGGCGAAGCGGATCGCCTCCTCCAGGTGCGGATAGCCCGAGAGCACGAAGCTGTCCACGCCGAGGTCCGTGTACTCCTTCAGGCGCGCCGCGACCTCCTCGGCGCTGCCCACGAGCGCCGTGCCCGCGCCGCCGCGCACCAGGCCCACGCCGGCCCAGAGGTTGGGCCCCACCACGAGCCGGTCGCGCCGGCCGCCGTGCAGCGCGGCCATGCGGCTCTGGCCGACCGAGTCCATGCCCGCGTAGTTGCGCTGCGCGGCGGCGATGTCGTCGTCGGTCAGGTGACTGATGAGGCGGTCGGCGTCGGCCCAGGCCTCCTCGCTGGTCTCGCGCACGATCACGTGCAGCCGCACGCCGAAGCGGACGGTGCGGCCGTGTTTCGCGGCGCGCTCGCGCACGTCGGCGATCTTCTCGGCCACGGCCGCGGGCGGCTCGCCCCAGGTCAGGTAGGCGTCCACGTGCTTGGCGGCCAGCTCGTGCGCCGCGGGCGAGGAGCCTCCGAAGTAGAGCGGCGGATAGGGTTTCGTCACCGGCGCATGGAAGTTTTGCGCGCCGCGCACCTTCAGGTGCGTGCCGTCGAAATCGACCTTCTCGCCCTGCAGCAGCCGCCGCCAGATGCCGAGGAACTCGTCGCCGGCCGCGTAGCGCGCGTCGTGGTCGAGGAACACGCCGTCGGCCGCCAGCTCGGTCGCGTCGCCGCCGGGCACCACATTGAGCAGCAGCCGCCCCACGCCGAGCGCCTGGTCGAGCGTGGCCGCCTGCCGCGCCGAGGCCGTCGGCCCGCCGAGCGAAGTACGCAGCGCCACCAGCAGCTTGATGCGCCGCGTGACCGGCACCAGGCTCGCGGCCGTGACCCACGGGTCGAGGCACGAGCTGCCGGTGGGGATCAGCAGGCCGTCGTAGCCGAGGTTCTCCGACGTGACCGCGATCTGGCGCAGGTAGTCGTTGGTCGCGGGCCGGCCGAAGTCGGACTTGCCGAGGTAGCGCGTGTCGCCCGAGGTGGGCAGGAACCAGAAGATGTCGAGGCTCATGGATCGTTCCTTTCAACGGTTGCGCAGCCAGCGCACCCAGCGGTCGCCGGTGAACTGCACCAGCGTCACGAGCGCGATCAGCACGGCGATCACGATGACCATGACCTGCGTGTCGAAGCGCTGGTAGCCGTAGCGGATCGCCAAGTCGCCGAGCCCGCCCGCGCCGACGGCGCCGGCCATGGCCGAGGAACTGATGAGCGCCACCAGCGTGATCGTGAAGCCGCCGATGATGCCCGGCAGCGCCTCGGGCAGCAGCACGTGCCAGACGATGTGCCACTTGCGGCAGCCCATCGCCTGCGCCGCCTCGACGAGGCCCGGATCCACCGCGCGCAGGCTCACCTCGGCGATGCGCGCGAAGAACGGCGTGGCGCTGACCGCCAGCGGCACGATGGCGGCCCACACGCCGATGGTCGTGCCGGCCACGAGCCGCGTGAACGGGATCAGCGCGACCAGCAGCACGATGAACGGCGTGGCCCGGAAGCCGTTGACCACGCTGCCCACCACGCGGTGGATGCGCGGCGACGCGAGGAAGCTGCCCGGCGCGGTGACGATCAGCAGCACCGCCAGCGGGATGCCGGCGGCGAAGGCGATCGCGGCCGAGACGCCGACCATCGCCAGCGTGTCGGCGAACGCCTGGGTGTAGCGCTCAAGCGGAATGGTCAGCGCCAGCGACATGACCGATCACCTCGATGGAATGCGCGATGGCCTGCGGCCCCTGCGCGAGCGTTGCGAGATCCGGCAGCGCGGCGCTGCCGGGCACGGACAGCAGCAGGCGGCCCTGGGCATGGCCGCGGAGGCGGTCCACGCCGCCGTGCAGCAGCCGCACGGGGCTCTGCAGCGCCTGCGCGATGCGGGCGAAGTCCGGCTCCAGGCCGTCCGCGCCGGTATAGGACAGCCGCAGCACGCGCCGGTAGGGGCCGGCCGCGGGCGGCTCGGGCGCAAGCCGCTCCTGCAGGTCGTCGGGCAGGCCGTGCTGCAGCGGCGCGAGCAGCGCGCGCGTGGCCTCGTGCCGCGGCGCGCCGAACACCTGCCAGACCTCGCCCTGCTCGGCGATGCGGCCCTGCTCCAGCACCAGCACGCGGTCGGCGATCTCGCGGATGACGCTCATCTCGTGCGTGATGAGAATGATGGTGATGCCCAGGCGCCGGTTGATGTCGCGCAGCAGCGCGAGGATGGACTGCGTGGTCTCGGGGTCGAGCGCCGAGGTGGCCTCGTCGCACAGCAGGATCTCGGGGCCCGTGGCCAGCGCCCGCGCGATGCCCACGCGCTGCTTCTGCCCGCCCGAGAGCCGGGCCGGGTAGGCGTGCTGCTTGTCCTGCAGGCCCACGAGGGCCAGCAGCTCGGCCACGCGGCGCACGATCTCGGCGCGCGGCGTGCCGGCCACCCGCAGCGGCAGCGCCACGTTGTCGTGCACCGTCTTGGCCGACAGCAGGTTGAAGTGCTGGAAGATCATGCCGATGCGCCGCCGCAGCGCGACGAGTTCGCCTTCGGTGAACCGGCCGATGTCGGCGCCATCGACCAGCACGCGGCCCGACGTGGGCTGCTCCAGCCGGTTGATGGTGCGCAGCAGGCTCGACTTGCCGGCGCCGCTGCGGCCGATGATGCCGAAGATGCTGCCCGCCGGGATCTCCAGGCTGATGTCCTGCAGCGCCGCCACCGCGCCGGCGGAGGACGGGTAGACCTTGCCCACGCCCTCGAACGCCACCGTGCCGGTGCCCCCGGGGGCCGGGGCGGCCGCTGCGTCGCGGGCGCCGGCAGCGGCGGGCGCCGCCGTGCCTGCCGGCGCGCCCGGCCACGGCGCGCCGCGCAGTGCCGAAGGGGTATTCATCGCCGCCGCGCCTGCTTACTGCTTGGTCCAGGCCAGCGTATACAGGCGCTTGTCGTTCGAGAAGGCGCGCAGCGTATCGGCCTTGACCGCTTCCGAGTTCTGGTAGATGCGGATGAACTTCTGGATCACCGGGTCCTGCGTGCGGTTGGCCTTCACGACGAACTGAATGGCGAAGCGCGCGTCCTCGATGCCCGAGTAGGCCAGGCCGCTGGACGGGTCGAACGCCTTGGCCGCCACGATGAAGTGCGGGTACCCCTGCGCGATGTCCACGTCGGGCGTGATGCGCACCAGCTGCGGGCCTTCGACTTCGACGAAGCTGAGCTTCTTCGGGTTCTCGACGATATCGTTGATGGTGCCGAGGAAGCCCACGCCGGGCTTGAGCTTGATGAGCCCGACCTTCTGCAGCAGCAGGAGGCCGCGGCCCTGGTTCACCGGGTCGTTGGCGATGCCGACCTTGCCGCCCTGCGGCACCTCGGCCACCGTCTTGTGCTTGAGCGAATACAGGCCCACGTTGGCCAGGATGCCGGTGCCCGCGCTGGCGAGCTTGTAGCCGTTCTTCTGGATCGCGTTGTCGAGGAAGGGCTGATGCTGGAAGTAGTTGATGTCGAGGTCGCCCGAATCGACGGCCACGTTGGGCGTGGTCCAGTCGGTGAACTCGACCACCTCGACGTTGATGCCCTGGGCCTTGGCCTCCCTGGCGGCGACGGCCACCGAGTCGGCATAGGCGCCCGGCACGACGCCGATGCGCAGCTTGTCGGCCGCATGGGCGCCCAGCATGGCGAGGGCGAGGAGGGGGGCGATGAAGAAGGGACGGAGTTTCATGGTGTCGAAGGTTCCGATGGCAGACGAGGGCGAAAAAGGGCGGATGGCTACGGCTTGCCGCCGAGCCACGGCAGGCTGTAGAACTTGTCGTTGTTGGCGTAGGAGGCGCGGATGCGCTCGCGCACGGCGGGCGACTCCTGGTAGATGCGGATGAAGCGCAGCAGGCGCGGATCGTTGGCGTTGTCCTCGCGCGCGACGAAGTGGATGGCCCAGCGCGCGTCCTGCGCGTCGGTGTAGAGCAGGCCGTGGCGGTCGGCGATGTCGGCCTTGCCGGCGGCGACGTAGTGCGAGGTCACGCCCTGCGCGAGGTCCACGTCGTCGAGCGAGCGCACGAGCTGCGGCCCGTCGATCTCGATGAGCTTGAGCTTCTTCGGGTTGGCGACCACGTCGTCGAGCCGGCCCCTGTCGCCCACGCCGTCGCGCAGCCGCAGGAGCCCGGCGCGCTGCAGCAGCAGGAGTCCGCGGCCCTGGTTGGCCGGATCGCTGGCGATCGCGACGCGGGCGCCGTCCGGCAGGTCGGCGAAGCGCTTGTACTTGAGCGAGAACAGTCCTTGGTTGGGCAGCAGCCCCACGGCCACCGCCTTGAACTTGTAGTGCCGGTCCTTCACCGCGTTTTCGAGGAACGGCAGGTGCTGGAAGTAGTTGGCGTCGAGGTCGCCGGCTTCGAGCGCCGTGTTCGGGCCGGTCCATTCGGTGAACTCGACGACCTTCACCTCCAGGCCCTGCTTGCGGGCCTCGGCGGCGGCGGTCTCGACCGAGTCGGCGATGGCGCCGGGCGTGACGCCGATGCGCAGCGGCTGCTGCTGCGGCGGAGTCTGCGCGGCGGCCGTGCCGAACAGCAGCGCGGCCAGGGTGGACAGCAGGAGGCGGGAGAGTGTCATGGCAGTGTGTCGCAGAGGGGAAGGAGGATCAGGCGGAGCGCCGGAACGCCGCGGCCGCATGGCGCGCCGGCAGCCGGTCGCCCTCGCCGAACAGGCGGCTGCGCAGCGTGCCTTCGGCATAGGCGGTCTTGTAGACGCCGCGGTGCTGCAGCTCGGGCACGACGAGGTCGACGAAGCCCTCGTAGCTCTCGGGCACGACGGTGCGGCTGAGGTTGAAGCCGTCGATGCCGGTGTCGGCGATCCAGCCCTGCAGTTCGTCGGCCACCTGCTGCGCGTCGCCGACGATGGCGGGGTAGCGGCCGCCGAGCTCGAACAGCTCCAGCAGCTTGCGGCGCGTCCAGCCGTGCTGCTGCGCCGTGCGCGTGGCCGACTCGATGGCGTTGCCCGGCGAATAGTCCACCGGCGCGTCGAGGTCGTAGCGCGCGAAGTCGATGCCGGTGCTGGCGGCGAAGTGGGCCAGGCCTGCCTCGCGGCTCGCATGGGCCCGGTAGTCGGCGTATTTCTCGCGCGCCTCGGCCCCGGTGCGGCCGGCGACCACGGCCGTGCCCATGAAGACCTTGATGTCGCCGGGCGCCCGGCCCGCGGCCACGAGCTGTTCGCGCAGCGCCTGCACGGTCCTGCGCGCGGCCTCCTTCGTCGGCGGCGAGATGAACACGCATTCGGCATGGCGCGCCGCGAACCGCTGGCCGCGACCCGAACTGCCGGCCTGGAACAGCACCGGCGTGCGCTGCGGCGACGGCTCGGCCAGGTGGTAGCCCTCGACGTCGAAGTACCTGCCGTGGTGGACGACCTTGTGCACGCGCGCCGGATCGGTGAAGACGCGCTCGGCCTTGTCGCGGCGCACGGCACCGTCCTCCCAGCTGCCTTCCCAGAGCTGGTAGAGCACGTCGAGGTACTCGTCGGCGCGGTCGTAGCGCTCGTCGTGCGCAATCTGTTCCTTCAGGCCCATGGCGCGCGCGGCACTGTCGAGGTAGCCGGTGACCACGTTCCAGCCGATGCGGCCATGGGTCAGATGGTCGAGCGTCGAGAAGCGCCGCGCCAGCAGGTAGGGCTGCTCGTAGGTCAGGTTGACCGTCACGCCGAAGCCCAGATGCCGGGTGGCGGCCGCCATGGCCGAGACCAGCACGATGGGGTCGTTGACCGGCAGCTGGATCGACTCGCGCAGCGTCACGTCCACGTTGCCCTGGTAGACGTCGTAGACGCCCACGATGTCGGCGATGAACAGGCCGTCGAACAGGCCGCGCTCCAGCGTGCGGGCCAGGCCGGTCCAGTACGGCAGCGTGCGGTAGTCGGCCGAGCGGTCGCGCGGATGCGTCCACAGCCCGTGGTTGATGTGGCCCACGCAGTTCATGTTGAACGCGTTGAGCAGGATCTGCTGCCTGCCCTCGGCCATCACAGGGCCCCGTGCCGCGGCGGCAGGCGGTCGTTGAGGTAAAAGTTGCCCACGGCGTGGTATTTCCAGCGCACCGGGTCGTGCAGCGTGTGGGTGCGCGCGTTGCGCCAGAAGCGGTCCAGGCCCTGCTGGCCCAGCGTGGCGGCGGTGCCGCCGAGTTCGAACAGGCGCGTGCCGGCGTCGAGCGACGCGGTCGTGGTCAGCGCGCGCGCCTCGGCCACGGCGATGGACGCCTCGGCCACGCTGCGCTCGTCCGGCGCGGCCTGGGCCGCGTCGAGGTACCGGCCGGCGCGGCGCACCAGCGCCTCGGCGGCGCGGATGCGCACGGCGATGTCGCCGACCTGCTGGATCAGCAGCGGATCCTGCGCGGCGCGCTCGACCTTGGCGTCGATCCACGGCCGGGCATGCTCGCGCACGAACGGCAGCGTGGCGGCGAACGCGCCGCGCGCCTGGCCCAGGTCGATGGCTGCGTGCAGGATCTGCGCGAACGGGCCGATGGTCGTCGGCCGCTCGAACGAGGCGAGGAAGGGCACGACCCAGTCGGCCTCGACGCGCACGTTGTCGAACGCGACCGAGCCGCTGCCGGTCACGCGCTGGCCGAAACCGTCCCAGTCGTCGGTGATCGTGACGCCCGGCGCGCTGCGCGGCACGAAGGCGAGCCAGGTCACTTCGCGCTCGCCCTCCAGGGCGGTGACCAGCGTCGGGATCCAGTGCGCGAACAGTGCGCCGGTGCAGTAGAACTTCTGGCCGTGCAGGCGCCAGCCGCCGTCGCCGTCGGGCTCGATGCGGGTGCGGCGCCTGAAGTCCTTGTGGCCGATCTCGGCCAGCGCGTTGCCGAAGCGCTCCCCCGCGAGCACGCGGCCGTAGAAGAAGCGCTTCTGCGCCTCGCTGCCGCCCACGCGCAGCACTTCGAGCGCGTAGTAGTGGTTCTGCGGGATCTGGCAGAGCGAGCCGTCGGCCGTGCCGATGGTGGCGACCACCTCGGCCAGCGTGCCGGCCGACACGCCGGGGCCGCCGTATTCGCGCGGGATGGTGATGGCCCAGAGGCCGCTGGCGACGAAGGCGTCGAGTTCGTCCCAGGGCAGGATGCGGTCGCGGTCGCGCTGCGCGGCGTCGGGCGCGAAGGCATCGGCCAGCCGGTGCGCGGCGGCGATGGCGGCGGCATCGTCGGCCAGGCGGTCGGGCGTGCGCGCCGGCGGCGCGGCGGGCGCGGGCTGCGGGTTCGTTGTCGTGGTCGTCATGGCGGCGGATGCGGGCTCAGTTCCACGAATGGCGGGCGGGCAGCACGCCGTTGAGGTGGTAGGTGCCGATGAGGTGCGATTTCCAGCGCACCGGGTCGTGCAGCGTGTGCACGCGCGCGTTGCGCCAGTGGCGGTCGAGGTTGTGGGCCGCGCGGGTGGCGGCCGAGCCGGCCAGCTCGAACAGCTTCTCGCCGGCTTCGAGCGCGATGCGCGTGGTGAGCACCTTGGCCTCGGCCACGGCGACCGAGGCGCGGGCGCTGTCCTCGGCCGAAATGGCGGGCAGCGCGGCGATCGCGTCGAGTGTGCGGCCGGTCTCCAGCAGCACCTCGTGGGCGGCATGCAGGTCGATCTCCAGGCGGCCGACGTCGGCGATGATGTACGGATCGTCATGGGCATGGGCCACGCCCGAATCGACCCACGGCCGCGCGCGTTCGCGCACGAAGCGGATCGCGTCGTCCACTGCGGCCTGGGCCAGGCCCTGGTCGATGGCGGCCTGCACCAGCTGCGAATTGGGGCCGAACAGGCCGGGCCGGTCGGCCAGCTGCCACAGGGGCAGCACGTCGTCGGCCTCGACGGGCACGCCGTCGAACACCACGGTGCCGCTGGCGGTGGTGCGCTGGCCGAAGGCGTCCCAGTCGTCGACGACGGCGAGGCCCAGCGCCTCGCGCGGCACCCAGACCTGCACCGCGCGGCCGTCGTCGTCGGTGGCGCGCGTGGGAATGCGGTGGGCGAACAGCGCGCCGGTCGAATAGAAGCGCGTGCCGGTCAGCCGCAGCCCTTCGGCGGTCCGGCGCAGCCGCGTGGCGCCCTGCACGATGGTGGGCGCCGCGGCCGACTTGCGCTCGGGCCCGCCGTTGCCCAGGCGCCGGCCGGCCAGCACCTCGCCGTAGAACCGCGCCTTCTGCGCCGGCGAGCCGATCTCGCGCAGCACGCCGAGCAGGCCGAAGTGGTTCTGCGGGATCTGGCCGAGCGAGCCGTCGGCCGCACTGAGGATCACAAACACCTCGGCCAGCGTGGCATACGACACGTCGGCGCCGCCGTATTCGCGCGGCACGGTGATGGCGCCCAGGCCGCTGGCCGACCACTGGTCGAGCTGGTCCCACGGCAGGACGCGGTCGCGGTCGCGCGCGGCGGCGCCGGGCGCGAATGACGCGGCCAGCGCCCGCGCGGCCGCGATCGCCTCGGCGTCGCTGGCGATGCGGGCTGGTGGCGGGGGTATGGCCGGGTAGCGCTCGTCTGGCGGGCGGTGTGAAGTCATGGAGCTGGGGGTATGTGGAGGGAGGAACACCGGCGCGATGTCGGCGCGCGCGGCCTGGTGCGCGGCGAGGCGGATGACGGGCGGCGGCGCGGGACGGCGGCGACCGTCATGGCCGGGCGGGACGGCGGTCGGCGGGCGCGCGCCGGGGGCGGAGGGTAGGCATCGGCCGATTGCATCGTGCGGCCCCCGCGGGAGCCCACGAATTTTTCTGACGATGCTTAGTTGCTGGCGGCCTTGCCAAGCCCGCAGCGGCGTGCCAGCCGCAGGCGCGAAGCCGTCTTCCCTCGGGCCGCGCGGTGCAGATGCGTCCCGGGCGCCCGGGCCTGTGCCGCGAGCGGTGTTGGATGGCGCACAGTCTGCGCGCCGCGCTGTTGCCCGGTGGTCAGCGCCTGTCCTGGCAGGAGGGCTACTTCACCAGCCGCAGCGTGAACGGGTAGCGGTAGGCCTCGCCGTTGCCGGCCTTGATGGTGGCGATGATGGTCAGCACCACCCAGCCGATGCCGATGACGATGGCCAGCGGCACGGCCAGCAGGACGCCGAAGCCGAAGGTCACGAGCGTGATCAGGAACAGCACCACGCCGGCCAGCGCCAGCGTGATGTTAAAGTTGAGCGCCTCCTTCGCATGCGCGGCGGCGAAGGGCAGGGTGTCCTTCTTGACCAGCCAGAAGATCAGCGGCCCGACCACGGCGCCCAGGTCGGCGGTGAACACGCCGGTGAAGGCCGACAGGTGGGCGAACAGCGCCCACTGGCGTTCATCGCTGCCGGGGACGCCGGCCGCAGCCGGCGCGGGCACGGCGGGCGCAGCGGGCGGGTCGAACGCGGCGCCGCGGTTGTTGTCGGATTCGCTCATGGAGGCTCCTGCTGTGGCTGGTATGGGCCGGGACGAAAGGCGTATGGGTGGGAGGGCGGCCCGGCCGGCCGGGCCGCCCTCCGCGGCGCATCGTAGGCAGAGTGCGTGGCCGAGGGAAGCCTGCCGTGTACCTGTCGCTAGAAGCGCCGCGCATATGCTCAGCGTTCGGGCCTACACTACCGCGATGATCCGCTGGCTTATCGTCGTCTTCCTCGCGCTGCTGCTCATCAACGGCCTCACGCCCTGGCTGCAGCGCCTGGGGTTCGGGCGGCTGCCGGGGGACTTCCGCTTCCGCCTGTTCGGGCGCGAATGCTTCATTCCGCTGACCACCACCGTGCTGCTGAGCCTGCTGGCGGGGGTGATTTCGAAGGTGATCTAGGACGAGGAGACGTCGCGAATGATGAAGGCCTGTATCGATATCGGCGGCACGAAAGTCGCAGTCAGCCTGGCGGCCCACGAGCCGCGCTGGCGGCGCAGCGAGCCCACGGCCAGGGAGGGCGACGACGGCGCGCTGGCGCGGCAGGTGATCCGGCTGGTGGACGAGGCCTGCGCCGAGGCCGGCGTCGATCCGCGCGCGGTGCGCGAGGCCGGCGTGTCGTCCTGCGGACCCTTCGTCATCGAGGACGGCCTGATCGCCCTGGCCGCGCCCAACATCTGCGGCGGTCTGGCCGGCCCGGGGCGCGGCCTGCCCAACGACTGGACCCGGGCGCCGCTGGAGGCGCCGCTGCGCGCGCGCTTCGCCGCGCTGCGCGTCGAGAACGACGGCGTGGCCGCGCTGGAGGCCGAGCGCCGCTGGGGCGCGCTGCGCGGGCTGGACCACTGCGCCTACGTGACCTGGAGCACCGGCGTGGGCATGGGCCTGTGCGTGGACGGCCGCATCCTGCGCGGCAAGAACGGCAACGCCGGCCACGGCGGCCACATGTTCGTGAGCGACGACGCCACCGGCGCGCTCTGCGGCTGCGGCAACTACGGCGACGTCGAGGCGCTGGTCGCCGGCAGCGCGATCGGCCGGCGCGCCGCGGCGTCGGGCCACGGCTGGAAGGATGCGCGGGGCCTGTTCGAGGCCGCCGAGGCCGGCGATGCCGAGGCGACGGCCGTGGTCGACGAAGCCTGCCGGGTGCTGGGCCGCGCGCTCTACAACACCGTGGCCCTGCTGGACCTGCAGGCCATCAGCCTGGGCGGCAGCGTGTTCTGGCACCACCGCGACTTCCTGCTGCCGCGGCTGCAGGCGCAGGTCGCGGACCACCTGCCGCCGCTGACCGCCGGCGTGCGGCTGCTGCCGGCCGGACTCGGCGAGCGGGTCGGGGACTTCGCGGCGCTGGCCCTGGTGGTATAAGGGTATGTGCTGGAAGCCGGCGAGGATCGCAGGCTCTGACATGGTAATGGTGGGGGTATATGATCCCCCCGCCGGGCGCCTGCTACAGACGGATACGGCGGCGCCCCGGACCGGCGCTACCGTGCGCCCCGACCCTCCAGGAGACCGACCATGACGACCGCACCGCATCCCTCCCTTCGCCGGCGCCCGGCCGGCCTGCGCATGACCGCGGCGGCCGTGCTGGTGCTGGCCGTCGCCCTGGTGCCCGCGGTGCCGGGCCATGCGGCGTCGCAGGCGCCGGTGGCGGCCGAGAACGGCATGGTCGTCACCGCGCAGCACCTCGCGTCCCAGGTCGGCGTGGAGATCCTGGAGCGCGGCGGCAACGCCATCGACGCGGCCGTGGCCGTGGGCTATGCGCTCGCGGTCGTCTACCCGGCCGCGGGCAACCTGGGCGGCGGCGGCTTCATGACGGTGCAACTGGCCGACGGCCGCCGCACCTTCCTCGACTTCCGCGAGAAGGCGCCGCTTGGCGCCACGGCCGCCATGTACCTGGGCAAGGACGGCAACGTCGTCAAAGGCCTGAGCACGCGCGGCCACCTGGCCGTGGGCGTGCCGGGCACGGTGGCCGGGCTCGAATACGCGCGCGCCAAGTACGGCACCCAGCCGCGGCCCGCGCTGATCGCGCCAACCATCACGCTGGCCGACCGCGGCTTCACGCTCGACCAGGGCGACGTCGACATGTTCGCCACCGCGACGGAGGACCTGCGGCGCGACCCGGCCTCCGCGGCGATCTTTTTGAAGAACGGCGGCGCGCCGTACAAGGTGGGCGACACGCTGGTGCAGAAGGACCTGGCGCGCACGCTGCGCACCATCGCGCGCCACGGCAACGACGGCTTCTACAAGGGGCCGGTGGCCGAGGCCCTCGTCGCGTCGAGCCGCGCCGGCAGGGGCCTCATCACCCAGGCCGACCTGGACCAGTACGCGGTGCGCGAACTGCCGCCGGTCGAATGCGACTACCGCGGCTACAAGGTCGTCTCGGCGCCGCCGCCCAGCTCCGGGGGCGTGGCCATCTGCGAGATCCTCAACATCCTCGAAGGCTATCCGCTCAAGGAGTGGGGCTGGGGTGCGGCGCAGGGCGTGCACTACCAGATCGAGGCCATGCG
Organism: Xylophilus sp.; assembly: GCA_009914555.1. Classification (GTDB taxonomy): domain Bacteria; phylum Pseudomonadota; class Gammaproteobacteria; order Burkholderiales; family Burkholderiaceae_C; genus WNDY01. Next base: position 81,211 of record WNDY01000009.1, read on the forward strand.
CCACGCGTATGTGGACCGCAACAGCTACCTCGGCGACCCGGACTTCGTGAAGAACCCGCTGCCGCGCCTGCTCGACAAGGGCTACGCCGCGCAGATCCGCGCCGCCATCGCGCCCGACCGCGCCGGCGTGTCCGAAGAGATCAAGCCCGGCGTGGCGCCGCACGAGGGCAGCAACACCACCCACTACTCGATCGCCGACAAGTGGGGCAATGCCGTCTCGGTCACCTATACGTTGAACGACTGGTTCGGCGCCCGCGTCACGGCCGAGGGCACCGGCGTGCTGCTCAATGACGAGATGGACGACTTCACCGCCAAGGTCGGCGTGCCCAACCTCTACGGCCTGGTGCAGGGCGAGGCCAACGCGATCGCGCCGGGCAAGCGGCCGCTGTCGTCGATGAGCCCGACCATCGTCGACGGCAGGGACGGCAAGCCGCTGCTCGTGCTCGGCACGCCGGGCGGCAGCCGCATCATCACGGCCGTGCTGCTGACCATCCTCAACGTGGTGGACTACGGCATGAACGTGCAGGAGGCGGTCGATGCGCCGCGCTTCCACCAGCAGTGGCTGCCGGACGTGACCAACGTCGAGCCCTATGCCCTATCGCCCGACACCCGCCGGCTGCTGACCGACTGGGGCCACAAGCTCGGCGCGCCGCAGCCGGCCAACCATCTCTCGGCGATCCTGATCGGTGCGCCGTCGCTCGGCGGCAAGCCGGTGGACGGCAACCGCTTCTATGGCGCCAACGATCCGCGGCGCAACAGCGGTCTGGCTTTGGGGTTCTGAACGGCTGGTTACCTGCAAAAGCGCAAGCTGGGGTGGATTTGCCGCCCTTTCCTCCACAATGGCCCGACCCCTCGGGTTCGACAATGCCATCGAGAGGAGCTTTCATGGACCTGCAATACCAGCTGCGTTCCGGCAGCTATTACCTGTACGACCTGCGGGATGCGCCGAGCACGGTGACCGGCGAGCGGCGATTCCGGCTCAAGACCGACAACGTCGCCATCGCGTTCGACCTGCACACCGGGCAGGTCCACCAGCACGGCAGCCCCGCGCGCATCCAGTCGTGGGCCAGTCACACCCGCCGCCGCCTGCGCGCCGCGGGTGCGCTGGACGAGGCCAACGGCATCGTCGTCGTCTCCGGCCCGTTGCCGGTCGACGAGATCAACAACTGCCTGCGCATCAGCGGCTACTGCCGCCGCATGTTCCGACGCCTGGCAACGCTGCCGCACGGCAAGCTGCAGGCGGCGACGGCAAGGGCTTGATGTAGGAGTATAGGGCTGCTGCGCCTAAAAATGGCGCGCTATGGAGCATTAGGGTGGGGGGTATGTAATCATCCCTCCTTTTCCAAAGGGTCGAGGGCGACCGACCCCATATGAGGGCGAGGCGCCAAAATCCGGCGCGGCCGAGGCCAGCAGACCCGCGCAAGGGCCGCCCGCAGCGCCGGGGCGCTCGGCCCCGTCCATGCCCGCGCGGGCGGGCATGCAGCCGCGGTTCTCGCCCCCTTCCCGCATCGCGCAGCAATGCGAAGAGAAGGGGGAAGCGGCACAGCCGCTCGGGGGGATGCTCTAAAAATCCACCAGGCTGAAACCCACGCTCAGCACGTTGCGCTTGCGGTTGTAGTCGATCAGGCTGTCGCCATAGCCGGTGAAGAACTGGGTGTGCAGCCGCAGGCTGGTGCGGTTGTTGACCGCGCGGCCCAGGGTCTGCATCCATTCCAGCCGCACGGATCCGCGGCCTGGGTTGCCGGCCAGCGCGGTGCGCACGGTGGCGGCCAGGCTGTTGTCGCGGTCGTAGTTCCAGGCGGCGCGCACCTCGGCCCGGCCGATGGTGTTGCTGATGCCCGGGTTGTCGTCGTTGTCGGCGCTCTCGTGCAGGCGCTTCCAGATTCGGGCCTGCAGCGTCCACTTGTTGCCCAGTTCGGCGCCGGTCATCAGGTAGACGCGGTTCCAGCTGCGCGACAGCGGCAGGCTCTGGCCGTTGGACTGGTGCACCAAGCCGATACCGCTGTAACGCCAGCGCCAGCCGAAAGGCAGCTGCGCCTCGGTCGGGTAGACGTACATCACCTCGGGTTCGTAGTCGGTCGCGCGGAACGGGCGCGAAAGCTGCGGCGTGAACACCTGCCAGTACGACTGCTGCGTGTAGCCGAACCACAGCGAATCCTGCCGCGTCGGGTCGCCCTGCGTGAGCAGGCCCTGGGCCAGCTTGGTGCGCACGGAGAACTGGATGCGCGTCTCGGTGTGGCGGTAGTCGGTGCTGCTGGTGGCGTCGTGGCCGCTGGCGTCGGACGTGAGCTGGCGGTTGACCACGTCGCCGCGCACCAGCGACAGCGTGATCGGCCGGTAGCTGCGCAGGCCGAAGGTGCCGCAGTCGGTGGCCTTCTCCAGTTCCCAGGCGCGCGACAGGTCGGAATACTGCCGGTCGTGACAGCCCTCGGATTCGGCCACGCCGATGATGCGGGTGGCCGGCAGCGTGGTGTCGACCGGCTTGGGCGGCTCATTGCCGGCGTCGACCGCGGCCGATGCCGCAGTGGCCTGCGGCGTGTCGCGCCCCTGCCAGGCCTGCTGGCCGGCCCACTGGTCGAAGCAGGCCAGGCGGGCGTCCTTGTCGGAGGTGATGGCCGCACAGCGCTGCCATGCGACGCCGGGCGCGGCGGCGGCCTGGACCGCGGGCTGGGCGTGGGTCGACGGCGAAAGGAGCGCGGCAAAGAGGGCCGCAGCGCTCACCGCAGCCTTCGTGCTTCGCACCACGGTGCGAGCCCCTTCGGGCGGGCGGGCGGTGCTCAGGGCTCCAGTTTGCGCAGGGTGAAGCCGGGGCTGCGGCTGGGGTCGTCGGGCTCGTCGGTCCATGTTCCGGTGATCTCCTTGCCGCAAGACGGCATGGTCACCTGGCCGATCCAGGTGCCGCTGATGTGGGTGCCGTCGGCGGATTCTTCGAGCGTGAATTCTCCGTGATTGACGTCGCCGGCAAGTAGGACAGGACGCGGACTTGGCGCGCGTGCGGCAACGGCGTCACCCCGTTCGACCTCGCCGCGCACGCTGGCGGCGAGTTCCGGGTGCTGCCAGAGCTTGAGGATGCGCGGTGCGCGGCCGTCGGCGAAGGTGGCCTGCCAGCGGCCGATCAGCTCGCGCTGGGTCACGTCGTCGGCGGCCGGGCAGGGCGCCTGCGCCGCGGCGATGCCGGCCCAGGCCAGCAGGATCGTCAGGCCGGCGGCCCTGCCTGCAAAGGAAGTCATGCGGACGGAGCCCCGGACGCCGCCTTGGCTTCGGCCGCCTTGCGCGCGAACTCGGCGCGCAGCGCCTTGAGCTTCTCGCGCGGGTCTTCGCGCGCGGTGGACTGGTCGAGCGCCATCTCGGCGATGAAGCGGCTCCGCTGGGCCGGCACCATCTCGCGGCCCTTCTTGCGCTTTCGCGTCCAGCTCACGGACAGCGTGCGCTGGGCGCGCGTGATGCCCACGTACATCAGGCGGCGCTCCTCCTGCAGCCGGGCGGCGGTCTCGTCGCTGACCTTCTGCTGGCGGCCTTCCTCGTCGTCGAGCTTGAACGGCAGCAGCCCCTCGGTCACGCCGACCAGCATCACGTGCGGCCATTCGAGGCCCTTGGACGCGTGCAGCGTCGAGAGCGTGACCACGTCCTGGTCCTGCTCGCGCTCGCTGATCGTGGACAGCAGCGAGACGGTCTGCGCCACCTCGCGCAGGCTCTTGGTCTCGCCCGGCGCGGCGGCCGCGTCGGCGCCCGAGGCGTCGGCGAGCTGGCCGCCGGCGCGCTGGCTCATCCAGTCGCAGAACTCCAGCACGTTGTTCCAGCGCGCGGCCGCCACCTTCTCGCTGTCCTCGCCGGCGTAGAGGTGCTGCTCGTAGCCGATCTCCCCCAGCCAGTCCATGAGGAAGGCGCGCGAACTCTCGGCGCCCAGGGTGTGGCGGGCGCGGTATTCCAGGTCGTTCACGTAGCGGCCGAACTCGTGCAGGCCCGCGAGCGCCTTGGCCGGCACCACGCTCGGCAGCATGGCGTTGAACAGCGCGGCAAACAGGCTCTGGCGGTTCTGCTGCGCGAATTCGCCGAGCCTGCCGAGCGTGGTGTGGCCGATGCCGCGCTTGGGTACCGTCACCGCGCGCAGGAAGGCCGGGTCGTCGTCGTTGTTGATCCACAGGCGGAACCAGGCGCACAGGTCGCGGATCTCGGCGCGGTCGAAGAAGCTGGTGCCGCCCGAGACCTTGTAGGGCACGTTGGCGCGCCGCAGCGCCTTTTCGAACGGCTTGGCCTGGTGGTTGGCCCGGTAGAGGATGGCGAAGTCGCGCCAGTCCTTCCACTGCGACGAGGCCCGCAGGCCCAGGATGCGGGCGACGGCGCGCTCGGCCTCGTGCTCTTCGCTGTCGGCATCGACCACGCGCACCGGCTCGCCTTCGCCCAGTTCGGAAAACAGCGTCTTCGGGAACAGCTTCGGGTTGGGTCCGATCACGTTGTTGGCCGCGCGCAGGATCGCGCTGGTGGAGCGGTAGTTCTGCTCCAGCTTGATGACCTTGAGCGTCGGGAAGTCGACCGGCAGCTTCTTCAGGTTGTCCAGCGTGGCGCCGCGCCAGCCGTAGATGCTCTGGTCGTCGTCGCCCACGGCGGTGAAGCGCGCGCGCGCGCCGGCGATGAGCTTGAACAGCTCGTACTGGGTGGCATTCGTGTCCTGGTACTCGTCCACCAGCACGTGGCCGAGCATGGACTGCCACTTCTCGCGTACGGCGGGGAAGTCGCGCAGCAGCTTCAGCGGCAGGCTGATCAGGTCGTCGAAATCGACGCTCTGGTAGGCGGTCAGGCGTTCCTCGTAGCGCGCCATGACCTGGGCGACGATGCGCTCGTTGTCGTCCGCAGCCTGGGCCAGGGCCTCCTGGGCATTGAAGCCCATGTTCTTCCACTTGCTGATCAGCCACTGCCACTGGCGCGCGGTGGCCGCGTCGGCCGTGCCGCTGGCGGCGTCCTTGAGGATGCCGGTCACGTCGTCGGCGTCGAGGATGCTGAACTGGGGCTTCAGGCCCAGCACCGCGCCGTCCTCGCGCATGATGCGCACGCCCAGGGCGTGGAAGGTGCAGACCACCACGTCCTTGGCCTTGCGGCCGATCAGCCCCTTGGCCCGCTCGCGCATCTCGGCGGCGGCCTTGTTGGTGAAGGTGATGGCCGCGATGCGCCTGGGCTCCAGCCCGGCTTCGATCAGCCGGCCGATCTTGTGGGTGATGACCCGCGTCTTGCCCGAACCTGCGCCGGCCAGCACCAGGGCGGGGCCGCCGATGTAGTGGACGGCTTCGAGCTGGGCGAGGTTCAGGCCGGCGGACATCGCGGATCGGTTCGGGTCGGAACGGGCAAAGCTGCGAATCATACCTGCCTGCTGCGCCGGACGGCCCGCTGCGGGAGAATGCCGCCCGTGCTTGCCATCCTCGCCGCCACCTTCCCCTTCTTCGCGCTCGTCGCCGCCGGCTATGCCGCCGCCCGCCGCGGCCTGCTGCCCCCGGCGGCCATTCCCGGGCTCAACGCTTTCGTGCTGTATTTCGCACTGCCGTGCCTGCTGTTTCGCTTTGGCGCGAACACGCCGATCGGCCAGCTGCTCGACGGCAGCGCCGCCGGCGTCTACCTGTCCTGCGGCCTGGCGATGGTCGCGCTGGCGCTGGCCTGGCTGCGGCGCTGTGGGATCGGCTGGAACGATGCGGCCTTCGCCGCGCTGGTCTGCGCCTTTCCGAATACCGGCTTCATGGGCGTGCCGCTGGTGGTGGCGCTGCTGGGCGCGGCAGCGGCCGGGCCGGTGATCCTGACGATGGTGGTCGACATGGTCGTCACCTCGTCGCTGTGCATCGCGCTGTCGCGGCTCGACGGCGGCGGCAGTCCGGTCCGGGCGCTGCGGCGCGTGCTGCACGGCATGCTGGTCAATCCGATGCCGTGGTCCATCGCGCTCGGCGCCACCGTGTCCGTCCTGCGGCTGGCGTTGCCCGGCCCGGTCGCCCGCACCGTCGGCCTGCTGGCCGACGCGGCCTCGCCGGTGGCGCTGTTCACCATCGGCGCGGTGCTGGCACGCTCGCAGATGAACAGCCACGAGCGCGTGCCGGCGCGCGACTACGTGCCGCTGGCGCTGGCCAAGCTGCTGCTGCATCCGCTGCTGGTCTGGGCCGCGGGCCATGCGACCATCGCCGCCGGCCTGCCGCTGAGCCGGTTCGCGCTGCATGCGCTGGTGCTGGCGGCGGCGCTGCCGGCGGCGAGCAACGTGTCGCTGCTGGCCGAGCGCTTCGGCGCGCACACCGGGCGCGTGGCGCGGATCATCCTGGTGTCGACCGTGCTGGCGTTCTTCACCTTCTCGGCGGCCGTGGCGCTGCTGGCTGGCTGAGCCCGCCGCCGCCTGCGAATGCCACGCCGGCGCGATTTCCCGCGGGTCCACCGCGCCATCGAGGTCAGATGCTCAGCGGATCCACATCCACCGCCCAGCGGATCAGCCCGCGGTGGGCCGGCGCCGCGCGCGTGGCCGCCAGTACTGCCTGCCAGGCGGTCAGAAAGCGCTGCAGCGCTGCCCGCGAAGGGCTTTCGACCAGCATCTGGGCGCGCTCGATGTCGGCCACCCGCTGGATGGCCATCGGCACCGCCGGGTAGCAGGTGACCCGCTCGGCGCCCGGCAGCTGCGGCGCCGCGGCTGCGGCGTCCTGCAGGAAGGCCTGGGCGGCCTCCTGCGTGCGGGCCTCGGCGCGCACCAGCGCCTGGAAGCCGAACGGGGGCATGGCGGCCATCTCGCGGTCGGCCAGTTCCTGCGCGGCGAAGGCCGGGTAGTCGTGGCGGCGCAGCGCGGCGAACAGGCTGTGCTGCGGATGGAAGGTCTGTACCCAGAGTTCGGCCTGCGCCTGCTGCGCCGCCACGAAAGCGGCGTCGCGCCCCGCCCGGCCGCCCGCCTGCATCAGGAGCGCGAACAGCCGCTCGGGCGCGCGGAAGTCGCTGGAGAACAGCGCGCCGTCCGGGTTGACCGCGGCCACCAGCGTGATGCGGCGGAAGTCGTGCCCCTTGGCCACCATCTGGGTGCCGACCAGCACGTCAACGCTGCCGTCGTGCACCGCGGCCAACTGCTGCTCCAGCGCGCCCTTGACGCGCGTGCTGTCGGCGTCGATGCGCACTATACAGGCAGGGGTTCCATTTGGCCGTGCACAATCGGCGAACGCTTCGGCTATATACTCCTCGATGCGCTCGGTGCCGCGGCCGAGCGGTGCGATGTCCGGGTTGCCGCAGGCCGGGCAGGCGCGCGGCACCGGCTCGGTGAAGCCGCAGTGGTGGCAGCGCAGCGTGCGGTCGATCTTGTGGAAGACGCGGTAGGCGCTGCAGTGCGGGCATTCGCTCTTCCAGCCGCAGTCGCCGCAGTGCAGCACCGGCGCATAGCCGCGGCGATTCAGCAGGATGAGCGACTGCTCGCCGCGCGCGATGCGCTCGCGCAAAGCGCCCAGCAGCGGAGCCGACAGCACGGTGCCGCGCGGCTGCTGGTTCATGTCCACCAGCTTGACGCGCGGCAGCGCGCCGGCACCGATGCGGCTGGGCATGACGAGCCGCCGGTAGCGCCCGCCCGCGTCACCCGTGGCGGCATCGGGCGGACGGCTCTGGTACCAGCTCTCCAGCGACGGCGTGGCCGAGCCGAGAATCACGCGCGCCGCCTCGCTGTGGCCGCGCCAGACGGCCAGGTCGCGCGCCGAGTAGCGGGCACCCTCCTGCTGCTTGTAGCTCGGGTCGTGCTCCTCGTCGACCACGATGAGCCTCAGGCGCGGCAGCGACGCGAACACCGCCATGCGCGTGCCGAGCACGATGCGCGCTGCGCCCGCGTGGGCCGCGAGCCAGCTGCGCAGGCGTTGCGGGTTCGTCATGCCGCTGTGCAGCGAGACGACGGCCGCGGCGCCAAAGCGCGCGGCGAAGCGCTGCTCCAGCTGGGGCGTGAGGTTGATCTCCGGCACCATGACCAGCGCCTGCGCGTCGGGGTCGGCCGCGAGCAGCGACTGCACGCTTTGCAGGTAGACCTCGGTCTTGCCGCTGCCGGTGGCGCCGAACAGCAGGAACGGGCCATTGCCCTCGGCCAGGGCTTGCAGCGCCGCGGCCTGCTCGGGCGTCGGCTCCAGCGGCGCGGGCGGGGGCGCGCCGCCGCCCGCGCCGCCGTCGCGCCTGAGCCGGCGCGCCAGCTGGGCCGTGCTGAGTTCGCGCAGCTGCGGCGGCAGCGCGGCCAGCGCGACCTCGCCGGGCGCGCGCTGGTAGTAGCGCGCGGCGAACGAGACGAGCGCGCGCCAGGCCGCGCCCAGCGGCGCCAGGCCGTCGAGCACGCCGGCCACGTCGCGCATGGCGATGCTGCCATCGGCCGTGTCCGCCGGCGCCTGGTCGCCGTCCCAGACCACGCCCAGCACCTCGCGCCGCCCGAACGGCACGCGCACCAGCGTGCCCGGCGGCAGGGGCCGGGCGCTGCGGTAGGTCAGCAGCCCGGCCAGGGCGCTGTGGGCCGGCGTGGGTACCGCGACGGGGAGCAGGACGGACATGGTGGTCGAAAGTGCGGAGTCAGCGGCGGCTGCTGTTCAGGCGGCCTGGGCAAAAGCCGCCGCAAGTACTTGTCAGGCCGGGCTTTCAGCGGGAAAAGAGCGAATTTCTGTGGATAACTTTGTTGATAGCGCGAGAGCTTCTCCACTGCGGCTGTCCAGCAGTCAAGCACCCGGTGTGCAGGTTTTTCATGTGGTTCAAACAAATGGCGAGTGAAATCAACGGGTTGCAATCCGATCAGAAAGTGCGGCGCCAGCTTTGGGGCGTATCTGCCTGTCGCATCCGTTGCACCGCCCGTGTGCATAAGTGCGCCCGCGCTCCTGCCGGCCTGCCGGTCCGGCAACGCGAAAGATGCCAATTCACCTTCCAAATCTTTGCTAACGCCTTGATTTTTCAGCAATCCAGCCGCCAGACGCCGAGCCTGTGGATAACTTTGTTGATAGAAGGGCCTGAAACCGCCGCCAAGCCGTGCCCGCCAAGGCTTGGCGGCCCTCGGCGCACACATCGGCCGCGGCACGGATCCTTTTGAAATCAACGGTTTACGTGCGAGCCGGCCAGCGCACCCGCCGCGCCGGCTGGTGCGCTGCAACATGGAGCGCCGCCGCGTGTTTTGTGCATAAGTCAAGAGCTGTTTGATCTGAGCCTACTCAGCCGCGGCGCAGCGCCCGCGAATGGCTGTGCACCGCCTCGACCAGTGCGGCCACGTGCTCCGGCGGGGTGTACTGGCTGATGCCGTGGCCCAGGTTGAAGATGTGGGTCGGCCCGATCGTTGCGGGGTCGGTGTGCGGCGCGCCGAAGCGGTCGAGCACGCGGCGGGCCTCCTCGGCCACGCGCGCGGGCGGGGCGAACAGCACGTTCGGGTCCAGGTTGCCCTGCAGCGCCTTGCCGGGGCCGCCGGCGGAGCCGCCGACGCGCGCGCGGGCGGCGCCCAGGTCCACCGTCCAGTCCAGGCCCAGCACCTCGCAGTCCAGCTGTTCGGCCATGGCGTCGAGCCAGAGGCCGCCGCCCTTGGTGAAGACGATGCGCGGCACGTCCTGGCCGTCGTCGCCGGTGCGGCGCAGCTGCGCCAGGACGCGGCGGGTGTAGGCCAGGCTGAATGCCTGGAAGGCGCCGTCGGCCAGCACGCCGCCCCAGCTGTCGAAGACCATCACCGCCTGCGCGCCGGCGGCGATCTGCGCGTTGAGGTAGGCGGCCACGGCGTCGGCGTTGATCGCGAGGATGCGGTGCAGCAGGTCGGGCCGGCTGTAGAGCATGGTCTTGATGAGCCGGTAGTCGCTGGAGCCCGCGCCCTCCACCATATAGCAGGCCAGCGTCCACGGGCTGCCCGAGAAGCCGATCAGCGGCACGCGGCCGTTGAGCGCCGTGCGGATCGAGGTGACGGCATCGAACACGTAGCGCAGTTTTTCGGGATCGGGCACGGCCAGTGCAGCCACGGCGGCCTCGTCGCGCACCGGGTGGGCGAAGCGCGGGCCTTCGCCGGCGGCGAACGACAGGCCCAGGCCCATGGCGTCGGGCACGGTGAGGATGTCGCTGAAGAGGATGGCGGCGTCGAGCGGGTAGCGCGCGAGCGGCTGCAGGGTGACCTCGGTGGCGTAATCCACATGGGTCGCCAGGCCCATAAAGCTGCCGGCCTTCGCGCGCGTGGCCACGTATTCCGGCAGGTAGCGGCCGGCCTGACGCATCAGCCAGACAGGGGTGTGGTCGGTGGCTTGGCGGCGGCACGCGCGCAGGAAGCTGTCGTTGAGCAGGGGGGCGAAGGACATGGGACGGCGGCTCGTGGAGGCGGGAAAGACTGACGGGAAACGGCGCGGCCGGCCGCGCTGCGGTGCGCACGCGGTGTCCGGCACCGACGCCGGAAGGCGCGGGCAGTGTACCGGAGGGCCGGCGCGGCAGCGCCGCGAGCCGGTCCCGCCGCAGGGCCCGCAGTGGCCGTGGCCCCTGTCGGGTACCCACACTGTCAGAATATAAATGAATATCATTACGGCCCTCTGCGTGCCGCGCCGTTCCGGCCCGCGGCCCCTTCTCCACAACGCCATACCACAGTAAAAACATGCGTTCCCTCCCCCTTCCCCGCTCGCTGCCCCTCTCGCCGCTGGCTGCGGCCGCCGCGCTCGCGCTGTGCACTGCTGCGGCCCATGCGGCCGATGCGACCCTGTCGGAAGTCCAGGTGGTCGGCACGGCCGAGCAGGAGCTCAAGCAGGCGCCGGGCGTCTCGGTCATCACGGCCGAGGACATCGAGAAGCGTCCGCCGGCCAACGACCTCGCCGAGACCATCCGCACCCAGCCCGGCGTGAACCTCACGGGCAACTCCACCAGCGGCCAGCGCGGCAACAACCGGCAGATCGACATCCGCGGCATGGGGCCGGAGAACACGCTGGTGCTTATCGACGGCAGGCCCGTGACCAGCCGCAACTCGGTGCGCTACGGCTGGCGCGGCGAGCGCGACACCCGCGGCGACACCAACTGGGTGCCGGCCGAGGAGGTCGAGCGCATCGAGGTGATCCGCGGCCCGGCCGCCGCGCGCTACGGCAACGGCGCGGCCGGCGGCGTGGTCAACATCATCACCAAGGGGCCGGCCAAGGAGACGCACGGCTCCATCACCTTCTACGCCAACCAGCCGACGCACTCGGCCGACGGCAAGACGCGCCGCACTACGTTCGACCTCGGCGGCCCGCTCGGCGAGGACTTCTCCTACCGCCTTTACGGCAACGTCAACAAGACCGACGCCGACGCCGCCGACATCAACAAGGACCACGCCTACACGCGCACCGGCACGCAGGCCGGGTCCTACCCGGCTGGCCGCGAGGGCGTGCGCAACCGCGACCTCGCGGGCCGCCTGAGCTGGCGCCTGGGAGGCGGCCACACGCTGGACCTGGACGCAGGCTTCAGCCGCCAGGGCAACATCTACGCGGGCAACACGCAGAACACCAACAGCAACACGCTGGTCACGAGCCTGGTGGGCGCCGAGACCAACCGCATGTACCGCGAGAATTTCGCCCTGACGCACAAGGGCAAGTACGACTTCGGCACATCGCTGTCGTACCTGCAGTACACGAGTACCCGCAACACCCGCTACAACGAGGGGCTGGCCGGCGGCGTGGAGGGCATCTTCTGCACCTTCACGAGCGTTTACTGCATGCTCGGCACCGGCATCAGCACGGCGCGGCTGAAGGACTACACGCTGCACTCCGAGGTCAACGTGCCGAGCCGCGTCGGCGGCTACAGCCAAGTGTTCACGCTCGGCGCGGAGGCTGTGCACTCCACGCTGACCGACCCCAACTCGCTGTCGCTGTCCACGAGCAGCGCGGGCGCGATCACCGGCGTCTCGGCCACCGGCCGCGACACAGGAACATCCGGCACCATCCTCTCGGTGTTCGCCGAGGACAACATCGGCCTGAGCGACAGCCTGATCCTCACGCCCGGCCTGCGCTTCGACCACCACACCCAGTCCGGCAGCAACTGGAGCCCAGCGCTCAACCTCTCGAAGGTCCTCGCCGAGAACTGGACCGTCAAGGCCGGCATTGCGCGCGCCTACAAGGCGCCCAACCTGTACCAGTCCAACCCCAACTACGTCCTCTACAGCGCCGGCCAGGGCTGCTGGGGCGGCACCGGCAGCTACGGCTGCTACCTCCTGGGCAACAGCAGCCTCAAGCCCGAGACCAGCGTCAACAAGGAGCTCGGCATCGAGTACCGCAACGGTGGCCTGCTCGCCGGCCTGACTTGGTTCCGCAACGACTACCGCAACAAGATTGACGCGGGCCAGAGCGTCACCGGCACCACCGGCTCCTCCTGGATCTACCAGTGGACCAACGTCCCGCGCGCGCTGGTACAGGGCTTCGAGGGCACCTTCAAGCTGCCGCTGTCGCGCACCGTGGACTGGTCCAACAACTTCACCTACATGACCGACTCGGTCAACAAGACCACGGGCGAGGTGCTGTCGATCATCCCGAAATACACCCTCAACTCTACGCTCGAATGGCGGGCGACCGGCCAGCTCGGCCTGCAGGCGACGGTGACGGCCTACGGCCGGCAGAAGCCCAAGAAATACGATTTCTACGGCAACCTCGCCACCGGCACCGCCACCGCCGAGCGCGCGCCCTACGCGCTGGTCGGCGTGAGCGGCAACTACCGCATCAGCAAGAACCTGCGCCTGACCGCCGGCATCAGCAACCTGTTCGACAAGCGGCTCTACCGGCGCGGCAACACCCAGACCGTCAACAACATCCCCGGCGCCGGCGCCGAAACCTACAACGAGCCCGGCAGGGCGTTCTACGCCTCGCTGACCGCCTCGTTCTGACCGCGCCGGCCGGGTCCCTGCCCCGGGGCTATGGATGACGCACCCCCGTCGCGGGACGTTACGCGGTGAAACGCCGGCCGGCCGGCGCCGCGCGACGATCCGCCCACCATGGACCGGCATGCCGTCAACCCCGCCATCGAGCAGCTCACCCACAAGAACATTGAGGCGCTGCTCTGCCATGAAGAAAAACGCCGGCACCGCAAGCCGCGCAGCCACCGCATCGTCAGCAGCATCGCCCGCTGGTGCGGCACCCTCGGATTCTTCTGGGTCAACCTGGCGTTCTTCGTCGCCTGGATCGGCTGGAACTTAGGGCCGTGGGCCTTCGACCCGTACCCGTTCACCTTCCTGATCACCACCGTCTCGCTAGAGGCGATCTTCCTGTCGATCTTCATCCTGATCAGCCAGAACCTCGACGCGGTGGAAAGTGAGCGGCGCCACCACCTGGACCTGCAGATCAACCTGCTCAACGAGCGAGAGACGACCGCGCTGATGCGGCTGATGACCGAGGTCGCGGCCAGGGTCGGCGTCGATGACCGGTTGCTGGAAGAGGTGAACGCGCTGGCGCGCGACACCGACCCCGAGGCGGTGCTCAACCAGATCGTCAAGGCCGAGCACGAACATGCCAAGCGCTAGACTTTTTTCCCGTTTCCGGAGGGCCGCTTGAGCCCTCCCGTCGCCTTCCCCCACGGCCCCGCCGTGCCCGCCCTGGGCCTGGGCTCCTGGCACATCGGCGAAGGTCGTCGGCCGGTCGCACAGGAGATCGCCGCGCTCCAGGCTGGCCTGGACGCCGGCCTGCGCCTGATCGACACGGCCGAGATGTATGGCGACGGCCGCTCCGAGGAACTCATCGGCCGCGCCGTCGCCGGCCGGCGCGACGAGGTCTTCCTCGTCTCCAAGGTCTATCCGCACCACGCGACGGCCGAGGCGCCGCTGCGCCGGGCGCTGACGCAGAGCCTGACGCGCCTGGGCACCGGCCGGCTGGACCTGTATGATCTTGCCCCTGATTTACGGACACCTATCTAAGCGACATTGGCCAGCTCGTACTGCTCTGGGCTGAGGTAGCCCAGGGTCGAGTGCAGCCGGATCCGATTGTAGTCAACCTCAATGTAGTCAAACACATGAGCCTTGGCCTGCTCCCGTGTGGCGAGGTGTTCACCATGGATGGCCTCGACCTTCAGACTGTGGTTCCAACTCTCCATTGCTGCGTTGTCGTAGCAGTTGCCTCTGGCACTCATGCTGGCGATCAAAGCGTATTGCTCCAACAGGGCGCGGTGCTCGCGC
>WNDY01000090.1 GCA_009914555.1 Xylophilus sp.
AAGGGAACACGCCAGGGAACAAAAACCCCGGGATTCGGCGGAACCGAATGCGACGCTGTGGGACAGGTTTCTTGCGTAACCCCTTGATTTCCCTGAGGAAATGGGATTCGATGAAACCGGGTGGGAAAGGGGGATGGTGGCCTGGGACGGAATCGAACCATCGACACGCGGATTTTCAATCCGCTGCTCTACCAACTGAGCTACCGGGCCGAGGACATAGGATTATAGCATCGATTCCAGGCCTTACCCTGAAATCACGAACTTCCTCCACGTTTGGCTCGTGCAAGCTCGACGCCGAGCTGCCGCAGCTTGCGGTAGAGATGGGTTCGCTCCAGCCCGGTCTTCTCGGCCACGCGAGTCATGGAGCCGCCTTCCTTGGCCAAGTGAAATTCGAAATAGGCCTTCTCGAAGCCATCGCGCGCCTCGCGCAGCGGGCGGTCCAGATCGAAGACCTGGAAAGCCAGCAATCCGGCCTCGGCATGCGCGGCAGGCACGGCGGTGATCGTGCCCTCCGCAGGCCGCGACGCCACAGTGGCCTCCGGCGGCGAGGTCGGAACACCGGCTGCCGGCGGCTTGCCAGTGCGGCCGGCTTGGTGGGCCAAGCCCTGCTCGACAGCCTTGAGCAGCTTTTGCAGCGTGATCGGCTTCTCGAGAAAAGAGAACGCGCCGATCCGGGTCGCCTCGACCGCAGTGTCGATCGTGGCGTGGCCGCTCATCATGATGACCGGCATGGTCAACAGCCCGCTGCTGGCCCATTCCTTGAGCAGCGTGACGCCGTCGGTGTCGGGCATCCAGATGTCCAGCAGCACCAGTTCAAAGCTGCTCTGCGCGCGCGCGGCCCGGGCCTGCGATGCGTTTTCTGCGAGTTCGACGGTGTGACCCTCGTCATTCAGGATCTCCGACAAGAGGTCCCGGATTCCGAGTTCGTCATCGACCACCAGAATGTTTGCCATGCGTCTGAGTCATCCTTCCGAGGGCTGCGCGGCTTGGTGCGCGACGGCAAATGATAGCGATACTTGCGCACCGGCCACGGCGCTGCCTTCCGTACGGTTGCCGAGACTGATACGCGCGCCGTGGTCGTCGGCAATTTTCTTGACGACCGCGAGGCCCAGGCCGGTACCGCGGACCTTGGTTGTCACATAAGGCTCGAAGGCGCGCCTGAGGATGTGGTCGGGAAAGCCGGTGCCATGGTCCAGCACGGACAGGCGCACCTTCTGCGATGCCTCGCGCCACTGGGTGAGGATCTGCACCGGAGCGGGTGCAGGCTGCTGCCCTTCGACGTCGGCGGCCGCTGCGGCCAGCGTAGCGTCCTGCGCGTTTTGCAGCAGGTTGTGAATCACCTGCCGCAATTGCTGGGCGTCGCCCAGGATCGGCGGGCAGCGCGGATCAAGGTCCGCCTCGACGACAGCACTGGCGTTCTCGGCTCCATAGAGCTGGAGCACGTCGGCGATGAGCTGGTTCAGGTCCAGCGCAGACAGTTCGGCGGCCGGCAGGCGGGCATATTCGCGGAATTCGTTGACCAGCCGCTTCATCGCATCGACCTGCTCGACGATGGTCTTGACCGACTTGACCAGCACAGCTTGCTCGGCGCCTTCCAGCTTGCCGGCGAGCTTCATTTCGAGCCGTTCGGCCGACAGCTGGATCGGCGTCAACGGATTCTTGATCTCGTGCGCCAAGCGGCGCGCCACCTCGCCCCAGGCCTGCGCACGCTGGGCCGAGACGATCTCGGAGATGTCATCGAAGACCAGCAGGCGCTGGCCCTCCGGCAGTTCCGCACCGCGCGCGACCAGGTTGGTGGTGCTGGCCTGGCCCGATGATGCCGTGGCGCGCAGCTCGAAGGCCTCCTGCCAGTAGTCGAGCGCATGGTGGTCACGATCGGCCAGCAGGGTCTCGAACTTGCGCTGCACTGCTGCACCGAATTCCTCCAGCGTGGGCAGGTCGGCGAGCCGCGTGCCGACATCTGCCGCCAGCGGCACACGCAGGATGCGCACCGCGCCTGGGTTGAACGACAGGATGACGCCAGCGTGGTCGAGGACGATCACGCCGGCGGTGAGGTTGTCCAGGATGGTCTGCAGATGCGCGCGTGCGGCGTCGAGCTGGCTGATGCTGGCCTCGACCGCACTGCGGGCATCGGCGAGCTGCTGCGTCATGTCGGCGAAGGCGCGCGTCAGTCCGCCAAGTTCGTCCTTGCCACGAAGCACCGCCTTGGGCTCCAGGTTGCCGGCTGCCACCTCGCGCACACCGTCGGCCAGCACGAGTAACGGGCGCGCGAGCTGGTTGCCCAGCAATACTGCCAGGAGAATGGCCCCAAAGACGGCAAGAAACAGGCTCAACGTAAGGGTACCTATGTACATCCGCCGAAGGCCTTCACGCGCGAGCGCCCGCTCCTGGTACTCGCGGTTGGCCTCCTGCACCGCGATGGCATTGGCCACGAGTTCGGCCGGCAGCGGCTGGGTGACCTGCAGGAACCGCGGCTCGGCCAGCAGGCCGACATTGGCGACCGGCACCAGCGCGATCACCTTGACCCGCACCGCCTTGGGATTGACGCTGCGGCCGGTGTCGTCCAGCCCTTCGATCACCTGGACCGACCGCAGCCGGCGCGCATCCCGCAGTTGCAATGCGGTCGGGCGGTCCGGGTTGAGCAGGAAGCGCGACTGGCCGGCGCTGGCCAGCAGTTGGCCCGACGCGCTCCACAGCAGCAGGTCGGCCGAGGGCGCCTGCTCGCGGATGCGCTCCAGGGCCAGCCCGGTGCCCGTGTCCGGCACGTCGGCCAGCTGAGCGGCGGCCGCGCGCACGTTGTTGGCCGTCTCGTTGGCCAGCGCGTCGAGCGTGGCGCGGCCGAGATTCACGCCGGCGTCGAGCGCACCCTCGACCTTCACATCGAACCAGCTCTCAATGGAGCGCGAAACGAACTGGTATGAGACGAAGTAGATCAGCACGCCCGGCGCGAAGCCCACCAGCGCGAAGATGGCGGCCAGCTTGACCAGCAGCCGGCTGCCGAAGCGACCGCGTCGCAGGCGCACGGCTAGGCGCACGCCGATCCAGACGATGACGATGCCCAGCAGCAGGGCGACCACGGCATTGATACCGAACAGCAGGCCGTAGTGCCGCTCGTACATCTCGCGGTTGTTGGTCGCCTGCGTCAGCAGCAGCATCAGCACCAGGCCGATGACGACCATCGAGGCGACGGCCGCGCCGACGCTCCAGCGTAGCGCGCGCGAGCGCGCCAGAAGGCCGCGCGTGGAAGGCAGCCCGTCCTCGGCCCTGCCGTCCGGCGACGGCTGGGTCACCGCGCGGGCTCCGTGGTCAGCCGCATGCTGCGGCCGACCGACAGGTTCCAGTCTGGGCGACCGACCGCGCTGAACTGGAAGGGCCGCGGCATCTGGGTCACGTCGAGCCGGAAGCGGAAGTCAACGCTGTAGTGCGCATCGGAGTCGGGCAGCGCGGTGTCGCTGATCTTCCAGCGCGAGATGCGCTGCACCGCGGCGACCACCTCCGACACGTCCTCGTATGTCTGGCCCAGGGTGACGCCGAGTCCGGAACTGCCAATCGGTGTGGGCGAAGTCTGCAGGCGCCAGCGGCGGGTCAGCGGCTGGTAGCTCAGCCGCATGTAGCGCGCCGCGCTGGCCACGGGCTGGTCGTACCAGTACCAGCGCTCGCGCACGACCTCCGCCTCGGCGACGAAGAACATGGGAATGCCCTTGACCAGCGCATCCTCCACCAGCGGCGGCAGATCGAAGCGCACGGTGGCCGACAGGAACACACCGTCGTCGTTGCGCTCCACCCGCATCTGCGGCACGTCGGCCAGTTGGGCGCTGCATGGCCACAGTGGAGCGAGCAGCACCAGCCCGACGGCCAGCCGCCGGAACCGCGCCAGGACTCGCCGGGCAGCCAGTTCAGTCCGGGCGCTTGGCCAGCACCGCGTAATAAAAACCGTCATGGTCACCCGATGGATTCTCCGGGACGCCATGTCCGGCTGCACCCGCCTGAGGCAGCAAATGGCCGGGAGACGGCAGCAAAACCGCATCGGTGTTGTGTGCAACAAACGTTTGCACCTGGTCCTGGCCTTCGGCATGGAAGACCGAGCAGGTGCAGTACACCAGCCGCCCGCCCGGCCGCACCAGGGGCCACAAGGTAGACAGCAGACCGGCCTGCACGATGGCCAACTGGCCCACGTCGCTCTCGCGGCGCAGCCAGCGCACATCCGGATGGCGGCGCACGATGCCCGAGGCGGTACAGGGCGCATCGAGCAGGATCGCGTCGTACGGTTCGCGCCGGCCCTGCGACGGCCACCAAGCCTCAGGCGAGCGGGCGTCGGCGGCCAGCACCGTGGCCTGTGGCTGCAGGCCCAGGCGTTCGAGATTCTCGTTGATGCGGCGGCAGCGCAGCGGGTCGATGTCCAGCGCCGTCACGTGCAGCGGCGCATCGGCAGCCACCGATTCCAGCAGGTGCGCCGTCTTGCCGCCCGGCGCCGCGCAGGCGTCGAGGATGCGGGACGGCCGGTCGAGGTCCAGGCTCTCCAGCACCAGCGGAGCGGCCAGTTGCGCGCCCGCATCCTGCACCGATACCAAGCCTTCGGCGAAGCCGGGGATCGCATCGACCGGCCGCGGCTCGTGCAGCACGATGGCGACCGGGCCCTGGCGGTGGGCCGCGATGTCGGCCGCGTGCAGCCGCTCCAGCATCGCATCGGGATCGATGCGCCGTACGTTGACCCGCAGCGTCATTGGCGCCTGGGCGTTGCCGGCACGCAGGATGTCTCGCCAGCGGCGCGGATAGTCCTTCTTGAGTCGGTCAATCCACCAGCGCGGATGATTCCACAGCGCCAGCGGCTCGCCCGATGTGGCCGCCAGCAGCGCTTCGCGCTCGCGCAGGAAGCGTCGCAGGCAGGCATTGATGAAGCTCGACTGGCCGCGCAGGCCGGGCACCTGCTTTGCGGCCTCCACCGCCTGGTCGACCAGGGTGAATTCGTCATAGCGCAGCGCCTCGTCGTCCCAGACCAGCGCCAGCGCAGTACACAGCAGGGCATCGGCCAGCGGCGGCGGCGTGCGCGGCGCCAGCTTGCGGCGCAGCGCCTCAGCCTGGCCCAGGCAGCGCAGCACATGGAACAGCAGGGCCTGTACGCCGGGTCGCAGGGCCGGCTCGACCGCGGCGAGCGCCGTGGTGGAGGACTGGCCGCTACGCACCGCGCCGAGCGCCGTGGCGGCGAGCTGTAACTGTCGCCAGAGCGGCGCGGAATGCGGGGAAGAGGTCGTCGTCATAGGGGACGCGCAGGCTTGAAGCCGAACAACCAAGAAAGCATCAGGGCGGGAAACTGGGCGATGGCAGCGTTGTAGTGCTGCACGGCGTCGTTGAAGGCCAGGCTGGCCTGGGATACCTGGGTGGCCCGCAGGTTCCACTGCCGCCGTTGCGGTTTGGTCCGATGCTCCGCCGTTTGTTCCCAGGCGACACGGAGCGTGTCGCGCGCCGCGGCCAAGGCGGCCAGCGATGCCGGCCGCAGCGGCTGCGCACGCGCCGCCACCAGGGAAGCGCCGAACTGCGCGGCCATAGCGCCTAGGGGCGCTCCGCACCCATCGGACGGGTCGTGGTCGGCCACCGCGGCCTGGGCATCGCATTCGCGCAGCAGGGACACCAAGCCCAGCAGGTAGGTGTCAAGTGCGCCGAAGGCCTGGAGCGCGGCCGAGCGCAGGCGCATCAGCCGGTTGTAGGCACCCACGGCCCAGAACACCGTGAGCGCAGCCACGGCCCAGAGCACCAGCGACGAAGACAGGAGGTCACCCATTCCAGCGACGGTTCATCGACGGGAGATGCAAAAACGCCCCCGGTCCGGGCAGACGGACCGGGAGCGTGCACCAGCAGAAGGCCTTGAGGCTTATTCAGCCGCAGGCGTCTCGCCGGAGGCCGTCCCGGCGTCGGCCGTCTCGATCAGGCCGCCCATCTCGGCGGCTTCGGCATCGGCGATCGCGCGGCGCTCGGCCTCGTCGAGGGCGTCCTGCACCTTGCGCGCCTGGTGGTAGGCCAGACCGGTGCCCGCAGGGATCAGGCGACCGACGATGACGTTCTCCTTGAGGCCGCGCAGCTCGTCGCGCTTGCCCATGATGGCGGCTTCGGTCAGGACACGCGTGGTTTCCTGGAACGAAGCCGCCGAAATGAACGAATCGGTCGACAGCGATGCCTTGGTGATGCCCAGCAGCAGGTTGATGTATGTAGCGGGGATCTTGCCGTCGGCGCGCAGGGCATCGTTGGTATCCAGGATCTCCGAACGCTCGACCTGCTCGCCGGCGATGTAGGTCGAATCGCCCGGGTTGTCGACCACGACGCGGCGCAGCATCTGGCGAACGATCACCTCGATGTGCTTGTCGTTGATCTTCACACCCTGGAGGCGGTACACGTCCTGCACCTCGTCGACGATGTAGCGCGAGAGTTCCTCGATGCCCAGCAGGCGCAGGATGTCCTGCGGATCGGCCGGCCCGTCGACCACGGATTCGCCCTTGTTCACCACCTGGCCTTCGTGGACAAGGATGTTCTTTTCCTTGGGAATCCGTTCATCCCAGACCTTGCCGTCCAGATCGGTGATCTGCAGCCGCACCTTGCCCTTGGTTTCCTTGCCGAAGGAAACCGTGCCGGTGATCTCGGCCAGCATGCCCTTGTCCTTGGGCGAGCGGGCTTCGAACAGCTCGGCCACGCGCGGCAGACCACCGGTGATGTCGCGGGTCTTCTGGCCCTCGACCGGAATCCGCGCCAGCACCTCGCCGGGGCCCACGTCCTGGCCGTCGCGCACCTGGATCAGCGCACCGACCTGGAAGCCGATGGTCACCGAGTGGTCGGTGCCGGGGATCTTGACCTCGTTGCCCTGCGCGTCGACCAGCTTGACCTGCGGACGCACCACCTTAGCCGAGCCGCGGCGCTTCGGATCGATCACGACGAGCGTCGACAGGCCGGTCACTTCGTCGACCTGCTTGGCGACGGTGAGACCTTCCTCGACGTTCTCGAACTTCACCTGGCCGGCGAACTCGGTGATGATCGGACGCGTCAGCGGGTCCCAGTTGGCCAAGATCGTGCCAGCCTTGATCTGCTGGTCAGCCTTGACCGTCAGCGTCGCGCCGTACGGCACCTTGTGGCGCTCGCGCTCGCGTCCGTGCTCGTCCTGGATGATGATCTCGCCGGAACGCGCGATCACCACCAGGTCGCCCTTGGTGTTGCTCACGTAGCGCATCGTGGCGTTGAAACCGATGATGCCGTTGGACTTGGCCTCGACGCTCGACGCCACCGCCGCGCGCGATGCCGCGCCGCCGATGTGGAAGGTGCGCATCGTCAGCTGCGTACCGGGCTCGCCGATGGACTGGGCGGCGATCACGCCCACGGCTTCGCCGAGGTTGATCAGACCGCCACGGCCCAGGTCGCGGCCATAGCACTTAGCGCACAGGCCGAAGCGGGTCTCGCAGGTCAGCGCGGTGCGCACGCGCACTTCATCCACGCCGGCGGCTTCGAGTTCCTCGATCAGGTCTTCTTCGAGCAGCTGGCCGGCCTTGGCCAGCACTTGGCGCGTCTCGGGGTGCAGCACGTCGTCGGCGGCCGTGCGGCCGAGGATGCGGTCGCGCAGCGATTCGATGACCTCGCCGCCCTCGACGATGGCGCGCATCAGCGAGCCGTTGGTCGTACCGCAGTCCTCTTCCGTGACGACCAGATCCTGCGTCACATCCACGAGACGGCGTGTGAGGTAGCCCGAGTTCGCCGTTTTCAGCGCCGTGTCCGCGAGGCCCTTGCGAGCCCCGTGGGTGGAGATGAAGTACTGCAGAACGTTCAGGCCCTCGCGGAAGTTCGCGGTGATGGGCGTCTCGATGATGGAGCCATCCGGCTTGGCCATCAGGCCGCGCATGCCGGCCAGCTGGCGGATCTGCGCCGCGGAACCACGGGCGCCGGAGTCGGCCATCATGTAGATGGAATTGAACGACTCCTGGTCCACTTCCTTGCCGTGGCGGTCGGTAGTCTTCTGCTTGGCCAGCTGGGCCATCATGACCTTCGACACTTCGTCGCCGGCCTTGCCCCAGATATCCACCACCTTGTTGTAGCGCTCGCCCGCGGTCACGAGACCAGAGACGTACTGCTGCTGGATCTCCTTCACCTCGTTCTCGGAACGCTCGATGATGCCGGCCTTCTGCGGCGGCACCAGCATGTCGTCGATGGCGATGGAGATGCCAGCCTTGGTCGCCAAGCGGAAGCCGTTTTGCAGCAGCTTGTCGGCGAAGACCACCGTTTCCTTCAGACCACATTTGCGGAACGAGGCATTGATGAGCTTCGATATCTCCTTCTTCTTGAGCGCCTTGTTCAGATTGGAGAACGGCAGGCCCTTGGGCAGGATTTCCGACAGCAGTGCACGGCCCACGGTGGTGTCGACCAGGGAGACCGACGGCGTGAACTCACCGGTTTCCTTGTTCTTGGTCCATTTGGTCAGGCGCACGCTGATCTTGGCGGTCAGCTCGACCTGCCCGCCGTCGAAGGCGCGCTGCACTTCGCCGGTGTCCGAGAACACCAGGCCTTCGCCCTTGGCGTTGATGCGGTCGCGCGTGGCGTAGTACAGGCCCAGCACTACGTCCTGCGAAGGAACGATGGAGGGCTCGCCCGACGCCGGGAACAGCACGTTGTTGGAGGCCAGCATCAGCGTGCGGGCCTCCATCTGCGCTTCCACCGACAGCGGGACGTGAACGGCCATCTGGTCGCCGTCGAAGTCGGCGTTGAAGGCCGCGCAGACGAGCGGGTGCAGCTGGATGGCCTTGCCTTCGATCAGGATCGGCTCGAAGGCCTGGATGCCCAGGCGGTGGAGCGTCGGAGCACGGTTCAGCATGACCGGGTGCTCCTTGATGACCTCTTCCAGGATGTCCCAGACCACCGGCGTGCCGGACTCGACTTCCTTCTTCGCGGCCTTGATGGTCGTGGCGATGCCCATCGCTTCGAGACGCGAGAAGATGAACGGCTTGAACAGCTCCAGGGCCATCAGCTTCGGCAGGCCGCACTGGTGCAGCTTGAGCGTCGGGCCCACGGTGATGACCGAACGGCCCGAGTAGTCGACGCGCTTGCCCAGCAGGTTCTGGCGGAAGCGGCCCGACTTGCCCTTGATCATGTCGGCCAGCGACTTGAGCGCGCGCTTGTTGGCGCCGGTCATCGCCTTGCCGCGGCGGCCGTTGTCGAGCAGCGAGTCGACGGCCTCCTGCAGCATCCGCTTTTCGTTGCGCGCGATGATCTCCGGAGCCTTGAGCTCCAGCAGGCGGCGCAGGCGCGAGTTGCGGTTGATGACGCGGCGGTACAGGTCGTTCAGGTCGGAGGTCGCGAAGCGGCCGCCGTCCAGCGGAACGAGCGGACGCAGATCAGGCGGCAGCACCGGCAGCACTTCGAGCACCATCCAGCCCGGCTTCATGCCGGACTTGCGGAAGGCCTCGAGCACCTTCAGACGCTTGGCGTTCTTCTTGACCTTGACCTCGGAGCCGGTCAGGTCGCCGCGCAGGCGTTCGATCTCGGAATCGATGTCGATGCCGTCGAGCAGTTCCTTGATGCCCTCGGCGCCCATCTTGGCCGAGAACTCGTCGCCGTATTCCTTGCGCTTGGCGTCGGAGTCGTCCTCGGACATGATGCTGAACTTCTTCAGCGGGGTCATGCCGGGATCGGTGACCACGTAGGCCTCGAAGTACAGCACGCGTTCGATGTCGCGCAGCGTCATGTCGAGCACCAGACCCAGACGCGACGGCAGCGACTTCAGGAACCAGATGTGGGCGCAGGGTGCGGCCAGGTCGATGTGACCCATGCGCTCGCGGCGCACCTTGGTCTGGGTGACTTCAACGCCGCACTTCTCGCAGATCACGCCGCGGTGCTTCAGGCGCTTGTACTTGCCGCACAGGCACTCGTAGTCCTTGATCGGGCCGAAGATCTTGGCGCAGAACAGGCCGTCGCGTTCCGGCTTGAAGGTACGGTAGTTGATCGTCTCGGGCTTCTTCACCTCGCCGAAAGACCACGAACGGATCTTCTCGGGCGAAGCCATGCCGATGCGGATGGCATCGAAATGCTCGTCCGGCGTGAACTGCTTGAACAGGTCGAGTAGCGATTTCATGTGCTCTTTCCCTTCAACGAATTAGGAACGTTCCAGTTCGATGTCCAGGCCCAGGGAACGAATTTCCTTGACCAGCACATTGAACGATTCCGGCATGCCGGCTTCGATGGCGTGTTCGCCCTTGACGATGGATTCGTACACCTTGGTACGGCCCTGCACGTCGTCGGACTTCACGGTCAGCATTTCCTGCAGCACGTAGGAAGCGCCATAGGCTTCCAGCGCCCACACTTCCATTTCGCCGAAACGCTGGCCGCCGAACTGGGCCTTGCCGCCCAGCGGCTGCTGCGTGACCAGCGAGTACGGGCCGGTGGAGCGCGCGTGCATCTTGTCGTCCACCAGGTGGTGCAGCTTCAGGAAGTGCATGTAGCCGATGGTGGTCGGGCGCTCGAACGGGTCGCCGGTGCGGCCGTCATACAGGTATGCCTGTGTACGCGTAGGCGTGAGGCCCTTCGCAGCAGCAACCTCATCGGGGTATGCCAGTTTCAGCATCGCGCGGATCTCGTCTTCCGAGGCGCCGTCGAACACCGGCGTGGCGAACGGCAGGCCGCCCGTCAGGTTCGATGCCAGCAGGCGGACTTCGTCCTCCGACAGCTTGGCCAGGTCTTCCTTGCGGCCGGCGGAGTTGTACACCTCGTCGAGCACCTTGCGCAGCTCGGCGGCCTTGGCCTCCTGCTGCAGCAGCTCGCCGATGCGCTGGCCGATGCCCTTGGCCGCCCAGCCCAGATGGACTTCAAGCACCTGGCCCACGTTCATGCGCGACGGCACGCCCAGCGGGTTCAGCACGATGTCGGCAGGCGTGCCGTCGGCCATGTAGGGCATGTCCTCGACCGGAACGATCTTCGACACCACGCCCTTGTTGCCGTGGCGGCCGGCCATCTTGTCACCGGGCTGCAGGCGGCGCTTGACGGCCAGGTAGACCTTGACCATCTTGAGTACGCCCGCGGGCAGCTCGTCGCCCTGTGTGAGCTTCTTGCGCTTTTCTTCGAAGGCGCGATCGAAGCTGTGGCGCGTCTGCTCAAGCGCATTCTTGATCGATTCGAGCTGGGTCGCCACTTCGTCCTCGGCCGGACGGATGTCGAACCAGTGGAACTTCTCGATCGACGACAGGTACGCCTTGTCGAGCTTGGTGCCCTTGGCCAGCTTCTGCGGGCCGCCGTTGGCAACCCGGCCGGTCAGCAGCTTCTCGATACGGTCGAAGGCGTCGGCCTCGACGATGCGCAGCTGGTCGTTCAGGTCCAGGCGGAAGCGCTTGAGTTCATCGTCGATGATCTGCTGGGCGCGCTTGTCGCGCTGGATGCCTTCACGCGTGAAGACCTGCACGTCGATCACGGTGCCCGACGAGCCCTGGTCCACGCGCAGCGAGGTGTCCTTCACGTCCGACGCCTTCTCGCCGAAGATGGCGCGCAGCAGCTTTTCTTCCGGCGTCAGCGTGGTTTCGCCCTTGGGCGTGACCTTGCCGACCAGCGTGTCGCCCGGCTGGACTTCGGCGCCGACGTAGATGATGCCGGACTCGTCCAGGCGGTTGAGCTGCTGCTCGGCCAGGTTCGGGATGTCGCGCGTGATTTCCTCGGCACCGAGCTTGGTGTCGCGGGCCATGACCACCAGTTCCTCGATGTGGATCGAGGTGTAGCGGTCTTCGGCAACGACGCGTTCGCTGATCA
>WNDY01000091.1 GCA_009914555.1 Xylophilus sp.
GAAAGCGTTCTCCTCCTCCAGCCGCGCCACTTCACGTTTGAGCCGTGCATGTTCGGCCAACTCCAAGCGTTGTGCCTGATCGTCCTGGTCGTGCCGCCGCGCCTGGGCGCGCCAACTGTACAGCTGGGCAGGCTGCAACCCCAGATCACGAGCCACCGTGGTTACCCCTTCTGTGGCCGCTCGCAACAGTGCCTGCTGCCTGAACTCCAGGCTGAACTCCTGCCCCTTTCTGCCTGCCTTGCTCTTGGTCATCGTCCACCTCCTATTGCGATAGTTAATCGCTTATAGGGGTGTCCGTGAAACGGGGGCAAGATCAGTTGGTTGCGTGCTGCTTTTTGCGCATGCAGAGGGGCGTGGCGTGGCGGAATCCTTGCCGCAGCGTCTGCCGCGGGCCTGTGGAAGAATGGCCTCTGCTTTCGCAAACCAACGCACTTTTTGCTTCCAAGGAGCAGCACCCATGGGCACTTTCGTGGACCTCCAGGCGGCCGACGGCACCGCCATCCCCGCCTACGTGGCCGAGCCGGCCGGCGCACCCCGGGGCGCCGTCGTGGTCGTGCAGGAGATCTTCGGCGTCAACAGCCACATCCGCGCCGCGGCCGACGGCTACGCGGCTGCGGGCTACCTGGCCGTGGCGCCGGCGGTCTTCCAGCGCGTGCAGCCCGGCGTGGAGCTCGGCTACGACGCCGACGACGTCAAGGCCGGCGCGGCGCTCAAGGCGCAGACCGAGGCGCTGCCCGCGCCCGGCGTGCTGCAAGACCTGCAGGCCGCCGTGGACTACGCATCGCGCGCCGGCAAGGTCGGCATCGTCGGCTACTGCTACGGCGGCCTGCTGGCCTGGCGCGCCGCGGCCGAGGTCAGCGGCCTGTCGGCGGCCGTGCCGTACTACGGCGGCGGCGTGGTCACCACGCCGGCCGAGGTGGCCCGCCGCCCGCGCGTGCCGGTGCTGGCCCACTTCGGCGAGCGCGACAAGCACCTCCCGCTCGACGCGGTCGAGGCCTTCGGCCGCGCCCATCCCGAGGTCGAGGTGCACGTCTACGCGGCCGACCATGGCTTCAACTGCGACCAGCGCGGCTCCCACGACGCGCCCGCGGCCGCGCTGGCCCGCGAGCGCACGCTCGCGTTCTTCGCCAAGCATCTGTCCTGATATAGGAGTATGTGCCCACAGCGATTGTTCATCAGGCGCTGTGGGCATATAGGCTGGGGTGTATGCGCTACCGCGACCGCTCGAGGTAGCGCTTGCGCCAGAAGTAGGCCACGAGCACCGCGGCGATCCCGGCCATTGCCGCCATTGCGAGCCAGAAGCCGTCGGTCTTGTGCACGAGCGGGATGAACTCGAAGTTCATGCCGCACACGCCGGCGATGAGGTTGAGCGGCAGGAACACGGCGGTGATGACCGTGAGCGTGCGCATGATGTCGTTAGCCCGGTGGCTCTGCACGCTGAAGTGCATCTGCACGGCGGTTTCGGCATTGGCCTCGAGCCGCTGCACATGGTGCAGCACGCGCGCGATGTGCTCGAGCAGGTCGCGCGCGCGCACCAGCAGCAGTTCGTGGCGGCGTAGCTCGGCCGGCGCCTGCGGCACCGGCAGCGTCTCCAGCGCGTCGAGCCAGTCCTGCATGGCGGCCTGCTGGTCCTCGCAGATCTCCGACAGGTGGGCGAGCGACTGGCGCGCCGCCAGCAGCAGACTCCAGTCCTTGAAGCGGCTGCGCGGGTCGACGAGCTCGGCCTGCCAGTGGTCGAGCTGGCGCGTGAGGTCGCGCCGCAGGTCGAGATATGCGTCGACGATGCGGTTGAGGATACGCAGCATGAGATCGGCCGGACCGGTCGGCAGCCGCGCCACCTTGGCCCGCGGGTCGATGCCGCCGGGGCCGAGCAGCCGCGCCGCGTAGCCGTCGCGGATCTTGCCGCCGTCCGGGTGCACCGACAGCAGCAGCCGCTCGAACAGCACGAAGCCCACCGGCCGCGTGTCGATGCGTCGCAGCACCGGCAGGCCGCCGCGCCGCTCGGGCGCGGGCGCCGCGGCGACCGGCTCGCGCGCGGCCAGCCGCCGGAAGGCCAGCAGGTCGTACTGCGAGGTGTAGTCGCAGTGCGAGGGCAGCTGGTCGTTGAGCAGGTCGGCCACGTGCAGGTCCACGAGGTGCTGGCCGCACTGCGCTTCGAGCACCTGCTGGACCGTGGCGAGCTGCGCGGCGAAGGCTTCGCGCGTGGCGGCGATCCAGAGATAGCCGGTCTGCGCAACCGGCGAGGAATGGCCGGCCAGCATCGCCAGGCCGCCCTCGACCTCCCGCACCTGCTGGTCGTCGATGTGGAAGATCCGCAGCGGGTGCGGCGCGGCGGCCGTGTCGGTGCTCATCCCTTGCGCAGAAGACGCGCCGCGTCGAGCGCGAAATAGGTCAGCACGCCGTCGGCGCCCGCGCGCTTGAAGGCCAGCAGGCTCTCCAGCACCACGGCGTCGTGGTCCAGCCAGCCCTGCCGGGCCGCGGCCTGGAGCATGGCGTATTCGCCGCTGACCTGGTAGGCGAAGGTCGGCACGCCGAATGCGTCCTTCACGCGGCGCACCACGTCGAGGTAGGGCAGGCCGGGCTTG
The DNA here is from genome assembly GCA_009914555.1 of Xylophilus sp. GTDB lineage: Bacteria > Pseudomonadota > Gammaproteobacteria > Burkholderiales > Burkholderiaceae_C > WNDY01. The sequence continues at coordinate 2,586 of WNDY01000091.1, forward strand.
ACCATGACCATGTCGGCGCCTTCGGCCAGGTCCAGCGCCACCTCGCGCAGCGCCTCGTCGGTGTTGCCCGGGTCCATCTGGTAGACCTTCTTGTCGGCGCGGCCGAGCGCGCCGCGGGTGCCGACGGCGTCGCGGAAAGGCCCGTAGAAGGCGCTCGCGTACTTGGCGCTGTAGGCCATGATGCGGGTGTGGATGTGGCCCTGTTCCTCCAGCGCGCGGCGGATGGCGCCGATGCGGCCGTCCATCATGTCGCTGGGCGCGACGATGTCCACGCCGGCGGCGGCATGCGTGAGCGCCTGCTGCACCAGGATCTCGACCGTGGCGTCGTTGACGATGTAGCTGCTGTCGTCGAGCAGGCCGTCCTGGCCGTGGCTGGTATAGGGGTCGAGCGCCACGTCGGTCAGCACGCCGAGGTCCGGGAAGCGGGCTTTGAGCGCCTGCACGGCGCGCGGGACCAGGCCGTCGGCGTTGAGCGCCTCGCGGCCGTCGGGCGTCTTCAGCACGGGATCGATCGCCGGAAACAGCGCGAGCACTGGGATGCCCAGGTCCACGCACTGCGCGGCCACGTCCAGCAGCAGGTCCAGGCTCAGCCGTTCCACGCCGGGCATCGACGGGACCGGCTCGCGGCGGTTCGTGCCTTCGTGCACGAAGACCGGATAGATGAGGTCGTGCGCGGTCAGCGTGTGTTCGCGCACCAGGTTGCGGGTGAAGCTGTCGCGGCGCAGGCGGCGCGGCCGGCTGGCGGGGAAGGGTGGGGGCGTAAAGGAGGGCATGCGGAAAATTGTGTCCCAAAGGGGCAGGCCGGGGAGGTCCTGGGGGATCACCAGTACCGCGAAATCCGGTTGCTGCACAGTTGTGGAAACCACGTGCAGGGCCGATCGATGTCCTCAGTTTTCCTTATGTATGCCGTGCGCCAACGCACTTGAAGCAGGCTGCGCGCCGCAGTACATTGCGCTCGGGCGGTTTGCACCGCCCCCCGCTTTTCCTCCCTGAGCGGGCGCCTCGATGTGTGACAGCAAAGAGGTTTCCAACACCCGGCCGATGGCCGGGTTTTTTTTTCGCCGGGCCGCTCCAAGACAAAAGCGCGTCCCTGGAGACCGGGCAAGCAAACAGCGTTTGACCGAGGGCCTTTGGGGCCTGTGCCAAATATGCACGGCTGGAATGCAGGCTCTAAACTCCCGCGATGCTGATGCTCTGGGCCAAGGCCTTCCACATCGTTTTCGTCGCCAGCTGGTTCGCCGGCCTGTTCTACCTGCCGCGCATCTTCGTGAACCTGGCCGAGGTGCCGCCGGGCTCGGTCGCCGAATATGGCCGGCTGCTGGGCATGGCGCGGCGGCTGCTGCGCTTTTCCACCCTCCTGGCCGTGCCGGCCCTGGCCCTCGGGCTGTACCTGTGGCTGGTCGCCGGCATCGGCCGCGGGCCGGGCAGCGGCTGGCTGCATGCCAAGCTGCTCGGCGTGCTGCTGGTGGTCGGCTATCACCATGCCTGCGGCCGCCTGTATGCCAGGTTCGCCGCCGGCCGCAACACGCGCAGCAGCCGTTGGCTGCGCTTCTTCAACGAAGTGCCGGTGCTGCTGCTGGCGGCGATCGTGGTGCTGGTCGTGGTGAAGCCCTTCTGACGCAGCGATGCACAAGACATCGGCCTGGCCGCTGACGCTCGCCTATGGCGCGCTGATCGTCTTCGCCAGCCTGTATCCATTCGCCGGCTGGCGCGACCAGGGCATGGCGCCCTGGGTGTTCCTGTCGGCGCCGCTGCCCAGGTACTGGACGGGCTTCGACGTCATCTCCAACGTGCTCGGCTATGCGCCGCTGGGCTTCCTGCTGGCGCTGGCGCTGCTGCGCCACGGGCGGCGGGCGCGCACGGCGGCGCTCGCGGCCACCGTGGCCGGCACGCTGCTGTCACTGTCGATGGAGTCGCTCCAGGTCTATCTGCCGCTGCGCATCCCGTCGAATGTCGACTGGGCGCTCAATGCGGCGGGCACCGCCGGCGGCGCGCTGTCGGCCGCGCTGCTGGAGCGGCTCGGTGCGATCGACCGCTGGAGCCGCCTGCGCGAGCGCTGGTTCGTGCCGGATGCGCGCGGCGCGCTGGTGCTGCTGGCGCTGTGGCCGGCGGCGCTGCTGTTTCCGCTGGCGCTGCCGTTCGGCCTGGGCCAGGTGCTGGAGCGTACCGAGGATGCGCTGGCCGACATCCTGGCCGACACGCCGTTCATCGAGTGGCTGCCGGTGCACACGGTCGAGCTGCAGCCGCTGCTGCCCGGCGCCGAGTTGCTGTGCGTGATGCTGGGCCTGCTGATTCCCTGCCTGCTGGGTTACAGCGTGATCCGTGCCGTGCCGCGGCGCGCGCTGTTCGCCGTGGGCGTGGTGGCGGTCGGCGTGGCGGCGACGGTGCTGTCGGCCGCGCTGAGCTACGGCCCGGCGCATGTGTGGGTCTGGCTCGGCGTGCCGGCGCGCGCGGGGCTCTGGGCGGCGCTGGCGCTGGCGATGGCACTGCTGCCTCTGCCGCGGCGTGCCTGCGTGGCCTTGCTGCTGCTGGCCCTGGCGCTGCATCTGAGCCTGCTCAACCAGGCGCCCGAGAACGCCTACTTCGCCCAGACGCTCCAGACCTGGGAGCAGGGCCGCTTCATCCGCTTCCACGGGCTGGGCCAGTGGCTCGGCTGGCTCTGGCCCTATGTGGCGCTGGGCTATGTGCTGCTGCGGCTGTCGCGGCGCGAGCCGGCCGTGCGGGAACCCGGGCCCGGATCCTAGAATCCCAGCGCTATGACCACACCGCAGCCCACCGATGCGCAGGCGCCGCCGCCGTACTACGAGCGCCACATCTTCTTCTGCCTCAACGAGCGCAAGAACGGCGAGGACAGCTGCGTGCCGCGCGGCGCGCAGGCCGGCTTCGACCGCTGCAAGGCGCGCGTCAAGGCCGCGGGCCTGGCCGGCCCCGGCCGGGTGCGGGTCAACAAGGCCGGCTGCCTGGACCGCTGTGCCGGCGGGCCGGTGGCCGTGGTCTATCCGGAGGCCGTCTGGTACACCTTCGTCGACGACAGCGACATCGACGAGATCGTCGAATCGCACCTCAAGAACGGCCAGGTGGTCGAGCGGCTGGTGCTGCCGCCGGACGTGGGGCGCTGAACGGAATGAATTCCCAGACCCGCAGACTCACCCTCGCCGGCGCCGCCGGCGCCATCGAAGCGGTCTTCGACGCGCCCGCCGAAGGCGCGGTGCACCAGGGCACGGCCGTCATCGCCCATCCGCACCCGCTGTTCGGCGGCACCATGGACAACAAGGTCGTGCAGACCCTGGCCCGCGCCTTCGTGCAGGCCGGCTGGGGCGCGGTGCGCTTCAACTTCCGCGGCGTCGGCGGCAGCGCCGGCGAACACGATGCCGGCAACGCCGAGGTCGGCGACTTCCTCGACGTGGTGCGCCAGGCTGCGCCCGAGGGGCCGCTGGCCGTCGGCGGCTTCTCGTTCGGCGTGCACGTGGCCAGCCACGCGCTCGCCACGCTGCTGGCCGAGCGCGAAGTGCGCAAGGTCGTCTACGTCGGCACGCCGGCTTCACGCTTCGCGGTGGCGCCGCTGCCGGCCGACGTGCACGAACGCGCCTTCGCCGTCCACGGCGAGCGGGACGATACCGTGCCGCTCGCGTCGGTGCTCGACTGGGCCCGGCCGCAGACACTTCCAGTCACAGTCGTGCCGGGAGGCGGCCATTTCTTTCACGGACAATTGCCGCTGCTCAAGGGGCTGGTCCTGCGCCACCTGCGCTCCTGAACCGCCCGCCTGCGCTTCCTTCCTTTTCGTCTCCCGCCCTCCGCTTCCTGCCTAGCTCATGATCCGTCTGCTGTCGGCGCTGCGTGCGCTCGCTCTCATCGCGCTGCTCGCGCCCCTGTCTTTCGCTGCCTTGGCCCAGGTGCCGCAGCCGCCCGAGATCGCGGCGCGCGCCTACCTGCTGCTCGACGTGACCGCCAACCAGATCCTGGCGCAGAAGGACATCGATGCGCCGGTCGAGCCGGCCTCGCTCACCAAGCTGATGACCGGCTACCTGGTGTTCGACGCGCTCAAGTCGCGCAAGATCGATCTCAAGCAGACCCTGCCGGTGAGCGTCAGGGCCTGGAAGATGCCGGGCTCGCGCATGTTCATCGACCCGAAGATGCAGGTGCCGGTCGAAGACCTCATCAAGGGCATGATCGTCCAGTCCGGCAACGACGCCACGATGGCGCTCGCCGAGGGCGTGGGCGGCACGATGGAAGGCTTCGTCAAGCTCATGAACGACCAGGCCAGGGCGCTGGGCCTGAAGAACACGCACTACACCAACCCCGAGGGCCTGACCGAAGCGGGCCACACGACCACGGCGCGCGACCTGAGCCTGCTGGCCACGCGGCTGATGCGCGACTTTCCGGAGTACATGCACTACTACTCCATCAAGCACTACCGCTATCCCGGCACGCCCGAGTCCAACGGCACCAACCGCAACACCCTGCTGTTCCGCGACCCGACGGTCGATGGCCTGAAGACCGGCCACACGGCGGCGGCCGGCTACTGCTTGGTCGCCACGGCCAGGCGCGACTTCCCCAACGTCGGCCAGCGCCGCCTGCTGTCCATCGTGCTCGGCGCTGCCAGCGACAGCATCCGCGCCAACGAGAGCCAAAAGCTCATGAACTGGGGCTACACCGCGTTCGACGCGGTCAAGCTCTTCGACGCCGGCAAGCCGGCCGTGGAGCCGGCGGTCTGGAAGGGTGCGAGCAACACCGTCAAGCTCGGGCGCCCCGAGGCCATCGTCGTGGCCGTGCCCTCGGGCGAAGGCGCCAGGATCAAGACCCAGGTCGCGCGCCCGGACCCGCTGGTCGCCCCGATCGCCAAGGGCCAGGCCGCCGGCACGCTCAAGGTCACGCTGGCCGACCAGCCGCTCGCGGACGTGCCGCTGGTCGCGCTTGAAGGTGTCGAGCAGGCCGGCTTCCTCGGCCGCGCCTGGGATGCGATGCGCCTCTGGATCAAGTAAGTCCAGGGGTATATTGACACAGCGGGCGTATCGAGAGCGCCTGCGGACGATCCTGGCGAGGGTATACAGACGCACGCACCGTGCTGGCCGGGAGTGTATTGCCGGGGTTGGCCCCGCCTGCTACATTAGAAGGCTTTTCGGAATTTCCGAAGGGATTCACGTTTTCGTTTTTTGAACGTTTAGGGACGTTTCTTCCATGCCAACCATCAACCAGCTCGTGCGTCAGGGGCGCGAGGTCGAGAAGATCAACTCGAAAAGCCCCGCGCTGCAGAACTCTCCCCAGCGCCGTGGCGTGTGCACCCGCGTGTACACCACGACGCCGAAGAAGCCGAACTCGGCGCTCCGCAAGGTCGCCAAGGTCCGCCTGACCAACGGCTTCGAAGTCATCTCCTATATCGGCGGCGAAGGCCACAACCTGCAGGAACACAGCGTCGTGCTGGTCCGCGGCGGCCGTGTGAAGGATCTGCCGGGCGTGCGCTACCACATCGTGCGCGGCTCGCTGGACCTGCAAGGCGTCAAGGACCGCAAGCAAGCGCGCTCCAAGTACGGCGCCAAGAAGCCGAAGGCCAAGTAAGCCCGTCACCGGGCCGTCATCGGTTCTGTCCAGCATCGGTGCTGCCTTGCGCGTGGCGCGCAAATGCAGCGCAGTGACCCGGTCGTCGGGTCGAGTAAGTGAGAGTCCTGCTGTCTCTCGCGGCGCCTTTCCCGGTGCCAACTGAAGCAATTAGTGAGGTGAAAAATGCCACGTCGTCGCGAAGTCCCTAAACGTGAAATCCTGCCGGACCCGAAGTTCGGCAATGTCGAGCTGTCCAAATTCATGAACGTGATCATGGAAGGCGGCAAGAAGGCGGTTGCCGAGCGCATCATCTACGGTGCGCTCGACCTGATCGAGAAGAAGAACCCCGACAAGGATCCCCTGGAAGCCTTCACGGTGGCCATCAACAACATCAAGCCGCTGGTCGAAGTGAAGTCCCGCCGCGTCGGCGGCGCCAACTACCAGGTGCCGGTCGAAGTGCGCCCGGTGCGCCGCCTGGCCCTGTCGATGCGCTGGCTCAAGGAAGCCGCCCGCAAACGCGGTGAAAAGTCGATGGCCCAGCGCCTGGCCAACGAGATCCTCGAAGCCACGGAAGGCCGTGGCGGCGCGATGAAGCGCCGTGACGAAGTGCACCGCATGGCCGAAGCGAACAAGGCCTTCAGCCACTTCCGCTTCTGAGTTCCGTCCCCATCTCGCCCAGGCCGGGAGCCCGAGCCGCCATTTCGGCGGACGGGCTCCTTGGCCGTTAACGGAGTACATACACCATGGCTCGCAAGACCCCCATCGAGCGCTACCGCAACATCGGCATCTCGGCCCACATCGATGCCGGCAAGACCACCACGACCGAGCGTATCCTGTTCTACACGGGCGTGACCCACAAGCTCGGCGAAGTGCACGACGGCGCCGCCACCACCGACTGGATGGAGCAGGAGCAGGAGCGCGGCATCACGATCACCTCCGCGGCCGTGACCTGCTTCTGGAAGGGCATGGACCGGTCCTACCCCGAGCACCGCTTCAACATCATCGACACCCCCGGCCACGTGGACTTCACTATCGAGGTGGAGCGTTCCATGCGCGTGCTCGACGGCGCCTGCATGGTGTACTGCGCCGTGGGCGGTGTGCAGCCCCAGTCGGAAACTGTCTGGCGCCAGGCCAACAAGTACAAGGTGCCGCGCCTCGCGTTCGTCAACAAGATGGACCGCACCGGCGCGAACTTCTTCAAGGTCTACGACCAGATGCGCCTGCGTCTGAAGGCCAACCCGGTGCCCGTCGTGATCCCGATCGGCGCCGAGGAGAACTTCAAGGGCGTGGTCGACCTGCTCAAGCAGAAGGCCATCATCTGGGACGAAGCCTCGCAGGGCATGAAGTTCGACTACCAGGACATTCCGGCCGACCTCGTCGAGTCCGCCAAGGAATGGCGCGAGAAGATGGTCGAGGCCGCGGCCGAAGCCAGCGAAGAGCTGATGAACAAGTACCTCGAAGAGGGCGACCTCACCGAGGAAGAGATCAAGCTCGGCCTGCGCACCCGCACGATCGCCACCGAGATCCAGCCGATGCTCTGCGGCACCGCGTTCAAGAACAAGGGCGTGCAGCGCATGCTCGACGCCGTGATCGACTACCTGCCCTCCCCGGTGGACATCCCCCCGGTGGCCGGTACCGACGAGGACGAGCAGGAAACGTCGCGCAAGGCCGACGACAGCGAGAAGTTCTCGGCGCTGGCGTTCAAGCTCATGACCGACCCGTTCGTCGGCCAGCTGACCTTCGTGCGCGTCTACTCGGGCGTGCTGTCCAAGGGCGACACCGTCTACAACGCCGTCAAGGGCAAGAAGGAACGCATCGGCCGGATCGTGCAGATGCATGCCAACGAGCGCATCGAAGTCGATGAAATCCGCGCCGGCGACATCGCCGCCTGCGTGGGCCTGAAGGACGTCACCACCGGCGAAACCCTGTGCGACCCCGAGTCCGTCGTGACGCTGGAGCGCATGGTGTTCCCCGAGCCGGTGATCGCCCAGGCCGTCGAGCCGAAGACCAAGACCGACCAGGAAAAGATGGGCATCGCCCTCCAGCGCCTGGCCGCTGAGGATCCGTCGTTCCGCGTGCGCACCGACGAGGAATCGGGCCAGACCATCATTTCGGGCATGGGCGAGCTCCACCTCGAAATCATCGTCGACCGCATGAAGCGCGAGTTCGGCGTGGAAGCCAACGTCGGCAAGCCCCAGGTGGCCTACCGCGAGACCATCCGCAAGACGGTGGAAGAGGCCGAAGGCAAGTTCGTGCGCCAGTCCGGCGGCAAGGGCCAGTATGGCCACGTCGTGCTCAAGATCGAGCCGAACGAAGCCGGCAAGGGCAACGAGTTCGTCGACGCCATCAAGGGCGGCGTGGTTCCGCGCGAATTCATCCCGGCGGTGGAGAAGGGCTTCCAGGAAGCCGTCACGCAGGGCGTGCTGGCCGGCTACCCGGTGGTCGACGTCAAGGTCACGCTGCACTTCGGCTCGTACCACGACGTGGACTCGAACGAACTGGCGTTCAAGATGGCTGCCATCTTCGGCTTCAAGGAAGGCGCCCGCAAGGCCAATCCGGTCATCCTCGAGCCGATGATGGCCGTGGAAGTCGAGACGCCCGAGGACTATGCCGGCACCGTGATGGGCGACTTGTCCTCACGCCGGGGCATGGTCCAGGGCATGGACGACATGGTCGGCGGCGGCAAGGCCATCCGGGCCGAGGTGCCGCTGTCGGAAATGTTCGGCTACTCGACCTCGCTGCGCTCGGCGACGCAGGGCCGCGCCACGTACACGATGGAGTTCCAGCACTACGCCGAAGCTCCGCGCAACGTGGCCGAGGCCATCATCGCCGCCCGCGCGAAGTAAGCGAAACCCAGGCTGGCGCGGAGCGCATGCTCCGACCGGCCTTTTGTCCTGTCTGCGGTCCGGCGCCGCCCCCGTTGCCCCGTGCGAGGGCGATTCGGCAGCCGGATGCAGACGTAAAACCACTGCACGGGCACTGCTCTTTATTCTGGAGTTTCCAAAATGGCAAAAGGTAAGTTCGAACGTACCAAGCCCCACGTGAACGTGGGCACGATCGGCCACGTGGACCATGGCAAGACCACGCTGACGGCGGCGATCGCCACCGTGCTGGCGGCCAAGTTCGGCG
>WNDY01000092.1 GCA_009914555.1 Xylophilus sp.
TGTACAACCAGCAACTGCCGCAGTCAGCGCTGGGCAGCAAGACGCCCATGCAGGCCATGAAGAACTGGTATCAGACTCACCCGCATCTGTTCCATAAGCGGCTATATGATCGTCCGGGATGCGACACGTAGGTCTTCGTCATGCGTCGGTTCAGATCTTTTGATGAACTTGCAGCAAGGCGGCGCCCCCGGCGTGGATGCGGCCGTTGCCGATCATCCGGGCTGAGAGCAGGTCGCGCAGGTGGCGGCCGACGCTGTTGGGTGTGTCCAGCGTGAAGCGCCGCCCGCGACCTGTACGGCGCAAGGAATGACCGCTGCCGCCCAGCGCGGCTGGCACCACGGCCGACGGCAGGCGGGCCTCGCGCAATGTGCCGACGGCCTCGGCTGGAAAGCGCGCCTGCCGGTCCACGCCGTCGGCATGGCGCGCGGCGACCTCGGCGCCGATGCGGTGGGCCGCGGCGACAGCCTGCATGCTCATCCCGCCAGTTCCTCGACCGCGTCGCGGATGCTGGCGATGCTGCCGAACACGCCGCGCTTGAGCATGCGGTCCGGGAACTCGACGTCGAATTCGTTCTCCAGCGCCAGCATCACGTTCACGCTGGCATGCGAGGTCAGGCCGTTGCGGTACAGGTCGGCCTCGTCGGCCAAGGCGGTGACGTCGGTCGACAGGCGGCCGTGCCGGGCCAGCACGGTACGGATGGCGGCGGTGGTGTCGGTGCTCAATGCAGTTTTCTCGGTGGTCGATGGGAAGGATGACCGGCCTCGACCATTGCGGCCACCACGGCGATGGCGTAGTCGTCCTCGTGGCTCAGCGACAGCGACAGTTGAGCGATGCGCTCGCGCCGCGCCAGAGCGCGGGCCGGGCCGTGCAGGGCCAGTCCGACCCATCCGGCCGGCTGGCGCACCACTTCGATGCTGCGCCAGTCGAGCCAGCGCTGCGCGGGCCGCAGAACCTTGATGCAGGCTTCCTTGGCCGCGAAGCGTGCGGCCAGGCGGCGCGGCATCTCGGCCGGGCTGCTGCCGCAATAGGCGATCTCGCGTTCGGTGTAGATGCGCTGGAGGTAGCGCATGCCGAAATGGCGCAGCGCGTCTTCCACGACCTGCACACGCGCGAGATCGGTGCCCATGCGCACGGCAGCGGCCGGCGGCTTCATGTTGGTCAGGTTGTGGCGGGCGGGCATGAATCCACGAGGGAGGGCGGTTTGAGGACGTGGAGTTTCAAATTGTAATTGTCCCGGCGGTCTTTCGACAGTGGGTCAATTGTCAAAAATATGCTGGCACCGTCGAATGGATAGTTTCATGGCGCTGCGGGGGACACTGCCAGCTGCGCCGCATGGAACTGGTGATGCAGCATGCGACCAACAGGGTCGTGATCACCGGCCCCGACCGGCGCATCGAATGGGTGAACCTGGCCTACACGCGCATCACCGGCTGGACGCTGGAGGATTGCCGCGGCAAGCGGGCCGGCGCCTTCCAGCACAGCCCCGGCACCGATCCCGACGTCGCCCGCCGGCTGCAGGAAGCGCTGCAGCACGACAAGCGGTCGAGGGCATCGAGTTGCTCAACTACATCAGGTCCGGTCGGCCCTACTGGGTCAGCCTCAGCATCCAGCCGGTGCGCGACGAGGCCGGCAGGGTCTGCCAGTACGTCTCGGTGCAGAGCGACGTCACCGCCCGCAAGGAGGCCGAGCAGGCCGTCCGCCGGCTGGCCTTCTTCGATGCGCTGACCGGTCTGCCCAACCGCCAGCGCCTGGCCCGGCGGCTCGCGCACAGCCGCGACGCGATGGTGGCCGCGGGGCAGTGGGGTGCGCTGCTGCTGGCGGACCTGGACCATTTCAAGGACCTCAACGACACCCTGCGGCTGCTGGCGGCCTTCGCCGTGCCGTTTGACATCCAGGACCACCCCTGGCGCATCACGGCCAGCATCGGCGTGGCGATGTTCGGCCCGGGCGCGGGCGGCGTGGACGAACTGCTGCGCCATGCAGTGGGCCGCCGAGCCGGCCACGCGGGGGCTGACCATCGCGGTCAACGTGAGCGCGCGGCAGTTCCACCATCCCGACTTCGTGCGGCAGGTGCTGGCCGCGCTGGAGGCCGCGGGCGCGAAGCCGCAGCGGCTCAAGCTGGAGATCACCGAGAGCATGCTGCTCGGCGACGTGGACGACATCGTCGACCGCATCGGCCGGCTCACGGCCCCGGGCGCAGGCTTCGCGCTCGACGACTTCGGCACCGGCTACTCGTCGCTGTCCTACCTCAAGCGGCTGCCGCTGGACCGGCTCAGATCGACCGGCCCTTCGTGCGCGACGTGCTCACCGACGCCAACGATGCGGCCATCGCCCGCACCGTCATCGCGCTGGCCCGCAGCCTGGTCCTGGGCGTGGTGGTCGAGGGCGTGGAGACCGAGGGCCAGCGCGCCTTTCTGGCCGAATGCGGCTGCGGCCTCGACCAGGGCTACCTGCTCGGGCCGCCGGTGCCGGCGGAGCAGCTCCGGCTGTAACCCGGCGCAACGGGGTGGGGCAGGGCGCAACGACAATACGCCCATGTCCGACGATGTGCATTCCGACCAGCTGCTGGCCGAGGTGGCCGCGCTGCCCGCCCTGCCGGGCGTGTACCGCTATTTCGACGCCCAGGGCGCGCTGCTCTACGTGGGCAAGGCGCGCAATCTCAAGAAGCGCGTCTCCAGCTATTTCCAAAAGAGCCACGGCGGCACGCGTACCGGCCACATGGTCGGCAAGATCGCGCGGCTGGAGACGACGGTGGTGCGCTCCGAAGCGGAAGCGCTGCTGCTCGAGAACAACCTCATCAAGACGCTCAACCCGCGCTACAACATCCTGTTCCGCGACGACAAGAGCTACCCCTACCTCAAGATCACCGGCATGCCCGGACGCGCCGCCGCCGCCAGCGACCCGGCCGGGCAGAGGTACCCGCGCATGGCCTACTACCGCGGCGCGGTCGACAAGCGGCACCGCTACTTCGGCCCCTATCCGAACGCCTGGGCGGTCAAGGAAACCATCCAGCTGCTGCAGAAGGTCTTCCGCCTGCGCGTGTGCGAGGACACGGTCTTCGCCAACCGCACGCGGCCCTGTCTGCTCTACCAGATCAAGCGCTGCTCGGGGCCCTGCGTGGACCTGATCTCGCCCGAGGCCTACGCGGTCGACGTGGCCCAGGCCGACGCCATGCTGCGCGGCGAGACGCAGGAGCTGCTGCAAACCATGGAGCGGCGCATGATGGCCCACTCCGAGCGGCTCGAATTCGAGCAGGCCGCCGAAGTGCGCAACCAGATCACCGCGCTCTCGCGCGTGCTGCACCAGCAGGCCATCGAGACCGCATCCGACAAGGACGCCGACATCCTCGCGGTGCAGGTGCAGGGCGGGCGCGCCTGCGTCAACCTGGCCATGGTGCGCGGCGGCCGGCATCTGGGCGACCGGGCCTACTTCCCGGTGCATGTGGAGGACGCAAGCGCGCTGGCGGTCGAGGTCGCCGGCCTGGAAGGCGAGGGCGAGGACGCCGCCGCGGCGCCCGGGTCGGTCGAGGCGCGCGTGCTCGAAGCCTTCATCGCCCAGCACTACATCGAGTCGCCGGTGCCGCCCTCGCTCATCACCAGCGAGCCGGTCGGCGCGGAGCTGCTGGCCGCGCTGTCGCAGCAGAGCGGCCAGAAGGTCAGCGCGGTGCACGCGCCGCGCGAGCAGCGCCGCGTCTGGCTGGAGATGGCGCAGCAGAACGCCGCGATCCAGCTGACCCGGCTGCTGGCCGAGGAAGGCTCGCAGCAGGCCCGCACCCGCGCGCTAGCCCAGGCGCTGGACCTCGTGGACCTCGATGGCAGCGAGCGGCTCGACGAGCTGCGCATCGAATGCTTCGACATCTCGCACACCGCCGGCGAAGCCACGCAGGCCTCGTGCGTGGTGTTCCAGAACCACCGCATGCAAAGCGGCGAATACCGCCGCTACAACATCGAGGGCATCACCGGCGGCGACGACTATGCGGCCATGCGCCAGGTGCTCACGCGCCGCTACGGCAGGATTGCCCAGGCCGTGCGCGAGGCCGGCGGCGCCGCGCCCCAGGGCGTGCGCATGCCCGACCTCGTGCTGGTCGACGGCGGCCGCGGCCAAGTCTCGATGGCGCGCGAGGTGTTCACCGAGCTGGGGTTGCCGCTGTCGCTGATCGTCGGCGTCGAGAAGGGCGAGGGCCGCAAGGTCGGTCTGGAGGAACTGGTCTTCGCCGACGGCCGCGAGAAGGTCTATCTGGGCAAGGACTCGGCCGCGCTGATGCTGGTGGCCCAGATCCGCGACGAGGCCCACCGTTTCGCCATCACCGGCATGCGCGCGCGCCGCGCCAAGGTGCGCGTGGGCGGCAGCAGCCTGGAGGAGATCCCGGGCGTCGGTCCCAAGAAGCGGGCGCGGCTGCTGCAGCGCTTCGGCGGCGTGCGCGGCGTGGCCGCGGCCAGCGTGGACGACCTGACGACAGTGGACGGCATCTCGCACGACCTGGCCGAGGAAATCTACCGCGCGCTTCGATAGGGGAGTATGGGCCTGAGGCGCGTGTAATACGTCCGCAATAGAGGGTATGACCCGGGAGTATGTGAAAGGCGGCGCCCCGGCGGCGAAGCCGGCCGCCGCAGTGGCCCACTGCCCGGCCATTGAGAACGACCGGCCCGCTCGTGACACAATCCAGCCCATGTTCTTCACCATTCCCACCATCATGACCTGGACGCGCATCGTCGCGATCCCGCTCATCGTGGGGGTGTTCTACGCGCCACTCGATCCGGCCACCCGCAACCTGGTAGCCACGGTGCTGTTCATCGTGTTCGCGGCCACCGACTGGCTCGACGGCTTCCTTGCGCGGCGGCTCAACCAGACCTCGGCCTTCGGCGCCTTCCTCGATCCGGTGGCCGACAAGTTCCTGGTCTGCGCCTCGCTGCTGGTGCTGGTGTACCTGCGGCGCGCCGACGTGTTCGTCGGCCTCACCATCATCGGCCGCGAGATCGCCATCTCGGCTCTGCGCGCGTGGATGGCGCAGATCGGCGCCTCGCGCAGCGTGGCCGTGCACATGATCGGCAAGCTCAAGACCACGGTGCAGATGGTCGCGATTCCGTTCCTGCTCTACGACGGCCGGCTGTTCGGCCTGATCGACACGGGCGTCTGGGGCACCTGGCTGATCTGGGCGGCCGCCGTGCTGACCGTCTGGTCGATGGTCTACTACCTGCGCCGCGCGCTGCCCGAGATCCGCGCCAAGGTCAGGTAGCTGCCTTCCACGGCTCGCCGCGGAAGCGCGCGGCGAGGAAGTCCACCAGCAGCCGCAGCTTGCGCGGCGTGCGCGGCTGCCAGGGCGCGAGCCACTGGATGTCGGCATCGTGCATCGCGTAGTCGGGCAATACATGCTCCAGCGAGCCGTCGGCCAGCTGCGGCGCGATGTCCCACAGGCTGCGCAGCATGATGCCGCGGCCGGCCAGGCACCAGTCGCGCACCATCTCGCCCGAGTTGGACGCCAGCGGCCCCTGCACCTGAACCCGCCGCGCCTCGCGTGCTCCGGCGCGCTGCAGCGTCCACACGTCCGCGCCCGCTGCCGTGTTCTCGCGCACCCGCAGGCAGTCGTGCACGTGCAGGTCGTCCAGCGTCTGCGGCCGGCCGCGCTGTGCCAGGTAGGCGGGGGCCGCGGCCAGCACGCGCCGGTTGCGGGCCAGCCGCCGGCTGGTCCATTGCGCGCTGCGCGCAGGCGGCACCTGCCAGAGCCAGACGGCGCCATCGAAGCCCTCGGCCTGCAGGTCCGGCAGCTGCTCGGTCAGGTACAGATCGATGCGCAGGCCGCCGTGGCGCTGCTGGAAGTCGGCCAGCGCCGGCCCCAGCCAGCGCCGCCCGAAGCCGAAGGTGGCCGCGATGCGCAGCGGGCCGGCCGGCGCGCTGCCGTGCTCTTCCAGCGCGGCATCCAGGCGCCGGAAGCCCCGCAGCAGCTCCTGTGCATGGGCGCAGACCTCCAGCCCCTCGGCCGTCGCATCAAGCCGCCGCGTGGTGCGCACGAAGAGCCGGTGGCCCAGCCGCTGCTCCACGGCCGCGAGCCGCTTGGTGACCACCGAGGGCGCCAGGTCCAGTGTGCGCGCGGCGCCGGCCAGGCTGCGCTGGCGCTGCACGGCGAGGATGAGTTCGAGGTCGCTGCGGTCCATTGCGTTGTTTCCAATCTGGAACGAATGTCGGTTCGCATTGTTGCTTGATCGCGGCCCGTCCGCCGGCCGACAATGCGCCGCATGCTCGCCGACTTCCACGACTTCACCCCGTTCACCATCGAGCGCGACGGTCTGCGCATCGCCGGCCTGCGCGGCGGCCGCGGCGCGCCGCTGCTGCTGCTGCACGGCCACCCGCAGACGCATGCGATGTGGCACCGCGTGGCGCCGGCGCTGGCCGAGCGTTTCACGCTGGTGCTGGTGGACCTGCGCGGCTACGGCGATTCGGCCCGCCCCGCGCCGGACGCAACGCACGCGGCCCATTCCAAGCGCGAGATGGCGCGCGATGCGCTCGCGGCCATGCGCCACCACGGCTTCGACCGCTTCCAGGTGCTGGCCCACGACCGCGGCGCCCGCGTGGCGCATCGGCTCGCGGCCGACCATCCCACTGCGGTCGAGCGCCTGCTGCTGCTCGACATCGCTCCCACGCTGGCCATGTACGAACGCACCGGCGAAGCCTTCGCCCGCGCCTACTGGCACTGGTTCTTCCTGATCCAGCCGCCGCCGCTGCCCGAGACGCTGATCGCATCCGACCCTGCGCGCTACGTGCGCAGCGTGATGGGCGCGCGCCACGCGGGGCTGGCCGCCTTCGCGCCCGAGGCGCTGGCCGCCTACGAACGCGCCGCGGCCCTCCCGGGCACGGCCGAGAGCATCTGCGAGGACTACCGCGCATCGGCCGGCATCGATCTGGAGCATGATCGCGCCGACATCGCCGCCGGCCGCCGGCTCGCGCAGCCGCTGCGCGTGCTGTGGGGCGCGCATGGCGCCGTAGGCCGCAACTTCGACGTGCTGGCGCTGTGGCGCGCGCGGGCCGACCAGGTCGACGGGCAGGCGCTGCCCTGCGGCCACTACATCGCCGAAGAGGCGCCCGCGCTGCTGCTCGACGAGGCCCGCGCGTTCTTCCGGCACGCCTGAATCCATCACCGAGGACACATCCATGAGCAAGCACCGCATTGCAGTCATCGCCGGCGACGGCATCGGCAAGGAGGTCGTGCCCGAAGGCGTCCGCGTGCTCGACGCCGCCGCTCGCAGGTTCGGCATCGACCTGCAGTTCGACTACTTCGATTTTTCCAGCTGGGACTACTACGAGCGCCACGGCCGGATGCTGCCGGACGACTGGAAGAAGCAGATCGGCGGCCACGACGCGATCTTCTTCGGTGCGGTCGGCTGGCCCAACAAGATTCCGGACCATGTTTCGCTCTGGGGCTCGCTGCTGCGGTTCCGCCGCGAGTTCGACCAGTACGTCAACCTGCGCCCGGCACGGCTCATGCCCGGCATCGTCGCGCCCGTGGTGCGCCGCGACGGCTCGCCGCGCCAGCCCGGCGAGATCGACATGTACATCGTGCGCGAGAACACCGAGGGCGAATACTCCAGCATCGGCGGGCGCATGTTCCCGGGCACCGAGCGCGAGATCGTGGTGCAGGAGACGGTCATGTCGCGCCACGGCGTGGACCGGGTGCTGAAGTTCGCGTTCGACCTTGCGCAATCGCGGCCGAAGAAGCACCTGACCAGCGCCACCAAGTCCAACGGCATCGCGATCACCATGCCCTACTGGGACGAGCGTGTGGCAGAAGCGGCCAGGGCCTATCCCGACGTGAAGGTCGACAAGTTCCACATCGACATCCTCACCGCCCACTTCGTGCAGCGCCCGGACTTCTTCGACGTGGTGGTGGCGAGCAACCTGTTCGGCGACATCCTCAGCGACCTGGGCCCGGCCTGCACCGGCACCATCGGCATCGCGCCCAGCGCCAACCTCGACCCGGACCGGCGCTTCCCGTCGCTGTTCGAACCGGTGCACGGCTCGGCCCCCGACATCGCGGGCAAGCACATCGCCAACCCGATCGGCCAGATCTGGTGTGGCGCGATGATGCTGGAGTTCCTCGGCCACAAGCAGGCGCACGACGCGATCCTGCGCGCGATCGAGCAGGTGCTCGTGCCCTCCAGCGGTGCGCCGCGCACCCCCGACATCGGCGGCAATGCACGCACCGGCGACCTCGGCCGGGCCATCGCGGAGATCCTCTGAGCCACGTGCATCGCGTTGGCGCGTTACAGAAAAAAACGGCGGCTTTCCCAAGGGAAGGCAGGGGGATCGGGGCTAGAATCCGCCTCCTTGCCGCTGCGGCGGGACCCGTATTGACACCACATCGGCCGATGGCTCTAATCTGCGGTGCACGGCGGTCGCCGTGACATTCCCCGCCTCCCTTCCCCGCATGCCGTGCTGTCGCGCCATGTGTGCATGGAGGCCAGATTCTGAAGCGTCGTCCTGATCAACTCATTCCTGTACGAGGGGCCCTTTGTGAATAAGACCGAACTGATTGAGCACATCGCCACCAACGCAGACATCTCCAAGGCTGCCGCAGCGCGTGCGCTCGAGTCCACGATCGAAGCCGTCAAGAAGACCCTGAAGAAGGGCGGCACCGTGTCGCTGGTCGGATTCGGTACCTTCGCCGTCGGCAAGCGCGCAGCCCGCACCGGCCGCAATCCGCGCACCGGCAAAAACATCAAGATCAAGGCTGCTAAAGTACCGAAGTTCCGTCCAGGCAAGGCATTGAAGGATGCCCTGAACTGACAAGTTTGAAGAAGGCGGGTGCTTAGCTCAGTTGGTAGAGCGGCGCTCTTACACGGCGTAGGTCGGCGGTTCGAGACCGTCAGCACCCACCACCCGCTCCAGGCAAAGGCGAACAAAAGTTCGCCTTTCTTTTTTGCCATCCCGCGGGCCCGCCCGCGACAACGATCGATTGACTGACCATGTTCGAATCCATCCGCAAGCACTCCAAGATCGTGATGTTCTTGTTGTTCTTGCTGATCATGCCGTCTTTCGTGCTCGTCGGCATCAACAACAACTACTTCAGCGAGAGGAGCGCCGTGGTCGCGAAAGTCGATGGCCATGACATCACCCAGGCCGACTGGGACAATGCGCACCGCCAGGAAAGCGACCGGCTACGCGCGCAGAACCCCGGCATCGACGCCAAGCTGCTCGACTCGCCGGCCGTGCGCTATGCGACGCTGGAGCGCCTGGTGCGCGACCGCGTGCTGGCCACCGCGGCGCAGAAGGAGCACCTGAGCGCGAGCGATGCCAAGCTGGCTCGCAGTCTGCAGGAGATTCCGGCCATCGCCGCGCTGCGCAAGCCCGACGGCACGCTCGACGGCGAGGCCTACCGCGCGCTCGTCGGCGCCCAGGGTCTGACACCCGAAGGCTTCGAGGCCAGCGTGCGCCGCGACCTGTCGGTCAACCAGGTGCTCGGCGGCGCGGTCACCAGCAGCTTTGCGCCGGCGGCCCAGGCCGCCGTGTCGCTCGACGCCTACTATGAGCGCCGCGAAGTGCAGCTCGCGCGCTTCGATCCTGCCGCCTACGTGCCACGCGTGACGCCCACCGACGACGACCTGAAGGCCTACTACGATGCGCACACTGCGCAGTTCCAGACGCCCGAGCAGGCGGCCATCGAGTACGCGGTGCTCAACCTCGACGCGGTCAAGAAGGGCATCGTGCCCAACGAGGCCGACCTGCGCACCTATTACAACGAGAACCTCGATCGCCTGGGCGGCAAGGAGGAACGCCGCGCCAGCCACATCCTGATCACCGCCGCCAAGGACGCGCCGGCCGCCGACCGCGAGAAGGCCCGCGCCCGCGCGCAGGAACTGCTGGCTGCGGTGCGCAAGGCGCCCGCGACCTTCGCCGATGTGGCGAAGAAGAACTCGCAGGACCCGGGCTCTGCAGCCAACGGCGGCGACCTGGGCTTCTTCGCGCGCGGCGCGATGGTCAAGCCGTTCGAGGATGCCGCCTTCTCGCTGCAGAAGGGTGCGATCAGCGACGTGGTCGAGTCGGACTTCGGCTTCCACATCATCCTGGTCACCGACATCAAGGTGCCCAAGCGCCCGAGCTTCGAGGAAGTCCGTCCCAAGCTCGAAGACGAGTTGCGCCAACAGCAGGCCACGGCCAGGTTCGCCGAGGTGGCCGAGAACTTCTCCAACGGCGTCTACGAGCAGGCCGACAGCCTCAAGGCCACGGCCGACAAGCTGAAGCTGGAGATCAGGACGGCCAGCGGCATATCGCGCACGCCGCTACCCGGCGCCACCGGTCCGCTGGCCAGTCAGCGCTTTCTCGATGCGCTGTTCTCGCAGGACTCGATCGCCCAGAAGCGCAACACCGAAGCCGTCGAGATCGGCACCAACGAATTGGTGTCCGGTCGCATCACCGCCTATACCCCGGCGCGCACCCAGCCGCTCGACGAAGTGCGGGACCAGGTCCGCAAGAAGGTTGTGGCCGACAAGGCTGCGGCGCTCGCCCGGGCCGACGGCGAGGAAAAGCTCAAGGCTTGGCGGGCCGACGCGGCAGCCGCCAAGCTCTCGCCCATCCAGACCGTGTCGCGCGACCAGCCACAGCAGCAGCTGCCGCGCGAAGTGGTCGACGCCGTGCTGCGCGCCGCGCCCGCATCGCTGCCGTCCTTCACAGGCGTGGACCTCAAGGGCAACGGCTATGTCATCGCGCGTGTGATCCGCATCGTCGAGCGCCCGGCGCCCGCGGAGCAGGCGGCCCGGCAGGACCGGCAGCAGTATCAGCAGTGGTGGGCCGGCGCCGAAGGCCGAGCCTACTACGAGCTGCTGCGCAAGCGCTACAAGGGCGAGATCAAGGTAGCTAAGCCGGCCGCGGCGCTGGCCGGATGAATTCATCCCGACTTTCGCCAGAACGCCGCGGAAGTCTGGCTATAATTCCGTTCCTGTGGTGGCTGTAGCTCAGTTGGTAGAGTCCAGGATTGTGATTCCTGTTGTCGTGGGTTCGAGTCCCATCAGCCACCCCAAAAAATCTACTGTAAATACAGGCGCTTAGGCGCCTGTATTGCTTTTCTTGGGACGAATCTGGGACAAATCCGCGCCTAGCGTCGCTTCGAAGC
>WNDY01000093.1 GCA_009914555.1 Xylophilus sp.
TGAGGGGCTGAGCCATGGGTCCATGGGCCAACCGGGGGGGCCTCCGGCGGCCTGGCAGGGGCCTGATAGATCAACAGCCAGAAACCAGTTCACCAACCGCCTCACACACAGAAATACTGACAGCCCCATGGAGAACACGCCATACGGTGCGATGCGCGAGCGCTTCCTCTCCCCGCTGGGCATCCCCTGCCAAGCGCCGCCTTTCGGCACGCTCTCGGCGGTGGATCTCAAGACCCGCAAGCTGGTCTGGCAGGTGCCCGTGGGCACGGTCAGGGACACCGGACCGCTGAATATTCCGATGCACCTGGGCATCCCCGTCGGCATGCCGACCCTGGGGCCGTCGCTGGCGACGCAGAGCGGCCTGGTGTTCTTCGCCGGCACCCAGGACTTCTACCTGCGCGCCTTCGACAGCCGCACCGGCAAGGAAGTGTGGAAGTCGCGGCTGCCGGTCGGCAGCCAGTCCGGCCCGATGACCTATGTCTCGCCGAAGACCGGCAGGCAGTACGTCGTGATCAATGCCGGCGGGGCGCGCCAGTCGCCGCAGCGCGGCGACTATGTGATCGCCTACGCACTGCCGCGCTGACGGCCACCGCCGCGGCACCCGTGCCGGGGCAGGCCGGCCCGCATCATGGCGCGAGCAGGCTGTTCAGCGCGGCGATGTCCCGTGCCGCCGCCGTGCGCGCGGTGTGCTCGACGGCCCGGTAGTGCCGCACGACGGCCTCGCCGGTGGCGGTGAGCGAGGTGCCGCCGCCGCCGCTGCCACCTGCGGCGGCTGCCACCGCCGGGCTGGCCAGCGCGCGGTTCATCTCGTCGACCAGCAGCCAGGCCCGCCGGTACGACATGCCGAAGCGCCGGGCCGCGGCCGAGATAGACCCGGTCTCGGCGATCGCTTCGAGCAGCGCGACCTTGCCGGGGCCAATGGCGATCGCATCGCCGCGGTAGATGCGCAGGCGGAACTGGACCTTGGCGACCGTCATACGGCCATCGGGGCGGTCAGCGGTGGGTGGTGGCGATAGTTTTCGAGCACGAAGTCGCCCGGCTCGACCTTCTCCAGCCACACGGGTTCGTAGCGGCCGGTGGCCGCATAGTCCGGGATGCGGTCGGACAGCACCAGCCGCGGCGCCGGCAACGGCTCGCGCGCGAGCTGCTCGCGCAGCATCGGCACATGGGTCTCGTAGATGTGGGCGTCGCCCACGAAGTAGCTGAACCAGCGCGGCGCGTAGCCGGTCAGCCGGCCGACCAGGTGCAGCAGCGCGGCGCCCTCGGCCAGGTTGAACGGCGTGCCCAGGCCCAGGTCGTTGCTGCGGATGTAGAGCACCAAGCTGATCTCGCGCTTCGCCGCATTCGGCAGGAACTGGTAGAGCAGGTGGCAGGGCGGCAGCGCCATCTCCTCGATCTGCGCCCAGTTCCAGCCGTGGAACAGGATGCGCCGGTCGGCCGGGTTGCTGACGATGGTGTCCAGGCACTGGCGCAGCTGGTCGATCGCCTTGTAGAGCAGCACGCTCGGGCGCCCGGCGTCATCGTCGAAGGCCGCGACCTGCCGGTAGCCGCGATCGACGGCATCGGCGATCTGCGCTGCGGCGCCCGCATCCAGCAGCTTGTAGGCCGGCCAAGCGCGCCATTGGGCGCCGTAGACCGGGCCAAGGTCGTCCGTGCCCGCGCGGTAGGGGTTGACCAGCCACTGGGCATTCTCGTTGGCATTCTGGTCCCAGACCTTGGAGCCCAGCGCGCGGAAGTCGGCTGCGCTGCGCGCCCCGCGCAGGAAGCCGACCAGTTCCCCGATGGCCGACTTGAACGCCAGCCGCTTGGTCGTCACGGCCGGAAAGCCTTGCTGGAGGTCGAAGCGCAGCGCTGCGCCTGGCAGGCTGAGCGTGCGCACGCCGGTCCGGTTCTCCTGCCATGAACCGTGGTCGAGGATCTGGCGGGCAAGGTCGAGGTACTGGTGCATGGGATGGCGCGAAAGACCCGGAGGGGGGAGCGCCATTGTCCCAAAGATCGGCAGCGCCTTCGCCAGGGCAGGATGCACGTCCGCGCGCGCCGCGGAATGCCCTGGATCTGACAAAGGTTGTCACATTTCCACGACAGATTTGAGAAAGTCTGCGCGATTCGATCGAAATGAGAAGATGTCTCTTTGTCATTGATGTGCAAGGACATTTGCGGCGTCGACCGGAGGATCCGCTCGCGCCACGTCGGTCATTCACAAATTAATACAATTTTTTTGGCCAAAAAGGTGTCTTTTTTTCTGTCTCGTTCGTCATACAAGTGAGAGCTCTCCGCAAGATGCCGCGGCGGGCATCCGCTGGTTGAGCCGGCGCCTTCGCTGCTGGCCGGCCTTCCTTCTTCCCGTTCCCCGCAGGCCATCGCGCCTGCGACGCCATACCTCCAGGAGTCCCATGCGTCTTTCTTCCCTGCTGTCCCGAGCCCTGTACCATTCGTTCAGCGCTGCCGTGGTGGCCGCCGCCGGCCTGGTGCTGCCAGCCGCGGCGGCCGACTACGTCTGGCTGTCGCGCGACGGCGCCCGGGCAGTGGCTCAGGCCGGCTCGCTCGATGCGGCACAGAACAACCGCGCTGCTGCGCCGGCGCCGCAGCTCGAAGCGGCCCGCGCGTTCCTGGTGGACGGCAAGGACCTGCCGGTCATGGCCGACGGCGGGGCCTGGTATGCCGCGGCCGCCCCCCGGTCCGACGGCGATCTGCGCTTCACAGCCCGTGCTGTGGGTGAGCAGGGCGCGCTGCTGCTCTACCAGGCCCGCTACGGCCGCGCGGAGACCAAGCCGGCCAACGACCTCGAACTCGTGCCGACGGAAGCCGGCGGCAACACCTTCCGCCTGTTCTTCAAGGGCCGCCCGGTGGCTGCGTCGCAGGTCAACGTGGCGACCAGCGAGGGCTGGCGCCGCGTGTTGCGCCCGGATGCCGACGGCGCCGTCACGCTGGCTACACCGTTTTCCGGCCTCTACGTGCTGGAGGTGACCGCGCGCGTCAACGGCGCGGCCACCATCGACGGCAAGCAATACGAAGACGTGCGCCACGTGGCCACGCTGAGCTTCGATGTCCCGGCGCGCTAAAGGCACCTTCATCCGTTTTCCACCGCACCGATGCAGACCTTGCCGTCCACCCGCCCGCAGCCGGCCTTCCGGCCTTCTTCCGTGCCGTCGCCAAACCCGGGCCGAGCGCTGTCGCAGATGCTGACGCAGGCGCGGCTGCGCCCCACCGCCGCCCGGCTGGCCATCCTCGGGCTGTTCCTGCGCCTGCCCACGTTGCGGCTCGGCGCCGACGACATGTACACCCGCCTGATGGAGCAGGGCAACGGCACCAGCCGCGCCACGGTGTACCGCGTGCTGCGCGAGCTGGAATCGGCCCGCCTGCTGGAGCGCGAATGGGTGGACGAAGGCCGAGCCCTCTACGGCCTGCGCACGGCCGAGCCGGACGGACGCTCGTTCGCGCTGGTCTGCAAGCGCAGCCACCGGCAGTTCAGCTTCAGCGATGCCACACTGCGCGAGCGGCTGGCCGCGGCCATGCAGTCGCTCGGGCTAGCGCTCGGCGACGACGAGCCGATCACCATCCACGTGAGCGTGGCTGGCGGTAGCGCCGCGGCCGCCGCGCCGGCCGGCCGCTGACCGGCGGCCTTGGGCGGCGCGGCGCGGGCCGCTGCGCGTCGTCATTCGGCCTTGATCCCGGCCTTCTTCACCACGGCCGCCCACTTGGCGACCTCGGCCTTTTGGAAGCGGGCGAGTTCGTCCGGGCTGGCCCCCGAGACGTCCAGGCCGAGCGCCTGCAGGCGCTCGCGGCTGGCAGGCTCCGTCAGCGCCGCGTGCAGGGCCTGGTAGAGCCGCTCCACGACCGGCCGGGGCGTTCCGGCCGGCGCAAACGTGGCTTGCCAGGACACCACCTCGTAGCCATCGACGCCCAACTGCGACAGCGGCCGCACGCCCGGCAGGATGGACGACGGCTGGCTTGACGTGACCGCCAGCGCCGCAAGGCGGCCGGACTCGATGAAGGGCTGGGCCGAGGTGATGTTGTCGAACAGCAGGTCGATCTCGCCGCCGAGCAGCGCCTGCAGCGACGGGGCGCTGCCCTTGTAGGGCACGTGCAGAAGCTTCAGCCCGGTCGTCGTGGCGAACAGCTCGCCCGCCAAGTGCTGCGAGGAGCCCACGCCGGACGAACCGAAGGTGAGCGGCGCGGAGCGCTGCCGGGCCAGAGCCCGCAGGGAATCCACCGAGGTGATCACGCCGCCGGCCTTGACCACCAGGACGTTGGGCAGCGTCCCGGTCAGGATGAGCGGCTGGAAGGACGCCACCGGGTCGTAGCCGATTGAGGGATAGATGCGCGCGTTGATGGCGTGCGAGCTGATGGTCCCGCCCACGAGCGTGTAGCCGTCGGGCTTGGCGCGCGCGGCGACCGCGGAGCCCAGGCTGCCGCCGGTGCCGGGCCTGTTGTCGATCACGATGGGCACGCCCAGGGACTTGCCGGCCGCCTGCGCGTACAGGCGCCCGATCAGGTCGGTGGCGCCGCCCGGCGAGAAGGGCACGATGTAGGTGATGGGCCGGCTGGGCCACGGGGCTTCGGCGCGGGCGGCGGTCAGGGGCACCGCGCCGAGCAGCGGAAGCGCCGCCGCGCTGCGCAGGAAGGATCGCTTGGTCAGGGTTGGCATGGCATCGTCTCCGGTGGGTGGGGCCGGCGCTGCGGTGGCGTTGCCGGTTCCGCCGCGCCGGCTGTTCGGAATGGCGGCCTGGACGGCAGGCCGTGGACCGGTGGGGGCAGAGGGGTCAGTCAGGCCGGCGGGGACGGCCGGAAGCTGTCGATGTGGCGCACGAAGCTGGCGTCGAGCTCGTCGAGCCGGTTGATGCCGAGCAGGGCCATGTTGCGGTGCACCTCGTCGCGCAGCAGCGCGATGGCGTGGGCCACGCCGGCCGCGCCGCCGACCGCGGCGGCATAGTTGAAGGGCCGGCCCGCGAACACGCAGCGCGCGCCCAGGGCCAGCGCCTTGAGCACGTCGCTGCCGCGGCGGATGCCGCCGTCCATCATCACGGCTAGGTCCGGCACGGCGCGGCAGATCTCGGGCAGCACGCGCAGGGGCGCCACGGCGCCGTCGACCTGGCGGCCGCCGTGGTTGGAGACGATGATGCCGTCCACGCCGGCGTCCCGGGCGATCAGGGCGTCCTGCCAGCGCAGCACGCCCTTGACGACGAGCGGACCCTTCCAGGCATCGCGCACCTGCCGCAGATGGCTCCAGGCCAAGTGGTCGCGCGCGACGAAGTCGCGCTGGACCGAGGCCGAAAGGATGGGCGCGCCGCGCTCGGCGCGCCAGTTCTCGAAGTGCGGCATACCGTGGCGCAGCAGGGTCCGGCCGAAGGTACCCAGCAGCCACCGTGGATGGCTGACGCCCTGCCATGCCAGCTGCAGGCTGGGCCTGAGCGGCGAGCTGAAGCCGTTGCGCGCGTAGTTCTCGGGGTTGACGGTCACGGGCAGGTCCACCGTGAGAACCAGGGTCGCGAACCCGGACCGGCGGATGCGCTCGACGAGCGCCTCCACCCGCGCCGCGTCGCCGGGCAGGTAGGCCTGGAACCAGGTGCCCGGCGCCGCTTGCGCGACCTCCTCCATCGGGATCAGCGAGGCGCCGCTGAGCACGGCCGGGATCCCGGCGTCCGCCGCGGCGCGCGTCAGCAGCAGGTCGCCGCGGTAGGCGTACAGCGCGCCCAGGCCCACCGGCGAGATGCCGAACGGCGACGCATGGCGCTGCCCGAACAGCTCGATCGCCTGGCTGCGCCGGGCCACGCCTTCCAGCATACGCGGCACCAGGGCGTAGTCGTCGAACGCATCCCGGTTGCCCCGCAGCGAGCGTTCGTCGTCGGCGCCGTTGTGGATGTAGCTGAAGAGCGGCCGCGGAAGGATCCGCCGGGCGCGGGGCTCGAAATCGCGCAGTGCGTGGACGTGCCTGAGGCTGGATGGGGGCATGAACGAAGGAAAGAGAGTCGCCAGGGAAATCACGGGAGGAGCCCGCGCATCCTAGGACCGGCCGATCAGGAAAAATAGCGAATAAATCGAGACTGCCATGTTCGATTTACTTCATCATCTGATGCCAGGACCACGGGAGACGCCCCATGACGCTCAAGCAGTTTGAAGCCTTCTACTGGGCCGCCACGTGCGCCAGCTTCGCCGTGGCCGCCGAGCGGCTGCACCTGTCTGTGTCGAGCCTGTCCAAGCGGATCGCGGAGCTGGAGTCCTCGCTGGGTCAGCCCCTGTTCGACCGGCGCAGCTACCGCGCCGGCCTGACGGCCGCGGGCAGCGCGCTGCTGCCGCGGGCGCAGGACCTGCTGGAGCGCGCCGAGGCGATGCACCACGTGCTCCTCGGCGACGCGCACCTACAGGGGCGCCTGCGCTTCGGCGTGGGCGAACTCGCCTCGCAGACTTGGCTGCCGGGGATGATGGCGACCGCCGCGCAGCGTCATCCCTGTCTGCATCTGGAGCCCGTGGTGGACACCGGTGCGCAGATGGAGCAGCGGCTCGAGGACGGCGAGCTCGACTTCGCCGTCGTGGCGGGCTCCTCGCCGCGCGACGCGCTGCTGTCGCGCTTCATCGGCCATGCCGGCTTCGACTGGGTGGCCGCGCCCGGCATGGAGGAGGTGGCCGAGCCGTCCGGGGCGCTCGCGGCTTGGCCGCTGGTCACGATGCCCCAGGGCGCGGGGACGCACCGCATGCTCGACGAATGGCTGGCGCGCACGGGCCACGTCGTGCGCCGCCGCGTCACCTGCAACACCTGGGGCGCGGTCGCCGGCCTGCTGGCCGAGGGCCTGGGCGTCGGCTTTCTGCCGCAGGGCTGGGCCCGGCCGCTGCTGGCGCGCGGCAGCCTGCGGGCCCTGGCGGACTGGCCGGCCCTGAGCCCGCTGAACTACGCGTTCCAGGTACGCCGCGACGACGGGCGGGCCGTGCTGGCGTCCGTCCGGGGCCTGCTCGCGCAGACGGTGGACTTCGCCCTGCCCATCCGTTTCCTCTCTCAGTGATCCGCGGCGGCTTCCAGGCTCACCACCCGGCCCGGGTTCAGGAGGTTGCGCGGGTCCAGGGCCCGCTTGACGCTGCACATGAGCTCCAGCGCGACCGGCGACTTGTAGTGCGGCAGCTCGCCGACCTTGAGCGAGCCCACGCCGTGCTCGGCCGAGATCGAGCCACCGAAGCGCAGGACCGCGTCGTACACCAGCGTGTTCACCCGCGCCTCCTGGTCGCGTAGGAACGCCTTGGCGTCGCCATCGGCCGGCGCCTGCACGTTGTAGTGCAGGTTGCCGTCGCCCAGGTGGCCGAAGTTGACAAGCCGCACGCCCGGGATCTCGCGCCGCAGCAGCGCATCGGCGTATTCCACGTAGGCCGGGATGCTGGCGATCGGGATCGAGATGTCGTGCTTGATGTTCAGGCCCTCCTCGGCCTGCGCGAGCGAGATGCTTTCGCGCACGTGCCAGAGCTGGTTGGCCTGCGCCAGGTTCTCGGCCACGACGGCGTCGAGCACGTGGCCGGCCTCGAAGCCGGCCTCCAGCACCGCCTCGAAGCGGCTGCGGGCATGCGCTTCGGACTCGCTGTCGGAGTTTTCCAGCAGCACGCAGTAGGGCGCATCCTCCTGGCCCAGGAAGGGTACGCGCATGTGCGGGTAGTGCTTGCCGACCAGGCTCAGCGCGAACTGACCCATCACCTCGAATCCGGTCAGCCCGGCGCCCAGGTGGCGGTGCGCCAGGCCCAGCAGGTCCACCGCCGCCTGCAGCGACGGCACCGCGGCCCAGGCCGTCAGGCGCGCGGCCGGTTGCGGGTAGAGCTTGAGCGTCGCCGCGGTGATGATGCCCAGCGTGCCTTCGCTGCCGACGAACAGGTCGCGCAGGTCGTAGCCGGTGTTGTCCTTGCGCAGGCCGGCCAAGCCGTCCCAGACCTCGCCCTGGGCGGTGACCACCTCTAGGCCCAGGCACAGTGCGCGGCTGTTGCCGTAGCGCACGACCTGCGTGCCGCCAGCGTTGGTCGACAGGTTGCCGCCGATGGTGCAACTGCCCTCGGCGCCCAGGCTCAGCGGAAACAGGAAGCCGGCCTTCTCCGCCGCCTGCTGCAAGGCCTGCAGCACCAGGCCGGCCTCGACCGTGATGGTCAGGTTGGCCGCGTCGATGGCACGCACGGCATTGAGCCGCGTGAGGCTCAGGACGACCTGGGTGCCGGATTCGTCGGGCGTCGATCCCACCACCAGGCCGGTATTGCCGCCCTGCGGCACGATCGACGTGCCTGCGCCGGCGCAGGCACGCACCACCGCAGCCACTTCGGCGGTGCTGCCCGGGCGGACCACGGCCAGCGCACGGCCGCGCACGCGGCGGCGCCAGTCCTGCTCCCAGGCGGTGAGGTCGCCGTCCGTCAGCACATGGGTGTCTCCGACGATGGTGCGCAGTTGGTCGATCAGGGCAGTGGACATAGAGTTTTCCGGCAGGGAATGAAAATACACGCGTAGGTATGATTCCATAGCGGGCGCCGATCGCTCACTACAGGGGCATACCCCTCAGGACGAAGGTATGTGCTGGCGCGCGGCCTGCAGGCGCAGCCGCACATGCAGCGCGCAGGCGGCGAACAGCGCCAGGCACAGCGCGATCTCCGCCAGCGCGAGCCAGCGGCCGGGTGCCGGGTCGCCCCAGGCCCGCACCACGCCTTCGGTGAAATACAGCCACACCAGCAGGCTCACCCAGCGGTAGGTGTACATGCGGCGCTTGAGCAGCCCAGCCAGCGGCACCGCCAGCGGCACCGCCTTGAGCGCGAGCCAGGAGCCGCCCGGGCGCACCGGCGCGATCCACAGCTCCCACGCCAGGCAGAGCACGATCAGCCCCAGCAGGCTGCCCACGGCCAGCGTCCGGGTCCGCGCGACAGGAACGGTGGGGCGGGGCAGGGCCGGCACCGCGGCCAGCGGCGGCACGGCAAGCCGGTCGGGGGAGGGCATCGTCATGGCGATGGCATGATACCTGCCATGCCTGCGCTCCTTTCGGCCCTGTCGCGGCGCCTGCGAGTCCTGGCCCGCGATCTTTCGCGCTTCCCGTGGCGCAGCACCGCAGTCACGCTGCGCGAACGCTTCCGCGAAGACCGGCTTGGCCTTACCGCCGGCAGCCTCACCTGCACCACCATGCTTGCACTGGTGCCGTTCTTCACCGTCGCGCTGGCGGTGTTCACCGCCTTTCCGATGTTCCACCAAGTGCAACTGGTGCTGCAGCGCTGGCTGGTCGACAGCCTGGTGCCGGACAGCATCTCGCGCCAGGTGCTGGGCTACCTGACCCAGTTCGCCAGCAAGGCCAGCCGGCTCGGCGTGGCCGGGCTGTCGGTGCTGCTGGCGACGGCCCTGGCGCTGGTGCTGACGATCGACCGAACGCTCAACGGCATCTGGCGCGTGCCCCGGCCCCGGCCGCTGGGCCAGCGGGTATTGGTGTACTGGGCGGTCATCACGCTGGGACCGCTGGTGTTGGGCCTGAGCCTGCTGCTCACTTCCTATGTGATCAGCGCCTCGCGCGGCTTGGTCGGCACCTTGCCGGGAGGTATCCGCCTGCTGCTCGATTCGATCGAGGTCTTCCTGCTCGCCGGTGGCATGGCAGGGCTCTATCACTATGTGCCGAACACGGCGGTACGCTGGACACATGCCTGGGTCGGCGGACTGTTCGTCGCCGCCTGCATGGAACTGGCCAAGAGGATCCTGGCGGCCTACCTCGACGCGGTTCCGACCTATTCCGTCGTCTATGGTGCATTTGCCGCGCTTCCGACCCTGCTGGTCTGGATCTACGTGGCCTGGGTCATCGTGCTGTTGGGTGCGGTCATCGTCGCCTATCTGCCCAGCCTGCTCGACGGCGGCGTGGCCCGCCATGCGACGGGGCCGGGCTGGCCGTTCCAGTTGGCGCTTGAATCGGTGCAGCAACTGGAGGCCGCCAAGGCTCGTTCCCGGCATGGACTGACGGTGGCTGAACTGTCGAGCACGCTGGGGGCCGAGGCCTTGCAGGTCGCCCAGGCGCTGGATGCCATGGTGGCGCTGGACTGGATCGGAC
Source organism: Xylophilus sp. (assembly GCA_009914555.1). Lineage (GTDB taxonomy): Bacteria > Pseudomonadota > Gammaproteobacteria > Burkholderiales > Burkholderiaceae_C > WNDY01. The sequence continues at coordinate 10,035 of WNDY01000093.1, forward strand.
GGCTGGTCGGCGACGAGGGCGATGACGCTCTGCCGCGGTACGTGCTGCTGGCGGATCCGGACGCGACGCCGCTGGCGCCCCTGATGCACCGCCTGCTGCTGGCACCGGATGGTCATGCGGCCGCGCTCTGGGCGCATGAGCGCTGGGGCGGATTGAGGCTGCGGGAGGCGCTCAATCCTGCTGCTGTCACGTTTTCGTAAAAAACTGATCTTGCCCCCGTTTCACGGACACCCCTATAAGCGATTAACTATCGCAATAGGAGGTGGACGATGACCAAGAGCAAGGCAGGCAGAAAGGGGCAGGAGTTCAGCCTGGAGTTCAGGCAGCAGGCACTGTTGCGAGCGGCCACAGAAGGGGTAACCACGGTGGCTCGTGATCTGGGGTTGCAGCCTGCCCAGCTGTACAGTTGGCGCGCCCAGGCGCGGCGGCACGACCAGGACGATCAGGCACAACGCTTGGAGTTGGCCGAACATGCACGGCTCAAACGTGAAGTGGCGCGGCTGGAGGAGGAGAACGCTTTCCTAAAAA
>WNDY01000094.1 GCA_009914555.1 Xylophilus sp.
GAAAGCGTTCTCCTCCTCCAGCCGCGCCACTTCACGTTTGAGCCGTGCATGTTCGGCCAACTCCAAGCGTTGTGCCTGATCGTCCTGGTCGTGCCGCCGCGCCTGGGCGCGCCAACTGTACAGCTGGGCAGGCTGCAACCCCAGATCACGAGCCACCGTGGTTACCCCTTCTGTGGCCGCTCGCAACAGTGCCTGCTGCCTGAACTCCAGGCTGAACTCCTGCCCCTTTCTGCCTGCCTTGCTCTTGGTCATCGTCCACCTCCTATTGCGAGAGTTAATCGCTTATAGGGGTGTCCGTGAAACGGGGGCAAGATCAATGCGCCCTACAAGCATGATCCCAAGCAGAACATGAGCTACTACGTGCGTCTGATGACGGATGCCGGGGAGAAGATGTACTGGGGCGTCGGTTTGAAGGATGCGATGGAGGCGCAGGGCTTCAGGCTGGGGCAGGCGATTCGTCTGAAGGACCAGGGTACGCAACCGGTACAGGTGAGGACGCGGGACGAGCGCACCGGGCAGGAGTTGGAGCGTACCGTGCAGCGGCGAGGTTGGGCGGCGGAGTCGGTGGGGCGTTCGGCACCAGAGGTGGCCGCAGAGGCGGTCCAGGTCGGGCGTGAACTCGGACAGGAGGCTGCACCGGCTTCCGCGCCTGCGGTGGAGGCCAGGGATGGTTCTGCGATCCTGGAGCGTGAGGCGCGTTGGGAGCGTAACAGCGGCCTGTCGATGGCGGATGTAGGCACGGCACCGGCAATTTTAGGTATGCGAGCCGAGGAGCATGCGGTGCAGGTGCTCTTTGGTGAGGATGCGAGCGAGGCCGGGCGTGAGTGGGTGGCATCGTTGATGGAGCATGAGGCTTACCGGGCCACGTTCCAGCAGGTGGTGGGTGATCGCAGCGAGCGGTTGAATCCGGCGTTGCGTGAGGAGCTGCTGGCCTCGCCTGGCTACGCACTGGCCCGGTCGCTCATCGAACAGGCGGAGCAGCGCTATGGCGTGGTTGGCGAAGAGATGCAAGTGGCACAGAAAAGCCTGCTGGAATCCCAGGAGCGGGAACGGCAGGAGACGAGCTGGATCGATGTAGACGCGGCTATTGCGGCGATTGAAGCGCAGGACCGGGCTTTCGAAGCACAGATGGCCAGTGACACGGCCTCCCCTGCCCCCTCTGCCCCTGTTATCCGTGACGAACGTGATGCAGAACGGCAATCAGCGCTCACGGCGAAGGAACGTACAGCAGAACAGCAAGCCAGCCCGGAGGCGCTGCCTGCCTTGCAGGCGAAGCACGACAAAAACATCGAGCGGCGGGCGCTGGATAAAGAATTCAGACAGTGGGCGAAGGCCCAGGCTGCGAGTGATCCTGGTTTCGCCGAGCTATCGGGCAAAGAGAAGCGGGCGGCGTTCAACGCCGAGCGAGAAGGATTGGCCGACGTGGCTGCGGTGAGTGTTGTGGTGGAGGCATTGGAGATAGAGCAAGAGGAAGATGGGATGCAGATGGACTAGGGGCTGGGCGGGATTGTTGCCGGGGTGTGACGGGAGAGGTAATATCCGCTAATCGACGGACGCCACCCGGTTAAGTGGCAAGTATGGATCGAAAAACAAAAGGTCCAGACGCACAAAACCCCGAAATTCCTTCTTCACTTAGCAGGCGACGTAGGAATAACGGGGTTAAGGCTGAAACAAACCACGAGAAAGATTATATCTCATGTTTTACCCCAATCAACCCCCCTACGCCTGCTTAAGCGTAGGGGCGTGTGACTAGCAGACTCCCAGCGGCTTTCAGGCCCGCCCTCCCCCTCTGTACTTCCTTTGTTTTCAAGCAATTGACGGCACCGCCGAGGCATCGTCGTGGCTGCGTTTTGACGCGGCGCACCGACGAACTGTCCTGGTGGGGTCTTGTCGTGCCTGGTGTTTGGGCCGCGCAGAAGGATCGGGCTGATGGTTGAGTGTGTGGAGATGGGAATGAGTCCGCCGCCGTTCCCTCGGAAGGACGCATGTACGGGCAGTGGCAATCGCTGTGGGCATGACCCGCAGCGGCTGGCAGAGGAGCGGCTGTCGCTGCCTCTGCCCCAGAGTGGTTTTTTCCTGAAGATTCAGCGGCTGTTGATCGAGGCGGCCAAGCACTATTACTACACGCCGAAGGCGTTATTGCTGCTGTCGAACCTGAGCCGCAAGGTGAACAAGGACGGCACGCCACGGCAGAACCGCAGCGAGGGACGCGAAGGTCACGCGTTGTTGCTGTCGGCGATCCTGTCGATGACTGATTTCGCCTCGTTGCGGGTTGGGCGCCCCCTGGCCGACGGATCGTTCCGGCATACCTCTTGCGACGAATTGGCCAGATTGTGCGGGCTGACCAGGCCGAGCCGTGACCCTGCACGACCGGAGGCGGTGGCCTCGGGGCGTTTTTTTCGCACTCTCGCGCAGCTCAAGCAAGCAGGGGCGATCACGCTCTACGAGCAATATGAGGAGCTGGAGGACGGTAGCAAGCGTGCGAGGACAGCGATCAAGACCGTTTCGGAGAACTTCCTCATCGTGCTGGGCCGACTGTCATTTGCGGAGTTTCGGAAGTTCCGCGAGGAGTGCTCGGCGAAGCTGCGCAAGTTCCGCAACAAGTGGCGCAAGGCCAATCCGCAGATCGAGGACGTGAAGCGGGCTGAGCGCGAGCTTCTAAAAGAGCAGCAGACGCGCAAGCTGGGATGGATGAACATTCCGGCGAAGCTCAAGCGCAAGAACCAGGCTCCTCGCCAGATTGAACCGATTCAGCAGCTCCAGGACGACTATGCGCAGCATTGCCTAGACGTGGAAGCGCAGATCGCAGATCGCTACCCCGGTGTGAGCATTGGGCTACGCGACCGATTGCGATTGTTTAGCGAGCTAGGCGGCATGTCGTGGGATGCCTGGCTTCGAAGACACTCCCCCACCCCCTCCTCTACTGGCGACGACGAGCGCTAGGGCCACCCCTCGGCCTGCGTTCGGGTTCCGGCCAATTTCTCCGGCATGCAGGGCCGAAAAGGCGAGAAACGGCTTTTTTTGCCCTCCGCACGCGCTGATTCCCTCATTTTTCGTGATGCGTAACGTGCCCCACCAAGGGGAGCGCCGGGCTTTTTTTGTGAATAACCAAGATAAGTGAATCCAGCAGAAAATAAGTGAGCCCAAGAGGAGAGCAAGTCGTGACTGTTCTCTCTTAGAGCTTCTAAAAGCTTCTAGAAGCAGAGCGCTTCGCTAATGCCTGGCTTCGCCAGAATTGATTCCCTTGCTGCGCGGCCAGTGGCCTTGCCCAAAGGGGCTTTGCCCCTCTGGACTCCCCACTCGGCCCGCCGAGGACTCGGGAGCATGGGCGATGAGGCTGCCCTTGCTCCCGGTCGAAGGCTGTTTCTTTCCAGTTGAAGTCAAGTGTTCGCTGCGCCCGTGCTTCCGTTCGCCGGATCGGTGAAGCTGATCCGACGAGCCGGGAGCGCGGCACCTGACTAGCGAAAGCTCCCGAGGGCTGGGAAATCCAAAAAGCGGGCGGCATTATTTATCGTGACGAGCTAGGCGCGTCACGATAAATACCGACGAGCGGTCGATATTTATCGTGATTCGTCACGCTAATCACTGTATTTATCGTGACGCATCACATATAATTGCTCCATGCCAGCCACAACGGCGAGGCGCCAAGAAGGACTCAAGCCATGAAATTCATCATCGATTTTCCCGGAGTGGTCAACAAAGCAGGGTTAAGCACCAGCACGGAGACGCCGCAATGATCGACCCAGGCGACAAGCAAACCCAACCCCTCCCACTGGAGGAGCCGAAGCGGGGTCGCGGTCGGCCATTCACCGGCAAAGCTCTGTCGGACGCAGAGCGGGCGCGGCGCTACCGGGCGAACAAGAAAAAGCGTGACGATCAACCGTCACGAAAAGAAGGAAAGGACGGGAAAGAGGCTCTATACCGGAGAACAGTGATCCAGCAGGCTGAGCAAATCCGGGCACTTGAGCAACAACTGGTGCAGCAGCGCGAGGAATACAACGACCTGGTGCACAAGCTCATGACTGAGCGCGACCAGCTCAAGCGCGACCTGGCTGCCAAGCCAAAGCGCCATCGCAATCAACCAGCCGCCGAACTGCCAGAAAGCGCCTACGAGGACGAAACTGAGCCGAAGACGTGGGCGATTCAAGAGCGCAAGGGAAAGGCGCGCTGGCAAACCATCAGCAAAGGTTTAACCAGGAAGGCCGGAGAACGCCAGTTCGACAAGCTGCTGGCTGGGCTAAACGACCCGCGCTACAGCTACCGCATGGTTGAGGAGTGAATGCCTGTCGCAAAATTGAGAATTTTTGCGACAAATATTTCCCACCAGCATTTCCCAGCCTTTGCCCGTCGCATATCTCTGTCGCATATAATCTAGAGTGAGAGACCATATTTGCGACAAAGTGAAATGCCCATGCAGGAAATATCCTCCCCCTATCCATCCAGGGCGACCCTAATTGGCTACGCCAGGGTATCGACCGGCGACCAGGACTTGAGAATCCAACGCGACGAGCTGCTAGCCGCAGGCTGCTCACGCCTATTCTCCGAGAAAATTACAGGTACTCATGCTGCACGGCCTGAACTCGCACGGATGCTCGATCATCTGCGCAAAGGCGACGTAGTAATAGTCTCGCGCCTGGATAGACTCGCCCGCAGTACCCGTGATCTCCTGGAAATCTCCGAACAGTTGCTGAGCATGGGCGTCGGCCTGCGCAGCCTGGCCGAGCCGTGGGCCGACACCACAAGCCCGGCAGGGCGCATGGTGCTAACCGTGTTTGCCGGAATTGCCGAGTTCGAACGGTCGCTCATCATTGAACGGACCCATAAAGGGCGGACCGCCGCAAAGATGCGCGGTGTGCGCTTTGGTCGTCGCCCTACCCTTTCACCTGAACAAGTCGCCCTTGCCCGCCACTTGATCGACGACGAAAGAAATTCCACCGCACATGTCGCCTCCCTGCTCGGCGTGCATCGAGCGACCCTCTACCGGGCGCTGGCAAGGACCTCAGCCTAGCGCCCTCTATCCGTCCCCAGTGGTTGAAGTTTCTCAGGATAATCGTAAAATAGTAAATGCGACAAAATGCAAAGACGATAAACTGTAAAGGATGAATTCATGATTATTGGTGTGTTGAACCAAAAAGGAGGCGTTGGGAAGACCACTCTCAGCGTGAACCTTGCCGCCAGCCTTGCCCGTGCAGGGGAGCGGGTACTGCTTATTGATGCCGATCCGCAGGGAAGTGCTCTGGACTGGGCGGCAGCCCGTGAGGGGGAGGCGCTCTTTTCTGTAGTCGGCCTCCCACGGCCTACTGTCCACAAGGAGATTGCCCAGATAGGGCAGGGCTACGACCACATCGTTATAGATGGGCCACCTCGTGTAACCGACCTGGCTCGCAGCGCGATCATGGCTTCCGATGTGGTGCTGATTCCCGTCCAGCCCAGCCCTTACGACATTTGGGCAGCCGATGAGGTTGTGAAGCTGATAGAGGAAGCTCAGGTGTATAAAGAAAGCCTGAAAGCCGCATTTGTTGTAAATCGTAAAATCGCAAACACAGCTATTGGCCGCGATGTGGGCGAAGCTCTAGAAACTTACTCAGTGGTGACACTGGCTGCGAGTGTTACTCAGCGAGTCATTTTCGCTGAAGCCGCGGCTCAAGGGCGGGCAGTGTATGAGATTGAGAAAGAGGGGTTGGCGGCGATGGAAATAGAGGGTGTCAAGGCCGAGCTGATGGAGTTCGCACTATGAGCATGAAAAAAGTCCAAATAGGTATCAGGCCGAGTAACAAGGCTGATCCGGTTGCAGCCGATGCGTGGGTGGAGAGCCGTAGCAACGGCGACAAGCCAGAGAGGATGAAGCGGCTCACTATTGACGTGCCAGAGAGTTTACATCGTCAGATAAAGACCGCTTGCGCACAGCGTGGGACAAAGATTGCGGATGAGGTGCGGGAGCTTCTTTTACAGAAATACGGAAATCAGTAAATGTTGCGATTTCTGCCAGCCCGGCAGTGTTGTAGGCTGCTGGGCTAAGCACCAACACTAGGCGAAAGTCGGCAGAGAATGGCTCACCCCATGAAGGCAAGAACCGGAATTATTTCCTGTGGACAATTAACCCTCTGTGCTACTGCGTTTGGATGGAATGAGAGCATCTGCATGTTGGATAAGCTCTTTCAGATGCGAGGGGGAATCTATCTGAAGCGATTTTTCAGAGAGTTCTTTACGAAGCTCTTTTAATCTCTCCTTCTCTCGGTCTCCCCGAGTAGGGATAAGCTCCGCAGGGGAGACAGAAAGGAAATCTGAAATTTTTGCCAATTGCTCCAGGCTCGGAGCGAATTCACCTCTCTCGTAGCGGCCTATGGTAGCACCCTCAGAACCGATCCCTTCTGCTAGCTCTTCTTGCGTTAGTCCTTTGTTTTTTCTTGCATTTCTTATTAACAGGCCAACAATTTTTTTGAAGGAATCCACGGAAACGACCACCCATAAATATGGTGATGGTCTATCCATAAGGCTGCTTTTGATACGACTAATACGTCTCTTTTAGGATTAATCTGTTGTATTTTCACAAAATACGATTACCATCTCTCCTCAAGGAAGGCTTGCGCGGGCTTGTGATTCGTGCAAATCTTCAAGACACTGTATATTCATACAGCTCTTTCGTCTAGAAAGGTCGCTGCGAGAAACCGAAATCCTCCACGGATCGGTCCGGGCGGCGGCTGCCCGAAAGGAGGATTCAAGGGATGAAAAATTGGCATCTACTATCTTGTAAATCCAATGCCAATCAATGGGTTACGTTGGAAATAGAAAGCCTTGAGGTCGTAGAGGTTTACTCGCCGGTATTGGTAGAGAAACAAAGGCGTTCAGACTGCGATGGTTTTCGAACCAAGGAAAAGGTTCTCTTCCCCGGCTACCTATTCTTACGATTCGACCCCGAAGAAATCCACACCACGCACATCACTCGTATCCCTGGAGCCATCCAGTTCGTTCGCTTCTCGGACACCCCGTATGTGGTGCCCGATTCGGTGATCCAGGGATTGCGGGATGTGCTGCTGTTGCGGGTGAATTGCACGTTGAGCTGCATCGAATACCGCAACCTGCCCACGGACCTTGAGAAATCATTGCACTTGGTGGTGGGGCTGCGCTCGGAGACTGTGCGGCGTGCGCGGCTTCTTGCGGTTCTCCAACATGAAGACCTAAAGGCCCGGCGCAACAAGGGGCGAAGCCTGTCTGAGCTGGGGCGAATCGTTACGGCGCTGGAAACTCCTGCGCATAGGGCCAAACATCAGACCCACGCCGCTTGAATAGGGAGGATGGGCGCACCTTCGTGTTGAGCTGGAACGACATTCTCAAGCTCGCGCAGCAGGCGTTCGAAGCCGAATAGCCTTTGGCCCAGAGTTAGGGCTGCCATTCACAAAATCACGCATTACACCGGCAGGTGTTCATCTGCCGGTTTTTGTGCTGTTCGTTTTTCACCAACAGGAGACACCAATGTCGTTAAGCAAACCTGGTCCGTCGAAGACGGCCAAGGCCGGTAATACGCGCAATGTCCATATCGGCCTCGAACGCTATTCGAAGCTCATCGGGATTGCCATCGAAATCAGTTACCAGGTTGGTGACCAGGTAACGCCGACGCAGATCGCACAGTACCTGGTAGATCACTACTCCGACATGGCCAAGGCGGAGATTCTTCGAGAGTTGCACGTATCTCAGATCGAGATGAAGACGAAAGAGGAGACTTGAAATGTTAACTACCAGTGCCTTTATGGCGCTGGCCCTGCAATGCGCTCCTGCTGTTCACCCCTCCACGCTGTATCCCGTCGTTAAAACCGAATCCGCCCTCAATCCTTACGCCATTGGCGTGAAGGACGGTGCTTTGCCGCGTCAGCCGCAAAGCCTTGAGGAAGCTCTGGTGGCGGTGAAAAAGCTGGTGGAGGAGGGCAAGAGCTTTGCGGTGGGGCTGGGCCAGATACACCGACAGCACTTCGATGCGAGCGATCCCCGGCAGGTGGCCGAGGTGATCGAGCCGTGCCGCAATCTGAAGCTTGCGGGGGATGAGCTGCGGCGCTGGTACGCCAAGGCATTGCCGCAGAGCGCTTCGCGGCAGTGGCGATCCGCAAGGCGATCAGCGGGTACTACAGCGGCAATTTCACCACGGGCTTTCGGCCTGAACCGGCGTTCGGCGGGACTAGCCACGTGCAGCGGGTGTTGGCGAACAACGACCTCCCCGCCGTGCCTGCTCTCAACGAGGCCGAACGAGAGCAGGCATCGCGTAACGATGGCCGTGAGGCCGTGCGCCCAACATACCAGAGCTGGGATGTGCTCCGGCAATACCCACGTTATGACCTGCCAGCGGCTGCTCAGCCGGTGGCACAACCCCCAACCCTGAAGTATCAGGGACCAGAGGAAAGTGATGATGAAGGCGTTGAAAAAACTCAAGAGTAAGGGACATGAGGCGGGGCAGCGGTTGGCGGTGTTTCTGGCGGTTTACACACCGTTGATGGCGATGGCCGATGAATGGGATCAAAAGGCAGTCCAAGTGGCCAAGAACATCCGCCTTGGCATGTTCGCTATTGGGGGCAGCCTGGCCTTGTTGAGCCTGCTCTGGGTGGGCATTGGCTGGATGATTGCGCGTGCCAATGGCGATCATTCCAAGACCTTCATGGACTACGTGAATCAGGTGATTGTGATCGCTGCTGTGGGCGCGGCGTTGATCCTTGGCGCGTGGGCTTGGGCGTACTTCGGTGGCGGTACGGTGGCGTGAGGGCAAGCCATGAGCGATGAGGAGTTGCTGTTCCCCAGCTACAACGCGATGAGCCGTCCCGCGATGTTCCTTGGCGTACCGCTTTTACCGTTCGTGGGGATAGCGGTGGCGTTGCTGGTGGTGGGCGGTGGTGGCTTTGCCTTGCTGCCCTGGTGGGGGGCGCTGCTGCTGATGTCACCGTTGCTGCTGGCCTTGGTCGGTTTTGCCGTGGTGAGTTCTTTCGATGCTCGCTACATGCGGCGGGTGATTTTCGCCGTGCGCCGCTTCTTCTTGAACCTGAAATACGGTCGCGGGCTACGCCTTGCACCGATCAATCCCCTTTGGAGCGTGTTCTATGGCAAGCGCTACGCACACTGCCGTTATGCCTGCGGAAGTTCAGGCACCGCTGATGAAGTACCACGTGCATGAGCACATGGTAACGCTGCCAGGCAATCGCCTGGTCGGGCTGATCCGGCTCAAGGGCATTTCCCACGAAACCCGCGACAAATCCGAGCTGGACAAGCTGTTCTACCGTCTCAATCGTTATTTTCTGGCCGTGGGCAAGAAGGAAGGCAAGAGCCTGATGCTTCAGACCTACGTAACTAAGAGCCGGGTCGAGCTGGCCGGAAAGTACAGGGTCGAGCTGCCGGTGCTGCAAGACTTCGTAGACGCCTATGTGCGCCCCTTCCAGCAGGGCAGCTTCCGCCAGGTGAACTATCACCTGGCGGTGATCTTGAAGTACCGCGAATTGGACGATGGCATCCGCCGGATGCAGGACTTGCTAATTACCACGTCTCACATGCTCTCGCGCTACGAGCCGGTATTGCTGGGCATTGAAGAGTCGGAGGCGGGGGGGCTGTACTCGCAGATCGGAGGTTTCTACAGCCTATTGTTCAACGGCAGCGAGCAGCCTGTCCGGCTATCCGATACCCGGCTGGGAGAGGCGGTTATCGACAGTGTTACCAGTTTTGGAGCCTACGACTTCGTAGAGAACCGGCCTAACCGGGGCGGTCGGCGTTTCGCCACGACCTACGACTTGCGCGACTATCCCAGCGAGGGCAGTCGTCCAGGCATGTGGGATGAGGCCATCGAGCAGCCGTTCGATTTCACCCTGGTGCAAGGGTTTGTGATCTTGCCCCCGTTTCACGGACACCCCTATAAGCGATTAACTCTCGCAATAGGAGGTGGACGATGACCAAGAGCAAGGCAGGCAGAAAGGGGCAGGAGTTCAGCCTGGAGTTCAGGCAGCAGGCACTGTTGCGAGCGGCCACAGAAGGGGTAACCACGGTGGCTCGTGATCTGGGGTTGCAGCCTGCCCAGCTGTACAGTTGGCGCGCCCAGGCGCGGCGGCACGACCAGGACGATCAGGCACAACGCTTGGAGTTGGCCGAACATGCACGGCTCAAACGTGAAGTGGCGCGGCTGGAGGAGGAGAACGCTTTCCTAAAAA
>WNDY01000095.1 GCA_009914555.1 Xylophilus sp.
CGTCAGGTCGCAAACCGCGTGATCTTTATGGATCAGGGCCAGATCGTTGAGCAGAATTCGCCAGCCGAGTTCTTCGACAACCCGCAGCATGAACGCACCAAGCTGTTCCTGAGCCAGATCCTGCACTGATCTAACAAATATAACCGCACCAACGGAGGGTAACTTGAATAAGCTATTCGCAATCGCATCAGCGTCATTGTTTTTGTTTTCCGGAATGGCACATGCCGGCCCCACTCTGGATCGTGTAAACGAGAAAAAGGAAATGGTAGTCGCCACCAATGTCGGATGGCCTCCACAGGGTTTTCTTGATGACAATAACGAACTTGTTGGGTTCGATATTGATGTGGCCAATGAAATCGGCAAGCGTTTGGGTGTTAAAGTCCGTTTTGAAACTCCTGAGTGGCCAACGCTAACCAGTGGTCACTGGCAGGGACGTTATGATGTTGGCGTTGGTTCAGTAACGCCAACCAAAGCACACGCACAGGCTATCGACTTTGCTGGAATCTACTATTACAGCCCCTATGTGTATGTCGTACATAAGGACAGCAAAGCGCATTCGACCGACGATCTGAACGGCAAGGTGATTGGGGTTGAAACCCGGACCACGTCTGAAGATTTCATCAACCGTCGCCTTGAAATTGATGCGCCTGATCTTCCGACTTTTGAATATAAAGTCACTCCCGGAGAAGTTCGTACCTTTGAAGATTCCATGATGCCGTTTGACGACCTTCGTTTGGGCGATGGTGTGCGTTTGGATGCTGTCATTGCACCAGAACAGACAGCTCAGACTGCTATCAAGAACGGCTATCCGGTTCGCGTTCTCGAAGGCGGCTATGCATTCCGCGAACCGCTGGTTGTGATTGCAGAAAAGAATGATTCTGAATGGACTGCAAAGATCGGAGAAATCATCAAGCAGTTGAAGGATGATGGAACCCTCGCAACGCTTACGACCAAGTGGTACGGCGCGGATTACAGCAAAGACTAATTGCTTCCCATAAAAACACATCAGGTTTCCTGATCAATTCATCATCAAGCCCCGGCTTTGCCTTGCGAGGCAGGACGGGTGTGAATTGAAAATGGAAAAAATCAATACATTCAGACTGGTAACAAGATGTACTATCCTGACACGCATTACTTCAGAAGCATGGCTGATACCAAAGAACGGGCAGCCCTTGTTGGAAATGAGGAGTGTGAAACCCTCATTATTGGTGCTGGTCTGGCCGGTCTGACAACAGCGTTGGAACTGGTGCGGCAGGGACAGTCTATCATCGTTCTTGAAGCCAAGAGTGTCGGTTTTGGTGCCTCGGGGCGCAATGGCGGTTTTGTCAGTCCCGGTTTTGCAACCGGTCATGATAAGATCGCTGCCACAGTCGGCGACGAAGCTGCGAAAAAGCTCCACAGGCTCTCGGTAGAGGGCATGGAATTTGTTGGCGAAACAATTCGCGATCTGAATATCACGTCTGCAGATCCCAGGCATGGGCTGATCAGCGTACAGCGCTACGAAGATGCGCCCGCTTTGCAGGCCGAAGTGGCGGAGACAAAGAGAGACTTCAATTACCGCCTTGAATATATGTCGCGGGATGAAGTTCGGTCGGTGTTGAAGTCTGAACGTTATTATCAGGCCATTCGCGATCCCAAGGCGTTTCACATTCATCCACTCAATTATGCACGCGCTCTCGCTCAGGAAATCGAGCGTCTTGGCGGCAAGATTTATGAGAATTCCGCAGCGCAATCTATGGACGTTTCGAATGCGCAGAAAATGGTTCGAACAAGCCGAGGTTCAGTTCAGGCCAAAAATCTAGTGATCACCACAGGTGGTTATACAGGTGGGTTGAATAAGAAACTTCAACGATCCTATTTGCCGATAGCGACCTATGTCATGGTTTCTGAAGTTGCTCCTGATCTCATCAGCGAAGCTATCAAAGCATCAGCGGCGATCGGTGATAGTCGCAGAGCTGGCGATTATTACAGGCTCATTGAAGGTGGTAGGCGCGTATTGTGGGGTGGCCGCATAACAACCCGCGCCGCCTCAACTGAGGGGCTGGTGCGAGAGCTGCGTTATGAAATGACAAGCACCTATCCGCAACTGTCTGGACTCAAGACAGAACTCGCTTGGTCTGGTCTGATGGCATATGCGCGCCACCTCATGCCCCAAATCGGAAAAATGCCGAGTGGCGTTTGGTACTGCACGGCCTTTGGCGGTCATGGCCTGAACACCACCGCTATCGGTGGCAAGCTGGTGGCCGAAGGAATTCTTGGTTCGACTGATCGTTACAAGCTTTTTGAGCCTTTTGGCTTGGTCTCGGCAGGGGGTTACGCTGGTCTCGCCGTTGCTCAACTTACCTATTGGAAACTGCAGGCACAGGACAAGTGGCGAGAACGCTCTGCCTGATCAGCCGCTTGTTTCTAAGAAAATTTATCCCCCCAGATCAAAAAGACATCCGTTAAGCCGATCGGCACAGGGTGCACACCGAATTGAAGGAGGCCGTTCATGCTTGGACGATTCATTCTCAACTACCCCGATACAGCGCGCAGGCTTGGTGGTCTTGTGCTGTTCGCAATCACAATGGTGGCGCTCTATTCAATTGGCATTAGTGCACATTGGCTGGGCACAATAGTACCCCCACTTGCCGACTGGGTGAAGGAAAACCCCGTTGTTGCAAGGGTTTTGTCAGCCTTTTCCATCTCTCTGATACTGTTCCTGAACTGGAAACTGCTGAAGCGACTATAGAGAAATCAGCAGGTTGTCGCGGTATGGACCGAACTCTTCGTCCTGCTGATGCTCTTCTTTTACTCGTTTGATCTGTCGTTCTCGTTTATCGCACGTAAGATCGGTTTTCTGATCACACAGGGAACGGTAACGACACTCTATATTTCCGCGATTTCCATCGTGATAGCCACCATCATTGCGCTTATCGGCGCGATAGCAAAGCTGTCGCAGAACGGTGTCATTTACGGGCTTTCGACTTTCTACACGTCGCTTTTTCGCGGCTTACCGCTCCTGATGCAGATCTATATTATCTATCTTGGCTTGCCACAGATAAGTTATGTGATCGGTGCGATCCCTGCCGGCATTCTCGCGCTTTCGCTCTGCTATGGCGCCTATATGACTGAAATTTTCCGTGCAGGTATTGAAAGCATTCCGCGCGGACAGAAGGAAGGTGCCACGGCACTTGGTCTCGGTTCGGCACAGACGATGTGGCTTGTCATTCTGCCGCAAGCCATGCGGATCATCATTCCACCAACAGGCAACCAGTTCATTGCGATGTTGAAGGACTCTTCGCTTGTTTCGGTTATCGGTGTTTGGGAGCTGATGTATGTTGCAAGAACTCAAGGCCAGACCGAGTTCAGACACATCGAAATGCTGATCACTGCTTCCATGATTTACTGGATGCTCTCCATCTCGTTCGAGTTTATTCAGTCCCGCATTGAGCGCTATTACGCCCGATATAATAAGCGATAAGTCGTGGCCAAACGTCGATGCGCTTTCTTGAAGGCGCGTCGTATTTCTCGCTCCGTCGAACCATTTTCTATTGGAAAGCCATATGTCTGAAATGTCCCTTTTTTCGAAAGCTGAATTGCCTCGCCCGAGCCTTACAATTGAGGACGCTGCGGATATTCTTAGTTCAGTTTACGGGCTGAAGGGCGAGTTGCGTGAGCTTGGTAGCCAGCAGGACCGGAACTTTAAGGTTGGCATTGCTGGTGAAAGCTATGTCCTCAAAATCAGCCGCAGCGAATATCCGCGCGTTGAACTCGAGGCGCAGAATGCGATTTTGCAGCATCTCGCTTCAAAACAGGACGATGGTTTCCATAGTTCATTTGTTATTCCCAAAGTCATCTCTTGTCGAAATGACGAATTCATTGGTGCTGCTACCGTTGGAGCAGAAAATTATCATGTTCGTCTGCTGAGCTTTATCGAAGGCGAAATGCTGACGGCGCGCAAATATTTGAACGGTACTGCGATTGAAGCGCTTGGTACCCTTGCAGGCAATGTCGCGTACGCTTTGGCAGACTTTTCGCATCCAGGCGCTGTGAAAAAATCCCCGTGGGATCTGGCTTATTCTGAGGCGGCGATACCTTTCTTGTTGCAGGATAGTGATCCCAGCTCGGTTGCCGCCCCCCATTCTTGTGGCGATGGAACAAGTGCGAAAGCGGCTTGACCCTGTAAAGGCGGAGTTACGTGTTCAGGTTATCCACCATGACATCACGGATGATAATGTTGTTGGCCGTAGAGAGATCTCGGGGTCTGTGTTGCCCTATGCGGTAATTGATTTTGGGGATATGACGAAAAGCTGGCTGATTGCCGAGCTGGCGACAACATGTGCATCGTTGCTGCATCATGGAGACGGAGACCCTTTCTCAATTCTCCCAGCTGTGAAGGCGTTTCATGCCGTTTATCTGTTGGAGAAAGAAGAGCTTATCGCCCTCTGGCCTTTGATTGTCGCGCGCGCTTGCGTGTTGCTTGCAGCATCGCATCAGCAACTTAGACTTGATCCGAGTAATGATTATGCAGCGGCCAATGCCGCACATGAACGGATCATCTTCGAGACAGCGACTTCAGTGCCATTCGAACTGATGGAAAAGGCAATATTCCTCGCGCTGGATATTGATCTCGAGGCCAAGCACCACGCCAATAGAAAGTCTATCGTTCCGAGTGTTGATCTCAACTCTGCAACGCAAGTCGACCTTTCGATCGATTATTCCGCCTTCGTGGCTGGGAACTGGAATTCGAGCAATATAAAACAGCAAATTTTATTCGATGCCGCTCGTAAGACGGGATGCAGCCTGACGAGATATGGTGAGTATCGACTAACACGCACCCGGGTTAACAGCCGCACTGAACCAGAAAGCTTCGCACTGCATATTGCAGTTTGTGTCCCCGCAGGAACAAAAATAGTTGCGCCTTTCGATGGGAGTGCGGATTTTGCCGATGGGTCTCTCATTTTGCGAGATGGTGAGAGCAATCTGCATTTGAATGGCTTGGACATACGTGATGGATTAGCGCACTCGGTATCTTCGGGTGATGTGCTCGGTGTGGCTCGCAATGATCAAGGCGGATTGGGCATCATTTACGTTCAACAGTCCGAAATTGTGTCTGATGCGCTGCCGCAATTCGCCAAACCATCGCAGGCTGCGGTATGGTCGGAACTTTGCCCATCTCCCGCAGGATTTCTTTGCTTATCTATCGACGCATCTTCAATGCAACCCGCGTCACTGCTTGAGAAACGCTACAAAAGTCTTGCCGGTACGCAGAAGCATTATTACGAAAATCCCCCGCAAATTGAGCGCGGCTGGAAAGAGCATTTGTTCGATACTGAGGGACGTGCATATCTTGATATGGTCAATAACGTGACCACTATCGGTCATGGCCATCCGCGCCTTGCAGAAAATGTTCATAGACAGTGGTTGAAACTCAATACCAATTCGCGCTTCCACTATTCGGAAGTAGCTGTTTTTCGGAAAGACTTGCGGCTTTGGCGCCGGATGGGCTTGATACTGTATTTCTGGTCAATAGCGGCTCTGAGGCAAATGATCTGGCATTGAGACTTGCCTGGGCATGGTCAGGTCGTCGCAATATCGTTTCGTTACTTGAAGCATATCATGGTTGGACGGTGGGGAGCGATGCAGTTTCAACATCAACTGCCGATAATCCCAATGCTCTTGGAACGCGGCCGTCATGGGTGCATGCGGTGGTTTCTCCCAATACCTATCGCGGGAACATGACTGCCG
This sequence comes from Xylophilus sp., assembly GCA_009914555.1. Lineage (GTDB taxonomy): Bacteria > Pseudomonadota > Gammaproteobacteria > Burkholderiales > Burkholderiaceae_C > WNDY01. Next base: position 5,731 of record WNDY01000095.1, read on the forward strand.
GACAATATATTGGGACTGTTCTCGATAAGCTTACTGCGCTCGATGCATCAGGCGAGGGGCTTGCGGGCTTCATCTGTGAACCGATTTACGGGAATGCGGGTGGAATTCCGCTGCCCACGGGCTATCTGAAGAGGGTCTATCAAGAAATCAGATCACGAGGCGGGCTTTGCATCGCTGATGAGGTGCAGGTTGGTTACGGCCGTACAGGCCATCATTTCTGGGGCTTTGAGCAACAGCAGGTTGTGCCGGACGTCATCACTATTGCAAAAGGCATGGGCAATGGACATCCACTTGGCGCAGTGATTACGCGCAAGGAAATTGCTGATGCGCTGGAAAAGGAAGGCTATTTCTTTTCCTCTGCCGGAGGCAGTCCAGTCTCGTCAGTCGTTGGAAATACTGTTCTCGACATTATGGAAGATGAACAACTTCAGGCCAATGCACGTAAGGTAGGCGATCATCTCAAGGGACGTCTGCAAGGTCTGAAACAGCAATATTCATTGATCGGTGCTGTTCATGGTATGGGACTTTATATGGGGTTGGAGTTTATCAGGGATCATGTTTCGTTGGAGCCTGCTACCGAAGAAACGATGGCTCTATGTGACCGACTGCTTGAACTTGGCATCATCATGCAGCCGACGGGTGACCACCTGAATATTTTCAAGATCAAACCCCCCTCTTTGCCTCACGCAAGAAAGCGCTGATTACTTCGCGGATACGCTGGAATCGGTACTGCAAGAGGGATGGTAATAAGAAAAATACAGGTGCCGCCAATGGGCCTTCAATGCTGTTGGAGACGCTGTGGTGGCGGATGGTAAGCATATGGCAAAAACTATTTTGCCATATGCTGATATCGGAATTGATGTCAGAACTTGCGATTAAAAATGCTCTGGCCAATACTGATTTTGAACTTCCTACGAAATATTCTTCAGTGCTTCTGCTGCGTCACCATTAATTATAAGCCCATTGACGATGCCACTTTTAAGTAGTGCTTTAGCTGCCACTGCCTTTTCTTGACCTGCAATGAGTAGGACAACTTGAATTTTCTGCAGTTCTGAAAAGCCGAGGGCAATCGTTCGTCGATTCATTTCGTGGTCAATTTGATGACCGTCCTTATCGAAGAAGATGCCGTTTGTATCACCAATTGCGCCTGCAGCTCGAAGGCTTTCAAGTTCTGCTTTGCTCAACATGTTTTGGCGACGCAGCAGTGAATCCTCGGTCAACTCGCCGGCGCTGATAAAACATACCGAAGCCGTCCGGGCTATTTCCATGGCATGGGCAACAGAGCGCTGCGAAATCAAAACTTTTCGGTCTTCTGCAGAATCGGCGATAAATGGTACGGGTAGAAAAAAGCCCTGGCCACTGGTGCGCCGTGCGAGCATATGCACAACTTCGAACGGGTTATAAGCAGAGTTTGCTGTCAAAGATCCCATAACTGAGATGAAACGCGCTTGCGGCGAACACACACCCGCAAGTTGTAATGTCATCTGCTCAATAGTTCGACCCCAACCGGTTCCGATAGTCGCTTCCTGATTATCCGCGAGAAAGTCCTTTAGGTAAGTTGCTGCAGCAACGCCAACGGCACGAAAGGAAACCTGTTTGCGGATCTCGGATGCGGTGTCATCGTTTGCATCGAAGCCAAATGGCGGTGTCGAAATACAAAAATCGAGTTCATACCGGCGCATAAGCTCATTTTCCAGAGGCAATGTTCCTGCGTTCTGATGGTCTATCGATATGCTGACAAGGCCGCTTTCTCTGGCCTCTCCGAGGATTTTATTGACGCGCGCACGCGTTAATCCCAGTCTTAAAGCAGTCGCCTCCTGGTGGAATCCTCCAACGTAATAGAGCCATGCAACGCGTACCATTAGGCTGTCTTCAGATTCACTCATTCGTCCCTCACTTCAATCATCGATTAAAATTACAAATGTAATTCCATGTGATATTTGTAATTTTCCGACGCTTAATACCAAACATTCTGGCGGACAAGAGCGCGAAAGAGCGAACGGGTCAATTGGAATGCGGAGCTGAAGCATTAGCGGAATGAAAACATCTTTCTCTGGAGGAGCAGAGACCGATGGCGCGTATCCCGGCAGTTCAGGAGGATTAGCAGGTCAGTGCGGGGCACGGCTTTTATTCGTGCATGAGGTCAAGTTCAACAATTTGAAGTTGCGCAGTGGATACAACCACACCGCTTCGGGGAGGAATGATGGGATCAGGATTTATCAAGAAAACTGTTGCTGTTGCAGCCATGGCCGTGCTGATGGGCACCGCTAGCGCATCGGCGACGAATGTTGCCTGGGTGCATTCCAATGCTGCCGCGCAGTCTGAGCAACGCGCAAAGGCGGGTTTTGATGCCTGGCTGGAGGATACCAATAAAGATTGGAATATCAGTGTGCTAGATAGCGGTGGTTCAGGTGAGCGTACCGCTTCCAATATTCAGGATGCAGCATCGCGCGGCGTTGATGCAATAATCGTGAGCATGTCCGACTTGCGCGCATCGCGTGCCGCTATCGATTCAGCTGTTGCCGCGAAAATTCCGGTCTTCGCGATCGACAGCGGACAGGTTGATGGCGTTCTCGTCGATGTCACCACCAATAATTGGGCAATGTCAGCGAGTGTATCGCCTTATTTGCTCAATGAAATGGGTGGCAAGGGCAATCTCATCTTCTTGCGTATGGCAGAACATCACGGCACGCGTAAGCGTGGTGATATCATGGCTACGGTGTTGAAAGAGTATCCGGAAGTGAAGATCCTTGCGGAGCACAACATCGATTATACCGCTTTCTTTGATGACACGACCAGTTCCATGCAGGACTATGCTTCGCGGTTTGGTGAAGAAATCAATGCGGTTTGGGCTCCATGGGATGAACCAGCGCAGGCGGCAATCAACTCTCTGAATGCGGCTGGTCTGAAGAATGTCAAAGTCATTGGTATCGATGGCCATCCGCAAGCAATCGAGGAAGTCTGCAAGCCGGATAGCCTTATGATTGCAACGGTTTCCCAGCCTTTTGAAAAGATGGGCGCACAGACCGGTGAATGGATAGAAAGCATCGTCGTGAAAAAGGAAGATGCGGCAACGGTTATTCCGTCCAAGACCGTCTATCTCGATGCTCCGCTTGTTACAAAGCAGAATTGCAAGGACTTCCTCCCGAAGAAGTAGCTCCCCCAAGCCTGCAACTGGCCGGAACGAGACCGTTTTGCGTTCCGGCCTCTTTTAACCTGATACTTTAATTAGCGGGAGTTCTTCGATGGCCGTGAGCCTTTCGCAGATCGTCATGTCCTATCCTGGAACGCTGGCACTAGCAGGCTGTTGAAGAAGTCTCTGGTTTGGCCTTCAGCACGGCCTCGTCTCCGCTATCGTATGCGAACGTGATCTCGATCGCGCCATCATCGAGTAACTCGGCATGACCGTCGCCCGATACTTCGTCCATTTCATCGCTTCCGCGCCATCTGAAGAAGACCATGGACGTGCTGTAGCCGAGATCGAGGCTCGCTTGCATCGCACCGAAGGCGATTTCGCCATGCCCGTTGGCCCCGATGGTGATTGTGGCGGGGTCAACCAGGTCGAGATAATCCCGATCCCATAGATCGGCCTCGACGATCCGCCAGCGGCCAATCAGGCGGCAGTTCGGGGCCGCGCTCATGACGACACCGCCAACAGTTTCGGCAGCCGCACCAGATCATAGGCGGCGGCCGCGAAGGTGAAGGCCCATCCGACGCGGTCGCGGCCACGGAACTTCGTCTTGTCCTGCCCCGCGACGGTCTTGATCCAACCGAACGCCTCCTCGATGCGCTTGCGGATGCGCAAGCTGACCCCATAGCCGGAATGGCGCGTCGTGCGCCCGTCAATGGCCGAGCGGCGACCATTGACGTTCTGCGCCAC
>WNDY01000096.1 GCA_009914555.1 Xylophilus sp.
GGGCGATCACAGCCCACTCCTGATCATCAAGCCAGAATTCTCCTGCCATAATCCAAAACTCCCGTTAGCGGAGAGAATGAATCATGGCGAGATAATTTAATAAATAGCCTGATTGGGTTTTGACCCTGAAGCTGAAAAGCACCAGCACAATCGCCTACAACACGAACAGAACAGTCAGGGCACGCACCGGATCGGCGTTTGAAATGCGTCCACCGACAATATTGCCGATGGCAATGGCAATGCCATAAAGCACGAGAATGTAGCTGACGGAATCTGCGGAAAAGCCGGTAATATCCTGCAGGATCGGGGTGAGATAGGTGAAGGCCACAAACGTGCCGCCATAACCAAGTGCGGTTATGCCATAGACAATCAGCAAGCGACCGGAGCCCAGAACACGCAGCTGATCCATGAGCGATGCTGGTTCAGCCTTCGGCAATGCACGCGGCAGAAGTGCTGCAATACCGACGAGAGCCACAAGGCCGATGGCCGAAACAGCCCAGAAGGTTGCACGCCAGCCAAAGTTCTGGCCGATCCATGTGCCGAGCGGCACGCCGGTAACGATTGCAACTGTCAGGCCCATGAACATCATGGCGATAGCCGAAACGCGTTTGTTTTCCGGCACGAGATCAGCCGCAATGGTGGCACCGACCGAGAAGAAAACGCCGTACGTAAAGGTAGACAGCACGCGCCCGACCATGAGGATTTCATAACTTGGGGCGGAAGCTGCAACCATGTTGCCAGCGATGAACAGCGCCATCAGGCCGAGCAGCAAAGGCTTGCGTTCAAGACGACCCGTAAGGGCCGTGAGGATTGGGGCGCCAAAGGTGACGCCAAGCGCATAAACGCTGACGATCAATCCGGCGAGCGGCAAAGTGATATTCAGATCCGAAGCGACCGTCGACAGCAAGCCAACGATCACAAATTCGGTCGTCCCGATCGCATAGGCCGCGATCGTAAGAGCAATGAGAGCGACAGGCATGGGATGAGTTCCTGTTGTTTAACTTTGTCTCCATATCGCTCTCTGGATGTCAAATGATAAGAGTGATAATACTGCATACAGCTGTTCATCAAATTCACAAATGATGTTTTGGATAACCGCTTCGGTGAAATGGAAGTCTTTGCGCGCGCAGTGGCAACAGGCAGTTTTTCCGCTGCCGCCCGTCAGCTCAACATGACACCAACAGCGATCAGCCGTCTTGTCTCGAGGCTGGAAGATCGCTTGCAGGTGCGTTTGCTGGTGCGGTCCACCCGCAGTCTGACGCCGACACCGGAAGGTGAAATCTATCTGGCGGAAGCGCGCAGCCTGCTCGACCGGCTGACCGAAATGGAGGCGCGCATCACCAATGGCGCACAGGCAGCAGTTCGACGGTCGGCTTTGGTGCCACGATCATCATGCCGCTGGTGCCTGAATTTCTGAAACTATATCCGGAGGTCGAGCTGGATATTACCTTAAACGACAGCATTATCGATCTCTGGCAGGAGAGAACCGATCTTGCGATCCGCTCCGGCGTCTTGAAGGATTCGGCTTTGAAAGCCCGCCCCATTACGTTGATGCGGCGGCTGGTAGTTGCCTCTCCGCTTTATCTGGAAAAGCACGGCACGCCACAGAGACCGGAAGACTTCAAAACGCATAATTGTCTGCGTTATAATTTCCAACCGAGCGAATGGGAGTTTGCCGATCCTGAAACGGGCCATAGCATTCGACAGGTGGTTTCCGGCAATTTTCTTGGCAGCGACGGCACGATCCTAAGACGCATCTGCCTTGAAGGCGGCGGGCTGATGAAGACCGGAGAGCATACTGTTGCCGATGATCTGGCAAGCGGGCGACTGGTGGAAGTGCTGGCCGCATGGTCGCCTGCGGAGCCTGAGAAAATCCATGCGGTTTTCCCCGGCCACCCTCACCTCGCCGCGCGTATCCGTGCCTTTATCGACTTCCTTGCGGCAAAACTCTGAATTTGGAGCGCATCGGGCCAGCCATGCGTGAGAGAATGCCGTCTTTAAGAACCAAGCGATGAAACAGTGCGGCCAGTATGTGGGCGACAATAAACACGCACAGAACCCATGAAAGCAGGCTGTGCAGCGCATTTGCGGGTGCCATCATCCATACCACTTTCTCGCCCGTTGCAGGGACAATATTGATGCCCCATTGCTCGCGTCCCTTACCGCTGCCATAGGCGCGAAACAGTGCCAGAGCCGGAATGGCGAACAGCAGCACATAGAATGCATTATATGCAATGCGCGCCAGTTTGCCCATCAGCCCTGCTTGATGCGGCGGGCGTTGATTGCGATTGATGAATGCCCAGATGCCACGCACGACAACCAGTACAATCATCAGAAACCCGACCGTTCCATGTGCCGGACCGAAAACCCTGATAGCATCAAGCACCGGTGAAGGACCAACCATTTTCCACGAAAGGATCATCACAAACTGCCAGAGCAGAATATAGGCCATTGCCCAATGTAGAATCCGGCTCACAAGCCCGTATCGCTCCGGAGAATCCATCCAGAGCGGCGTGTTCGTATTCATCAGATTATCCCTTTCGTACAAAGAACGCACAAAGGACGCTCCGAATATTTAAATCTGTGCATCATGCTTTCGGAAAATCGTTCACAATTTCCGGGCCGATGCGAGCGCCCAGGCAAGATAGGGCGCACCGACCAAAGCTGCGAAAAGGCCCCGCGGTAAATCATAGGGGAAGGTCGCATTGCGCGAACCAAGATCGGCAATCACCATCAAAATCGCGCCCAGCACGGCTGATGCCACGACATGCGACTGAGCCTGATCAAAGCCCATACGGCGCGTCATATGCGGCGCCATCAGCCCCACAAAGCTCAAAGGGCCGACGAGAAGCGATGCGGCGGCACTGGCAATCGCCGCAAGCAGGATCGTCAATATCCGTGCAGACCGCACCGGCAAACCAAGCGAGACTGGAATCGTCTGCCACAGCGGCAGGATGGTCAGCCAGCGGGACGCGAGCAATGCCAGCCCAATCACTGTGAATGTCAGCACGACAAGGAAAAGCGAACTTTCCGGCATTGCCGTTGCCGATGACCCGCTGAGCCAGGCAAGAATCTGCCACGACCGCTGATAGCCGATCGATAGGAAGATGCTTAATATGGCAGATGCGAGCGAACCAACCGAAATACCGGCCAGCAGCAAGCGTGCGGATGAGAGCCTTCTGCGGCTCGCAAAGCTCAACACAACCAGCATGGCAATCAGCGCACCAATGGACGCGCAAAGCAGCAATTGCGCATTATTGGGTGCCGCGAAAATTGTCAGTGCTAAAGCAAAGCCTATGCCTGCTCCGCCACTGACGCCGATTACTTCCGGGCTTGTCAGCGGGTTGCCGGTTAGTCGCTGAAGGACCGCGCCCGCCATTGCAAGCAGACTGCCTGCGGCAGCGGCTGCCAGAAGGCGCGGCCAGCGCAAAGGCAAGATATCGTGAAGATTATCGCCTGTCAGAAGCAACCAGCCTTCCGGCGTGCGCGCAAGCGCAAGAGCGAGAAAAGCTGCGACCAGCAGAGCGATGAGCAGCAAGCCAAGTTTGGCATTGGAAGCACGTCTGAAAACCTGCGCAGTTGAGGATTGCTGTGATCCTGTCGAACGCACACGCGGAATGAGCCAGAGCAGCAAAGGCCCGCCGATCAGCGCGGTAACTGCGCCTGTCGGGAAAGTCTCACCCAGATTTGCGCCGAAAACTTGCACCGCTCCGTCGCAGATCCAGAGAAGAACGGCACCAGCAAAAGATAACGCCAGCAGGATTGAACCCGGCTTTCTGACCCCGAAGCCACGGACGATTGCGGGGGCAGCCAGACCGATAAAACTGACAAGCCCCACACTGGCCGCAACGCCAGCACTCAGCACCACCGCAACAGCCACGACCGCCACATGCAGCCATGCCAGCGGAACACCCAGCGAGCGCGCACTGCTATCGCCAAGGCTTGCAAGCGTCAGCGGACGGCTCAGCATGATTGCGGCAATGAGGCAGACAAGAAATTGCAAAGCAAAGGCGACTGTCGATGACCAGTCCTGCTGGCTCAGCGAACCGCCATTCCATGTCACAAGCGACATAAGATACTGACCCTGCGATAGCGTCATCGCGGCGGAAATCGCACTGCATGTCACACCGATCAGAAGACCGGACACAACCATCGTAACTGGCTCAAGCCGACTGCGCCAGCCGAGCAGAAACACGATTGCGGTCGCAACACCAGCACCCGAAAGCGCCACCGCCCAGTGAAACTGGTCAAGCACTGTCGGGAAGAACAGCGTCGCCGTTACGATTGCCAGCTTTGCGCCCGATGACACGCCAAGCGTCGATGGATCGGCAATCGGGTTGTTGAGCAAACGCTGCAGCAAAGCACCCGCTAGCCCCAGTGCTGCACCGGCAAAAATCGCAACGGAAGCACAAGGAAACAGCGCATAGGCCAGAATGACCTGCTCGGTACTCATGTTTTGCGGATTAAACGGCAGCGAAGGCCATTGCGCAAAAGGCAAAAACGCGTTGGCGTTCCAGAGAAACAGCCCAAGAGCAATCATAAAGCCGATTACAGCACTTGAAATCAGTCCGCCACGGGTCACAGGAATGCCTCTCCGCTTGCCTGCAACGCCCGGCTCAGAAGCCGTGCAAATCGCAATCCGGCGGTCAGTCCGCCATAGGGATTGATGTTACCCACCATATAGACACGACCGTCACGGACAGGTTTGAGCGATTGCCAGATCACGCTGTTGCGTAGGCTGTTGCGCGATTCAACTGGAATATCCGAGATGATGATGATGCGCGCATCAGGATTTGCTGCCAGATTTTCCAGCGGAACGGGAGCCGCAAATGTAAAGCGCGAGCGATCCGTCCAGGCGTTTGGCAGACCAAGCCGTTCCAGCACATCACCAAACATGCTGTCATTGCCGAAAGCGCGGAAATGGCGCGCATCGCCAATATTGATGAGGTAGGTCGGGCGCGATGCAAAAGGTTTCAACGTCTCTTTGGTCTCGGCAATAAACTTCGCCTGAGCCTCAATAACACTTGATGCTTTGGCGCTGAGTTCAAGCTTATCGCCCAGCGCCGTTATAGCTTGCAGCGACTTCTCATAAGGCCCCTCGCCTCGCACATAAAACGGCAACGACATGATCGGCGCTATCGATTTCATCGCCTCTTCATGCCGGGTATAAAAAGGGGAACTCAGGATCAGATCAGGCTTGAGCAGATAAAGCAGCTCGAAATTCGGCGAACCACGCAGACCGAGATCGACAACCGAAGCGGGCAATTGCGGCTCAACCGCATCTTCACGAAACCGGATCAGCTCTGTTGCCGCAATCGGCGTGACACCCAATGCCACCAGACATTCGAGCATGGCCCAATCGATTGCCGCAATACGCGGAAATGGATTGGCGCGTGCCACATTCGGCAAAGCTAAAGCCGCCAGAAGGCCAAGGGCTCTCCGGCGGCTGATTTTAGATACAGAGACTATCGATCCGCGTTGCGGGCCTGTTACCATGTAAATGTCAGCTTGCTCATATAGGTTCTGCCGTCACCATAGTTACATCCGAAAGAACTGCAACTTGCGACAAACTTCTTGTCCGCAATATTCTTGATATTGAGCGACACCTTAATGTGATCCTTCTGGTAGTGGATTGCAGCATCGGCGAGAGTCACCCCATCAAGATCAAGCGTATTCCCTGTATCGCCAAAACGCTGACCAAGATAGCGCACGCCGCCACCGACGCCAAATCCTTCAAGCACGGAACCTTCCTGGAAGGTGTAATCAAGCCAAAGGCTGGCTGCATGTTTCGGCACGTTTGGCGGACGATTTCCGTCATCCTTGCCGCTTACGATTTCGGCTTTCATATAGGTGTAGGCTGCACGCAGATCGAGGCCTTGGGCAAGGCTGGTCACACCTTCAAGCTCAAGCCCCTTAACCTGAATTTCGCCGATCTGTTCAGTCGTGGAACCAGTTCCGCCCGGCAGCGGAACGCTGATTGGCACATTCTGCTGGCGCAGATCATAAACCGCTGCCGCAAAGTAACCATCCCAGCCATTTGGCTGATATTTTACGCCTACTTCCCACTGCTTGCCGGTCGTTGGCTGCAATACACCTGCGGTTGCCGAAACTGCTACAGGTTCAAACGAAGTCGAATAGCTGACATAAGGCGCGATGCCAAGGTCAAACACATAACCAAGACCCGCACAGCCGGTCAGTTTCTCATCATCCTGATCAAGCGGGCGAGGTGTATTGGTATTGCGATTGGTCTAGGTGCCGCGGGTCGAAGCCCAATCCTGACGCAGAGCGAAAGTGGCGCGCCAGTTTTCATAGGCCAGCTCGTCCTGCGCATAGATACCGACCTGCGTCATGCGGGAATCGACAAGCGTATTAACGGTCGGCTTCGCGGTCAGGTACTTGATCGGCCCATTATAGACAGGGTTATAGGCATCAAGTGTGGTCGCACTCCAAAACTGCGTTCCGGCACTATTGTCGAAATAGCGATAGTCGACACCGACAAGAAACTTGTGCTCGACCGGACCTGTATCGAACTCGGCGACTAGATTATTATCGATATTGAACGTGTTCAGGCGTTCGTTCTGAACTGTGGCCGTGCGGTTGATCGTGCGGCCGTCCTTTGCGAGACCGGTCGATGCCATGCCAAGCGCCGTATAATCCCAGCGTTGATTGGTGTAACGCGCGTTCTGCCGGAAGGTCCATGTTTCGTTGATGCGATGTTCAAGCTCATAACCGAGATTGACGACATTGCGGCTTGAATCGTCATAGCTTGGATCGCCGACATAGAAGTCGCGTGGCAGCCTGTAATCGGTCGCATTCAATGTGAGCTGTGCAGGCAAGCCCGAAGGTGAGCTTGAATTGTCATGCTGGAAGCTGGTGAGAATGGTGAGCTTGGTATCTTCATCAGGCTTCCATGTGAAAGCGGGCGCGATGAAATAGCGATCATTGTCGAGATAGTCAGTCTGTGTGCCAGCTTTGCGCACCATGCCCGTCAGGCGGTAGGCAAACTGATCACTTTCCGCGACAGGACCGCCAAAATCGAAATAGGTGCCATAGGTGTCATAGCTGCCAGCCTGAACCCCGATCTCGCCGAACTTCTCAAACGTCGGGCGCTTGCTGATCATATTGATCAGGCCACCGGGATTACCCTGACCGAACATCACCGAAGCAGGTCCGCGCACCACTTCGATACGTTCAAGCATATAAGGATCAACCGCCGAGGCACCTGCAGTGCGCATCAGGCGAAGACCGTTTAAGAACTGCACCTGACGACCATCAAAACCACGGATCAGCGGTGAATCAAAGCGCGGGTCGGAACCATAGGGTTCGGAAACCACACCGGGCGTATAGCCAAGCGCTTGCCCAAGGGTTTGCGCGTCCTGCGCTTTCAACTGATCAGCCGTAATGACCGAAATAGACTGCGGGGTTTCAACCAGCGGCGTGCCGGTCTTGGTCGCGCTGATGCTTGTTCTGGCAACATAGCCTTTGACGGGAGCGGTCGGATCTTCCGAACCGCTATTCACAACAATCGGTGCAAGCACGGTGGGGCTTGCTGTTTCCTGCGCATGGGCTGCAACGATGGCAGCGAAGGTTGTGCCGGAAAGAATGACGACCGATAATGCGTGGCGGTTTCGGGCCAGGATTTTCACTTTGATCCCCTCAAGGTTTAAACTGGACCCCATTAATCATCTTTTGTAATCTATCCAATAATTCAAGGCGTATTTTTCATAAGTTTTAGTTATGCTAATCAAAATCGCCATAGTTTTGAATTATTCAAAGAAACAGCCATGCCGGAACAGCGCAGCAAGCTCCTCACGTCCAAATCCTTTGAACTCCGACATCTGCGGTATTTCTGCGCGCTGGTTGATGAGAAGAACTTTGAACGGGCAGCTGCAAAACTTGGCATTGCCCAACCGGGTCTCAGCCAGCAGATCATGGCGCTGGAAACCATTCTCGGTGCGCCGCTTCTTGATCGCTCGCGACGCGCCGTTCAACTGACGCAATCAGGCGAAGTGCTTTATCGCGAGGCCGTCAAAATACTCATGCAGGTCGATGCGACGATGATTGCAGTCAACCGTGCCGGGCGCGGTGAAATCGGTCAGATTTCCATCGGCTATGTCGCCTCTGCTGCCTATTCGGGCGTGGTGTTCGAGACCATTCGCAAGTTCAAGCAGGAATATCCCGACGTTTCGGTCAATTTGGTCGAGATGGAACTGAGGATGCAATTGACGCGCATTTCCGAAGGGCTTCTCGACATGGGTTTCGTGCGCTGGCCCGCGCTTCTTCTGCCGGGCCTCACCAGTCTTGTGGTGAGAAAGGAGCCGCTTGTTGCAGTTCTAAGCGAAACGCACCCGCTGGCGCATCAAGCTACCATTGAGCTTCAGTCACTCAAGGATGAAATCTTCATCACCCCGCGTCAGCCAGCCGATATCGGCTTTCACGGCACAACAATAGAAGCCTGTCACAGCGCAGGCTTCGAACCCAACATCAGCGCCCAAGCCCTTGATTTCACCGAAATTGCGAGCCGCGCATCTATCGGGATGGGCGTGGCGCTTGCGCCAAAATCCTTGAGTGCTGTGGGCTTGCCCGGCATTCGCTATATCGATGTTGCAGACATTTCCACCACGTCCGACGTGGCACTGGCTTTCCGTAAAAGTGAGGCATCGCAGGCGGCTAAGAGTTTCATCGTCATGTGCCGACACATGGAGCTCTAGGCTCCAGACTCAATTGAGCCACCAAGTGACGATAGCTGCGATATAGCATGTTGCTGCGAAGTTGATCATAAGCTTGTCATATCGGGTTGCGACGCGCCGCCAGTCCTTGAGGCGGCAGAAGGCGCGTTCGATGATGTTCCTGCGGCGGTAGGCGACCGGGTCAAAAGGCT
>WNDY01000097.1 GCA_009914555.1 Xylophilus sp.
ACGCACGGCGGGCGTGGTGCGGGCGTTCCTGTGCAGGGCGATCAGCATGCTTGGACCTCCGGAGGTGATTGCAGTGACTCTATCAATCCTCGCATCACCGCTCGGGCCATGAAGAGTGGATAGCGATTCTCGCTTATGCAATCATCCGGGATGCGACATTTAGGCCGTGGCCGCCGGTGTCCTGCGCAGCCGCCACAATGGCGGACTTTGCGCAGGGGCGTCGTCCCTGCCTGCATGACGAAAGACGAGGCAAGTCCTGTGAAATTCAAGATGGCCGAGAACTCCCTGTTCGCGATCCTGCTGCGTTCGCCCTGGTGGATCAGCCTGGCGCTGGCCGCCGCGATCGCGCTGGCGGTGTTCGCGCTGCTGCCCCGCAACATCGCGCCGTTCGGCGCCGTCGGCGCGATCCCGATCGCGGCCATCGGCGTCGTGGCCGCGGTGCGGCAATGGAAGGCGCCGAGCGCCGCGCAGGTCGAGCGCACGCTGGCCGCCGTGTCCGCCCAGGGCTGGCGCGACTTCTGCGCCGGGCTCGAAGCGGGCTTCGCCCGCGACGGCTACGCCGTCAGCCGCCTCGGCGGCGCGGGCGCCGACCTGCGGCTGGAGCGCCGCGGCCGCGTCGCGCTGGTCTCGGCCCGGCGCTGGAAGGCCGCCAGCCACGGCCTGGAGCCGCTGCGCGAGCTGCAGGCCGCGACCGAGGCGGCCGAGGCGCAGGAAGGAATCTACGTCGCCGCCGGCGGCACCTTCAACGACCAGGCGCGGGCCTATGCCACGCTGCACGGCATCGGCCTGTTCGGCGCGCCGGAGCTGGCCCGGCTGCTGCGGTGACGCCCGAGCAGCAGCCGTTGCCCGCCGCCGGCAGCACTGCCCTGCTGCTCACCGGCGGCGGCGCGCGCGCGGCCTACCAGGTCGGCGTGCTCGAAGCCATCGCCGACCTGCGCCGCCTCTGCGGCGCGCAGGGCGCGCCCAACCCGCTGCCGATCATCACCGGCACCTCGGCCGGCGCCATCAACGCGGCGGCGCTGGCCTGCGGCGCGGACGACTTCGACGCCGCGGTGCGGCGCATCGCCGCCGTGTGGCGCGGCTTCCACGCCGCGCAGGTCTACCGCGCCGACGCGGCCAGCGCGCTGCGCAGCGGCGCGCGCTGGCTCACGCTGCTGTCGCTCGGCTGGGCGCTGGCCCGCTGGCGCCGGCTGCCGCCGCGCGCGCTGCTCGACAACACGCCGCTGGAAGCACTGCTCGCGCAGCACGTGCCGCTGCAAAGGCTGCGCCCGCTGATCCGCCGGCGCCACCTGCAGGCGCTGGCCATCACCGCATCGAGCTACACCAGCGGCGAGCACGTGACCTTCTTCCAGGCCGGCCCGCGCCTCGCACCCTGGGCCCGCTCGCAGCGCCACGCGGCCCGCGCGCGCATCACGCATGCGCACCTGCTGGCCTCCTCGGCGATCCCGTTCGTGTTCCCGGCGCGGGCGCTGCCGGTGGACGGGCGCATCGAATACTTCGGCGACGGCTCCATGCGCCAGACCGCGCCGATCGCCCCGGCCATCCATCTCGGCGCCGAGCGCGTGCTGGTGATCGGCGCCGGCCGCATGCACGAGCCGCGCCCGCATGCACCGCACGGCCCGGCGGCCTATCCCACGCTCGCGCAGGTGGCCGGGCATGCGCTGTCCAACATCTTCCTCGACGCGCTCGCGCTCGACGTGGAGCGCGCGCAGCGCATCAACCAGACGCTCGCGCTGATCCCGCCGCAGGCGCGCCATGCCAGTGCGCTGCGGCCGGTGGAGCTGCTGGTGGTCGCGCCCTCGCAGCGGCTCGACGACACTGCCCAGCGCCACCTGGCCGCGCTGCCGCGCGCGGTGCAGGCGCTGCTCGGCACGCTGGGCGCGCGCAGCTCCGGCCCCCGGGCCGCCAGCGGCGCGGCCTTCGCGAGCTACCTGCTGTTCGAGGCCGGCTACACGCGCGAGCTCATCGCGCTCGGCCGCGCCGACGCGCTGTCGCAGCGCGCGGCCATCGTGCGCTTCTTCGGCTGGCGCGATCCGGGAACGCCGCCGGCCCTGGATACTCCCACCATGCCTGTGCCCTAGCGCCTGCCATCCGTAGGCAGCAGAGGCATACCCTCGTTGATCAGCCGCCGGATCCATGCAACCTAGAATGGCGGGCTCCCTGCACTGGCTCCGAACGCCCATCCGATGAACGCCCCCCGCAAGATCTTCGCCACCACCGCCCTGCCCTATGCCAACGGCCCGTTCCACATCGGCCACATGCTGGAGTACATCCAGGCCGACATTTGGGTCCGCTACCAGCGCATGCAGGGCGCGCAGGTGAACTTCGTCGGCGCCGACGACGCGCACGGCGCGCCGATCATGATCGCCGCCGAGAAGGCGGGCAAGACGCCGCAGCAGTTCGTGGCCGACACCGCCGCGGGCCGCAGGCAGTACCTCGACGGCTTCCACATCGCCTTCGACAACTGGCATTCCACCGACAGCGCCGAGAACACCGTGCTGTCGCAGCAGATCTACCGCGACCTGCGCACGGCCGGCCTGATCGAGACGCGCACCATCGAGCAGTTCTTCGACCCCGAGAAGGGCATGTTCCTGCCCGACCGCTACATCAAGGGCGAATGCCCGCGCTGCCATGCGAAGGACCAGTACGGCGACAACTGCGAGGTCTGCGGCGCGGTCTATGCGCCGACCGACCTGATCGCGCCGTACTCGGCCCTGTCGGGCGCCACGCCGGTGCTCCGGAGCTCCGAACACTTCTTCTTCAAGCTCTCCGACGAGCGCTGCGTGCGGTTCCTCGAAGACTGGACGCAGAACGGCAAGCACGTGCAGCCCGAGGTCGCGCGCAAGGTCAAGGAATGGTTCAGCGTGCGCACCAACCCGGACGGCACGACCAGCGAGGGCCTGGGCGACTGGGACATCAGCCGCGACGCGCCCTACTTCGGCATCGAGATCCCCGACGCGCCGGGCAAGTACTTCTACGTCTGGCTCGACGCGCCCGTGGGCTATCTCGCTTCGCTCAAGAACCTGCTCGAGGCGCGCGGCGAGGATTACGACGCCTACACCGCCGACCCGGCGCTGGAGCAGGTCCACTTCATCGGCAAGGACATCGTGACCTTCCACACGCTGTTCTGGCCGGCGATGCTCAGGTTCAGCGGCAGGAAGACGCCCGACGCGGTCTTCGTCCACGGCTTCCTCACCGTCAACAACGGCGAGAAGATGAGCAAGAGCCGCGGCACCGGCCTGGACCCGCTCAAATACCTGTCGCTCAAGATGAACCCCGAGTGGCTGCGCTACTACCTTGCGGCCAAGCTCAACGGCCGGAACGAGGACATCGACTTCAATGCCGACGACTTCCTCGCGCGCGTCAACAGCGACCTGGTCGGCAAGTTCGTCAACATCGCCAGCCGCGCCGCGGGCTTCATCGCCAAGCGCTTCGGCGGCCGGCTCGGCGCGCCGTCGGACGATGGCGCCTCCCTGCTCGCCGCGCTGCGCGCGCCCGCACCGGCGATCGCCGAAGCCTACGAGAAGCGCGACACCGCCCGCGCGGTGCGCGAGGTGATGCAGCTGGCCGACCGCGTCAACGAATACGTCGACGCCAACAAGCCCTGGGAACTCGCGAAGCAGGAAGGCCGGGACGCCCGCCTGCAGGACGTCTGCACCACCTGCATCGAAGCCTTCCGCGTGCTGGCGGTCTACCTCAAGCCGGTGCTGCCTGCACTGGCCGCGCAGGCCGAGGACTTCCTGAAGGCGCCGGCGCCGTTCACGTTTGCCGACGCCCAGGCGTCGCTCGGCGCGGGCCATGCGATCGGCGCCTACCAGCACCTGCTCCAGCGCGTCGATGCCAAACAGCTCGAAGACCTGTTCGAGCCCCCGGCACCGCCCGTGGTCGAAGCGGCGCTGCCCGGCGGCGAGGCCGTCGCCGAGGCCATCACCATCGACGACTTCGCGAAGATCGACCTGCGCATCGCCCGGATCGTCGCCGCCGAGGCCGTCGAAGGCTCGACCAAGCTGCTGCGCCTGACGCTCGACGTCGGCGAAGGCCGCCACCGCAACGTGTTCAGCGGCATCGCCAGCGCCTACCGGCCCGAACAGCTCGCGGGCAAGCTGACCGTCGTCGTGGCCAACCTCGCGCCGCGCAAGATGAAGTTCGGCGTCAGCGAGGGCATGGTGCTCGCGGCCAGCCATGCCGAGGAGAAGGCCCACCCGGGCATCCACCTGCTGGAGCCCTGGCCGGGCGCCGTGCCGGGCCAGCGCGTGCGCTGAAGAGGAAAAGGCGCGCCGGCGCGGGGCGGCAGGCGGCCGCCCGTCCTACATCCTGACCGGCCGCCCGGCCGCTGGCCGGCGCGCGAGGCGCTGCTACATTGCGGCCCTCGCGCCCGCAACCACCCGCCATCCTGTCCTCCACGCCCGCCACTGCCGCACCATCGCCTTCGCCGCCTGAGGACACGCAGGCGCTGCCGCGCGACTATGAGGAACTGCGCCAGCGCAGCATGCAGGCCGAGCAGCTGCTCGACGCGCTCGGCTCGCTGCTGTCCGTCGGCCTGCAGGACAATCCGTTCGGCAGCGTCTTCGCCGTCCTGCCGCGCCTGTTCCACTACTCCCACGCCTTCATGCTCGCCCGCGACGAGAGCGGGCAGACGCTGCCGCACGTGCCGCTCGAATGCATCGTGGCCCAGCCGGCGGCGCTCGAAGGCTCGCAGTGGCCGGTCGGCCCGCTGTTCGAGCGCGTCCTGCGCGGCCGCGTGGCCGCCCTGCGCACCCACGAGGGCATCGCCGAGTGGGCCAGCGCGCAGGCGCTCGGGCTGTCGCCGCTGCAGTCGGCTCTGTACGTGCCGGTGCGCGTGCCCAGCCGCCGCGGCATCCTGGTGCTGCTGCGCGGGGCCGACGAGCCCGGCTTCCACCGCGGCGACGTGGCCCTGGCCAAGCGCTTCGCGGTGCTGGTCTCGCATGCGCTGGCCACCCGCGTGGCCCACCAGCATGCGGCCGAAAGCCGCCGCCTGCGCGAGCTGACCGGCCAGCTGCGCGCCAGCGAGCAGGCGGCGCGCCGCAGCGCCGTGCTGCTCAAGGAGATCGTGGCCGCGCTGCCGGTGGCGCTGACGGTGCAGGACGGCCACGGCCGCATCGCGCTGGCCAACGAGGCCGCCGCCGAACTGACGGGCCGCGCCGCCGATGCGCTGCTGGGTGCGCTGGCGCCCTCGCTCGACGTGATCGGCGCACCCGCGAAACGCGCGGCGCAGCTGGCCGACTTCCGCACCCGGCTGGCGTCGGGCGAGGCCGAGGCGCTGGAGATGGAGATCCCGGCCCCCGGCGGCGGCACCCGCACGCTGCTCGTGGCGCGCAAGCCGGTGCGCATCCACGACGAATCGCTGATGCTCACCAGCGCGCTGGACATCACCGCACGCAAACAGGCCGAGCGGGACCTGGCCCACCGCGCCTTTCACGACCAGCTCACCGGCCTGCCCAACCGCGCGCTGATGCGCCAGACGGTGGAAGCCGCGCTGCAGCGCCATGCCGAGGGCGGCGGCCAGTTCGCGCTGGCCTTCATCGACCTGGACAACTTCAAGCAGGTCAACGACTGCTACAGCCACGCGGTGGGCGACGCGCTGCTGCGCGCCGTTGCCGCGCGCGTGGCGGCCGCCATCCGCGAGACCGATACGCTCGCGCGCATCAGCGGCGACGAGTTCGTGCTGCTGTTCGACCCGATCTCCGGCCCCGAGGCGCTGCCGCCCCTGGTGGAGCGGGTGATCGCCGCGCTGCAGCAGCCCTTCGCCATCGAGGGCCACGAGCTGATGACCTCCGGCTCGGTCGGCGCGGCGGTGTTCCCGCTGCACGGCACCGACTACGAGACGCTGCGCCGCAACGCCGACGCCGTCATGTACCGCGCCAAGAACGACCGCAAGGGCAGCGTGCGGTACTTCGACGGCAGCATGGCCCTGGCGCTGACCGCCCGCATGGAGGCCGAGCAGCACCTGCGCGCCGCGCTGCGCGACCGCCGGCTGGCCGTGGCGCTGCAGCCCAAGGTGGAGATCGCCACCGGCGCCACCGTGGGCTTCGAGGCGCTGGTGCGCTGGCTGCATCCGGACGGCTCGGTGCGCCTGCCCGGCAGCTTCATGGGCCTGGCCATCGAGCTGGGTCTGATCGACGGGATCACCCGCTTCATGGTCGACGAGGCCGCGCGGCTGCTGCCGCTGCTGTGGCAGCGCCACGGCGCGGGCCGGCCGATCAGCATCAACGTGGCCGCGCGCCAGGCCGGCGACGTGGACTTCATGCACAGCCTGGCCGCGCAGATCGCAGCCGCCGGCCTGGGGCCCTACCTGGTGCTGGAGCTGACCGAGGAGGCGCTGCTGGCCACCCGGCGCTTCCAGGCCGAGGTGCTGCCGCAGCTGCGCGCGCTGGGCGTGCGGGTGTCGATCGACGACTTCGGCACCGGCTTCTCGTCGCTGGCCACGCTGGCCGACATCACGGCCGACGAGGTCAAGATCGACCGCGCCTTCATCGCCGCCATCCACGAGCGCCCGCGCAGCCAGGGCATCCTGCGCGCGATCGAGTCGCTCTGCGGCGCCCTGGGCATGGAGGTCGTGGCCGAGGGCGTGGAAACGCCCGAGGAGCTGGACTATCTGCGCCGGCACACCAGCATCCGGCTGGCGCAGGGCTACCTGTTCGCCGCGCCGCGCCGCATCGATGAGCCGTCTGGGCGTGGCCCGGAAGAGCACGGAGTATAGGGTCACAGCGCGCGGCAGAAGCTCGCTGCAAGAGTATCCCCTCCAGGGTATGTGCAGCGGCTGGCATCAGGCTGTCAGAATGCCCCGGCCCTGGCCGTCTTCGAATGCGGTGCATGCAGGTCGCGCACCGCCTGCCACAGCAGGCCCTGGATGGCCGGCTCCGCATCCTCGCGCACGGTGAACTGCACGATGCCTGCAGGTAAGCGGCGCCATGGCGCCTGAGGCGGGTGAAGCAGCGGCCGCCGGCATCGAACTCGGCTTGGCTGACCATGCGGACTTCGCTGGAGAACATGGCGCCACCGCCGACTGTCCTGCGCCGCATGGAAGCGGTCGCAGGCGTCGTCGAGGCCCTTGGTCGCGCCGCGGCTGCTGGACGCGACGGCTGGTGCGCTCGCGCCATTCGGCGGGCGCCATCGGACCTTTCCTGCCACGGGGGCTTCACGGGCCCGGGGAATGCCGGCCGACCGGGCCGGTATTGTTGCAAACGCTTCAGGCTTGTCCCATCCCCTGAATGGGGAACGTACCGGCGATCCGCGCGACCGCCGCACGCCGCTGGGCCTGCAGCTGCGCCGTGGCCAGCCGCACCCGCTCCAGCACCCGCGGCGGGGCGGTCTCGGGCCGGCCGGCGTCGAACGGCGGCGCCGGGGCATATTCCAGGCCGAGCTGGATCGCCTGGGCCACTTCGTCGCCGGCCAGTTCGGCCGCGAGCACCAGGGCGAAGTCGATGCCGGCCGTCACGCCCCCGCCGGTGATGACGCGGCCGTCGCGCACGACGCGGCCGGCGTCCGGCACCGCGCCGAAGGCCGGCAGCAGATCGCGCACCGTCCAGTGGCTGGTCGCGCGCCGGCCCTGCAGCAGGCCGGCCGCGCCCAGCACCAGCGAACCGGTACAGACCGACGTGACGTAGCGGGCCTGCGCAGCCAGCCGCCGGACCGCACCGACGAAGACCGGGTCCTCGGCCGCCGGCAATGCCCCCGGGCCGCCCGGTACGAGCACGATGTCGCAGCGCCGCACGTCCTCCAGCCGCGCCAGTCCGGAAAAGACCAGCCCTTCGGATGGCAGCGGCACGCCGCCAGGCGAGGCGGCGACGAGCCGCGCACCCGGCACGCGCGACAGCACCTGCCAGGGGCCGGTGAAGTCGAGCTGGGTCACGCCCGGGTAAAGCGCGAAGACGATGTCGATGGCGGGAGGGTGTGCAGAGGTCATGGCGGCAGTGTCGCGCGTCGCGGCAACATCCTCAATGCCGAGCCCGCGTCAGTTCGGACGGCTGTTCCGCACCGAGACCGGAGAGACACCCGCGCGTCCGGTGGAACCGGCTGTGCGCCGAGGCCGCGCGCGGTCAGGGGGAGTACGGCCGCAAGAAGGCGGCGCTGGAAGATGCCGTGGGCAAGAAATGCCCCGGATATCCCCGGCACGGTTCAGAAACGATAAAAGCCCCGGCTCTCAAAAGAGAGCCGGGGCGGTATCTTGGTAGGCGCGATTGGACTCGAACCAACGACCCCACCATGTCAACTAAGAGCAGCTAACAATACCTTGTCATCGGCCGAGCTGCGTACTGCGTTAGACAGCGCCTGGGACGAAACAAGGAAATCAGCGCAGCGCTGTACAAGAAGCTGGCACCATTGCTGCCGGTCGTGATGCCGTCCGCCAAGGGTGGGCGACCCCGCCTGAGCGATGAGCAGGCGCTCAACGGCATCATCTTTGTGTTGCGCACAGGCATCCCTTGGGAGTTGCATAGTTTGATTACCTGTCGCATCCCGGATGATTGCATAAGCGAGAATCGCTATCCACTCTTCATGGCCCGAGCGGTGATGCGAGGATTGATAGAGTCACTGCAATCACCTCCGGAGGTCCAAGCATGCTGATCGCCCTGCACAGGAACGCCCGCACCACGCCCGCCGTGCGT
>WNDY01000098.1 GCA_009914555.1 Xylophilus sp.
ACGCACGGCGGGCGTGGTGCGGGCGTTCCTGTGCAGGGCGATCAGCATGCTTGGACCTCCGGAGGTGATTGCAGTGACTCTATCAATCCTCGCATCACCGCTCGGGCCATGAAGAGTGGATAGCGATTCTCGCTTATGCAATCATCCGGGAGGCGACAGCTAACTCTATGAATAAAAGATGGGGCGTGAGCGCCGCTGCGCAAAAAACGGGCAGCGCGGCATCCGAGGCATCAGAAGCCCGGCCATCAGAAAGGCAGTCGGCGCTGGTGGGCAAGGTCATCGCACTGCTGAACCAGAAAGGCGGCGCGGGCAAGACCACGCTCGCCACGCACCTGGCGGGCGAGTTGGCGATGCAGGGGCAGCGCGTCACGCTGCTCGATGCTGATCCCCAGGGTTCCGCTCTGGACTGGGCGCAAAGGCGCCTGCAAAGCGGCCAGGGGCGGCTCTACGGCGTCTTCGGGCTGGCCCGCGACACCCTGCACCGGGAAGTGCCCGAGATCGCCCAGCAGGCCGACTACGTGGTCATCGACGGCCCGCCGCGAGTGGCGGCGCTCGCGCGCTCCGCACTGCTGGCCGCGGACCTGGTGCTGATCCCCGTGCAGCCCAGCGCGTATGACGTGTGGGCCACGCAGGAGATGGTGGGCCTGATCCAGGAGGCGCAGGTGCTCCGGCCCGGCCTGCGCGCGGCCTTCGTCATCAACCGGCGCGTGGTCGGCACCGTGATCGGACGCGAGGCGCGCGCCGCGCTGGCCGATCAGCCGTTCCCCACGCTGCGCGCCGACGTCGCGCAGCGCATCGCGTTCGCCGACTGCGTGGCGGCCGGCAAGCTGGTGTGGGAGGTGGCGCCCAGCAGCGCGGCCGCGCGCGAGGTCGCGGCCTTCGCACAGGCCGTGCGGGAGGCATTGCGATGACGGCCGCCCGCCCGCCGAAGTCACCGCGCCGCGCCGCCATCGGCCGACGGCCCGCGGCTGATCCGGCCACCGCCTGGGTGCATCGGGAAGACAGCGCCGCCGTGCAGGCCAAGGCGGCAGTGTTCACCGCACGCCTGACCATCGACGTGACGCCGGCGCTGCGCGGGCGCATCAAGGTGATCGCGTTCCAGCGCGGTGTCACGGCCGCCGACATGCTGCGCGAACTGCTGGAGCGCGAGTATCCGGAGGCGCGGCCATGATGGCGGCCGCACTGCCGGCACAGCCGACACCGCACGCGCAGGCCAGCGCGCACGCGGCGCTGCTGCCGGCCGCCGGGCCGATGCGCGTCTCGCTCGCCTTCGTCGCGCATCGCGTGAACGTGTACCTGCGCTTTGGCCGGCCCGCGCGCGAGATCGTGCTGGACCGCTGGCGGCGCGTGGCGGTGTTCCTGCCGGGCGCCGTCTGCTGCCGCATCAAGTGGCTCGGCAACGACTACGGCACGGCGCTGTGGCAGCTCATGGTGTTGCAGGCACCCACGCCGCTGGACGGCATGCAGCGCGTCAGCGCGTGTCGCCCGGCGCGCGCATCCTGCTGCGCGCCGATGGCGAGCCGCGCGTCAAGGCCGTGCTCGCCGCCGTCGATGCCATCGAGGCGGCCGGCCTCGATCCCTGCGCGGCCGCGCCGGTCTACTGGCGCATGGTCGGCAACCGGCTGGCCGCGCGGCTGCCGCTGCCGGCGTACACGCCCGAGCGGCATGCCGCGCACCTGGCGCGCGAGGCGCTGCGATGACGGCCATGCACCGCTGCGCGCTCCTGGCCTGCATGGGGTTCGCGCTGGCCGGGCTCGCCGCGCCGGTCGCGCTGCCGCCGCCCGTTCGCATCGTGTTCAACCCGAGCGACAGCGTGGCGCGCGGCTGGTATCTGGTCGATGCGCTCAATGGCGCCAGCTCGCTGCGCGGCACCTTGCGGGCCGGCAGCATCGTCCTGGCTCGGCTTCCGGCCGGCGTGGCCGCGTTTGCGGCGCAGCGCGGCTACCTGCCCCAGGGCGTGCCCATCCTCAAGCGCGTGGGCGCCGTGGCGCCGCAGGCGGTGTGCGCGCTGGATCGCCTGGTCTGGATCGACGGCGTGCCCGTCGCAGCCGCGCTTACGCGCGATGGCGCGCACCGGCCATTGCAGCCCTGGCCGTACTGCCGGGCGCTTGTGGACGGGGAACTGTGCCTGCTCAGCGATACGAACCCGGCATCGTTCGACAGCCGCTATTTCGGCCCGATCGATGCCGTCGCGGTGCTCGGCATCGCGCGGCCGATGTGGACATGGTGACGGCCATGCGCTTGCTTCACGGAATGCACCCAACCCTGCGCGCCGCGTGCCACCGGACTGCGGCCGATGCTGCACTTCGGCCGCATTCCAGCGTGCAGGGAGTCCGTCGCCAACGTGCAGCGCCGGCTGCACTCGCGCGGCCCTTCGGGCGGCGCTGCGCGCGCCGTGCGCGGCTGGCGGCATGCCGGAGCCGGGAGCGGATGCGGGAGGCGCAGGCATCGGGCCAGATAAAGGGGCCGGCACGCCGAGCCCTGGGAATCCAGTCTGCACGTGGGCTCGCGGCGGCACCGCGAGGGGTGTCGCGCGTGCCGCGCGAACACCGGAATGCGCACCGGCGCTGCCGCTGCCGAGTGTCGTTTTCGCTGCATCGCGCTGGAATGCGCCAGGAGCGTTGCCGTGGCATCGCGTGACGATGACCGCTTCCGCATCCGGCCTGCGCCGCCGAAGTCGCGCACCGGCCCGCGTCCGCAGCGCTTCATTACCCAGGTACTTAAGCAGGCATCGAAGGCGGGCGCCAGCCGTTCGGGCAAGACCATCGGCAGGCCGGCCAACACCTTCGGCCGAGGCCGCGTGGCGTCCACGCTGGCCGGCCAGGGCCTGGGCGCCAACGCCCGGCGCGTGATCGTCAAGAGCCGCTTCGTGGTGCTGCAGCGCGCCAGTCCGCATTCGGTGGCCGTCCACCTGCGCTACATCGAGCGCGAGGGCGTCACGCGCAACGGGCAGAGGGGCCGGGCCTACGGCACCGGCACCGACGCGGCCGACCTCAACGGCTTCCAGGAACGGGGCAAGGCCGCCCGCCACCAGTTCCGCTTCATCGTCTCGCCCGAGGATGGGCTGGAGATCGAAGACCTCAAGGGCTTCACGCGCCAGCTCATGCGCCGCATGGAGATCGACCTGGAGACGCGCCTGGACTGGGTGGCCGTGGACCACTGGGATACGGACAACCCGCACACCCACATCGTGCTGAACGGCCACACCGCCAGCGGCGAGCACCTGGCCATCGCCCCGGACTACATGGCCCACGGCATGCGCCATCGCGCCAGCGAGATCGCCACCGAATGGCTGGGGCCGCGCACCGAGGCCGAGATGCGCCAGAGCCTGCTGCGCGAGGTGGACCAGCAGCGGCTCACCAGCCTGGACCGGGCGCTGATCCGCCAAGCCGGCGCGGACGGCATCGACTTCACGAAGGCAGGCCCGCAGGACCGCCAGCGCCAGAACGTCCTGCGCGCCCGGTTGCAGCGGCTCGAAGGCATGGGCCTGGCCGAGCGGGTCGATGCCCACCGCTGGACGCTCAAACCCGGCCTGGCTGCCACGCTGGGCGCCCTGGGTGAGCGCGAGGACGCGCTGCACGCCATGCGCCGCGCTTTGGCCGGCCAGCAGCGCGAACTGGTGATCGGCGAGGCAGGCGCACCCGTGCTCGGCCGCATCGTCGGCAAGGGCCTGGCGGACGCACTGCACGACCGGGGCTACCTGGTGGTCGATGGCATCGACGGCCGCGCGCACTACCTCAAGCTGCCGGCCGGCGCCGACCTGGGCGAGTTGCCCATCGGCGGCATCGTGGAGGCCAGGACGGCCGGGCAGCCCAGGGCCGTCGATCGCGCCATCCTCGCCGCATCGAAGGATGGCATCTACACCACGGCGGGCCATGCCGCCCAGCTCAAACGGGTCGGCGAGCGCGATCCGCAGGCCACGGTGGAGATCCACGTGCGCCGGCTGGAGGCGCTGCGCCGCGCGGGCATCGTGGAGCGCGTGGGCGATGGCGTCTGGAAGATCCCCGGCGACTTGCAGGCGCAGGCCCAGCGGCATGACGCGGGCAAGGCCCCCGGCCAAGCTATCGAACTGCGCTCGCACCTGTCCCTCGACCAGCAAGTGCGCTCCCTCGGCGCCACCTGGCTGGACCGCCAACTGCTGGACGAAGGCAAGGCGCTGGCGCCCCAGGGCTTCGGCACCCAGGTGTGCGAGGCGATGCAGCAGCGCGTGGACTTCCTCGCCGGGCAGGGGCTGGCCGAGCGTCGGGGCCAGCGCATCGTCCTCGCCCGCAACCTGCTGGCGACCTTGCGCGACCGCGAACTGGCAAGCGTCGGCAAGCAACTGCAAGCCCAGACCGGCCGCAGCTTCCACCCGCTGAAGGACGGCCAGCAGGCCAGCGGCATCTACCGCCAGTCCATCCAACTCGCCAGCGGGCGCTACGCCATGCTGGAAGACGGCATGGGCTTCAGCCTGGTGCCGTGGAAGCCGGTGATCGAACAGCGCCTGGGCCAGCAGATCGCCGCCACGGTGCGCGGAGGCGGGGTGTCGTGGGAGATTGGGCGGCAGCGCGGCCTGGGGCGCTGACGAATCCGGGCTACGCGGCTTCGACCACGCGCACGTCGAAGCCCACCCGCAGCCAGTCCCGGATCGCGTCGAAGATGGCCGCCAGGTTGTTCATGTTCGGATTGCCGTGGGGCGAGAGCATGCGGTGCAGGCTCTTGCTGGGCTTTTGCGTCAGTTCGGCCAGATGCTCGAAGCCGACCGTCGCGTTCACCAAGTCGCGCAGGATGAGGCGCGCCGCGTCCGGCTCGCCGCTGAGAAAAAGCGTGGCCGCCTCGTCCAGCAGCGCACGGGCGAAGGCCGGATCGCGCTCGGCCCGCTCGGCCACCGTCTGCTTGAAATCGCGCGTGAGCGTCATCGGTTCATGTCCTTTCCTTTGCCTTGCACCTTGGGCGCGGCGGCCAGGCGCTTCTTGCGCGCCTTGTATTCCTCGTGCAGCAGCACGGCCTGGTCGATGGCCTTCTGCTGGCCCTTCTTGCTGCTGCCGCCAAACAGCACGATCAGCGCCGCGCCATCCTGCGCCAGGTAGATGCGGTAGCCCGGCCCCCAGTCGATCTTGTACTCGCCGATCCCCCTGAACCACTCGATGTTCGAGGTGTTGCCCAACTCCATCCGCGCCTTGGCCACCGTCACCTTGGCAGCGGCTTGCGCATCCAGCGCGTTGAACCACGCCTGGTAGGGGTTGCTGCCGTCCTCGCGGACGTACTCCTCGATCTGGATCGGCATGGGTGAATGGTAACGTATAGGTTACTTTTCGGCAAGTGCGGCGCGCCAGCGCTCCCTCGCGGGCGGCCTGGCAATCCATCCGGGCGTAGTCGATGGCGCTCGGTACAATCGAGTTCATTCTCATTCAGCCGTTCGATCTCCGCATGTAGCCAGGCCCGTCCGCCCCTCGCCATCCACCGGCGCACGGGGCTCTGCCATTCCGGATCGATGGCGTATCGCTGCGTCCTGTGCTACCCCATTCAACCTCCTGTTCCGGTGTCTTCGCAGACCGGGCCTTGCAAAGGCCCCGTTTGCCGCGCCTGTTCTGGCAGGAGGCGATGCCATGAAGCGCGATCCGTCGGCCGCAGTGCGGGGCGAGCCGCAGCCCGACGCGCAGCCTTCCTCCGCGCTGGCCACCCTGTACCAGAACTGGCGCAAGCCCATCGTGCGCCTGCTGCAACGGCGCCTGGGCAGCCATGCGGAAGCCGAAGACACCGCGCAGCAGGTCTTCGCCCAGATGGCCGCCTCCGGCCGCACACCTGAAGCCGGCGCGGAACTGGCCTACCTCGACCGTGCCGCCGGCAACCTGGCCGTCGATGGCTGGCGCAAGCGTGGAAAGGCGCAGGCAATGGAGATGCTGTCGATCGAAGACGCCGGCGATGAACTGGCCGCGCTGCCCGGCGGCGACGAACACGACCCCCTGCTGCGCGCGGCGCACCGCCAGCGCCTGGCCCGGCTCGACGAGGCGCTGAATGAACTGCCCGAGCGCCAGCGCGAGGCGTTCACCCTGAACGTCCTCGACGGCCACACGCAGGAAGAAGTCGCGGCCATCATGGGCATCTCCCCGCGCATGGTCTCCAAGCACGTCAGCCGCGCCTATGCGTACTGCGAACTGCGCATACAGTACGGCAGCCTGGAACAGATGCAGCGCTTGCGCGCGCCGGCCCCCCAAGACGCGGCCGGGCACGACAACAACTCCCACGAAGCAGACCGCACACGATGAACAAGCCCCTGCCGCCCGGCATGGCGCCGGACACCCTGGTGGACCTGCACGAGACCGCCGCCGAATGGTTCACCCGCCGGCAGGAGCCGGGCTGGACCAGTGCCGACGAACGCGCGCTCAACGCCTGGCTGCAAGCCGATCCCTTCCACCGCGAGGTCTTCGACAGCATGGGCCGCACGCGGCAGCTATTCGGCCAGCTCAAGCAGTACCGCGCCCAGCAGCAGGCACCCGCGCAGGCCGCCCTCAGCCCCGCGGCCCGCGCCCGGCCCGCAACCGCCGCGCCCGCGCAGCCATGGCGGGGCTGGTGGCGGGCCGTCGCGCGCGGCCCGGCGTTCGCGTCCATTCTGGCCGGCGTCCTGGTACTGGCCCTGGGCGGCGGCTGGTATGCATGGGACAACACGGCCCGCTACAGCCTCGACGTCGCCACCGCGCGCGGCGAGGTCCGCGACATCGATCTGCCCGACGGCTCGCACATCGCGCTCAACTGGGACAGCACCCTGAAGGTGCGCTACTACCCCCGCCGCCGCGAGGTCGTGCTGGATCAGGGCGAAGCCTTCTTCCAGGTCAGCGCCGATGCGGCCAGGCCCTTCACCGTCGATTCCGGCCGCAGCCAGGTCAAGGTGGTGGGCACCGCCTTCAACGTGCGGGCCGCGCCGCCGCGCCTGATCGTCAAGGTGCGCGAGGGAAAGGTGGAAGTGTGCCCCGACCGCGCCGCGCCCGACGGACCTGTGCTCGTGCTCGGCCCCGCTTCCGGCGTCTCGGTCGATCCCTCCACGGCGCAGCACGTCTCCGTGCCCGTCAGCGCCGACACCGTGGGCGACTGGCGCAACGGCCAACTGCGGTTCAAGCGCAGCCCCCTGGGCGAAGTCGCGCAGGAAGTCGCGCGCTACCTGGGCCGGCCCGTCACGCTGGCTGGTCCCGAACTGGCCAACCTGCCCGTGTCGGCCTACTTCTCGACGTCCGCACCCGACGCCTTTATGGAACTGCTGCCCGACATCGCGCCCGTGCGGGTGCGGCGCCAGCCCGACGGCGGCTGGATGATCTCCCGCCGCTGATCCGCACGGGATGGTTTCAATTGGTTGCAATTTGGCGCGTACTCACGGGTTCGTGCTGCGCCTGAAAACTACGTCTTTTCCTGTAGGGACCGAAATTCTTCGGCCTCCCTCGGCTGCCAGCCAGTAGGGCCGAAGCAGGTACACCAGCCCGCGCTTCCCCCAGCCAACGGCCGCAAACAAGCGGCGCGCCATGCGCGCGCAGGTTGGCGAAGCCGGCCGGAGCGAACCATCGTTCCGGCGCATCTTCTCCGCGTCGGGCCCAGGTGCCGCTTCCGGCAGGAGCAGGCAAGCCCTGGGATCGTCCCCATCCTGTGCACGCGCGGCGTCCAGTTGACGCGCATTCGCGCCGGGCCATGAACGACGCAGGATTGGTGATGCGGGCAACAAGAAAACTGAGGGGAGCCCTGGCGGGCGGAGTATTCGCGGCGAACGTGCGGCGGCGCGGCAGGCACGAGCGCGTGCCCGCCGTGGCGCTGCCTATGCCATCGCTGCTGGCCATCTGTGCGGTGGCCGCGCTGGCCGCCACGCCGGCGGCATCCCATGCGCAGGAGGCACAGGTCCCCTTCGACATCGCCGCCCAGCCGCTGGCTTCCGCCCTGGGTGTGTTCGGGCAGCAGGCCAGGCAGCAGGTGCTGTTCGACGAAGCCGACATGGCCGGGCGCAATGCGCGGGCCGTCAAGGGGCTGCTGACGCCCCGGCAGGCGCTGGAGCAGTTGCTGCAAGGCACGGGCGTGGGGATTTCGCGGGCCGGGGCGGGTGGGTTTGCGCTCAAGGCAGTGCCGCCCACTCCGCCCTCTGGCGAGGGGGCCTCACTGGCCGAGGTCACGGTGAGGGCCCAGGCCGAACGCGCGGACGGCCTGCCGCCAGCCTACGCCGGCGGGCAGGTGGCGCGCGGCGGCAGCGTGGGCATTCTGGGCAACCGGGACTACATGTCGCATCCCGGACGATCATATAGCCGCTTATGGAACAGATGCGGGTGAGTCTGATACCAGTTCTTCATGGCCTGCATGGGCGTCTTGCTGCCCAGCGCTGACTGCGGCAGTTGCTGGTTGTACAA
>WNDY01000099.1 GCA_009914555.1 Xylophilus sp.
GTGGCGCAGAACGTCAATGGTCGCCGCTCGGCCATTGACGGGCGCACGACGCGCCATTCCGGCTATGGGGTCAGCTTGCGCATCCGCAAGCGCATCGAGGAGGCGTTCGGTTGGATCAAGACCGTCGCGGGGCAGGACAAGACGAAGTTCCGTGGCCGCGACCGCGTCGGATGGGCCTTCACCTTCGCGGCCGCCGCCTATGATCTGGTGCGGCTGCCGAAACTGTTGGCGGTGTCGTCATGAGCGCGGCCCCGAACTGCCGCCTGATTGGCCGCTGGCGGATCGTCGAGGCCGATCTATGGGATCGGGATTATCTCGACCTGGTTGACCCCGCCACAATCACCATCGGGGCCAACGGGCATGGCGAAATCGCCTTCGGTGCGATGCAAGCGAGCCTCGATCTCGGCTACAGCACGTCCATGGTCTTCTTCAGATGGCGCGGAAGCGATGAAATGGACGAAGTATCGGGCGACGGTCATGCCGAGTTACTCGATGATGGCGCGATCGAGATCACGTTCGCATACGATAGCGGAGACGAGGCCGTGCTGAAGGCCAAACCAGAGACTTCTTCAACAGCCTGCTAGATTATGGTAACATCGCAGCGGTCGTTGCACGAACGGTGTCAGATGTCTATACACGCATAGTTTTAGGCCAACGAAACCAATTGAGTGAAGGTTATACCGGGCGAGCGAAATGGCGTCAGAAACACATAGCCCCAACGCTAAGGTATTTTTTTGAACGGGCCGATGCAATTGTTTCTGTTTCAAAGGGCGTTTCTAAAGATCTGGGCGAAGCTCTAAAGTTACCTGATCATCAGCTTCATGCCGTTGACAATGCTGTATACAATTCGACACTTGAAGAACAATCATTGGAGGACATGCAGCATGTTTGGTTTAAAAATAAAGAAATCCCCGTAATTCTCGCAGTAGGGAAGCTGAAGCCCCAAAAGGATTTTGAAACACTAATAAAAGCATTTGCAAAAGTCCGAACCAAAATTAAAGCTCGTCTGATCATATTGGGCGAAGGTCCAATGCTCTCAGATCTCAACCTATTGGTAGAGAAGTTAAATATCACAGATGATGTTATATTTGAGGGCTTCGTTCAAAATTCGTTTAAGTACATGCGCAACGCTGATTTATTTGTTCTGTCCTCGAAGTATGAGGGGCTGCCTGGTGTTTTAGTCCAAGCTCTAGCCTGTGGTTGCCCTGTCGTGAGCACGGACTGTCCGAGCGGACCAAGAGAAATTCTTGAGAACGGAAAGTACGGTCTTCTTGTTCCGGTTGCAGATGCGAATGCCTTAGCAACTGCCATCATCGAACAACTTCAGACCCGGTACGATCGTGATTATCTGCAAATCAGAGGACGGAGCTTCTCTGAAAAAGAGGCTGTGCGAGGCTACCTAAGGGTTTTATTCGGAAACTAAGCGTTGAGCGCAAGTCCATGAACTTCTACTTTGGGGCAGAAATAAAAAGCCCCAGCTCGTGGGTATCTTTAACGAGCTGAGGCCATGCGTACAGCCTGTCTGCGGTGACGTCGATACGCATCAGTATCTTCTCACAAATGCGTGCCAATGCAATGTACGGTAGCGTACAGAGAGGCGATAGTTTCAATCTCGCTGTACCCACAAAATCACGAGACATAATAGGCCGAACCCTGCCATCGATATTGCCAAAGCCATATTAATAGCGCTGATCCAGTCCATGATCCCCTCCTGATAAAAACGCGATGGTACAGTTTGTGGTTGAAATGCACAAGTCGTGCAGGGAACGAAACCACACCCAGAAGTCGATCCCCGAGCAATAAAAAAGCCCCGACGAGACGGATCTAGTCGGAGCTTTGCGCACAGCAGTATTTGGCAGACCGTCTTCGCGCCAACTCATCATCTCATAAATCCACGCCTAATCAATGTACGCCACCGTACAGATAGGCGTTTTTTCAGTCGAGAGCCGCACCAAAACTGCGTGACTTCCGCAAATATAATTCCAAGGACAATCAAATGAACAAAACAACGTTCTTCGCGTATGCGAGGCGCGCACCTTTTGGCGGCCGTTTGAGCCAAGCTCAGGTTGATGGCACATCGGCTATCTTGGCCGAAGCCGAGCGCCGCAATCTACCCGACGAGCAGATCGCTTATATTCTTGCGACTGTCTTTCATGAGACAGGCGGCAAGATGCAGCCGGTTGTTGAAAACCTGAATTACACCAGCGCGGCTCAAATTCGGAAGACATGGCCGAAGCGTTTTTCGTCGATTGCGGCCGCCCAGCCGTATGTTCGCCGGCCTCAAAAGTTCGCAAACAAGGTCTATGGCGGTCGCATGGGCAACGATAATGCAAACGATGGTTGGCTTTATCGCGGGCGAGGCCTGCCTCAGATTACTGGCGAGGAAAACTACAAGAAGTTCGGCATTGCCGATGCGCCGGAGAAGGCGCTTGAGCTCGGGACGGCCATCCGCATCCTGTTTGAAGGAATGGTGCTGGGCAAGTTCACGGGGCGAAAGCTCGCGGATTATTTCGGCAAGGGCAAAGCAGATCCTGAAGGCGCGCGAGCTATCGTCAACGGCACCGACAAGGCCACGCTAATTGCTGGCTATTATCGCAACTTCCTAGACAGCCTTATCGCTGCCCGTGAAATGAAAGCCGCTTCTGCTGATGACGCTAAGCCTGATGACGTGCCTTTGCTCAAGGATAAGACGGTGCAAACCATCGTCGCAGCTGGTGGCGGTACGTTTCTGACCGGTCTTATCAGTGCTGTTTCAAATCCGTGGGCATTTCTGACTGTCGCCTTAGTCCTCGTCGCCATCGGTGGTGGCTTCTGGCTGTGGCATACGGGCAGGCTCGAATTGAAGAGGGTGGCAGCGTGACTTGGCTTGCAAACATAAAGGCACGCATGACAGGCTACGCCGTGGCAATCGCTGCGGCGCTGGCTGTCCTTGTCGGCGCGTATCTCAAAGGACGGTCTGATAGCAAAACGGCTCAGACCGCGCGCGACGCACAATCCGCAACCAAAGCAAGGAAGATAGAAAATGAAGTCAGCCGTCTTGATGACAGCGCTGTTGACGCTCGGCTTGCTAAGTGGATGCGCGACAAGCGGTAATTATTGCGATGTTGCGCGAGCGATCTACGCCAGTCACGACGACACAACAGAAACCAAGCGCCAGATCCTGGCCGAGAATGAGAAAATGGAAAAGCTGTGCGGGGTACGGCCTTGAGGTCAGTTGCCCAAAGGCTCGGTCACTCCCGGGGTTTGCTCTTTCGGCATGAACGCCCGTCCTTCTTCGTATTTCACGATCAAGACTATAGCCGCCAGTGCAACAATCACCGGCACCGTGATGCATAAAACTCGCAGAACCGCACCGAAGATTTCGCCAATCAAACTGTTCGATACCTGTCTCATGCCGCAATCATATCAGCAAAGACCTTAAGCGAACACAAAGGGGCACATTAACTATGTTTAATCTAAAGAGAAACGAAGCATGACCGGACCTGAAATCATGGGCGTTGTCGGCTTCATCGTGATGTTGTTTGGCTTTTTGTTTGGCCTTTGGAAGTACGTCGACAGCAAGATCAACGCCGCGAGAAATGAAACGGCCGCTAAAGCCGAAGCAGCCACGGCGCTTGCCGCACTGACGCGGCAGGAGCTGTCAGATTATAAGCTGCGATCAGCCGAAACGTTCGCCACAAAGGCCGGGATGCAGGAACAGACCTCGCAGATCATGCGCGCAATCGAAAGCGTTGCAAACCGTATTGATGGGCTGACCGAGCGCATGGATCGTGTGTTTGAGCAGAAGACGACGCGGGTGAGGGGGTGATATGAGTCCGTCGATTTTTAGTTTATAAAGAGTTTGATGCGACCAGTGATCAATTTACGTCTAGCGGCCCAAAACGATCTTGATATTGTTGCTTCCGTTTGGCACGAAAGTGCTGCTCAAATGGATGCAGCAGTCATCATGCCTTTAGTCGTTGATCTCCGGACGCGTATTGATTTTGAACTGGAAAATGGATGGCTCCTCTTTGTAGCAGAAAGTGCCGATAAGATCGTCGGTATGCTGGCGTTAAAACCTAAAGAAGGTAGACTTGATCAGATTTTTGTACTTCCCTCTTTTCAAGGCAAGGGAATTGGCGCCGAATTTATAAAAGAAGCCAAAAGACAAATGCCGGCCGGTTTTACTCTCCGAATGGCCGAAGGTAATACCAGCGCAGCTGGGTTCTACAAACATTTAGGATTCAAAATTGTCGGACGTGGGCCACACCCTGTTTCCGGCACATGGGTGCGTTATTATCGGTGGACATTTGATTGACAAGAGAAAGTTTTTCAAATTGGATTTTTGATATATGGCGCTGCACTCGATAGAAATGTAGGCGTTCTTTACACTTGACGCCCCTTTCACTTCCACCACAATGACAAATTGCGGGCCACCAACCCGCAAGCCAACCAACACGAGGAGACTGTATGTCCAATGACAGACAGCGGGCGAACACGCGCCTTTCAAAACAAGAACTAACCCGCCGTGTTGCTGCGTATCAGCAGCACGGCACTATAACGAAGGCTGCCCACGCGTGCGGTGTCAAGAAGTCTGCATTTCACGACAGCATCAAACGCGCGGCTGAGCTCGGATTGATGGGTCCGAAGGAAACGCTACCAGGCTATGCAATCAAAAGCCTGATCGAGACGCCTAACGGCACATACATGCGCCAGGCGAAAGAGTCTGGCCCTGTTTATGAGGCGACTGCCGGTCCGGCGGTAAAAGGCAAGACGACGCTCGTTAACAGCGAAGGCCGCATCGTAACGCAGCACATCATGGAACGCGCGGACGCTGACCAACAGCGTGCCGCGATCACAGCCATGGTTGAAGCGCTTAAAGAAGATTTGCCCCGCGTATCTATCATGCCTGCGCCGAAAGGTTGTCGCGAGGATCTGTTGAATTTCTTTTGTTTAACTGATGCGCATTTCGGCATGTTGGCTTGGAGGGAAGAAACCGGCGCTGATTATGATATTGAGATTGCCGAGCAGCTTGTGACTGATTGGTTTGCGGCGTCGATCGATCTGGCGCCGGATGCGCATACCGCTGTTTTTGCGCAATTGGGCGACCTTGCTCACTACGACAGCATGGAAACAGTAACCGCCTGCAAGCAAGCATGTTTTGGATTCGGATTCACGTTTACAGAAGATCATCCGAGTGATCATCCGCACGGTACGTCGTGTGATTGATATGTTGCTGCAAAAGCACCGGCATGTGCATATCATTATGGCGCAGGGCAACCACGATCCGGCCTCATCTGCATGGCTCCGGGAAATGCTGGCGGCGATGTATGAGAATGAACCGCGCATTACCGTAGATAACTCTCCCAGCCTCTACTATGCATATGAGTGGGGCAGCACTGCAATCTTTGCACATCACGGTCACAAGCGTGGCGTCAACAATGTCGATGCAACGTTAGCCGGTAAATTTCGCGAAATGTACGGACGTAGCAAATATGCCTACGCCCACATTGATCACCTGCATTCTGACGAAGGGCGCAAATCAGGCCTGATGTATGTAGAACGCCATGAAACACTTGCCGCTCCTGATGCTTATGCTGCGGGCGGAGGATGGCTTTCGGGCAGAAGCGCGAAGATTATCACTTATTCAAAACTACACGGAGAAGTTTCACGCCTTACACTTAGGCCGGAAATGGTCCCAGGGAAGTATGCGGCGGCTAATGATAATGCGGATAGTCAAAGGGCTGCAGCCTAACTGTCAGCCCTTTTGGGACGCTAGATAGTCTGCGACGGCCGCTCGAATTTCAGTCTCAAGTTGGTTGGTTCGTGCAAAAATTTCTTTCATGGCTAGATCCTTATTGTCGATGAATGGGGAATGCATTGTTCCGTCCAACGGTGGAGCTATCGGGCCATATTCCACGACCACTTTCTTTCCGGAGAACTGCACAGTGATGGATGCTGACTGAGTTCCCAATGTACTTGGCATCTAATATTTGCATATCGGCCTCCCTGATTGTTTGTCCACTGTAGGCTTGGAAACCGCATCCAGACAATACCAACCCCACGCCGCCCACCAACCGGCGTTTCACCACAACACGAGGAGAGAATATGCTTGAAGAAGCCGAAGACAAAGCCGCACGTGCCGCTGTTGAAAGTCAGCGGTCAAGGTCAGGGGTTATAAGGTGCCTGCCAAAACCTTATAACGACAACCGTCAATCACTCGTTATCATCGAAACGCCGTACAGCGGCGACGTGGAAGGAAACATAGCATATGCACGAGCGTGCCTCTTAGACAGCCTGCGGCGAGGCGAGGCGCCGATTTCTAGCCATTTGCTGAACACACAAGTGCTGGACGATATGCAGCCCGATGAACGGTCCTTGGGGATAGAGGCAGGCCTTGCCTGGTATCGTGTGGCGACGAAATGCGTTGTTTACACTGATCGTGGTATCAGCGGCGGAATGAAGATGGGCATCGATCGAGCGATGCAGCACGATGTGGCAGTTGAGTATCGAAGCATTGAGAATAGGGCAGCGGCGTGATGGGCGAAAATATTGCAGCAATTAAACTTGAGCGTCACATCGAGGAGAGAATTGCAGCAGCCGTCCTTGCAGAAAGGCAGCGATGTGCCGCGATAGCGATCTGCGTATTCGACGATGAATATGCGTGGTCGGATATACATAGAATTGCAGGAGGCAGTATTGCCGAAGTCATCCTTGCAGGAGATTCAGCATGAACCAATTCCATGTTGGGCAAAAAGTGGTCTGCATCGATTCAGTCGTTGGCGTTGAGCAATACCTCGAGGTGAAGGAAGGCCAGATTTACGAGATAGAGTGGATCGGACCTTTTGAGCATTATATTCACGGCTCTTACATCGGCGTACGCCTCAAGGGCGTAGATCGCAGAACTTGCCCGCAGTTTGGTTATGAAAACCCGCCGTTTGCTGCAAGGCGCTTCCGACCGCTTGTGGAAGGCAAGCTGTCAGCGTTGCGTGGCTTACTGGCGGGCGGACCTGTGACAGAGAAGTTCGAAGAGCCAAAGCGGAAGGTGAGGGAGGGTGTATGACGGCAATTATAAGCGACGGTGGCTCGACTAGCTATTACGAGCTGCCTGAAGGTGCAAACGAGTTAAACGACCTTATTGAACACAAACGCATGTCCTTTGCGCTCGGCAACATCTTTAAGGCTTGCTACCGGTTTGGTGAGAAGGACGTGGCTAGCCGTCTTTATGATCTGAACAAGATCATATTCTTTGCGGAGAGATTGAAGGCGATCGAACTGCGCGCCAAAAATCGGACGGCTAGTATTACAACCTAAGTTATTTTAACCGCACATTAACCTTGATAGCATTTACTAAGTTGGCTGGCTGATCCAACCCGTACCGATCCCTCCCGCCGGCGAAAACCCAAAAAACCCGCTCAGATAATTCACTGGGCGGGTTTTTCGTATCCGTGCGATAAAATAACCCTATCGAGGCGGGTCAGCTT
The DNA here is from genome assembly GCA_009914555.1 of Xylophilus sp. Classification (GTDB taxonomy): domain Bacteria; phylum Pseudomonadota; class Gammaproteobacteria; order Burkholderiales; family Burkholderiaceae_C; genus WNDY01. The sequence continues at coordinate 7,464 of WNDY01000099.1, forward strand.
AACCAGGTTACTTTTTCGGTGGGCCAACGCGATCGAGCAACTTGTAATCGATCTCAGCACAGTCGTTCGTTGACTGATCTTCAGCGCACTTTACATCTACCTTGAAGCCTTTATCCTCAACGCGGATGTGTGCTGACTTTCCGGGAGGCGGACCTCTGTGTGGCGGAGGTGGTGGTGGCGTGCCCGGCGCTTCTGCAGATGGAGGTGCAGGTGGCTTAGGCGGCTCCTGCGCTAGTGCAGAGCTTGAAATCATAGCGAGTGCAGCGGCAGCAATAAGGACGATCTTCATTGCATTACTCCTAGCAGGCTGTTGAAAAAGGCCTGGCGTGAAGACTTTGGTCGTGATTCATTGGCTTTGTCGAGATTCGGAGTTGATGGATGCGTGGCGGCGATGTGAGGACAGGTCAACTCTTCAGTTATGTCGATCTGGAGGATCGTGTTCGTCGTGATCATCCGCTGCGGGCAATCCGGCAGATCGTGAACGACGCGCTCGTTTTGCTGGAACGGGAGTTCGCAGCGCTCTATTCGCCGATCGGGCGGCCATCGATCGCGCCTGAAAAGCTTCTGCGCGCCATGCTTCTGCAAGCCTTCTATTCAATCCGCTCTGAGCGACTTTTGATGGAGCGGTTGGAATACGACCTTCTATTCCGCTGGTTCGTCGACATTGGCATTGACGATCCAGCTTGGGACCATTCGGTGTTTTCGAAGAACCGCGACCGGCTGCTGGAAGGCGACATCGCCGCGAAGTTCCTGGGTGCGATCCTTTCGCAGCCCAAGGTAAAGCGGCTGCTGTCAACGGACCACTTCTCTGTCGATGGCACGCTGATCGAAGCCTGGGCGTCGATCAAGAGCTTCAAGCCGAAGAACGGCTCGGGCGAATCACCAT